>NZ_JBIVJF010000011.1:0-240865 GCF_044750105.1 Kitasatospora sp. NPDC088861
CGACTCGTCGACGCCCAGATCCATCGCGGCCTGCCGGTTCGTCCCGCCCTCAGCGCACCGCAGCACGATCCTGGCCCGCAGCGCGAGAAACTGCGCGGTCTTCGCCCGCCTCGCCCAACGCGTCAACTGGTCCCACTCGGCCTCACTGAGGACCAGGTCGGCCTTCGGCCTGCCGATGCGGCCCGCATCCTGCAGGCCGGCCAGCCCCTCGGCCGCGAACTTGCCACGCCACTTGCGCACCGTCTTGTCTTGAACGCCAACGAGCTTTGCAGCAGCGGAATTCGACATACCGTCAGCACACGCCAGGATGATCCGGGCCCGTTCAGCGGCTCTTCGGTCCCAGGACCCCGCCCGACGCAGCAACTCGGCACGCTCGTCCTCAGACAGCGAGATCACCACGGCAGAAGGCCCAGGATGCGACACCATAAAAGGGTATCAACTTACCCTCATGATTTGTGGCGCATCACACTAGCGTGCGAAGTGCTCGGCCCCACACGGCGGACGACCACCCCCGTGCCATCCGACCCGACCGGCCGCTACGCCAGGAGACCTGAGCCGCGCCGGCCCCGGAACGGGAGCACTCCAGACTGATCTCGCCCAGGTGCCGGCGTTGCGAGGTGAAGTAGGTGTACGGGGAGTCGTGGTGGTAGAAGCGGACCACCGAGGGGTCCGCGAACAGGACCGCACCGCAGCCGTACGGCTGGAGACCGTGCTTGTGCGGGTCGACGACCACCGAGTCGCAGTGGGCGACGGCGCGCCAGGGCTCCGGGTCCACCAGGGGTTCGACCGGGTCCTCGCCTGCCCCTCGGCTTTCGTTCCAGTGGGCCAGGAGCGTGAAGTAGCCCCCGTACGCGGCGTCGACGTGCACCCGGGCCCCGTGGCGGCGGGCGAGTCGGAGGATGTCGTGGACGGGGTCGACCGCGCCGAGGCCGGTGGTCCCGGCGGTGGCGACGACGGTGCCGACGTCACCGGTGCGCAGCAGGCGCTCCAGCGCGTCGACGTCCATGCGGCCCCGGCGGTCGACGGGTACGGCGTGCACGGGTACGCCCAGCAGGTGGCACGCCCGGCTGTGCGTGTAGTGGGCCTCCGTGCTGTAGGCGACGGCCTTGCCGGGGTGGATCTGCCGGGCGACGAACAGGGCTTCCAGGTTCGCGATGGTGCCGCTGCTGGTGAGGTGGCCGAGGTGGACGCCCAGGCCGAACATGCCGGCCAGGGCCTCGACGGCCTCCACCTCCAGGTCGGAGGTGGCCGGTCCACCGTCCAGGGCATGGTTGTTGGGGTTGATCAGCATGGCCGCCAGATACCCGACGACCGCCGCCGGATGCGGTGGCTTGAGCATCTGGCCGGCATAGCGCGGATGGAAGAACGGATAGCTGGCGCCCAGCCGTGTGGCGAGGTCGCCGAACGCCGTGCGCATCGCGTCCTCGTCCACCGCGAGCGACGGGTGCCGGGCGACGGGCCCGTAGCCGTCGGCCCAGGTCCGGACCTCCTCGACCGCCTGTCCCAGCCAGTGCGTCAGGTCCACTTCGTCCTCCTTGTCCGTTGCACGGCACCCGCACCGCTGCACGCTCCCCCCTGGGGGGCGGGCCGCGGGCAGGCTTCTCGCGGGCGGTGACCGGCCTGTGCTGCGCGGGGTCGGCGGGGCCCGCGTGGCGTCAGGGATCCCCTGCCCGGCCTTCGCAACAGCAGGCGCCGGCCGGGTCGCCGGGCCTGACGATTCAGTGGAACACGCGGCCGATGGACTCTGAGGCATCGCGAGACGAAGAAAGTTCGCGCCATGACCACGTGTCGTTCGGAGGCCATCCGCTCGCACGGGCGGCGGCCGCCCAGATGGCTCGGCACATCGAGGGACCTCGGGCGGGGCGGTGGCCACCATTGCCCGCCGGACGTGCGGCCGGTTTCCGCCAGAGCAGCGGGTAGCCGATCTCAGGGAACGCGCACAGCCGGAGGATTCACCCCCAATCCGCAAGGCCGGTAGAGCAGTCGGCGCCGCACGCACCTCCCTCGGCATCGTGTCGACGGGCCCGGATGTCAGAACCTGGACCGATTCGCCCAGACGGCCGAGGGTGGCGTCGACTGTCTCGGACATGCCGGGGCGGGATGCCCGCGAGGCTTCACCGGGTCAAGTAGTTTGCCAACAAACAAAAGTGATCGCCGTCCCGGACCGGGGGGATTCCCGGGGATAGCGGCACATTCCTTCGCCAGGCAGAGGTTACGCATATGAAAGACGATCAGCACGGAGAAGCATCGCCCGCATCCCCCCGGTCCGGCACCGCTTCCGTCCCCCGCCGATCGCTACTCAAAGCGGCGGGCGTCGGCGGTACCGTGGCCGCCCTCGGCCTCGGAGCGACGGCCCCCGCCACAGCCGCGGGACGACCGGGCCGCCCGGCCGCCGCAAGCGCCCCGCGGACGACCAACACCGTGGATCTGTACTGCAGCGTGAAGATGGGGCAGTTCGACGCCTCCGGCAACGGCACCATGACCGTGACCTGCGGCAACTTCGGCCCCGACAACGCCACCGGCCCGGTGTCACTGAAGTTCATCACACCGTTCTTCATCAACGTCCCCACCCTGCCCAGCACCCCCGGGGGCACCGCCACCTGGCTCTACCAGAACACCGCCGTGGACGCGCCGTCCATGTTCAAGGTCTCCTTCGCCGGGATCGCCGCGGGCGCCAGCATCGACGTCGTGGTCCCGCTCGCCCTCGACCCGCAGGCACCCAACATTCCCTCCTCCGGGCGGGTCATCTTCACGACCGACGCGGGCAACACGACCGACACCGACTCCGACCTCACCCACAACGAGTGGCCGGTCCTGAGCGTACGCAGCACCAAGAACAACCCGGCCCCGGGCAACGTGAACCTGTACTACACCCACCAGGGGTCGCCGCTGGTCATCGGCGGCCACGCGGCGCCGATCGCCTTCCACTTCTACAACGGGGCCGGAACGAGCCACCCGACCCAGAACTTCTCGCACTTCACCTTCTCCACCCCGTTCTACACACGCGTTCCGGCCGCCGGCCGACCGGCAGGATTCTCCGTCCTGTACGAGAACGACGATCCGGCCATCCCGTCGATCTACCGGCTCGCGGTTCCGCCCGGTGTCGGCCTGTTCGGCCCCGAGGCGCCCGCCGTGGTCTACATCCCTTTCCAGGCGCAGGCAGGCTCCCCCTTCGGCCACATCGGCGGCCCCGGGATCTTCGTCCCAACCGGATCGGACACACAGGGCGACTTCTCCAACAGCCACCACTGGATGGGCTTCGTGATGGTCAGCAACGGCGCGATCTGACAACCGGAACGGCCCGTATCGACCCGGACACCGATCACGCCACACCCGTGACACTCGACTCCGAACACCTGGGCGGGCCTCCCCGACCCTCCGCGCCGCCGCCACTCAACCGCCGGTGCGCGTGAGTGTTTCTAGCGGGGCGAGGTGGTTCAGGCGCAGATTTCGTGAAGTCGATCGCGCTTCCGTGCGCTGATGACGCACCGCCATGTACAGGCGGACGCTGACCACGTGTGAGAGGGTGTTCGATAGGGGATTCCCCCCAACTGTCCGGCTTTGGTTCTTGCGGCACGGACTCGTTTTCAGGATCTCGTGGCGGCCGGGTCCGTGTCCGCGATATTCATCAAACGTGACGGAACGACGCAGGTATCCATCGGACCTGAAGGACGATCAGTGGGAGCTCATCGAGCCAGTGCTGGTGGAGTGGCGACGTACCCGCGCCGAAGGGCGTGAGCCCACGACAGCGCTGCGTGAGGTGGTGAACGCGATCCTCTACGTCGCACGCACCGGTATCGCCTGGCGCTACCTGCCGCACGACTTCCCGCCCCACACCACCGTCTACGGCTACTTCAAGGAGTGGGAACGCGACGGCACCACCGAGCGGATCCACGACACGCTGCGTGACCAGCTGCGGGCGAAGAAGGGCCGGCGGACCTCCGCCGGCCAGCTCGGTCAGGCCGTGCACCGCAGCGTCCATCCTGTCGGGGCTGTCCATCCCGGCGACCCAGGTCACCATCTGTCCTTCCAGCTCCGGGTAGTGCCCGACGTGGTGGACCCGGCCCGGCTCGTACAGCTGCGTCACCGGCCCCGCGCGCAGCCGCTTGCCGACCTTGGCGTTGACCTCGACGATCAGCGGCATCAGCTGGCCGTGTGTCTCCCCTTCGCGGGCGAGTTGGTCCCATGCCTGGCTGAGGATCTGCCGGGCCATGTTGCCGCCGTAGTTCGCCTCGACCACGATCGCGTCCGCGCGCAGCCGCAGAGCGAGCCGGCAGGCGGTGAGGCCCCAGTCGTTGGCGCCGAGAATGTCGGACTCGTCGGCGACGACGTACAGGTGGTCCTGGTAGTCGAGGCCGAGGCCGACGACGCCGGTCTCGTCGTTGAGGGAGCTGTCGCCGCCGGACGGGTCGACGCCCGGCTGCGTGGCGTCCTGCGCGGCTACACCACCGAGCGGACCACCGCCGACGAGGTCCGGGCGAGTGGTATGGGCCCCTACCTCACCGAGCAGTACCGCACCGTGTCCGCACGGCTGGAGTACCCGCGTACCGCGAACGTCGGCATCATCCGGCTCCTCGCCTCGGGCGCCCTCGACCTCGCCCCCGAACGGGTCCGGTCCTTCGGCATCAGTGCCGTCAACGACGCCGTCACGTACGCCACCTCACACGGTGGCCCGTTCGACCGCGCAGTCCTCACCCCACCGGCTCGCTGACAAGGGCCGACTGATCTCCACAACCCGGCGCCACGGCCCACCGCCCGTCAGGAGAGCCGAGCCGACGCGTTCAGGTGGCTACTGGGCCAGCACCACGGTGAAGGCGAAGAGGACGACGGCGAGGACGACGGTGCACAGCACCGCGGTTCTCACGGGCGTCAGCCGGTCCCGGAACTTCTTCTCCGGCAGGACGCGCAGGCTCGGACTGGTGCTGTGCTTCCACCAGTCGACGACCCGCCGGAAGTCGGCGTCGAAGTCCTCCGACGGGTGGAGGTCGCTGGCCATCACGGTGGACATCCAGTGGCGCCGACCGTCGGTGGTGTGGATCCGGGCCACGCGTGTGGGCGCGCCGCGGCCTTGGATCTCCGACACGTCGATCCAGGAGATCTGTTGCCAGGAGTAGGTGCGGCCACGGCCGAACCCCCAGCAGATGGTGACTCCGTCGGTGCCGACCCTGCTCCAGTACCGCATGGAGAGGAGGCGGCTCGCGGCGGCCAGCACCACGGTCCCGCCGACGAGGAGGACCATGGGGCCGAGGCCGAGGTGGAACTTCAGGTGGCCGGCGACGAGTTCGACCGTGACGACGATGAGCACCGGCCCGAGATCGGACCAGTCCGGGCGGAATCTGTCTTTCCCCCGGAAGATCAGTTCTTTCACACCGCGCACACTACGCCTCCCTCGGCCCGGCCTCGCAGGGGGATGGGTGAACGGCCGTGCGGCTCCCGTCAGAGCAGGTCGAATACCGACAAGTCGGCTGGTACCGCACCTGGTTGTGCCGGCTCGCACTGAAACTCGCGCTGAACGAGGACGCTGCTCGGCCTCCCGCCCTCTCCGAGAATCCGCCCCAGGCCCGATCCGCCCGCCGCCGCGGGCGGGCGCGGGTGCGGCTGTAGGACTGCACGACTGCACCCGCGCCCAACGACGGTTCCGCGCGGGCTCCGCGCGCGAGCGTCATCCGCGCGGAGCAGGTGCCCACTGGAGGAGGAATCGCAGCCCCTCGTGGGCCGGGGAGCCGGGAGGGGCGGTGTAGGCGATGAGTTGCTGGTCGGGCCGGGTGTCGACGGTGAACTGCTGGACGTCGAGGGTCAGGGGGCCAGCCAGCGGGTGGACGTAGGTCTTGGTGAGCTGCCGGGGGCCGCGCACCCGGCGGTCGGCCCACCAGGCCCGGAAGTTCGCGTCTCGGGAAGTCAACTCCGCGATCAGGGAGGCGAGTTCACGGTCCTCCGGATGGCGCCCGGCTTCCATGCGCAGCGTGGCGACGCAGTCGCGCGCGGCGCGGGGCCAGTCCGCGTACAGCGCGCGGTAGGCGTCGTCGAGGAAGGTGAGGCGGATCAGGTTGCGCTCCCCGGGGGCGAGTGCGCCGAAGTCGGTGAGCAGGGCAGTGGCCGCGTGGTTCCAGGCCAGGACGTCCAGGCGCCGGTTGAGGACCATGGCGGGGACGTCGTGCATGGTCGCCAGGAGCTGCCGCAGTTGCGGGTCCACGGGTGGGCGGCCGGACGGTGGGGCAGCGGGTGCCGGGGCCGCGTCGGCCAGCGCGAACAGGTAGGCGCGTTCGTCCGGCGCCAGGCGCAGCGCGTCGGCGAGCGCGTCGAGGACCGACCGGGAGACCGTTCGGGTGCGTCCCTGCTCCAGGCGGACGACGTAGTCGACGCTCACATGGGCGAGCTGCGCCAGTTCCTCGCGGCGCAGGCCCGGCACCCGCCGCAGCCGTCCGTCGTCGGGGAATCCGGCCCCGTGGGGGTCGAGGGCGGCGCGGCGGGCACGCAGGAAGTCCCCCAGCTCGTTGTCGCGGGAGGGCCGGTCGCGGACGGTCATGGTTCCAGTGTCCGGCACGGGAGCGGCCTCGTGCCTGGTACCGGCGTGCATAGGCAGCTTCCTCCCTGGCACCCCCGCACGCTCCGGCGCCACGGTGGGGAACGGCCACCGAAGAGAGCCGCCGGAGTCGCCCCGCGCCGACCCGCCCGTCGCACGACGACCAGAGCAGCACCGTGATCACCGATGTGACCTTCCCCAGCGCCGGCCTGAACCTCGCCGGCCACCTGTACACCCCCGACGACGGCGGCACGGGCGGCCCCCGCCCGGCGATCGTCGTCGGCCACCCCGGCGGCGGGGTGAAGGAGCAGGCCGCCGGCCTGTACGCCCGGCGCCTGGCCGAGCGCGGCTTCGTCACCCTCGCCTTCGACTCCGCGTTCCAAGGCGCGAGCGAGGGCGAGCCGCGCGGCCTGGAGGACCCGGCGCACCGGATCGAGGACCTCAAGGCCGCCGTCTCGTTCCTCACCACCCGCGCCGAGGCCGACCCGGGCCGGACCGGGGCGCTGGGCATCTGTGCCTCCGGCGGCTACGCCCTGGCCGCCGGCTCGACCGACCACCGGATCAGGGCCGTCGCCACCGTCAGCGCCACCGACATGGCCCGTCAGTTCCGCGACGGCGCCGACGGCACCCAGGACCCGGCCGTCTTCCGGGCCATGCTCGAAGGCGCCGCCGCGGCCCGCACCGCCGAGGCCCGGGGCGAGGGCGTCCGGACCTTCCCGATCTCCCCCGCGACCGAGGAGGAGGCCCGCCGCGGCGGCCCGCACGTCCACGACGGCTGGGAGTACTACTGCACGCCCCGCGCCGAACACCCCCGGGCGGCCAAGGCCCTGACCTGGTCCAGCATCGACCGCATCGCGGCCTTCGACGCCTTCGCCTCCCTGCCCCTGCTCGCCCCGCGCCCGCTGCTCATGGTCGCCGGGCGCGAGGCGGTGACCGCCTGGATGAGCGTGCGGGCCTTCCAGCGCTCGACCGGGCCGAAGGAACTGCACTGGATCGACGGCGCCGCGCACGTCGACCTCTATGACAAGGACGAGTACGTCACCCCCGCCGTCGCGAGGCTGACCGACTTCTTCGGCACCCACCTCGCCGCGACCACTGACACCCGCTCAGGACCGGATACGGCACCCGAGGCCTTGCACGGCCGGGGCGGAGCCGACGCCGTGGGCGATCGGTCATGAAGGCTCGGGTTCTCGGGTGCTCGGGTTCTCGGGTGCTCGGGTGCTCGGGTGCTCGGGTGCCGGGTGCTCGGGTGCCGGGTTCTCGGGTGCCGGGCGCCGGGCGGTCAGTGGTGGCTGACGATGACGGAGATGCCCCAGCCGATCGCCGCGAGCACCACCGCGAAGATCAGTCCCGCCAGGGTGGAGCCGACCGGCCCGGCGGCGGGCCGGAGCGCGGCCGGCTCGCCGGCCGCGCCGGACGGGTTGAGCAGGCGCAGGCCGAGGGCGAACAGCGCGGGCAGTCCGGCGCCGGTGAGCAGGCCCACCACGACGATCTTCCACACCGCGTCCAGGTTGATCCAGGAGTTCACGGGCTCACCTCGTCCTTGGCCTTGGCGGGCTCCGGGGCCGCCGAACCGGTCCACGCGGCGTTGACGTTCTCCGGCGTCACGGCCGGATGGCGGGAGGCGGCGAAGAAGGCGACCGACGCCGCCACCAGCGCGCCGACGATCACCACCACACCGGCCGTCCCGCCGATCCCGTTCGCGGCCCAGTAGGCCAGCGCGCCGGCCAGGGCGGAAGCCGGCAGGGTGAGCAGCCAGGCCGTCACCATCCGGCGGGCGAGCTGCCAGCGCACCACGGCGCCGCTCCTACCGATCCCCGAGCCCAGGATCGACCCGGTGGCCACGTGCGTGGTGGAGAGCGAGTAGCCGAAGTCGGTGGAGCAGAGGATCACGGCGGCCGAGGCCGACTCGGCGGCCATCCCCTGCGGCGGTTCGATCTCCACCAGCCCCTTGCCCAGGGCCCGGATCACCCGCCAGCCGCCGATGTAGGTGCCCAGGGCGATCGCCAGCGCGCAGGAGAGGATCACCCAGGCCGGTGCCTTCGCCCCGGCGGGCAGGGTGCCGTTGGCGATCAGGGCGAGGGTGATGGCGCCCATGGTCTTCTGCGCGTCGTTGGTCCCGTGGGCGAGCGAGACCATGGAGGCCGAGCCGATCTGGCCGAGCCGGAAGCCGCGCCCGCGCGGGCCTTCGGGCACGTCGCGGGTGAGGCGGTAGACCAGGAGGGTGCCCACCACGGCCACCCCACCGGCGATGAACGGCGACAGCGCCGCGGGCACGATCACCTTGGAGACCAGCCCCTGCCACTTGACGGCCGAGGCCCCGGCGGCTGCCACCGTCGCCCCGACCACCCCGCCGATCAGCGCGTGCGAGGAACTGGAGGGGATCCCGAGGAACCAGGTGGCCAGGTTCCACAGGATGCTGCCGACCAGACCGGCGCAGATGACCGTCAAGGTCACCTCTCCCGTGGCGACCAGGCCGTTGGCGATGGTCGCCGCCACGGCGGTCGACAGGAACGCGCCCACCAGGTTCAGCACCGCCGACACCGCGACCGCGACGCGCGGCGGCAGGGCGCCGGTGACGATCGAGGTCGCCATCGCGTTGCCGGTGTCGTGGAAGCCGTTGGTGAAGTCGAAGCCCAGCGCCGTGGCGACCATCAGCGCCAGGACCGCGTCGTTGCCGGTCACGGACCCGAACCTAGCCCGCGCACCGGCCGAGGCGGCGGCCGACCCGCCCTGCCCCAGGGCCCGGCACCCGTTCGTCCGGTTGCGGGGCCCTCGGTGCCGATGCTCTCCTGCAAGAGCCGGCCGGCGTGACGATCGGAACCGATGTGCCGTCCCCCGTCGCCGTCCCGCCCCAGGAGGCTTCTGGTCGGCTGGACCGAGACCCGTCCCTGCGAGCCCTGAGGCCCTGGTGCCCCGGGTGAAAGCGTTGGCACCCATGGCTGAGCACCCCACCGTCCGCACCGTGACGTACGACCTGCTGCGCACGCTCGGACTCACCACGGTCTTCGGGAATCCGGGCTCCACCGAGGAGCCGTTCCTCCAGGACTTCCCCGCGGACTTCAGCTATGTCCTGGCGCTCCAGGAGGCGTCCGCCCTCGCGATGGCCGACGCCTTCGCCCAGGTCACCGGCCGCCCCGCGCTGGTCAACCTGCACTCCTCGGCCGGCACCGGCAACGCGCTGGGCAACCTGGTGGCGGCCCACCACGGGAACACGCCCCTGATCGTCACCGCCGGCCAGCAGCACCGGGAGCTGGTGATCGGCGAGCCGTACCTCGGCAACCGCGAGGCCACCCAGCTGCCGAAACCCTGGGTGAAGTGGTCCTACGAGCCGGCCTGCGCCGAGGACGTCCCCGAGGCCTTCATGCGTGCCTACGCGCAGGCGCTCCAGCCGCCCGCCGGCCCGGTCTACCTGTCGATCCCGATGGACGACTGGAAGCGGCCGCTGTCCGGCTTCACCCGGGTGCGGACGGTGAGCGAGCGGGTGGCCCCCGACCCCGGGCGGCTGCGCGCCTTCGCCGAGCGCATCACCGCCAGCCGCCGGCCCGCACTCGTCTTCGGGCCCGAGGTCGACCGCAGTGGCGGCTGGGACGCGGCCGTCGCCCTGGCGGAGAGACTGCGCGCCGCCGTCTACGGCGCCCCGCTGGGGGACCGCGTCTCCTTCCCCGAGGACCACCCGCTGTTCGCCGGCCCGCTGGGCATGTCGGTGAAGACCATCAGCGACCGGCTGGCCGGGCACGACCTGGTGGTGGTGATCGGCGCGGAGGTGTTCCGCTACTACCCGTACGTGCCCGGCGACTACCTCCCCCCGGGCACCGGGCTGCTCCAGATCACCGGCGACCCGGAGGCGGCCGCGGCCGCGAGGGTCGGCGACAGTCTGCTCGGCGATCCCCGGCGGGCGATCGAGCTGCTGCTGGACCTGGTCGAGGAGGGTTCGACGCGGACCGCTCCGGAGCCGATGCCGCGGCCCCGCGTGCTGCCGTCCGCCCCGGACCGGCCGCTCACCCCGCCCGAGGTGTACGCCGCCCTGAGCAGGGTCCGCCCGCCGGACGCGGTCTTCGTCAACGAGTCGACCTCGACCATGGCGCAGCAGCTCGAATGGCTGCCCACCACCCGAGCGGGCTCGTTCTTCGCCACGGCCAGCGGGGGCATCGGCTGGGCCGTCCCGGCCGCGGTCGGCGTCGCGCTGGGCGACCGGGACCGGGGAGTGCTGCGCCCGGTGGTCGGCCTGATCGGCGACGGCTCCTTCCAGTACTCCGTGCAGGCCCTCTACACGGCGGCCCGGCACCGCCTCCCGATCGTCTACGTGGTGATGCGCAACCACGAGTACTCGATCCTCAAGTCGTTCGCCCTGCTGGAGGACACCCCCGGGGTGCCCGGGCTCGACCTGCCCGGGCTGGACATCGCCTCGGTGGCCCGCGGCTTCGGCTGCCGCGCCGTCGACGTGGAGACCACCGAGGACCTGGAGCGGGAGTTCACCGCGGCCCTGACCGCCGGCACCCCCACCGTCATCGTCGTTCCCACCCGGCCCCAGCGGGCCGCGCTGTAGCCCGCGCGGCGGGGCCGGGCCGGGCCGGGCGGCGGGAACTCGACAACGCCGTCGCCGGCGGGAGCTACCTCGGCGAGCACCTCGGCGACCAGCGGGGGAAGGTGTCCGACAGCCGGGCACCTTCCCCTTTCGGCACCACGGACCTCTTCGGCCCTCACCGTCGACCACCCCCTGACCACCCCCGAACGATCGCCGCTGCGGGCGGCTGGTGCGCTCGCGGACCGGGGCCGGTGTGCTGTGGGCCAAGTCCGGCACCACCCCTGCGCCTGACGTCTCGTCAGGCGCCCGAACGGGGCGCGGCTGCGACCCCGGCCCGCGCGGAAGCCTCCGCCTGCCGCCCGCACCCGGGCGGCAGGTCGATCCCGTGACAGGAGGCCGTCGAGGTGCCTGCAATACCCGTCGGTGGGCTGGTCCCCCGCGCCGCCGAGGACGCCCTCGAGGACGCCGCCGACGTCGTCGTCCGCAACGCGAAGATCCACACCGGCGACGCCCGCCGCCCCACCAACCCCGGAACCCGCCCGTCCTCCGCCGCCCTTGCCCCCTCGGGTCCGCCCGGGTCACTCCACGGGCAGCCCCGTCAGCATCTCCGGGCACGCCGTCGATCGCCCCCTGGAGGAGCCCGCCCACCCGCGAGGTGTGTGCGAACCAGAAGCCGACGCTGCGTCTCGGGCACGTCCGCGTGGCACATCGTTCGACTTCTTCGGTTCGTCCGTGTTTTGGCTCCGGGCAGCAGGGCACGCGCCGTTCAGGGAGGTCTGGAGCTACAAGCGGAGGACCCAAATGTCAACAGGGACCCTCATCGCAGTCATCGCCATCGTCGTCGTCCTTCTGGTCGTGTGCGCGCTGGTGGCGACGTTCGTCATCCGCCGCCGCCATCTGCAGGAGCGGTTCGGCCCGGAGTACGACCGGACCGCGGAGGCGAAGGACGGCCGTTTCGCCGCCGACCGGGAGCTGCGCAAACGCGAGTCGCGCCACGACTCGCTGAACATCAAACCGCTGTCACCGGGTGCCCGTGACCGGTACGCCAAGGACTGGGCACGGGTGCAGGAACAGTTCGTCGACCGGCCCGACGACACGGTGCACGAGGCGGACCGGCTCGTCACCACGCTCATGAGCGAGCGCGGATACCCGACCGAGGGGTACGAGCAGCAGCTCAAGGACCTCTCCGTCGAACACGGGAGCGTGCTGACGCACTTCCGGTCCGCTCACGAGGTCAACGACCGCAGCAGCCGCCACCAGGCGACCACGGAAGAACTGCGGGGCGCCATGGTGCACTACCGCACCCTGTTCGAGGAACTGCTCCACAACGGTGACCGTCCGCAGGGCAGCCGTGCGTGAGCCCCGGACCGGCGAGTTGAGCTGACGGGACGCACCCGGCGACGGCCGCCGACCGGAACTGCCGAGAGGGAAGTGAAGAGATGCACAGCCGAGCAACATCCGAACCGCGCGAGGGCGGCCTGTCCACGGAGGATCTGGCCGGCGCCCGACAGGACACCGACGAACAGAGCGATACCTCCGGGGCGGATTCGCCACCGGCGTTCCCCGGGGAAGCCACCACCGAACAGCGGAGCGGTGAGCAGGAGTTCACGCTCGAAGGCCGCGACCGCGAGCAGGACTACGGGCAGGAACGCGGACAGGAAGAGGAGCAGGAAAGGGGCTACACCCAGGCATCCGAGCCATCCGAGCGCACCGAGGACCCGGAAGCCGCCGAGAACGAACCCCTGCTGGGCGGGCAGCAGGAGGAGTTCCGCTCCCGGTGGCAGAAGATCCAGGGCGAATTCGTCGACGACCCGCGCCATGCCGTGTCCGCGGCCGATAATCTGGTCGCCGAGACGATGCAGGCACTCGCCACCACCTTCTCCGCGCACAAGCAGGACCTCGAAGGCCAGTGGCACCGCGGCGACGAGGTGCCGACCGAAGAACTGCGCGTCGCGCTCCAGCGCTACCGCTCGTTCTTCAACCGCCTGCTCAACACCTGAAGCAACGGGGCCGAAGCCACGCCCCCGACCTGCGGTGATCGAGTTCCATTCGGTCCTCGCCCAAGAAAACCGAACAGGTTCTTCGGGCCTCCTGCGAACTTCAGGAGGCCTGCTGGTGGACCGGACCGGGCTCGCCCCGGGCCCGTTCCCGTCCGAGGACGGCTTCGAGCCCTTGCTCGCGCTCTCCGCGGCACGCCGCGGCACCCTGTTCTCCGCCCGTGCCGATGGTGGCCCGCGCCAGGGCGAGGGTGTCCGGGTCGCGGTGCGGCTCAAGGACGCCACCGGACTCGCGGTCGCCGCCGAACTCAACGGCCGCCCATGCAAAACGCTCGGCTGGGAAACCCCAGCCGAGCGCCTGCATAAACTCATCGCGGCCTGATCAAACCGACCACGTGTTGCAACGACCCCTAGAAACCGCCGACCGGTCAGGGGGCATCGGCGCTCGTGCGCAGGTGGGTGGGTGGTGTGTCAGGTGGCGATGGTGGCGACGGGTTCGAGGCCGTAGGTTCGGGCGTAGCCGTTCTCGGTGCCGACGAGGAGGTCGACGACCTCGAAGTAGCGGTCCCAGAAGGGGGTTTCGCGCAGTGCGTCGACGAGGAGCTGGTAGGCGTGGTGGTCGTCGGCCTCCCACACCCAGACGTCGGTGACACGAGCGGAGTAGAACTCCGTGTCGTAGAAGCGTGACCGGACGCCGGTGGTCTTGGCCTTGATGGCCGGCAGGACCTGGGTGGTGAAGGCGTCCACGCGTTCCTTGACGGTCAGCGCGAGCCACTCGGGTGTGGTCTTGACCAGCATGAACGCCGTGACCGGCGGTTCGGACATTTCAGCGGACATCGGGGTGCCTCCAAAGCGGCAGGTGGGTAGTGGTCTTGGTTCGCCGGGCTCCGTGCTGCCCCGGCGCCGGGTGCTGGACTTCAGGAGAGGACCGCGGGCTTGAGGGTCCGGGCGCACCACTGCTCGAAGCCGGTGGAGGAGGCGGTGTCCGGGGTACGGGCGACGCCGGCGTCGAGGCCCTCGTCCTTGGCCCGCTTCATGTCGACCACGCCCTGGGCGAACGCCTCGTTGAGGCCGTAGCCGACGAGGGTGGTGTACAGCTCGTCGAACGACTGGCGTTCGTAGCGGACGGGGCGGCCGAACTGCTCGGTCATGATGCGGGCCAGGTCGTTCGGGGACAGGTCCCGCGGCCCCAGGACCGGGACGCTGCCGGTGCCGGTCCACGAGCGGTCCAGCAACAGGCCGGCTGCGGCCGCCGCGATGTCGGCGACGGCCACGAACGGGGCCTTGCGGTCGGCGTCGACGGAGTCGGTGAAGACGCCCTTCTCGCGGATCGAGTCGGCTTCCTCCAGGAGGTTCTCGAAGAAGGACGGGTTGGCCAGGGCCCGGTAGGCGACGCCGGTGCCGGCGATCAGGTCGTCCATGGCGAGGGAGGCGGTGACGAGGCCGGCCCGGTCGGCGAGCGGGGTCCCGCGGCCGAGCGCGGAGACGCCGACGACGTGGCCGACGCCGTGGGCGACGAGCGCCTCGCTGGCGGGGCGGGTGAAACCGCTGTAGGCGTCGTACGGGGTCAGGGAGGCGTCCGGGGGGACGAGCCAGAAGACCCCGTCCGCGCCCTCGAAGGCCCGGTCGAGGACCTCGGCGTCCGCGTGCGAGCCGGTGACGACCTCGACGCGTCCGCGCGCCGCGTCCGGAAGCCGGGCGGGATCGCGCACGATCACGCGCAGTTCCTCGCCCGCGGCGGGGGCGGACTCCAGGAGCCGGGAGAGCAGGTGGCGGCCGATGTTCCCGGTGGGACCAGTGATGACGATCATGAAAACCTCGTAGCTGGTGCTGGTTTCGGTACGCCCTCATCCTGCTGAGGTCCGCCGTGCTGCCACAATGGGAACTTCAGCACGGAATCATTGACTGAAATGGAATGATGCTGGTGAGCAGCCCGGATCCGGTCATCGACGCCAATCTCGCCATCGCTCTGGATGCCTTGCTGGCCGAGCACAGCGTGACCCGCGCCGCCGCACGACTGCACACCTCGCCCGCCGCCATGAGCCGCACCCTGGCCCGGCTGCGCCGCATCCTCCAGGACCCCCTCCTGGTCCGGGCCGGACAGACCATGGTTCCCACCCCGCGCGCCCAGGCCCTGCGCGAGGAAGCCGCCACAGTGGTGCGCAGCCTCGGCGCGCTGCTCAGTCCCGGCACGAGCGTCGACCCCGCCGGCCTCCGCAACACCTTCACCCTCCAGGCCGCCGACCTGGTCGGCGCGGCGCTGGCGCCCGGGCTGCTGCGACTGGCCCAGCGGGAGGCGCCGGGGGTCTCGTTCCGGATCCGGGCCGAAGACCTGGAGGCCGGGCCCGCCCTGCGCGACGGCCGGATCGACCTGGAGGTCGGATCCATCGACCACGTGGACCCCGAAACCCAGGTCGAAGAACTGGTCAGCCTCCGCATGGTCGCGGCCGTCCGGCCCGGCCATCCGCTCACCGAAGGACCGCTGACCCCGGCCCGGCTCGCTGCCGCCCACCACGCCGCGGTCAGCCGCCGCGGCCGGTTCACCGGCCCCCTCGACGCCGCCCTGGCCGAGCAGGACCTCCACCGGCGGGTCAGCGTCGTCCTCCCCAGCCACCTGGCCGCGATGACCCTCGCCACCCGCAGCGACCTCGTCTGCCTCGTACCCGCCGCACTCCCCGGCGCCGCTCCCTCGCCCCTCACCCACGACGCCGGCGCCCTCGGACTGCACCTCCTCGACATCCCCCTGGCCCTGCCGCCCCTGACCATCGGCATGGCCTGGCACCCCCGGCACACGGCCGACGGGGCCCACCGCTGGCTCCGCGACACCGTCCGCCGGGTCCTCCGCACGCCGGCGGCAGCTTCTGAGCCCACTGCGGCGGACGCGATCGGCCCCGCATAGGACGACGCCGCACCGGCCCGCGATGCTCCAAGGGGCGGACCCGAGCTGAGAGGCCATCAGCACATCCCCACCACATAGCACGCTTTCGGCGGTTCGTCCCAGCTCAGGGGCTTGATCGACCATCCGGGGTCAGCAAAACGTCAGCAGGACGCCCGGGGAGCGAGATCGATCATGGCAACCACCAGCCTCATCCGCGGCATGGGTTCCTTCTTCAAGGAGTGCGAGCACCCCGGGTCCCGGTGGCCCCGGTGCCCGCGCGAGTACAAGATCCGGTACCGCAACGCGGCCGGAAGGCAGGCGGAGGAGTCCGGGTTCACCACGCAGGACAAGGCCAAGGCCCGGCTCGCCGAGGTCTACCAGGCCCGGAAGAACGCTCCGCAAAGCCAGCGCAAGGCGGAACGGATCCAGAAGTACAGCCCGATGCAGGTCGGGGACTACGTCGAGGAGTGGAAGGCCCACCAGCGCGACCTCAGCCCCGCGTCGCTCCGGCACCTCGAATCTCTGCTTGAGCACCATCTCCACCCCGCCTTCCACAGCCGTCGGATGGACACGTTCGACCACAGGGTCGTCGAGGCCTTCACACTCCTCGCCAGCCTCACGGACCTCCTGCACCCGCAAGACTGACGCACCATCACGATCCCAGGCGGCCGAACACCAAGATCACCGACAGAGCCAAGCTCAGAATGCCGCAGCTGATTACCCAAAGAGTCTCACCCGGACCTTCCTGCCGGGATACGCTGAGGAAAGGTCGGGAGATCCCGAACTTCCTGCACGACAGCGCGAGGGGGAAGAGCATGGCGTCACCTGCCGCAATTTCCGAGATGGTGGTCATCAAGAGCGATGGGACTCAGACCAGTCCCATGCGCCAGCCGCAAGCCCAGTCCTACCTGGAAAACGTCCTCAATGAGGCAGGCATGGGGAACAGGCTCGCAAACCTGAAGCAGTCCCTGAACCAGGCATTTGACGGCCAGGGAAAGCCCACCGGATCGCACAAGTTCAACAATCAGCCGGTCCTGCACGCCAGTTCGGGTAACGGGCAGCAGAGTGTCACCCTTTTCTTCTATGCGAACGGCAGCAAGCTGATGCTGTTCGCCATGGGGGAGCACGTGTCGAGCACGCAGTACAGGATCAGTATTTACGGGCAGCAAGGCACGGATTTCGCGAAGGGCAAAGTCATCTCCGTCTGATCCTGCGACCTGTGGCCGAGCCCCGCGGTCGGCTCGGCCACAGGCAGCCAGGTCGGTACACCTTCCCCACGTGGCGGCCCGCTCGTCGCAGCGGGCGGACCTCAACGGTCGCACGCAGGGAAGGTTGCCAACGGAGGGCCAGCCGCTGACCTCGTGGGGCTGCACCTACGGCTCGGCTCCCAGGTAGAACCTCCAGACAATCAAGTCCGCTGCTCCGTTCGGAGAGGTCTTCTGAAAAACCCATCCCTTCTTGAGTGGCACGGTCGCTACTTCCCAGGCGTCAAGGCCGATGTTGAACAGCTCATTTCCGCCGAACCAGGCGTTGATGAACTGCTTCTTGTTGGATTCTTTCCTGACCGTGGTGATCATGTCGGCGTCAACGGAGACCGAGCATGACGTTTGTGACCACCTGACTGGTGACGTCGTTCACCTTGAGCTTCCCGCCGTCCAGCACGGTGACGTTGCCGGTGACGACGAGGTCTCCAACGATTTCTACCTTGCCCGTGTGGAAGGTGGCGCCGTCGGGGGTGATGGTGGCGCCGCGGGATTTGGTGGTGATCTGGAAGGAGCGGATGGCGATTCGGGTGCTGCGTGAGATCAGAATTCTCAGGCTCATGTAGCGGGTGGTTCGGGCTGTGGTGCCGCGATACTCCGATTGATATGCCACGACGGGTGCGTAATGGGTCCAGTTGGTGCCGTCTGTTGACGATTCCAGGTTGCAGTCGGGCAGGGTGAAGCTGCCGTCGGGTTTGCCGAGATAGATGTCGATCTTGGTGATGTCGCGTTGGCTGCCGAGGTCGATCTGGATCCAGTCGTTGAACTCGGGGGTGCGTGCGCTCCAGTAGTACGTGTCCAGGTTCCCGTCGGTCATATCGGACGGGAGGCGTCGGGTGCCGTCCGGGTCGGTGGTGAAGCCCAGGTTGGTGGTCGCGGCGCAGTTCGTCGTCCGACAGCCAGCAGTCCTCGTGGACGAACATGACCGAGAAGTAGGTACTCTCCGCCGGTAACAGCGGGTGGCTGAAAGGACCGCCGCCGTTGTGGGTTGCGGCCCTTGCCGTGACTGGTCAGCGACCACGGCCCCTGCCGGAGATCGCCGTGACCACCGTGGCGTTCCTCGCGCACCGCGGCGGGGCGGCCATGGGACCCGACCGCGTACAGCTCACCCGTGCACTGGTGCCCACCGGCGGACAGGAGCAGGCTTGAGAGGCGGCTCGCGCAGGCCCCGCCACCGGGCACGTGGAGAGGGCCCCACGCGTCTGCGAGCCCGCCGACTCCTTGGAGGTCCCCCGTGACCGATCCTCCTGTCCCCCACCCGGCCGGCCCGATCGTGGTCGGCACGGACGGCTCGACCCCAGCCCGGCACGCTGTGACCTTCGCCCTGCGCGAGGCCCAGCTGCGCGGTACAGGCCTGCGGGCCGTCTGCGCGTACGAGTACACCCCGACCCAGCACTCCGGCTTCGAACGGACGGTCGACTCCGGTCCGATCCCCCAGCAGCGCGATCTCGTCACGCAGGCCGTGGCGGACTCGGTCGAGGAACTGCAGCAACAGCTCGGTGGGCCATCCGTGGAGGTGGAGATCGTCTGCGAACGCGGCCGCCCTGCGCAGGTCCTCCTCGAGGCGAGCAAGGACGCCAGCCTGCTCGTGGTCGGCTCCCGAGGGTCGGGTGCCTGGGGCCGACTCACCCTCGGGTCGACGAGCACCGAGGTCGTCCATCACGCCGGCCTTCCCGTGGTCGTCGTGCCGGCGGAGCACGGCACCGCACGTTCGGAGCACGGCACCGCACGTTCGTGACCGTCGACTTCAGCCGCCCTCTGAGCCGGGTCAGGTGAGGACGGCAGGCTGGCGGTAGTCGCCGAGCAGGCGCACCGTCGCTCCGCGGTCGGCGGCGATCTGGACGAGGTTGTCCAGGTTGAGGGGTCCTGACCAACGGCATCCTCCACACCCGGCCCGCCGGCTCCAGGCCCGCTGGCTTCAGAGGTGGACGGGCAGGTGGCGGGGTCCGCGGAGCATGGCGTTCTGCCGGTAGGGGGGCGGGTCCTGGACCAGGCGTGCCGGGCCGAGGCGGGGGATCAGCGCACCGAGCGCGGCCTCGGCTTCGATGCGGGCGAGTGGTGCGCCGTAGCACAGGTGAATACCGCTGCCGAAGCCGAGGTGTTGGTTGTCCGGGCGGGTGGGGTCGAACCGGTCCGGCGCGTGGAACCGCTTGGGGTCGCGGTTGCCCGAGGCCAGCGCGAGCACGACGGTGGCGCCTTGGGGGACGGTGGTGCCGCCGACGTCGATGTCGGCGAGGGGGATGCGCTCGCGCATGTGGACCGGGGGTTCGTAGCGCAGCAGTTCCTCCACCGCTCGCGGCAGCAGTTCCGGTTCGCGACGCAGCTGGTCCAGCTGCTCGGGCTGACGCAGCAGGGTGAGCACCCCGTTGGCGATCAGGTTCACCGTGGTCTCGTGTCCGGCGATGAGCAGCAGCACGGCGGTTTCCGCGAGTTCCTCCTGGGTGAGCCGCAGGGCCGGGTCCGGTTCGTTGACGAAGGCGGAGAGCATGTCGTCGCTCGGATTGCCACGGCGCTTCTCGGCGAGGCCCGCCAGGTACCGGCCCATCTCGCCCCGCGCCTGTTCGCCCGCCTGGTCGCCCGCCTCGTCCCGCTCGGAGGAGTCCTCTTCGGGCCGGACGTCGGCGGACGCGACGATCGCGTCGGACCACGCCCTGAAGAGCGGCTCGTCCTCGCGCGGCACGCCGAGCAGGCGGCAGATCACCGTGACGGGCAGCGGGTAGGCGAGGTCGTCGACGATGTCGATCCGGCCGCCCGCCTGGAACGGCTCCATCAGTTCCCCGGTGAGCCGGACGATCTCGCCGCGCATGGCATCGACCCGGCACGGGCTGTGCGGGGGGCCGAACGGCCGCATGGCCAAGGTGCGCAGTCTGTGGTGCTCCGGGTCGTCGAGCCGCAGGAACGGCGGCTTGTGCGTCGTCTCGCCACAGGTGCGGGGATCGACGCTCATCCGTGGATCGTGGAGCAGGGCGGCGACCTCGTGGTAGGTGCCGATCAGGTAGCTGCCGTCTGCCTGCCGCACGACGGGACCGGCCTCGCGGAGTTCCGCGTACAGCGGGTAGGGGTTGGGGCGGTTCGCGTAGTCGGTGATCCGTGCCAGCAAGGTGTCGGAGTCCATGGTGGCTCCTCGTCGTTGGGCGGGACGTGGGTCAGCCGCGGGGCTGCACCACGGTCAGTCGACGGTCGGGCAGGTATCCGGTGAGCGCCACGGTGGGGCCGTGGGACAGCCCCTTCGGATCCGGCACGTCGGACGGAATCGGGATGTCCGCCGCGAGCGCGCGGTCCGCCGCGCCGGGCGGGGGCGGGAACGGCGCAGCCGTCTCGATCAGGTGCCGGTAGTAGTCGAGCGACTTGGCCATGTCGACGGTGACCGCCGCGGTGACCCGCCCCTGGTAGCCGTAGACCATCGCCAGACGGCGCGCCTCCAGAGAACCCTGGGCGATGACCACGTGGTCGGAGAAGGTGGGCACGCCCACCGACTTGATGTTGAGCCCGAACTGGGTCGACCAGAACGTCGGCAGGGCGAGGTGCGGGCGCCGCAGGGGCCCTGGACTGACCATGTTGTGGGCCGCCACCCCGGCCTGTTCGACCGCGTTCCCCCAGTGTTCGAGGGAGAGCATCTGGTAACCGAACAGCGGGTGGGGGAAGCGGGAGACGTCGCCGGCGACGAAGACGTCGTCAGTGACGATTCCGTACATGTTGAAGGCGCGGCACCCGGCGTCGCAGGCGATTCCGCGCGGGCCCGCCGCCAGTCCGGAATCCGCCAACCACTCGACGTTGCGGACCGCCCCCAGCGCGACGACGCACACGTCCGCCTCGACGCGGCTGCCGTCGGACAGCTCCGCGCCGGTGAAGCGCCCGCCGTCGTCCCCGCGCAGGGCGGTGACCGTCACGCCGGTGCGCAGGTCCACACCGTGGTTGCGCTGCATGGCGGCCGCGAGTTTCGCCAGGGTGCCGCCGAGCGCGCCCACCAGAGGTGCGGGACCGCGTTCGGCGACGGTGACGTCCAGTCCGCGTTCCCGGCAGGCCGAGGCGATCTCCGAACCGGTGAAGCCGCCGCCGATCACCAGCACCCGCCGTGGCCCGGCAGCCAACCGCTCGGCCAAACCGCCGGCGTCCTCGCGGGTACGCAGGGTGAACACCCCGTCCAGGGCGGCCTCCTGCGGATCGGGCCAGGGACGCGCCCGGGTCCCGGTGGCGATCAGCAACCGGTCGTACGGCAGCGACTCGCCATCGGCCAGCATCACCCGCTTCCCCAGGGGGTCCAGGCCGGTGGCGCGTACGCCCAACCGCCACTCGGCGTCCGGATCCCGGCGCATCGGCAGCCCGGTGGAGTCCGCCGCAGCGTGGCCCAGCAGCACCTGCTTGGACAGCGGCGGCCGGTCGTAGGGCGGATGAGGCTCGTCGCCGACCACGGTCAGTGAGCCGGTGAAGCCCTCCTCCCGCAGCGCCTCCGCGGCCCGCAACCCGGCCAGCGACGCGCCGACGACAACGATCCGGCCCTCGCTCTGGTCACCGGCCATCAGCGCTCACCTCCTCACCGAGGAGGATGGCCTGGACCGGGCACGCCGCCGCGGCCTGGCGCACGCGCTCGACCTGGTCGTCGGGGACAGCCGGGGCGTACAGCAGTCCCTCCTCGCCGTGCAGCTGGAACACTTTCGGCGCGAGGAACACGCACTGTGCGTAGCCCTGGCAACGCGTGAGGTCCACAACGGTCTGCATCCCCACCACTTCCTCTGCCGCCGTACCCCCTCTCTTCCAGCATGGGACGAGAACCGGACGCGCGCAGCACGGGCCGAGAACCGGACGCGGGCGCGGCAACCGCTCGGGGATGCCGCAGGTGCGGAGCCCGCGTCGAGCTGTCCACCGGCATCGCTCCGACCAGCGGGCGTGCGGCACCGCGATCGAGCGGCGGGCGGCCCGGGCGCGGCGGGCGGCCTGGGCGCGGCGCGCCGCCTAGGGAGTGCGGTGATCCGGGGTTTCGGGAGAGCGGGGCGTGGTCGTGCTCGGCTCGGCGAGGTGGGTGTCCATGGTGGAGTTCAGGTCGGCCATGAACGATTCGAACTGTTCCAGGAGCTGCGGCGGGTAGTGCGACATCGCGGTGTCGAGGCGTCGGGCGAGGGGGCCGAAGAACTCGTCCGCCCGTTCCTGGATGTGGCGGCCGCTGCGCAGGGTGATGATGCGCCGGTCGGGGTGCTCGCGGACGCGGGTGATGTGCCCTGCGGCTTCGAGGCGGTTCAGGAGCGCAGTGGTGGCGCCCGTGGACAGGGGGATGCGCTCGCTGAGGCGCGCCGGCGACAGGGGGGTGTCGCGCTCCTCGGCGGCGGCGATCTCCAGGACCGCGGTCGCGTCGGTGGAGTGCAGGCCCAGCCAGGCGGCGAAGCGCCGGCTGAGCTCGGCGTAGTGGCCGCCGTAGGTCCTCAGCGACTCCATCAACCGCTCACGCTGCGCCGCCACGCCGTCGAGCATCGCTTCCTCCATGGCCTCGCGCCTTTCCGTGCTGCTGTGCGGTCCGCGTCGGCGGCCTGCTTTGACAACCTACCGCCACCAATTTACCTTTATCGTAAAACTACTTCACCATGGAGGTATCTGGCGTGCGCGG
This sequence comes from Kitasatospora sp. NPDC088861, assembly GCF_044750105.1. Lineage (NCBI taxonomy): Bacteria > Bacillati > Actinomycetota > Actinomycetes > Kitasatosporales > Streptomycetaceae > Kitasatospora > Kitasatospora sp. NPDC088861. The sequence continues at coordinate 22,788 of NZ_JBIVJF010000011.1, forward strand.
CTCTTCCCCCATCACCGACGAGACCGCGGGGCCCTACCGCCGGCGATGGCTGATCCTGGTGGTGATGCTCGTCGCGGAGATCATGGATCTCCTGGACGCCTCGATCGTCAACGTCGCCGGTCCGGATCTGGAGCAGTCCCTCGGCGCCGGCTCCGTCGGCCTGCAGTGGGTGATCGGGGGCTACGCCCTCACCCTGGGAGCCGGGCTCGTGCTCGGCGGCCGGCTCGGCGACCGGTACGGCCGGCGCCGGATGTTCCTGATCGGTCTGGCCGCCTTCACCACCGCATCGCTGCTGTGCGCGCTGGCGCCGGACACCGGGTCGCTGATCGCCTTCCGGCTGCTCCAGGGCGCCGCCGGGGCGATGCTCCTGCCCCAGGGCCTGGGCCTGCTGCGGGAGAACTTCCCCGGCCCCGAGCTCACCAAGGTCTTCGGGATCTTCGGCCCCGTCCTCGGCCTCGGCGGCATCATCGGCCCGGTCCTCGGAGGATTCCTCATCGAGGGCGACTTCTTCGGCCTGGGCTGGCGCTCGGTGTTCCTCGTCAACCTCCCCATCGGCCTCGCGGCCCTCGCCGTCGCCGCGAAGTACGTCCCGAAGAAGCCGGGGGATCGCACCGTGGACGTCGACAAAGCCGGCGCGGCGCTGGTCGCCGTGTCCTGCGCGCTCCTCGTCCTGCCGCTGAACCAGGGGCAGGAGGACGGCTGGCCGCTGTGGACGTGGCTGTGCATGGCCGCCTCCGCCGCCGGGTTCGCCCTGTTCGCGCTGCACCAGCGCCGCACCGTCGCGGCGGGCCGCGAGCCGCTGATCATCCCCGCCCTGCTGCGCAAGCCCGCCTTCACCATCGGACTCGGCGGCATCGCCCTGTTCTTCGCCGGGCTCGTCGGCACCCAACTCGTCCTGACCCTCTACCTCCAGATCGGCCGGCACTTCACCGCCGGCGACGCGGGATTGGGCAACCTGCCGCTCGCCGTGGGCACGGCCATCGGTGGCGCGGTCAGCGGCGCCTTCCTCGCCGACAGGATCGGCCGCAAGGTCCTCCAGATCGGCCCGCTCGTCCAACTCGCCGGCGCGACCCTCCTCTGGTTCGAACTCGACGGCCTCACACCGGCCTCGTTCTCGATCCGGGACATCGCCCCCGGCATCGCCGTCTCCGGCATCGGCGCGGGCATGGTCATCGCCGCCCTGTTCAGCTTCGTCCTCGCCGCCGTGGACGACGCCGAGATCGGCTCCGCCTCCGGGTTCCTGTCCGCCGTCCAGTCCATCGGCGGCTCCGTCGGCGTCGCCGTCTTCGGCTCCGTCTTCTTCGCCCAGGCCGGGACCGGCGACTTCACCGCCGGCTTCCACCACGCCCTGACCATCCAGGCCTGCCTGCTGGCCGCATTCCTCGCCATCACCTTCCTGCTGCCCGAGCAGGGGCGCCCCGAGGAAGAACACCACGGCATCACCACCGACACTCCTGCCGACACCCCACAAGCCGCCGCGTGACCCCCGGCCCGCCCCGCCCGGGCGCTACGGCGCCGATACGCGTACCTGTCGCGAGGAACGCAGGACCGGCTTCAGTCCCTGTCGGGGGCGTGCAGCGCGAGGGTGAAGCTGAAGCGGTCGCCGCGGTAGAGGGTGCGGACCTGTTCGAGGGGGTGGCCCTCGGCGTCGCGGCTGCGGCGGTGGAGCAGCAGCATGGGCAGGGCGGGCGGGGTGCCGATGAGCAGGGCTTCGCGGGGGGTGGCGAGGACCGTCTCGATGCGTTCGTCGGCGCCGCCGAGCCGCACGCCGCACTCGCGCAGGTACCCGTAGAAGGAGCCTTCGGGGTCGAACTCCCGCTCCAGGTGCGGGACTCGGGCAACGGGGACGTAGGTGGACTCCAGGCCGACGCGTTCCTCGTCGGCGCGCAGGACACGTTCCAGGTGCCAGAGCGGTTCACCTTCGGGGACGGCGAGGCGCTGGGCCATGGGCGGGTCGGCGGGGAGGCGGTCGAGGGTGATGAGGGTGCGGCCGGGGCGCAGGCCCTGGCGGGTGACGCCTTCGGTGTAGCTGGCGAGGGAGAGCGGCTGTTCGATCTTGGGGCCGGCGACGACGGTGCCGCGGCCCTGGCGGCGCAGGCGGCCTTCGAGGAGGAGGTCGCGCAGGGCCTGCCGGACGGTGGCGCGGGCGACGTGGTGGCGTTCGGCGAGGTCGGCTTCGGTGGGCAGGCGCCCGCCGGGACCCAATTCGGCGATGAGGTCTTCGAGTTGGGCCTTGACCAGGTAGTACTTGGGCACCCGGCCGTGGTCGGGGACGCCGGAGCGGGCGGGGGCGACGGGGGGCCGGGGGGTGCCGTGGTTCACCGCGTCACCTTATCGAGCGGCGGTCCGGCGCCATCGAGTGGTGGTTCGGCGCCCCCGAGGTCACGGAATGGTAACCGGTCTGGACTGAATTTCGGCGGTTGTTCATACAACCGTGGATCCGGGGAGGGCTCCTCCTCGTACGGGCGCCCCATCCTCGGTGCCGGTGCAACCGCACCGCGTCGCCCCCTAGTTGGGAGCCCTCGTGCGCATCCCCCGCTCCATCCGGACCGTCACCGCGGCCACCGCCGTAGCCGCCGTGCTGCTGCCGTCGGCGCCCGCCGGCGCCGCCCCCGCCGCTTCCGCCGTCGCAGCCGCCCCCGCCTACAAGGGCCTGCCGGACGGCACCAAGCAGGCCAAGACCCTGGTCATCGGCGTCGACGGCACCCGCTACGACAAGCTGGCGGCCGCCGACGCGCCCAACCTCAAGGCGCTGATGGCCGGCGGCATGACCGCCACCAGCAACCTGTACGCCAACCCGCTGGCGCCGACCCTGTCCGGGCCGGGCTGGTCGACCATCGCCACCGGCGTGTGGCCCGACAAGCACCAGGTCAAGGACAACGCGTTCACCGGCGCCCGGTTCGACCAGTACCCGGACTTCGCCAGCCGCCTGGAGGCCGCCGACCCGGCCGCCTCCACGCTGGTGATCGGCTCGTGGAACCCGATCACCGGCAACGTCTTCAACGGCAAGGCGGACCTGCGGATCGCCGAGAACGAGAACGACGCCAAGACCGCCTCCGACGCCGCCGACTACCTCGCCCACGGCAACCCGGACGCCGCCTTCCTGCACTTCGACGGGATCGACGAGGCCGGGCACGCCTCCGGCGGCGCCAGCGCCCAGTACGCGGCCGCCATCCACACCGTCGACGCGCTCGTCGGCCAGGTCGTGCAGTCCGTCAAGTCCCGCCCCACGTACGGCTCGGAGGACTGGCTGATCGTCGTCACCACCGACCACGGACACACCGACGCCGGCGGGCACGGCGGCAACAGCGCCAACGAGCGGCAGACCTTCGTGATCGCCGACGGCGCCGGCTACCCGGCCGGCTCCCGGCGCTACGACGTCAAGCCCGTGGACATCGCGCCCACCGTCCTCAAGCACGAGGGCGCGGCGATCGACCCCGCCTGGCGCCTGGACGGGCAGCCGATCGACGAGATCGCCCCGGACGCCTTCGACGCGCTGCGCCCCGCCCTACAGGGCCGGGCGGACGAGACGGGCATCCCGGCCGCGGTCCGGGGCTGGACGCACACGCCGCCCAGCGGCTGGAGCATCGACAACTCCCGGATGCCCAGCGGCGGGGTGACGGAGTGGCGCGGCTGGGCCTTCGCCACCGACGAGTTCTGGAGCGCCACCCAGCTCGGACAGGGCCGGGAGACCAACGTACGGGCCCGCAACGTCTTCGCGGTCGCCGACTCCGACGAGTGGGACGACAAGGCGCACGGCGCCGGCCAGTTCGACTCCACCCTGGTCAGCCCGGCCTACCCGGTCGCCGGCCTCAGCCGGGCCACGCTGTCCTTCGCGACGAACTACAAGGTCGACGGCCCGCAGACCGGCGACGTGTACGTGGTCTTCGACGACGGCGCCCCGCAGCTGGTGAAGTCCTACCGCGCCGACCTGAACACCGTCGAGCACCTGCCCGTCACCGTGCCGGCCGGCGCCACCACCGCGCGCCTGCAGTTCCGCTACACGGGCACCAACAGCGCCTTCTGGACGGTCGACCAGGTCTCCTTCGGCTCCTGACACCACCACCGGCCCCCGCCGCCCCGGCCCCCGGGGCGGCGGGAGGCGACGCCCACCATGCGGTACGGCGGCCTCCCGGAGCGGAGTTCGACTGTCAGACCAGGCAGAACTCGTTTCCTTCCGGGTCGGCCATCACCACATGATCGGGCCTGCCGTCCAACTCCTCCTCGCTGACCACGGTCGCGCCCGCAGCGGTCAACCGCTCCACCGCCTCGACCACGCGCGGCCATCGCACCTCCCACGGTGTCTCACGGCCGCCACCGACCTGGACGTCCACGTGCACCCGGTTCTTCACCGCCTTCGGCTCCGGCACCTTCAGGAAGGACATGGTGGGGCCCACCCCCTCGGGATCACAGAGGTACGCGCCGTCATCCCACTCGTCCTCCGGGATCCCGTAGTGGGAGAGCCATTCCTCCCAACTCCCGAATCCCACAGGTGCGGGCTTCTCCGCATAGCCCAGCGCCAGTGCCCAGAACTCAGCCAGCTTCGCCGGGTGCGCGCAGTCGATCGTCAAGCTCCACCTGGTCGCCATGCGGTCCTCCTCCGGTCGGATGCCGCGACGGTACCGCGCACCTCTGACACTCGCGGCCGGTGAGCCGTCCGGTGGCGGCCGGCGTCGTCAGGGCCCTCGGCGCGTGCCGGGCAGGTGCCTCCCGGCGGCCGGTACGGTACCGGCGTGACGGGAACTCAGGACACCGTGCTGGTGGTGGTGCGCGGTCCGAGCGGGGCGGGCAAGTCGAGCGTCGCCGCGCGGCTGCGCGCCGCGTACGGACGGGGCGTGGCCGTCGTCGCCCAGGACGTGCTCCGGCGCGCACCGTCCTGCGCGAACGCGACCTCCCGGGCGGGGCGAACATCGGCCTCATCGACCTGGTCGCCCGGCACGCCCTCGACCACGGCTTCCACACCGTCGTCGAGGGGATCCTCGCCGCCGAGCGCTACGGCCCGATGCTCGCCCGGCTCGCCGCCGACCACCGCGGCCGCAGCCACCTGTACTACCTCGACGCCGACTTCGACGAGACCGTGCGCCGCCACGCCACCCGCCCCCAGGCCGCCGAGTTCTCCCCCGAGGACATGGCCGACTGGTACCAGCCCCACGACCTCCTGCCCGGCGGCCTCGAACGCGTCGTTCCGCAGCACAGCACCCTCGACGAGACCGTCGAGCGGATCCTCGCCGACACCCGTCTCACCCCGCCATTTCGCCACCGGTGAGCGGCGCTACGACAGCTGAGCCCGTCCCCCGCAGGAGGCCGGGGGTACGGAACGGCCCCGCCCTACCGGCGGTGGCGGCCGGTAAGTGGTCGGCGCAGCCGGCGCCGCTGACGTAACGCGCGGGGCGCGGGCGCGGTTGCCTACGCCATGATCACAATCACGTGAATCTTGTCGAAACAAGATCATTATTTGATGATCCTTTGGCGTCATTTGACCCCATCTTTGATCTTGCCGCCCACTCCTATGCTCCGAGAGCGCCGTCGAGCGACGGTGTCTCAAGGAGTCGATATGAACAGACGGATGACCACACGACGCAGACCCGGCAGGCCCGTTGGCATGCGGGCGGTGAGCGGGTCGCTGGCCCTCGCCGTGGCGGTGTCGCTGCTGGCCGGGTCCGAGACGGCCCTCGCCGCGTCACCGAGCGCGGCGGCGAAGGCGGGCAAGGGAGCCGGGCAGTGGGCCACGTCCGCCGCCGACGTGCCGTCGGCGAGGGTCGCCGCCCGGCTGTCCGGGCAACGGGTGGAGGCGCTCTCCGAGCGTACGGAGACGTCGACGACGTGGGTGAACAAGGACGGTTCGCTCACCACCGAGCTGTTCGCGGGCCCGGTCCGCTTCCGGCGCGACGGCCAGTGGGTGGACGTCGACCTCGGCCTCCAGGCGGGCGCGGACGGGTCGGTGGCGCCGAAGGCCCACCCGAACGCGCTGCGGCTCGCCGGTGCCGGCGGCACCCGGGCGAAGTCGCTGCTCCACGCGCAGGCGGCGGCCGCGGACGACGCCCGCACCCTGGTGACCCTCGGACAGGGCGACCAGCAGGTCGAGCTCCAGTGGCGCGGCGGCCTGCCCAAGCCCGCCCTGGACGGCACGAAGGCCACCTACCGGGACGCGATCGCGGACGGCGCGGCCGACCTGGTCGTGGAGGCCACCCGGACCGGCTTCGAGCAGTACACGGTGCTCAAGCAGCGCCCGAGCGCCGCCGGGTTCTCGTACACGATGCCGCTGAAGGCCGACGGCCTGAAGGCCGAGGTCCAGCCGGACGGCGGCGTGCTGTTCACCGACAAGCGCACCGGCGAGCGGCGGGCCGTGCTCCCGGCGCCGGTGATGTGGGACGCGACGGCCGCCGCCGAGGGCTCCGGCGAGCACGCCCGGCAGGCGAAGGTCGGTCTGAAGGTCGTTCAGCGCGGCGACGGCATCGACCTGGTGTTCACGCCGGACGCCGCGTTCCTCGCGGACCCGAGGACGCAGTACCCGGTGACGGTCGACCCCTCCACCACGGCCCTCGGCAACGTCTTCGACACCCGGGTGCAGCAGGGCGAGACGGTCGACTGGTCGGCCGACACCGAGATCTACTGGGGCAACTCCGGCACCAAGAACGCGGACGGCTCCTCCCGCCAGGCCCGGTCGTTCATCAACTGGAACACCGCGCCGATCGCGGACGCGCTGATCACCAACGCCAGCCTGTCGCTGTACAACTTCCACTCCGGTAACAGCGACTGCCAGCCCTACGCGTGGGACATCTGGGACACCGGCCTCGCCTCGACCGCCTCACGCTGGACGGCGCAGCCCTCCTGGAACACCAAGAAGGCCACCGGCACCGAGACCAAGGGCCGGGACGCCTGCGGCGGCGACGGCTGGATCACCGCGGACGTCACCAACCTGGTGCAGACCTGGACGTCGGCGAAGAACACCACCTCGGGCATGGGGCTGCGCGCCCCGGACGAGACCAACACCAAGTACTGGAAGGAGGTGAACTCCGCCAACGCCGCGACCAACGTCCCGAAGCTGACGGTGACGTACAACTACCGCCCCCGGACCGGGACGGACCAGCAGGCCGGCTCCCCGTTCTACAAGGACGCCGCCGGCACCTGGTGGGTCAACTCCACCACCCCGACGCTGCGCGACACCTTCGTCGACCCGAACAACGACAAGGTCGACGGCACCTTCCAGATCTTCGACGCCGCCACCGACACCCAGGTGGGCAACGTCCTGGTCTCCCCGTACGTGCCGAGCGGGGCCCCGGCCTCCGTCAAGGTCCCGGCCGGTGTGCTGGCCAACGGCAGGACGTACAAGTTCCGCACCTCCCCGTACGACGGGCTGCACTACAACAACAACTGGTCGGCGTGGGCCACCTTCACGGTCGACACCTCCGCCCCCTCGGCGCCCGCCGCGCTCTCCTCCTCCGACTATCCGTCGGGCCAGTGGGTCAAGGGCCCCGGCCAGGCCGGTTCCTTCACCGCGACCCCGCCGGCCGGTGACCAGAACGCCCTGGAGTGGACGCTCGACGGCGCGACCTGGACCAAGGTCGCGACGAACGGCTCCACCGCGCCGGTGACCTTCACCGTGACCCCGGCCAAGGCCGGCACCAACACCCTTCAGGTGCGGGCGGTGGACCGGGCGGAGAACAAGTCCGAGGCCCGTACCCACACCTTCCAGGTCGGCGCGGGCGGTGTCACCTCGCCGAACGACGGCACCCGCACCGCGGCGCGCCTGCCGCTCACCGCCGAGGCCGACGCCGCCCGGTACGACCAGGTGGCCTTCTCCTGGCGGCGCTCCGACGCCGACGCCTGGACGCGGATCCCCGTCGGCGACATCACCAACGGCGGTGCCGCACTGGCGGCCTGGCCCGTGCCCCTCGCCGCGGGCAAGAGCCCGGCGCTCACCTGGAACGCCACCTCCACGGTGACCCCGGACGGCACCGTCCAGCTCCGCGCGGACTTCACCGGGCCCGGCGCCGCGGCCGTCTCCTCCGAGCCGGTGCGGGTCGTCGTCGACCGCAAGGCCGACGGCGCGGCGACGGAGAACGTCGGCCCGGGTGCGCTGAACCTGCTCACCGGCGACCTCAGGGTCCCGGCCACCGACGTGTCGCTGTTCGGCATGACGGTCGGCCGCACGCACTCCTCGCGTGACCCGCGGGCCGCCGCCGGCCAGGACGGCCAGGCCGCGGTCTTCGGCCCCAACTGGGTGTCCAGCGTGTCGTCGAGCCTGTCCGCCTCGGAGTACACGGAGATCCGCAGGACCTCCGGCACCTCGCTCAGCGTGATGGCCGCCGACGGCTCCGCCGTCTCCTTCACCTCGAACGCGGCCGGCAACGGCTGGGCGCCCGAACCGGGCAGCGAGGACCTCACCCTAAGCGGCTCCTTCGGCGCCGACTTCACGCTCTCCGGCACCGAGGGCACCGTCACCACCTTCGCCAAGGCCGATCCGGCCGCCGCCACCTGGACGGTGACCTCCACGCTCCAGGGCGGGCTGGCCAACACCACCACCAGCGTGGTGTCGGAGACGACCGTGGTCGGCGGCAAGACGCTGGCCCGGCCGAAGCTCGTCATCGCGCCGACCTCCGCGGCCACCCCGGCGGTGTGCGCGGCGAACGTCGCCGCCAAGGGCTGCCGCGTCCTGCAGTTCGTCTACGCCACCGCGACCACCGCCACCGGCGTCACCACCGGCACCGAGTTCGGTGACGTCGCCGGGCAGGTCAGCGCGATCAGGCTCTGGAGCACCGCGCCCGGGGCCGCCGCGGCCACCGCCACCGACGTCGCCGTCTACCGCTACGACTCGGCCGGGCGGCTGCGCCAGACCTGGGACCCGCGGCTCGGCCAGAGCAGCCAGAACCAGTACGCCTACTACACCCAGGGCGCCGACGACGGCCTGCTCTCCTCCGTCCAGCTCAGCGGCACCCGCGCCACCTCGCTGGCGTACGGCACCGTCACCGCCAACCCGGCCGCGGGCCCGGGCATGTTGACGAAGACCTGGCACGACACCCTCGCCCCCGGCACCACGGGCACCGTGAACGGCACCGCCACCACCACCGTCGTCTACGGCGTCCCGCTCTCCGGCGCGAAGGCACCGGAGGACCTCTCCGCGCCCGCCGCCTCCGCGTGGGGCCAGAGCGACCTGCCGACCGACGCCACCGCGGTGTTCCCGCCGGACCAGGCCCCCGCCTCCAACAACGGCACCGACCTCGGCGCCGGCGACTACACCAGGGCGAGCGTCACCTACCTGAACGCCTCCGGCCGCCAGGTCAACCAGGCCACCCCGGGCCACCACGTCACCACCACCGAGTACGACAACCAGGGCCACCAGGTCCGCAGCCTGACCGCGGGCAACCGCGAGCTCGCCCTCGGGGCCACCCCCGCGGCCAAGGCCGAACTGGCCGACCTCGGCATCGACACCCTGCCCTCCGCCGAGCGCGCCCGGCTCCTGTCGAGCAGCAGCGCCTACAGCGCGGACGGCCAGCAGGAGACCGACGTCTACGACCCGCTCCACCGCATCACCCTCGCCGCCGACGCCACCTCCGGTGCGACGGTCCTGGCGAAGGCCGGCACCCAACTGCCCGCCCGCCAGCACACCGTGAAGACCTACGACGAGGGCCGGCCGACCGACGGCACCGCCAAGATCAAGAACCAGATCACCCTCACCACCACCGGCGCCCGGCTCCGCGCCTGGCCCGACCTGCTGGTCGACGCCCGCCAGGACCGGACCACGTACAACTGGGCGCTCGGCGTGCCCACCGCGCAGATCAAGGACAGCGGCGGCCTCGCCCTGACCACCACCACCGGCTACGACGGCCAGGGCCGGGTCGTCTCGACCCAGCAGCCGGCCTCCACCGGCTCCGACGCGGCGGCCGGCTGGACCACCTACTACACCGCCGGCGGCACCGGCACCTGTGGCAACCGCCCCGAGTGGGCCGACCTCGTCTGCCAGACCGGGCCCGCCGCGGCCATCACCGGCGGCGGCGCCAACCCGGCACAACTGCCCACCAGGACAACCCAGTACGGGCAGTTCGGCCAGGTCACCCGCACCACCGAGACGGCCAACGGCGTCACCCGCACCACCGTGACCGACACCGACACGGCGGGGCGCCCCACCACCGTCACCGTCACCGACGGCCTCGGTACCCCGGCCCCCGCCGCCACCACCACGTACCACCCGGGCACCGGCGCCGTCACCCGCCAGACCTCCGCCACCGGCGGCACCATCACCAAGGGCTACGACGAACTCGGCCGCCTGATCTCCTACACCGACGCCGACGGCGCCGTCACCACCACGGAGTACGACGCCCTCAACCGCCCCACCAAGGTCACCGACACCTCCCCCTCCACCACCACCTACACCTACGACACCGCCGTCGACCCGCGCGGCCTGGCGACCTCGGTGACGGACTCCGTCGCCGGCACCCTCACCGCCCGCTACGACGCCGACGGCACGCCGCTCACCCAGGGCCTGCCCGGCGGCTACACCCGGACCGACGACAAGGACCCGGCCGGCACCACCACCGGCCGCACCTACACCCGCGACAGCGACGGCCTCGTGCTGGTCTCCGACGGCATCACCGAGACCATCCACGGCCAGCGGGCCACCCACACCGGCACCCCCGGCGTCACCGCGGCCCAGACCTACGCCTACGACCGGGCCGGCCGGCTCCTCCAGGTCCAGGACACCTCGACCGACGCCGTCTGCACCACCCGCACCTACACCTTCGACCGCAACACCAACCGCACCGCGCTGGCCACCGCCGACGCCGCCCGCGGCCAGACCTGCACCACCACCGGGGGCACCGGCCAGACCAGCACCTACGACACCGCCGACCGCCTGGTGAACCCCGGCTACACCTACGACGCGTTCGGCCGCACCACCGCACTGCCCGGCAGCACCGTCGCGTACTACAACACCGACCTGGTGCAGCAGCAGACCAGCGGCACCAACCGGCAGAGCTGGACCCTCGACTCGGCCCAGCGCTTCCGCGCCTGGACCACCGAGACCAACACCGCCGGCGCCTGGGCCCAGACCGGTCTGCGGACCAACCACTACGGCTCCGACACCGACAGCCCCCGCTGGATCACCGAGGACTCCGCGGGCACCCTGACCCGCAACGTCACCGGCCCCGCCGGCATCCTCGCCGCCACCACCGCGAAGACCGGCGGCACCGTCCTGCAACTCGCCAACCTGCACGGCGACATCACCCTGCGGCTGCCGCTGGACACCGCCGTCGCGCCCACCGTCCTCGACTACGACGAGTACGGCCAGCCGCGCACCGGCCAGCCCGGCACCCGCTACGCCTGGCTCGGCGACAAGCAGCGCTCCGACGAGACCCCGAGCGCCCTCACCCTCATGGGAGCGCGCCTCTACAACCCGGCCGCCGGCCGCTTCCTCTCCCCCGACCCGGTCCAGGGAGCGAGCGCCAACGCCTACGACTACTGCAACGCCGACCCGGTCAACTGCACCGACCTCAACGGCCGGATGCCCGGCTGGCTGAAGGCCGCGCTCAAGGCCGCCGTCGCCCGCGCCGTCCAACTGTCCGTCACCGCGGCCGTGGCCGCCTGGATCCCCTTCCTGGCACCCTGGGCGCTCCACATCGGCAACTGCGCCGGCGGCGCCTGCGCCGGTGTACTGTTCGGGAGCGGCGGCTGGAAGCAGCGCATCGTCTGGGCCGTCGCCGGCTGCCTCGCGGGTTTCGTCTTCGACCGCGGCGTCTCCCAGCGGATCGTCGACAAGGTGATCGGCGTGGTCAGGAGGTTCGTGTGACATCCACGGAGTCGGCGGAGTCGGCGGAGGAACCGGCAGCGCGCCGGGCGAGCCCGCTGCGCCTCGCCGCGACCAACGGGGCCTGGCTCGCGCCGTCCTTCCTCGCCGCCTACCTGCTCGCCGACCGCCTCACCGCCGACGCCACCACCCGCACCTGGTGCACCCTGCTCCTCGCACCGGTGATCGGCCTGGCCCTGCGTGCCGCGGCCACCCTCGTGGCCCGCCGCCGACGGGCGCGGACCAGCCGGCGATAGCCCGACGCACACCCCCGCAACAGGCCGACCCGCCGGCGCCACCGGCGGGTCGGCCTGTTCCGTGCTTGTTCCGTGCTCGTTCCGTGCCAGCGGGGCACACCGATGGTCACGAGGCAGACGGGGCGGCCGATGGCGAAGGCCGAGGCCAACGGCCTCGGCCTTTCGGCCGCCCGACGCCGAACGGCGCGCCGGGCGGTCAGCCCACCGCGGGCCGCGTACGACGCGCGGCGCGGGCAGGCACCTCCACCACGGTGAACCAGACCAGGACCGCGCACAGGAAGGCCGCCGCCGCGAAGACCAGCGGTCCCGTGACGGAGTCGTCCCGCGCGCCGGCGGCGAGCGCGGCGACCGCCGACAGGACGAGGGCGACGGCCGCCAGCGCACGAGGGCTGCGCGCGACGCCCGGTGCGGCGGAGGACGGCAGCAGCCAGAGCGCGAGACCGTAACAGGCGCAGCCCAGCAGCGCGGCCCCCAGCACGTCGCTGGGCCGGTGGTGGTAGAGCGCCTGCACGGCGCCGGCGGTGACGGTGAGCCACAGCATGCCGACCGCGGTGACGTAGGGGCGCAGGCGCGGGGAGGCGACGAGGGCGGCGCCGAGGACCAGCCCGATGGGGACGGCCGCGTGCCCGCTGGGGAAGCTCACCTCGGTGAGCATGTCGGGCGCGTTCACCAGGTCGGGGCGGGGCAGGAGCATCTTGCTGCACACCTCGGTGCCCCCGAACGTGCCCAGGACGACCCCGATCGCCGCGCAGCCCTGCCACCAGCACCGCCGCACCAGCGCGACGACCACGATCACGGCCATCCCCACGACCAGGGTGGGAAGGGCCGTGAACTCCAGCGGCGGCATGGCCGCCGAGTCGTAGACCGACCCCGACCAGTCGTAGATCCACGCCGGTTCGCCGCCGTTCCCGTTCATCAGGGAGTTCTCCCCCCGCTGCCCGAACGGGGTCCAGACGGCGAGCAGGTAGACCGCCACGAACCCCAGAGCGCACAGCAGAGCCGGCAGCCACGGCCGTATCGACCGCGAAGGGCCCCCTCCGGCCGGGGTTCCCGGGGCCCGGCCGGGAGCGTCCGGCCCGGGTGCGGACAGGGCCGGGTGATCTTGCTGAGTCATCACTGTCTTTCTGCTCGCAGCTCTGGGAACCGCGAGCCCTGGTCGTAGACGACTTGGTTTGAACGGGGACGCCGACGACGACGTCACGGTTCCCGTCCCGACTCGGACCCGACACCGGACCCGGGCCCGGACCCGGACTGAGGACATCGCCGTCGGCTCCTGCGGCGTCATGCCGGGTGGATGAGGCGGCTCTCGTAGGCGAAGACCACGGCCTGTATCCGGTCGCGGAGTTCGAGCTTGTGCAGGATTCGCCCCAGATGGGATTTCACGGTCGCCTCCGCGAGGAACAGGGCGGCCGCGATCTCGGTGTTGGACAGGCCGCAGCCCACCTGGACGAGCACCTCGCGTTCACGGGCGCTGAGCCGGCTCAGCCGATGGTCGGGGCCGGCGCTGCCGCCGTCGGGGATGTGCGGGCGCAGGTGCTCCAGCAGGAGGCGGGTGATCCGCGGGGACACCACCGCGTCGCCCGCGGCGACGCTGCGTATCGCGGTGAGCAGTTCCTCGGGCCTGGTGTTCTTCAGCAGGAAGCCCGAGGCTCCGGCGCTGAGTCCGGCGAAGGCGTATTCATCCAGGTCGAAGGTGGTGAGGATCAGCACTCTGCTGTGCGGGGAGGCCCGGATGACCTGCCGGGTCGCCTCGATCCCGTCGATGCCGGGCATCCGGACGTCCATGAGGACGACATCGGGGCGCAGTTCCCGGGCGAGGCGGATGGCCTGGGCGCCGTCCGCGGCTTCGCCGACCGGTGTCATGTCGGGCTGGCCCTCCAGGACCGTGCTGAAGGCCATCCGGAGCAGTGCTTCGTCGTCGGCGATCAGGATGCGGATCGTCATGCGGACGCCGCTCCGCCGCTGTCGAGGAGGAGACGGGTGTGGACTCCCCAGCCGCCACCCGGAAGCGGTCCGGCCCGCAACGTCCCCCCGTAGGCGGCCGCGCGCTCGCGCATGCCGGGGATGCCGTGGCCGGACGGTGTGGCGCCGGGAAGCGGCGGGCGGGGGCCGCTGTCGGTGACGTCCACGGTGACGGTCCCGGTCGAGCACCGTAGCCGGACCTTCGCGCGTGTGCCGGTGGGTGTGTGCTTGAGGGTGTTGGTCAAGGCTTCCTGTACCAGGCGGTAGACGGTCAGTTGTGCAGTGGCGGGTATGTGGGTGTGGCCGCCCTGGACCTCGATGCGGGTCGGCAGCCCGGCGGCGCACATCTGGTCGGCGAGGGCCTCCAGTTGGGCGATGCCGGGCAACGGGTGGCGTTCCGCGTCCGGTTCGTCGGTCCGCAGGATGCCCAACGAGCGCCGCATGTCGGTCAGGGCCTGCCGGCCCGTCTCGGAGATCTGGAGCATCGCGGTGGTCGCCTTGTCGGGCGACCGGTGCTGCGCGTAGACGGCGGCGTCGGTGAGCGCGACCATGACGGACAGGTTGTGGGTGACGATGTCGTGCATCTCCCGGGTGATACGTGTCCTCTCCTCGGCGACGGCCAGTCGCGCCTGCTGTTCCTGTTGCTGCTCCAGGCGTGCGGCCCGTTCCTCCAGGGCCGCGAGGTAGGCGCGCGTGGTCCGCACGTTCACACCCAGGACGGCGGCGGCGACGACCATCGCGGTGACCGCGACGAAGGGGGTCAGGAACGCGCCTTCCGTCGCCCAGCGCAGGCAGGCCAGCAGGGCCCCCGCCTCCACGACGGCACCGGTGACGAGCGTGCCGCGCCGGCCCGAGTTCGCGGCTGCCGTGTAGAGGGCCACCAGCAGGCAGACGTCCGCCGGAAGTTGGACGTCCGTCAGCCACTGGACGAAGGCCGCGGCTGCCACGACGCCGAACACCGTGAGCGGGGCCCTGCGCCGCCACACCAGGGGAAGTGCGAGGGCGGCGGTGAGGGCGACGGCCACCGGCAGCTCGTGCGGTGCCCGGGTGGTGATGATGTTGAGCAGGAGAAGCGTCGGCAGCAGCGAGTCCCACGCCACGGGCGGCAGCCGGGAGGACCGGCGCCCGGCGGCTGTCACCAGTCGCGCCGCTCGTGCGGAGGCCAGGTCGGCGTACCTCGTCAGCCGTGAGGTCGTCCCCGCCCACCGCACCCGCGTCAGCACCCACACCCTGCCCCGGCCCCGGCCCCGGTGGGCATTGCCGGGTTCCGCGGCCGCCTCGGTCATCGCACGTCCCTGTCGATTCGGCGTCATGGTGGCCCCGGCCGGGGCTGCCACCGCGTGCAGCCGGATCCGAGTGGAGTACGGGGAACGTACGCCTCGCGCTGCCCGGCACGTCCCGCGGCCCTGTCACGGTAGGCGGCGGGCCCCACGGAGCACATGAGTCCACCGTCTGATGACACCGTGCCCGGGTACGACCGCAGGAGGAGTCCCGCTACCTCCCGTGGTCGTAGGGCGGCCGCCGATCCGGCGTGCCCGATTGCCACTCCGGTCGCACCGGGACCTGCCGCGGATTGCGACCCCGGTGGCACCCGACGGCGACCCGGGATCGATGTGGCAGCGCGTGCCCGGCGCCGAACATGGCCTGGTGACCGAGATCATCACGGGGCTGTACATGTCCCCCCTGGAAATCCTTGTCCTGCTGGGCGCCGTCGCACTGGTGGTGGCGCGCTGGCTTCCCCCCTCCGCCCGCCCACGCGTCACGATCGCGGCGGGGGCGGTTCTCGTGCTGTCCGCGATCCTGCTGAGCGTGGCGGGGATCCGCTGGCAGATGCTGCCGGTACTGGCAGGCGCCGCCTTCGCGTCGCCGTTCGCCCTCTCCCCCCTGCTGCGACCGCTTCGACGCCGTCCCGGCCGGCCGGCGTGGCGGGCCCGCTGGTGGCTGGCGTTGCCGGGATCGGTGGCCTGCGTCGGCCTGATCGTCACGGGCCCGGTGGCCGCCTGGGCCCTTCCCGTACCCGAATTCCCCACCCCGACGGGCGACTTCGCGGTCGGCACCCGCGTGGTCCAGTGGACCGACCCGCACCGCCCCGAGACCTTCACCGCCGATCCGGACGACCGGCGCACGGTCGTGGTCCAGCTCTGGTACCCCGCGCAGAAGAGCCCCGCCGGCGCGCAGCGGGCCCAGTACCTCGGACGTACGGAGCACGAGGCGCGCACCGTCTCCGACGCCCTCGCCCGCCAGGTCGGCCTGCCGGGTTTCCTGGTCGACGGTGTTCCGCGTGCCCACACCCATGCGGTCTTCGACGCCCCGGTGGACGGCGGGCGGGGGCGGTTCCCCGTCGTCCTGTTCTCTCCCGGGTCGGGCGGAGTGCGCACCCAGAACACCGCCTGGGCGGAGGAACTGGCCAGCCACGGCTACGTGGTCGCCGCCCTCGACCACCCGTACGACTCCGCCGCCGTCGTCCTCTCCGACGGCCGGACGATCACCACCGAGACCTCCTCCACCGGCGACCCGGACCAGGACGAGAAACTGGCGGCCGACTGGACGGCGGTTCGGGCCGCCGACCTCGGCTTCGTCCTCACCCAACTGGACGGCCTGGACCGGGGTGAGGCCGCCGACCCGCTGAGCGGACACCTGGACACCGGCCGGGCCGCGGTGGCCGGACACTCCATGGGCGGCGCCGCCGCCCTCCAGGCAGCCCGGCAGGACCGCCGCTTCGACGCCGTCATCGATCTGGACGGCTACCCCCACGGCCCCGCCTCCCCCTCCCTCGACCAGCCGACGCTCGCGCTCACCCAGGCCATCACCCCGGCAACCGACCCGCGCTACCTGCCCCGCCTCACCGAGGCGCTCAAGTCCAGCACCGCGACGAGCTACCGGCTCACCATCCCCGGCGCCGCGCATCTCACGTTCATGGACGGCCCCCTGTATCTGCCGCCCGTGCCCTCGATAGTCGGCTCCCTGGGCCGCACGGAGAGCCCGCACGTCGTCGCCGCGGCCACCCTCGCCTTCCTGGACGCCACTCTGCGAGGCAAACCCGGCGACCTGGCCGGCGTTCTGCCGGCCTACGGCAACCTCACCGTCCACCGCCCGGACAACAGCGGCTGACCAACTGTTCCGGGGCACGTACGCCTGCCGGACGAGGACAACGGCATCAGACGAGATCATCAGCCGGACGGCCGTGCCCGAAACCGCTGGTAGGCGGCCCCGCGTCGTTGTTCACCTGTGGGCGAACGCGCGGAGCAGGCGTACGTACGGGGTCCAGCGGGCCGGGCGGGCCACCGTGCCCGTGCAGGCGAGCTCGGCGCGGTCCAGGCCGTCCTCCAGGCAGGCGTCGTGCATCGGGCGCCAGGCCGCCGGCCAGGTCAGGCGTGCCAGGCCGCCGGCCTTCATCGCGAGGGTGTGCCGCAGCACGGTGCGTTCCTCGCCGACGGGCAGCACCGTGAACTCGTGGAAGCCGTGGAATCCGCGCGGCCCGCTGAAGGTGAAGCGGACCCAGGCCCCGGGCACGTAGGCGGTGACCGTGTAGCGGACCGGGCCGTGGCCGCCGGTCGCGCCGACCGCCAGTGGGCGGTCGAACTCCATCGCGGGCCAGTCCGGGTGCGGCCAGAGCCGGTCCGCCGGGCCGCCTGACAGGTTGTCGACGAGCGCGCCCACCTCGCTCGCCTTGGCGGCCAGCAAGCGCTCGTGCACGTTGTAGACGCCCATGCGTCCTCCCCTTCAGATTATTAGAGACCAGCCTCTAATAATCTGGAGGGTACCCTCTGATTCATGGCGAGACCACCCCGCTTCGACACCGACCAGATCCTCGACGCCGCCGTCCGGCTGGCCGCCTCCGCCGGGCCGGCCGGCGTGACCATGTCCGCCGTCGCCCAGGCGATCGGCGCGCCGAGCGGGTCCATGTACCACCGCTTCCCCGGCCGTACGGCACTGCTCGCCGAGGTGTGGCTGCGCACCGTGGAGCGTTTCCAGGAGGGGTACTTCGCCGCGCTCGGCAGCGCGCCCGACCCCCACCCGGCCGCCCGCGCGGCCGCCCGGCACGTCATCTCCTGGAGCCGCGCCCACCCGCAGGAAGCCTCGCTCCTCCTCTACGGCGCCGAGGAGTTCGGCCGCGCCGACTGGTCCGAGGAACACAAGGAGCGCGCGGACCTCGGCAGCCGACGCGTGCTCGACTCCATCGCCTCCCTCGCCGAAGCCCTCGGCGCGGCGGGCCCCCGGGACCACGAGCGCATCACCCTGGCCCTGATCGACCTGCCGCTGTCCGTGGTCCGCCGCCATCTGCGCGCCGGGCAGCCGCTGCCACCGCACGCAGAAGACCTCACCGAGGAATGCACGACGGCTCTGCTGGCCGACGCGGGGGCTCCGTGATCGGACTCCCCGAAGCCGGAGTCCTCCGCGGAGCTACACCGTCAGGCCCTGGCCGCCGGGACGACGAGCGCCTGACGGACGGCGCAGTACCAGCTGGCGGGGCCGGTGGGGCAGTCGGGGCCGTCGACGTTGCGGGAGAGCGCGTATTCCCAGCCCGCGGCACCGGCGAAGTCCGGGTACTTGTCGGCGAGAGCGCGCAGGGTCCGCTGGAGGACCGGCATGTCGACGTAGCCCCCGCAGTCCAGGTTGTCGTTGGTGATGCCGGCGGCGACGACCTTGGACGCGGGGAACTGGTTCTGGATGACCGCGTCGTAGTCGGCGGTGTCGGCGAGGCTGCCGTTGCCGCAGTAGAACTGGGTGTTGTACCAGCGGATCAGGGGGCCGACCTGCTTTTCGAGCGTGCGGTAGTCGAGGAAGGGAAGGTTGCCGCCCTCGGGCATGGTGAGATCGCCGGGCCCCGGGGCAAGGGTGATCAGAAAGTCCGGCCCGAAGTCGGAGCGCAGCTGACGGATGAGCCGCTCGGCGGTCGCCTCGCGGAACGCTTCCTCGACGTCGAGGTCGATGCCGTCCAGCCGGTACGTCCTGAGGGCGTCGCGGACGGGCGGGTAGTACGTGCCGAAGTCCTTGTCGAGCAGCCCGTACGTCCCCTGCGCGGCGCCGCCGAGAAGAGCGGTGACCTTGACGCCCTTCGCCTGCACCGAGGCGATGTCACGCCACATCGGAACGTACTTGGGCGCGGAGGGCGGGTCGTCGTTCAGGGTGAGGATCGGGTACTGGGCGGGGTCGTTGAGGTGGAACGCGGCCACCTCCACCACGTCCGCGTGACCGATCAGGGGCACCGGGGAGACGTAGTGGCTGTCCGGGTCACCTGTGGTCGTGCCGGTCTGGTAGAACGCGACGACGTGGCGGGTCGCCGACGTCTTCGCCGCGGGAGAGGTGCCTCGCACCCCATCCGGGTGTCCGTGACTGCTCATGGACGGGTTCCTCCTGGTGGTCGGCCACAGACCTGCTGTGGGTCACCAGGAAGCGTGCCGTTCCACCCGGGAGGGCCTCGCGCATTCCCACCACGCGTCCTGGAATTCCACTCCGCCAGCCCCGTACCACCGCCGCCGCCCATCGGCCCGGCCCGCCGGGTCGAGGCCGGCGAGGTCGGTGTCGCGCTCGGCCCGACGAGCTCCCCGCCTCGCCGGCTCGGGGGAGGCTCAGTCGACGCAGAACTCGTTGCCCTCGATGTCCTGCATCACAATGCACGAATCGTGGCCGTCGTAGAGCAGTTGCACGCGTACCGCGCCGAGCGCGACCAGCCGGGTGCACTCGGCTTCGAGCGTGGCGAGGCGCTCTTCGCCCACGAGCCCGGTGCCGACCCGCACGTCGAGGTGCACCCGGTTCTTGACGACCTTGCCTTCGGGAACGCGCTGGAAGAACAGTCGCGGGCCCTCGCCTGAGGGGTCGCTGCAGGCGGACCACGAACCCCGGTCCTCAGCAGGCTGGGAGCGGTCGTACTCGTCCCAGGTGGCGAACCCCTTCGGCGGCGGCGATTCGTACCCCAGCACCTCGCACCAGAAGCGGGCGACGCGCTGGGGTTCCGCGCAGTCGAAGGTGACTTGGAACTTCTTGATCAATGACATAAGCGCACCATAACAGGGGTGCTGTCGCTCATCTCCGGCCCAGGAGCCGCACGTTGGCGCTCCCGAAACGGCAGGGGCGCGGGTCCTCCAGGAGAACCGGGAGCCACGCAGCCGCGGGAGTGCTAGCCGAACGACGTGGTGACGGTGTGGTGGAGCCGGGCGATCTCGTCCTCCCAGTCGGGGACCGCGCGGGCGGGGACCAGGATGACGTGTTCGACGCCGACGTCCGCGAACTCGGCCAGGCGCTCGCGCAACGCCCGGTCGCCGCCGACGGCATAGACATCGCGGCTGGTGCAGCCCTGCTTGTGGGCCGAGACCTCGGCGTCCAGCTCGCGCCGGAGTTCGGGGGTGTCGATGGCGGGCGGCACGTAGACGAGCTGCACCGCGCGGGTGATGTGCTCGGTGCGGCCGAGGTGCTGCCGCTCCTCGTCGAGGACCTTCAGGCGCCGACGGTACTCGGCAGGGGTGATGAACGCGGGGACCCAGCCGTCCGCGAGGGCGGCGACGCGCCGTACGGTCCCCTCCCTGCCTCCGCCCAGCCACACGGGCGGCACCCCGGTCGGGCCGCTGCCGCTGGATTCCCCGGCGGACTCCCCGACGAGGCGGCGCAGGCGGCGCAGGATGTCCTCCAGGGCGGCGGCCGCTTCGGCGGGGTCCCGGATGAGGGCCTCGCGGGGGCCTCCGATGCCGAGCTGGGCGACGAACCGGCCGTTGGACCGCCGGTACAGGTCGGTCAGTTCGCGGACCACGGCGGAGGGTTCCAGGCCGGCGGCGACCAGGACGTGCGGACCGAATACCAGGGCGGATGTCCGGTGGGCCACTTCCCGTGCCAGCTCAAGCGGCGGGGGCATGTCGTCCCCGTTGTTGTTGTAGAACCAGAACGAATCGAATCCGTGCTGCTCCACCGCGTCGAGCAATTTCCACAAGTGGTCCCGCGTCACGTCATGACGCAACGAGGTACCGAAACAGAAGCCGAATTGCAGACCCATGAGACCTCCCTGTCGAGATATTGCCTGCGGGGCACGGCCGCCTGCCAGGCGGGCGGTCGATGAATTGGCGGGAGCCATATGAATACCGACTTCAGGTCCGCGATCCACAGGATTTTCCACTCCTGTCGAACCCTTTCGAACCCTGTCGAAATAAGGGGTCTCCGCTCACCGTGCGCAGCCGACGAAGCAGATCAGATACACCTTCGTCTGGAACGTACCACAGGGGTCAAGCCTTCGAGAAGTGCGCCAATCCAGGCCCGGAGCTCATTTACCGAGCCATATAACATCCTTTAACCAATCTTCGCAAGGTCCACAGGTTTCACTCAAACCAACGGTGTGATTCGCCCCAAAGTGCGCTCTTGCGCCGCCCCCTAGGCGGCAGGGGCGTCGGCGAAAGCACTGGATCCGGTGTCGGGAGAGGC
Source organism: Kitasatospora sp. NPDC088861 (assembly GCF_044750105.1). Classification (NCBI taxonomy): domain Bacteria; kingdom Bacillati; phylum Actinomycetota; class Actinomycetes; order Kitasatosporales; family Streptomycetaceae; genus Kitasatospora; species Kitasatospora sp. NPDC088861. The sequence continues at coordinate 44,199 of NZ_JBIVJF010000011.1, forward strand.
GGGCATAGCCCTATGTCCAGAAAGTCGCCTTCCCTGCACCTTCGAGAATGAGACATTCCGTTTGCTCGTTCTTGAAAAACTCCCAGGGTACATACAGACTCGTTTCGTGAACGGACCCCGGCGTGCCGGAGGTCCGACCCGGGGCACCGATCCCCGAGGGCGCCGACCGCACCTTCACGTACGCGCCCCTGGTTCCCCTCTCAATTCGCCGTCGCCGGCATCCGCCCGCTCACGGGCGAACTCTTCGAGTTTGCAGAGCCCCATGCCCGGATGGCCGCACAGCTTCATTCTTCCTCTCGACACCCCGCGCTCGGACCACCGGCCGAGTGCCGCCAGCACGTACGGAAGGGGCAACCGAAGTGAACAGGAGCGACCTGGTTTCGGATTCGGGTCCGGCGCCGGATGCCGAATTCGCGTTCCCGCTCTCGGCCCCGGAGTTCGGTATCTGGCTCACCTGTCGGGACCAGCCGGAGTCCTTCAACATCCACCGCGTCTGGGAACTGCGCGGGCAGCTCGACGAGCAGGCCCTGAAGGGCGCCGTCGAGGAGACCGTCGCCCGGCACCCCGTGTTCGCCCGCCGGCTCGTCGACGAGGACGGCGTGCCCTCCTGGGTTCCCGGCGTGCCGCAGCCGCGATGGACCGCGATGGACACGGCCACGACGGTCGACGCCACGCCCTGGGCGCCCGTCGGACGCCACCGGTTCGACCTGAGACGAGACTGCCCCGTCCGCGTCGACCTGTTCCGGCACCGACCGGACCACCATGTGCTCTCCCTCCTGGTGCACCACATCGCGTGCGACGGGGCGTCGCTGGAGAACGTGCTGGCGGACATCGGTGCCGCGTACAACGCGCGCACCGGCGGCGGGCCCCCCTTCACACCGTCACCGGCACCGCCCGCGGTGTCCGACCCGCCCGCGCCGGCGGAGCCCTCCCGCTTCTGGCCCCTCGAACTGGCGGACGCCCAGTGGCCGGAGGCCCTGCCGCGCACCCCGGGCCCCCGGACGGCCGAAGCCGACGTCCTGGTGCTCCCGCTGCCCCCGGACGAGGCCGACGCGGTGCGCGCGGCGGCCCGCCGCCTGCGCGTCACCCCGTACCTCATGGGACTCGCCGCCCTCTACGCGGCGTTCGCCACGCAGGGCAACGCCCCCGACGTCATGGTCGCCACACCGTTCGCCTCCCGGACACCGGCCACCGTGTCGCTGGTCGGCTGCTTCGCGCGGATGGTCCCGCTGCGCCAGCGGTGGCCCTCGGGAGCCTCCGGCACCGAGCTCTGCGACGGTGTGCGGCGGACCGTCGCCGAGGCGCTGTCCCACGCGCACGAGCCGATCCACGAGAGCGCGGACCTCTTCGACGCCGCGGCGCCCGGACTCACCGTCAGTTTCCAGCTGCGGGACCCCCTTCCGGGGCCGGCACTCGGCGGGCTCACCGTCCGTGCGATGGAAGCGGCGTGGGCGGCGGGCACCGTACCCGGGGCGGAAGCGGTGCGTGAGCCGGCGGCACCCGTCGCAGGCGCACCGGAGGCGCCCGGAGCGACTGAAGCGACTGAAACCCCCGGAGCCCCTGAAGCCCTCGAAGCTCCCGGAGCCGCTCCCCCGGCCGGGCACCCCGGCGGGACGAACGGCCTCACTCGTTTCGACCTCGAATTCGACCTCTGCTTACGGGCGGACGACGCCTCGGTGACGGTGACGCGCCGGGTGCGCGGCGGCACGACCCACGCGGCCGCCGCCGAACTGCTCGCCGTCTACCGCCAGGTCCTGCTCGCCCTCGCCCGCGACCCGGGGGCACCGCTGCCCCGCTCGACGAGCGCGGCGACGCCGTCCCTGATCGTCGCACCGGCCGATCCGTCGGAGCACGCACAGCCCCTCATGGACCGGTTCGACGCCTGGGTGCGCACACAGCCCCGGCGGCCGGCGGTGCGGTGCGGCGACGACCTCCTCACCTTCGCCGGCCTGGACCGCGAGGTCGCCCGGCTCGCCGCCGCCCTGCGCCGCCACGGCGCGGGCCCGGGCACCGCGGTGGGCGTCCTGCGCGAGCGGGGCGTCGCCCTGGTCGCGTCCGTGCTGGCGGCGTGGCGGGTGCGGGCCCACGTCGTCGCCCTCGATCCCTCCCAGCCCGACTCCCGTCTCGCCTACGTCGTGGCGGACACCGGTACCCGTCTCGTGCTGTGCGACCCCGCGTCACGCCACCGGCTCGACGCCTCGCTCACGATCGTCGACGAGGAGGCGCACGCCGGGGCCCCGGACGCGGAGAACGCGCACACCGAGGCCCCGGACGCCGAGAACGCGCACACCGAAGACGCCCGCCCCCACGATCTGGCGTACGTCCTGCACACCTCGGGCACCACCGGCCGCCCCAAGGGCGTCATGGTCGAGCACCGGGGTCTCGCCGTCCTCGTCGACGCGCAGCCGGCGGGAGCCGGGGCCGCCCGGGTCGGCGTCACCGCCGCCGTCTCCTTCGACGTCTTCTTCCAGCAGCTCCTCTACCTCTTCCGGGGCAGCTGCCTGGTGGTGGCCGACCAGGCCACGTACCGCGATCCGCAGGCGCTGGTGCAGTGGGTCGAGCGCAACGACGTGCGCCTGCTCAGCACCTCGCCGTCGATGTTCGCCGCCATGCGCCCCTTCGGCGTGGAGGAGATGTTCCAACGCACGGGCCTGGAGCTGGACTTCGGGGGCGAGGCGGTCGACGCCACGACCTGGCGCAGGCTGCGCGAGCTGGGTGTCAGGGGATCCAACGGCTACGGTCCGACCGAGGTCACGATCCAGACCACGTGGTGCGGTTTCGACGAGTACGGGACCCCCAGCATCGGCCGGCCCCTCGACGGCACCTCGGCCTACGTCCTGGGCCCCGACCTCCGCCCCGTGCCGGTCGGTTCCCGCGGCGAGCTGTACCTCGCTGGGCCGCTGGTCACCCGCGGCTACCTCAACGCCCCCGCGCTCACGGCCGAGCGCTACCTCCCGGACCCCTTCGCCCCGGCACCCGGCGCCCGGATGTACCGCACGGGGGACCGCGTCACCCTCGGTGCCGACGGACACCTGATCTACCACGGCCGGACCGACCACCAGCTGAAGGTGCGCGGCCAGCGGGTCGACCCGTACGAGGTGGAGGAGGTGCTGCGCGGCACGCCGGGCGTCCAGGACGCCCACGTGGCACGCCAGGGTCCGATCGGGACGGCGGGGCTCCTCGCCTGGGTCACCCCCCGCCGCCCCGGGCCGGTTCCGGTGCCGGGGGAGCTGCGCAGCCTCGCGGCCCGGCGGCTGGCGCCCGCCGCGGTGCCCGCGCACATCGAGGTCGTCGACGCGTTCCCGCTCACGCTCAGCGGAAAGGTCGACGAGCGTGCCCTGCCCGTGCCCGTGCCCGTGCAGCCGCCGGACGGCGGCGCGGACCCCGCCGTCCGGCTCTGGGCGCTGACGCTCGGCCGCCCGCCCGCCTCGAACGGGGACAACTTCTTCTCCTGCGGCGGGAGTTCACTGGACGCGGCCCGGCTCGTCGCCGAGGTCAACCAGGAGTGCGGGGTGCGCGTCGACCTCGCCTCGTTCTTCGGCGACCCGACACCGGAAGGGTTGCGGCACCTGATCGCGCGGGCCGCGCCCGCCGGCGGCGAGGGCCCGTCCACGGCTGCGCCCGCCGGCCTGTCGGCCGCCCAGCGGCGGCTGTGGCTGCTGCACCGGGCGGAGCCGGACAGCCATGAGTTCACCGTGTACTGGGCGCTGCGGCTGAGCGGTCCGCTGGATCCCGGGCGCCTGGAGGCGGCCTGGCACGACGTGCTCACCGCCCACCCCGAGACGCGGCTGCGGGTCATCGACGACGACGTGGCCCCCGGGCGCGGGCAGTGGCCCCTGACGGCGTTCACCGTGAGCGTGCGGGACGTGCCCGGGCACGCCCTGGCGGAGCACCTGCGGCGCGTGGCCCACCGGCCCTTCGACCTGTTCGAGGAGCCCTTGGTCGAGCTGCGGGTGCTCAGGACCGGCCCCGGGGACCACGTGCTGGTCTTCGTCGGCCACCACCTCGTGCTCGACCGCCGCTCCACGGAGCTGATCACCGAGCAACTGCTGAGCCGGCTGGCCGGCGGCCCGGCGCTCCCGCCCGCCCCGGCGGGCGCCGTCCCCGGACCGTCGCCCGCCGAGGCCGAACGGCTGCGCCGGTTCTGGGCCGAGGAGCTCGCCGGCGTCTCCGCCCACTCGCCGGTCGCCCTCGGCGGGCCCCGGCCGGGCCCGCACCGGCGCACCGCGGCGACGGTCGGCGTCCCGCTGGACGCGGCGCAGTGGCAGCGCGTGGCCGAGGCGGCGCGTACCCATCGCACCACTGCCCTCGTCCTCGTCCTGTCGGCGTTCGCGGTGACGGCCGACCGCTACGGCGCGGTGGGCGACGTCCTGGTCGGTACCACCATGGACGTCCGACCGCCCGGCTTCAGCGAGGCCGTCGGCCTCTTCGTCAACCCCGTCCCGGTACGGCTGCGCCCCCGCCCCGGCGGCACCGCCGGCGAGGCGGTCGCCCAGGCGCACGCGGCCCTCCTGCGGGCGCACGCACACCGCGCGCACCCCTTCGACGAACTCGTCCGGGAGCTCGGTCTGCGGGCCGGTCCGGGGCAGGCCCCCCTGTTCCAGGTGCTGGTCGACCATGAGCAGCCGGCCCCGGCGACGGCCGCGCCGCCCGGCGTCCGCGCCCGCCCGGTGGAGATCCCGGCGGCCATCGCGAAGTACGACGTCGAGATCCTGCTCCGGGAGACCCCTGACGGCGCCCGGCTGGACGTGCTCCACCGCACCGACCGGTGGACCACGGACCAGGCCTGGCAGCTGGCCGAGCGGATCCGCGGGGCGCTGCTCGCGCTGGCGGCCGAGCCCTCCGCACCGGCCGCGCTCCCCGTGGCGCTGGACCCGGGGCGCCTCCCCCTGGAGTGGGGGCGGGGCCCGGAGCCGTTCGCGCCGGTGGTCCCGGTGAGCGAGCTCATCGCCCGGATCGCCCGGGAGGCACCGGAGCGGACCGCCGTGGTCGCCGGGGGCGAGCAGCTCACGTACGGGCGGCTGCGGGCCGACGCCCTGGACCTCGCCGCCCGGCTGACGGCCCGGGGCGCGGGCCGGGGCGCCCGGGTGGCGGTGCTGACCGAGCGGTCCGCGGGCCAGATGACCGCGCTGCTCGGTGTGCACTTCGCCGGTGCCGCGTACGTCCCGCTCGATCCCCGGCACCCCGACTCCCGCATGACGGCGTGCCTGACCGACTGCGGGGCCTGCGCCGTCGTCGCCGACGCGGCCATGGCCGGGCGGGCGGCGTCCTTCGGGCTGCCGCTGGTCCCGCTGGTCCCCGTGGTCCCCCTGCGCCCGACGGCCGGGCCGGCGGCCGACCGGAGTGCCGAGCCCGCCGTCCCCCTCCCGCCCGGACCGCACGATCCCGCGTACGTCATCTACACCTCCGGAACGACCGGGCGGCCCAAGGGCGTGGTGATCGAGCACGGCACGCTGGCCGCCTCCACGGCCGCCCGCCGCACCGTCTATCCGGGGCGGCCGGTCTTCCTGCTGCTCTCGCCTGCGGCGTTCGACTCGGCCGCGGCCGGGATCTGGGGAACGCTGTCGGCCGGTGGCCGCCTGGTCGTCGCGAGCGACGACGAGGTCCGCGACCCCGAGGCCCTGGTCGCCCTGATCGCCCGGCACCAGGTCACCCGGCTGCTGTGCGTGCCCTCGCTCCACGCCCTGCTGCTCACCGCCGCCGACCGGGCCGGCCCCGACGCGGTGCGGAGCCTGCGCGAGGTCGTCACGGCCGGGGAGCCGCTCCCGGACGAGCTGCTGCGGCGCCACTTCGCCGTCCTGCCCGGGGTGGCGCTGGTCAACGAGTACGGGCCCACCGAGGCCACCGTCTGGGCGAGCTACCGCCGTTACCACGGGCCGGAGGCCGTGGACATCGGCGGCCCGGTGCCGGGGTACCGCCTCTACGTCCTGGACCACGCCCTTCGGCCCGTCCCCCCGGGGGTCGACGGCGAACTGTACGTCGGCGGCGCGGGGGTGGGCCGGGGGTACGTCGGCCGGCCCGCCGAGACGGCCGGCGCCTTCCTGCCCGACCCGTTCAGCGGCGAGCCGGGGGCCCGGATGTACCGCACGGGCGACCGGGTGCGGTGGCAGGGGCCGGAGGCGCTCGCCTTCGTCGGCCGGCTGGACCACCAGATCAAGGTCCGTGGCCACCGGGTGCAGCCCGCCGAGGTGGAGGCGGCGCTGCGCGGCGCCGAGGGCGTCCGGGAGGCGGCCGTGGTCGCCGACGGCGGCGCGCGCCTCGTCGGCTTCGTCACCGGCGGCGGGCGGCCGGAGGCCATCCGGCGCGAAGTCGCCGAGCTGCTGCCGGAGTTCATGGTCCCCGCCGTGGTCCACGCGCTGGAGCGGCTGCCCGTCACCCCCAACGGCAAGGTCGACCGGCGGGCCCTGGAGCAGGAGGCGGCCCGGCGCCGGGCCTCGGCGCTCGCCCGGCCCGCCGGGGACGTGTCGCCCGGGCACGCGGCGGTCACCGCGGCGTGGCGGGAGGTCCTGGGCGTCGTCGAGGTTCCCGGCGACGTCAACTTCTTCGACCTCGGGGGGCATTCGCTGCTGGTGCCGGCGCTCCAGGAGGCGCTGCACCGGCACACCGGCGTCCGGCTGCCGATCCTCGACCTCTTCCGCCACAGCACCGTCGCCGACCTCGCGGCCCGACTGGCCCGCGCGAAAACGGACCCGCCGCCCGCCCCCGGGACGGAACCACCGCCCTCAGCCGGGTCGTCCCGTCGCCGACGCGGCGACGCGGCCCGTACGCTCCGCGACCGCCGTGCCCAGGAGGCCGACCGATGAACCGCGACCGTTCCCTCGACATCGCCGTCACCGGCATGACGGGGCGCTTCCCCGGCGCGGCCGATGTGGCACAGCTGTGGCAGGCCCTGCGCGACGGGCGGGTGCTGACCCGGCGCCTGAGCCGGGAGGAGCTGTCGGCCCGCGGCGTCCCCGCGTCCCTCGCCGACGATCCGGCCTACGTCCCCGTCCACGGGTCGCTCGACGATCCCGACCGCTTCGACCACGCGTTCTTCGGCGTCAGCCCCCGCGAGGCCGGGCTGACGGACCCGCAGCACCGCCTGCTGCTGGAGTGCGCCTGGGCCGCCCTGGAGGACGCCGGCCACAGCGTCACGGCCGGCGACGGTCTGCGGACGGCGGTGTACGCGGCCGCCAGCGGCAGCGGTCACCTGCGGGCGCTCCTGGCCGCCGGCTCGCTGGCGCCCCCGGAGTTCGAGGAGGCGCTCCTCGTCAACGAACGCGATTTCCTCGCGACGCGCATCGCCTACAAACTGGGGCTGACCGGGCCCGCACTCACCGTCCTCACGGCCTGCTCCTCCTCGCTCGTCGCGGCCCACCTGGCCGTCCAGGCGCTGAACAACGGGGAGTGCGACCAGGCCCTGGTGCTCGCCGCGTCGGCCAACGCCCCCCAGGCGGGGCACCTGCCCATGGCCGGCGGAGTGATGTCGCTCAGCGGGCACTGCCGCCCCTTCGACGCCTCGGCGGACGGCACCCTCGGCGGCTCGGGGGCGCTGGGCGTCGTCCTGCGCCGCTACGAGGACGTGGCGGACGGCCCGCTCCCCCTGCACGGAGTGCTGCTGGGCTCCGCCGTCAACAACGACGGCACCGCCAAGGCGGGCTTCCTCGCGCCGTCGGCGGCGGGCCAGGAGCAGGCGATCCGCGCCGCGCTCGCCGCCGCCGACGTCGACGCCGCGTCCGTCGGCTACCTGGAGAGCCACGGCACCGGCACCCGCGTCGGCGACCCCATCGAGTGGTCCGCCGCCTCCTCGGTGTACCGATCGCTGGGTGCCGCTCCCGGCAGCATCCCGGTCGGCGCGCTCAAGGCGACCATCGGCCACCTCGACGCCGCCGCCGGACTCGCCGGGCTGGTGAAGGCGCTGCTGGTGCTCCGGCACGGGTACGTGCCCGCGATTCCCGGGCTGAGCCGGGCCAATCCGCTGCTGGAGCGGGAGGACTCGCCGCTGTCCCTGCCCACCGAGGCCGGGCCGTGGCGGGGCCCGCAGCCGCGCCGGGCCGCGGTGAGCTCGTTCGGCGTGGGCGGGACCAACGTGCACATGGTGGTGGAGCAGCCTCCGGAGCCGGCCGCCCCACCGCCCGCCCCGCCGTCCGGGCGGGAACGGCTGGTGGTGCTCTCCGCGAAGGACCCACGGGCCCTCGCCCGCATGCGGGAGCGGCTCGCCGCGCACCTGGAGGACGCCGAAGCCGCCCCCTCGCTGGAGGACGTCGGCCGGACCCTCACCCGGCGGGCGGAACTCCCCTACCGCTCCTCGGCGGTGGGCGCGAGCGTGGCCGAGGTCGTGGCGGCGCTGCGCGCCCCGGCCGAGGCGGCACCGGAGCCCGTGGCGCACCCCGCCCCGGCGCTGCTGCTCTTCCCGGGGCAGGGGACGCAGTTCCCCGGCATGGCGGCGCCCTTCGCCGCCGCCCTGCCCCCGTTCGCCGACGCGCTGGACGCCTGCCTGGCCGCCTTCTCCCCCGGGCTCGCCCGCGAGGTGGACGAGGCGCTGCACGACGCCGCCTTCCCCGCCGAACGCCTCGCCCGGACGGCGCTCGCCCAGCCCGCGCTCTTCGCCGTCGAGTACGCCGCCGGGACGGCGCTGCTCGCCCTGGGCCTGGTCCCCTGCGCGCTGCTCGGGCACAGCCTGGGGGAGATCACGGCGGCGACCCTGGCCGGCGCGCTCGCCCTCGACGCCGCGGCCCGTCTCGTGGCACGCCGGGCCCTGCTGATGCAGGACTGCGCCCCGGGCGCGATGGTCTCGCTGGCCTGCGGCGAGGCCGAGGCCCGGGCCCTGCTGGCCGAGACCGGCGCCGAGCTGAGCATCGCGGCGGTCAACGCCGCCACGAGCACCGTGCTCGCCGGGTCCCCCGGGGCGGTGGCGGCCTTCCGGGAGCGGATCGGCGGCCGGTACGCGGCCAAGGTGCTGCGGTCGTCCCGTGCCTTCCACTCCCCGCTGATCGAACCGGCGGCCGACGCGCTGCGGGGCACACCGGCGGCCGATGAGGTGCGCCCCGCCGCCCTGGCGTGGATCGAGAACACGGAGGGGCAGTTGCTGCCCGAGGGCTCGCTCACCGACCCCGGCCACTTCGCCCGGGCCGCCCGCCGGCCGGTGCGCTTCGCGGACGCGCTGGCGACGGCCCGGGCGAAGTTCCCCGACGCCGTCGCGGTCGAGGTCGGGCCCGGCCGGGTGCTGAGCGGCTTCGCGGAAGCCGCCGGGCTGCCCGCGATCCCGCTGCTGGGCTCCTCGCCGCCGGCCCCCACCGCGCCGTCGCACGCCCCGGCCGCTGCCACCGCCCGCCCGGTGCTGGCGGCGATCGGCCGGCTGTGGTGCTCCGGCCTCCCCCTGGACCTCTCCCCGCTCCAGGCCCCGGGGCGCTCCGTCCCCCTGCCGACCTATCCGTTCCACGGCCCGCGCCACCCGGTGCCGGCCGCCCCGGCGCCCGGAGCACCGCCAGGACCACCGCCCGGACCACCCGTCACCGACGCGGCCGATCCCGTCGCGGACACCCCCGTCGCGATCCTCCGCGCCCTGTGGGCCGAACAGCTGGGGGTGACCGACGTGCCCGACACGGCCGACTTCTTCCAGCTGGGCGGTGACTCGCTCACCGTGGCCCGGCTGGCGCGCGGGATGAGCCGCCGGTTCGGCGTCGACGTCCCCGTCGGCGAGCTGCTGCGGGCCCGGTCCATCGGGCTCCAGTACGCGCTGGTGGAGCGGTTGATCGCCCAGCAGATCCTCGACGAGGCCGGGGAGGAGCTCGGATGACCGCCTCACCCCTCGACCGGCTCACCCCCGGGCAGCGCGCCGAACTGGCCGCCCGGCTCCAGGGGCGCAGCCCCGCGGCCGCGTCTCCGGCGGCTGCCGCACCGTCATCGGCGGATTCGGAACCGGCGCTCCCGCCCCGCCCGGAGGCCGCGGCCGGCAGCCACCCCCTCTCCGTCACCCAGTACCGGATGTGGCTCGCCGAACAGGCGTCCCCCGCCGCGTCGGCGGCCTACACCGTGCCCCTGGCCCTCCAGCTCGCGGGCCCGCTCGACATCGACCGGCTCCGCGCGTGCCTGGACGCCCTCGCCGGGCGCCATCTGGCCCTGCGCACCCGTTTCGGCCAGGAGAACGGGGTGCCCCGGCAGCGCTTCGACCTGCCCGCCCGCATCCCGCTGGAGGTGCGGCCGGTGCCCCCGGGAACGCCGGAGCGGGACCGGGCCCTCGACGCCGAGGCGGCGCGCCCGTTCCGCCTGGACCGGCCCCCGTACGTCCGTGCCGTCCTGCTGGCCCAGGGGCCGCAGCAGCACACCCTCCTCCTGACCTTCCACCACGCCGTCTGCGACGGATGGTCGTTGGGGGTGCTGATCGACGACCTGCTGGACGCGTACGCCGCCGGGGGCGGCCCCGGTTCCGCCCGTCCCGCGCCGGCCGCCCAGCACCTCGACTACGTCCACTGGGAGCAGTCGCCGGACGGGCGGGCCGCGCTGGCCGCCCACGCCGCCCACTGGGCCCGCTCCGGCGGCAGCGCCGACGACGGGGCCGAACTCCCCTTCGCCGTCGACCCGACCGCCTCGGAGCAGACCGCCTCGCAGCAGGCCACCACGGAACAGGCCGCCTCGCAGCAGACCACCGCGGAACAGACCGCCTCGCAGCAGACCGCCCGGATGCCGCACGCCGAGCTGGCGCTGCCCCCGGACCTCACCCGGCAGGTCCACGCGTTCGCCCGGCGGTACGCCTGCACGGCGCACGCGGTGTGGCTCGCCGCGTTCGCGGCCACCTGGAGCGCGGTCACCGGCGCCCGGACGGCCTCCGTGAGCGTTCCCACCGCCAACCGGGCGGCGGAGCGCTACGACCTCACCGTGGGCGCCTTCGTCTCCGCTATGCCCCTCGCCCTGTCCCTGCCCCCCGCGCTGGGCTTCGCCGCGCTGGCCCGGCGGACCGGCGAGCAGCTCCTGACCGGTTCCCGACACCCGACCCTCCCCCTGACCTCCGACGACACCGCCGTGCCCGTACCCGCCGCCGCCTTCGTCCTGACCCACGAGGACAACCGGCCGCGCCCGGCCGGCCCCCTCACGGTCACCCCCCTGCCGGTGCGCGTCCAGGGCGACCAGGGCGCGCTGACCGTGCAGCTTACGGAACACGCCGACACCGCCGCCGTCCGGCTGACCGGCTCCCCGCAGCACTACACCGACGCGGCCCTCGCCCGGCTCGGGCGGGCCTACCGACGCTGCCTCGCCTCCGTGCTCGCCGCCCCCGACGCGCCGCTGGCCGCGCTGGACGCACGCGACCCGGCCGAGCGCGAGACCATCACGGCCGCCTCCACGGCGCCGCCCGCGGCCGGGGCCCGCCTGCCCTACGACGCCTTCGCGGACTGGGCGCGGCGCACCCCCGAGGCCTTCGCCGTCTGGGACGCCGCCGGCGGTCACCTCACCTACCGGGCGCTGCACGAGCGCACCGAGCGCGCGGCGGCCCACCTCGCCCTGGCCGGGGTCGGCCCCGGCTCGGCGGTGGCCCTGGACGTACCGGCGGGCGCCGACTACCCGGCGCTGGCCCTGGCGGTCTGGCGGCTCGGCGGCTGGATCATCGCGCTGCGCCCCGACGACCCCGTGGAACGCCGCCGCGCCCTGCTACGCAGCGCCCGGGCGGACTTCCTCGTCCGCACGGCCGACGCCCCCGCACACGATGCCCCCGGGCACGATGCCGACGGGGACCACGCCGACGAAGACCGTGCCGACGGCGGCGCGCCGGGGAGGGTGCTCCGGACGATCCGGCTCCCCCGAGGGGGCGCGCGCGAGCTCCCGGCCACCGGGGCGGCGGTGCCGCCCGTGGCCCGCACGGGCCCGCAGGACCTGGCCTACGCGGTGTTCACCTCCGGCACGACCGGTACGCCCAAGTGCGTCCCGGTGCCGCTGGGGGCGCTGGCCAACGAGCTCGCCTGGCGCCGCGAGGCGATCGGCCTCGCCGCCCCCGACCGGGTGCTCCAGACCATTCCCCTGGTCTTCGACCCGTCGCTGTGGCAGTGCTTCGGACCGCTGGTCGCCGGGGCCGGCGTGGTCTTCCCCGGCGTCGACCTCGGGGCGCATCCGGCCGCCCTGGTGGAGGCCGCCCTGGAGCACTCCGCGACCGTGGTCGACGTCGTCCCGTCCCTGCTCGCGGCCCTGGACGACGAGGACCTGCGCCGGCTGCCGGCCCGGGTCGTCTTCTGCGGCGGGGAGGCGCTGCCCTCGGCGCAGGCCGACCGCTACCTGCGCGTCGGCCGCGGTGAACTGCGCAACCAGTACGGGCCGTCCGAGACCTGCATCGACGCCACGTCGTACCGGTGCGCGGCGGGGGCCGAGGGCGGCACCGCCCCCGTCGGCCGCCCCATCTCCGGCGTGCGCCTGCACATCCTCGACGGCGCGCTGCGTCCGGTGCCCATCGGGGTCACCGGCGAGCTGTACATCGGCGGCACCGGGGTGGCGCGCGGCTACCGGGGCCGTCCGGCCGAGACGGCGGCCCGGTTCCTGCCCGACCCGGCCGGTCCCCCGGGCTCGCGGATGTACCGCACCGGGGACCGGGTGCGGTGGAACGCCGACGGGAGCGTGCAATTCGTCGGCCGCAGCGACAACCAGGTCAAGGTGCGCGGCCACCGGGTGGAGCTGGAGGAGGTCGACCGGCACGTCGTGGACGCGCCGGGGGTGCGGGAGGCGGCCACCGTCGTCGTCGGGGAACGCGTCAGCCGCCTGGTGGGCTTCGTCACCGGCGAGCCCGCCCCGGACCCGGCGGCGGTGCGCGCCCATCTGGCCCGTACCCTCCCGCCGTACATGGTGCCCGGCGAGATCCGGGTGCTCCCTCGGCTGCCGGTGACCGCCAATGGCAAGGCGGACCGCCGCGCGCTGCTGGCGATGGTGCGCTCCGCGCGCACGGCGGCGGGCCCCGCCGCCGCCCACGACCGGGTGGCCGCCGCCGTGGTGGAGGCGTTCGCGGCGGCGCTCGACCGGCCGTCGGCCACCCTGGACGACCATCTCTACGACCTCGGCGGGGCGTCGCTGGGGGCGGCCCGGATCGCCTCCGCGCTGAGTCGCCGCCTCGGGGCGGAGGTCCCCGTGCGCACCGTCCTGACGCATCCGCTGGCCGCCGAACTCGCCACCGAGGTCAGGACGTTGCTCGCAGCAGCAGCAGCACCGCCGCCTCCCGCCGACGCCGGAGCCGGCGCTTCCCAGACACCCGAACAGCTCCTGGTGGCCCAGCAGGAGCGGGCCCTCGGACACCCCGCTCCCCCGATTCCGCTGCTGCTCGGGCTCGACGCCCCCGTGGATCCGCGGGACGTGGAGCGGGCGGTCCGCGCACTGGTCGCCCGGCACGAGGCCCTGCGGCCGGCGGCCCCGCAGGCCGTGCCCGGGACGACGGAGGCGACACCGGGGGCCGCCGGATCGGGACAGCACGACGCGTGGCAGCCCTGCCCCGTGGCCCCGCTGCCGGACCAGCCCGCCCAGGTCCACTGGGACACCGCACTGATCGAGCGGCCACTGCCCGCAGGATCACCGGGGCTGGAGGTCGTCCTGCTGACCGGAGAGGGCGGCACCGTCCGGCACCTGCTGCTGAGGCTGGCCCGCCACCGGGGCGACGGCGCCTCCGTGGGCATCCTCGCCGACGAGCTCCTCGCCCTGCTCGCCGGACGCGACCTGCCCCGGCCGGCCCCGCGCTACAGCGACTACGCCAGCGCCAGGGCCTCCCGCCGCACGGCCCGGCGCGCCGAACTGGAACAGTACTGGCGCACCAGCCTGGGCCCGGTCCCCCCGGACCCGTTCGCCGAGCGCCGCACCGGCCCGAGGACCTTCCGCAACCACGGGGTGCGGAAGGTCCTCCCCGCCGACGCGTACGCGCGCCTCCAGCGGGCGGGCCGGACGGCGGGCACGACCACCACGGCCGCCTTCCTCGACCTGCTCGGCCGGATCGTCTCCCGGATGTCGGGCGGCACGTCCACGGTGATCGGCATGCCGGTCTCCCACCGCTCGGCGGCCACCGAGGAAACGCTCGTCGGCCGCGCCGTCGACCTGCTGCCGGTGGTGCTCGGCGCCACCGGGGCCGGCCACGCCCACCGGGCGCTGCTGTCGGCCCTGGACCACGCCGACCTGCCGCTGCTGCACATCGCCGAGCTCGCCGATCCGGTCGACCCCGCGCTCCGGCCGCCGGTCTGCGCGGCCGGGCTGGTCGTCCACGGGCAGGAGGAGAACCCGGCCGTGGTGCCGGACGACCCGCCCCACGACACCGTGCCCGAGCACTGGGCGGACCTCGACCTCGTCCTCCACGTGCAACCGGCCCGCTCGGGAGGGTGTTCGGTGCTCCTGACCGGAGCCGTCGGCCTCTTCCCGCAGGCCGAGCTGCGCGAGCACCTCGCCCGGGCCCTGGCGGAGCTCGAACCCGACCAGGGCTGAGGCCCGGCCCCCCAGCCGCACCCGCCCCAGCCCTACCCGCCCCGGCCGTACCCCCCGCGCGGTGCGCCCGTCGCGCCCGCGTCCCAACCGCCCGCTCTCCGACATATCCGACGCATCCGACACAAGGGGAAAAGTCATGGACGAAGAGCAGAAGTACCTGTTCGACCTGCGCGGCTACCTGGTCCTGGAGGACATCCTCTCCGCGCAGGAACTCGCCGCCGTCAACGCCGCCCTCGACGGCCACGGCCTGTGGGACGGCGAGAACAAGCTCGACTACTCGCTGCTCAAGCGGTACAACCCGTTCATCGCCAACGCCGGCCCCCTCCACACCACCCCGCGCCCGGTGCGCGACCTGATCAGCCACGAGAAGGTGCTGCCGCACCTGGAGGAGGTGCTCGGCCCCGACCTGCGCTACGACGAGGGGCAGGTGCTCTACGCCCGCAAGGGCGCCGGAGCGCTGATCCTGCACAACGGGAACACCCCGTGGGAGTACCCCCCGCTGACCTACCAGGTCCGCGACGGCCGGATCTACGGCGGACACCTGATCGTCGCGTTCTGCCTCACCGACGCCCTCGCCGACCAGGGCGGCTTCGCGGTGGTCCCCGGCAGCCACAAGTCGGCCTTCGAGATCCCGGAGGACTTCCAGACCTGGCAGAAGGTCGGCGACTGGGTCTCCCGCGTCCCGGTCAGGGCCGGCTCGGTGGTCCTCTTCGCGGACACCGCCACCCACGGCAGCTGGCCCTGGGCCGCCGACTTCGAACGCCGGGTCGTCTTCTGCCGCTACACCGCAGGCATGGTGCAGCACACCGCTCCCGCGCCCGTGCCCGAGGACCTCCCGGGCGAGGAGTGGACCCCGGTCGAACGCCGGCTGCTCCGCCCGCCGTTCGCCTGGCACTTCCACGACCGGGGCAGGGGCTACACGGAGCAGCAGCGCACCTCGGTGCGCACCGCCGAGGGCTGGACGATGAACGATCACTCCCAGCAGATCATCACGCTCGCGGAAGACGCGGAGAAATCCGCCGAGGGGCGGGGCTAGCCATGGCGAGCATCACCGTGAGTTCGGTCGGCTACGAGGAGTTCGACCAGGAGCTCGGCAGCGACCCCCTGGGGCTGATGACGCGGCTGCGCGACGAGGGGACGGTCAGCGCCGTCCCGCTGGACGACGGCACGAGGCTGATCGTCGCGGCGGAGCCCGCCGTCGCCGCCGCGGCCCTCGCCCACGGCACCCGCAACCACCGCGGGCTGCTGCGCGAACTGGTGGGCAGCGGACTGTTCGTGGTCGCCTCCGGGGAGCAGTGGCGCCATCGCCGCGCCCTGCTGCGCCCGATGTTCTCGGCCCGGGCCGTGGCGGAGTTGCACACCCTGGTGCTGGAGAGCGCGGAGGACTTCGTGCGCCGTCGGCTGCTGCCCGCGGCGGGCCGCGAGTTCGACCTCGGACACACCCTCCAGCAGCTGAGCATCGAGATCATCCTCCGGCTCGTGGACCCGGAGCTGACCGGCGCCGAACTGGCCTCCCTGGCCTCGACGGTGGACACGGCCGTCCACTACCTGGACCGGCGGCTGTTCTCCCCGCAGACCGTCACCGACGCGGACGGCGAGGCGTTCGCGCGGGACAGGGCGGTGCTGGAGGAGTTCATCGCGCACCGGGCGGCCCAGGTACCCGCGGCGGCCACGGCCGACGGGGTCCTGCCGTCGCTCGTCGCCGCCCTGCACCAGCGGGGGGACACGCTCGGCGACCGTCCCGAGGACGTGCTGCGCGAGGAACTGATGTCGATCTTCGTGGCCGGCGTGGAGACCATGGGCACCCTGCTCACCTGGACCTTCCACAACCTGGCCGGCTCGCCCCCGGCCCTGGCCCGCACCCTCGACGAGGTCCGCTCCACCGACCTCGGCGCCCTGCGCGCCGCGCCGTCGATCCCCCAGGGGACCTTGCCGTACACCCTGGCGGTGGTCGAGGAATCCCTGCGGCTGCACCCGCCCGCGTGGGCGCTCTTCCGCCGCATCGACACCCCCGTCGAAGCGGCCGGCGTACGGCTGGAGCCCGGCGACCTCGTCCTGGCCAGCACCTACGCCATCCACCGCGCCCCGGCCCTGTGGGAGGCACCCGAGGAGTTCCGCCCGGATCGCTTCCTGGGCCGGCGCCCGCCCGTCCAGCAGTACTTCCCCTTCGGGGCGGGCCCCCACCAGTGCCTGGGGCGGCAGTTCTCGCTGCTGGAGGCCCAGCTCGCCACGGCGACGATCCTCGCGCACGGCCGGTTCACCCTGCTGGGCGACCGGGCCGCGACCGGGCTCCGACCGGCCATCGCCCTGACGCCGGACCCCAGCCCGCGCGCCGTGTTCACCCCGCACCCCGACACCGCCAACGGCACCACCAACGACACCGACACCGGCACCGGCACCGGCACCGGCACCGCAACCATCGGCCTCAGCAACACCCGCAAGCACCCCTCGGGGGCACGATGACGACCGCGCCGCACGCCCGGATCGAGCAGTGCTTCACCGCCGTCGCCGAGGCGTTCCCCGAGCGCGTGGCGTTGGCCGACCGGTACGGTGAGATCCGCTACGGGGAGCTCCTGACGCGGGCGCGCACCGCGGCGGCGTCGCTGCGGGCGAAGGGCGTCGACTCCGGTACCGCCGTGCTGATCGTCGGGCACGGTGACCGCCGGACCGTCCTCGCCATGCTGGCCGTCCTGATGGCGGGCGGCTGCTACGTGCCGGTGGACCCCCGGTACCCGGCTGACCGCGTCCGGCTCATGGCCGGCACGGCCCGGGCGGCCCTGGCCCTGCACGCCGGCGACGGCGGTGACAGCGCCGACAGCGCCGACAGCGCCGACAGCGCCGACAGCCCGACCGTGGCGGACCTGGGCATCCCCGTGCACGACATCGCCTCCCTCCTCGCGGAGCGGACCACCACGGCGGTGCCGTCCTCACCGGCCGGCCCCGACGACCTGGCCTACGTCATGTTCACCTCCGGCACCACGGGAGCCCCCAAGGCCGTGGGCGTCACCCACCGGGGGGTCACCGGGCTGGCGCTCGGGGCGGAGTCCCTGCGGCTGGGCCCCGGCGACGGTGTGCTCCTGCACTCCACCCTCGCCTTCGACGCGTCGACGTTCGAGATCTGGTCCCCGCTGCTGGCCGGGGCCCGGATCACGGCCGCGGACCGCAACCCCCTCGCACTCCACGAACTGGCCGCCCTGCTGGCCCGGCCGCAGATCACCACGGCCTGGCTGACGGCCCCGCTCTTCCGCCTCATGGCCACCCACCACGGTCTGGCGCTGGGCACCCTGCGCACCCTCGTCACCGGCGGTGACACCGTCCCGGCCGGCACCGCGCGCTCCTTCACCGCCGCCCACCCCGCCACCCGGCTGGTCAACGGCTACGGCCCGACCGAGAACACCACCTTCAGCACCCTGGGGGACGCCTCCGCGTGGGACCGCGAGCACTCCGCCGCGTTCCCGATCGGCACCGCCGTCGCGGGAACGACGTGCCACGTCCTCGACGAACGGCTGCGGCCCGTCGCCCCGGGCGCGGTGGGCGAGCTCTACCTCGGCGGCCCCCGGCTCGCCCGCGGCTACCTGCACGACCCCGCCGCGACCGCCGCGCGGTTCGTGCCCGACCCCTTCTCCGCGCGGCCCGGTGCCCGCATGTACCGCACCGGTGACCGCGTACGGCACCTCCCCGACGGCGCCCTGGACTTCCTCGGGCGCGCCGACGACGAGGTGAAGGTCCGGGGCTTCCGCACCGATCCGGCGGAGGCGGCGGCGGTCCTCGCCGCCGACCCCGCCGTCGACGACGCCGTGGTCATCGCCGGTACCGGTCCCGACGGCGCCGTCCTGACCGCCTTCCTCACGCCGGCGTCCGTCGACACCGACGCGGTGCGCCGGGGCGCGTGGCAGCGGGCACCGCGCCATCTGGTGGCCGAGCGGATCATCGCGGTCGACGCCCTTCCGCTGGGGCCCACCGGAAAGGTGGACCGCGCCGCCCTCGCCCGTCTCGCGGACGCCCGGACGCACGACGCGGACGACGCGAATCCTCGGACGCACGACGCGGACGCCCGGACGCACGACACCGCCGCCCAGGGCCACCCCGCACTCGCCGCGGCCTGGGAGTCCCAGACGGGGCACCACCCGCTGCCCGACTCCGACTTCTTCGCCGACGGCGGCACCTCCCTGGGGCTGATGCGCCTGGTCGAACAGGTGCGCACCCAGCTCGGACCGACCCTCGACTTCGCCCAGCTCTACGCCGCTCCCACGTACGCCGATCTGTGCCGGCTGACCGCCCCGAGCGCCACCCCGGCACCCCCCGGCGACCGAGCCCAGGAGACCGTCGCATGACGCAGGTGATGCAGGATCAGGACAATGATCTGGCCAGAATGGACGGCCTGTGGATCCGGGTGATCGAACCCCAGTCACCCGCCCGGCACGCCCGGGACTTCGCCCAGGTCCACACCTGGCTGCGCCAGTACATCAGCCGGCCCCACGACGAGATCGGCCGCACCGGGCCGGTCTGCCCCTTCATCCCACCCGCCCTCAGCGGCAAGGACGCCCAGTTCAGCTTCCGCTACGACGTCACCGGGAAGGACGAGCAGCAGCTGCGCGAGGCCCTGGAGGCGGAGATGTCCACGTTCGCCCTCGGCACGGAGCGCAGCCGTACGCACACCGGAGCCTCCCTCGACTGCCGCATCGTGGTGCTGCCGGCCACCGGGCCGGAGGGCTGGCGGGTCCTCGACGAGGCGTACGAAGACCTGAAGAACAACGCGGTCGCCCACGGGCTGATGGTCGGCCAGTTCCACCCGCACTGCGACGAACGGGCCGTGCGCAACCCGCTCTTCCCCGTCTCCGTGGCCCCTGTCGGCCTGTTCGCGATCCGCCGGATGGCGCCCCACGATGTGCTCTTCTTGTACAAGCACCGCGCCTGGTTCAGGATTTACGATCAGAACTTCCGCGCCCACTACGAACGGGGCCGCGTACGCGACCCGCTCCTGCGCGAGTTGTACGTGACCGCTGTGGAACGTCACGGCCTGCCCGAGCTCGCCCCGAAGGCAAAGGAGAACGACGCGCCGTGACCGAGGACCAGTACCGCATCGTCGTCAACCACGAGGAGCAGTACTCGATCTGGCCCACCTACCACGACGTCCCCCAGGGGTGGCGGACGGTGGGCGAGCCGGCGTCCCGCGAGGACTGCCTGCGCAGGATCGAGGAGGAGTGGGACGACATGACCCCGAAGTCCGCCCGGCGCGAGGCGGCCCCCGCCGCACCGGCCCCCGCGGGCCCGGCCGGCTCCCCGGGGTCCCCGTGACCGACACGCTTCCCACGGTCGCCGTCGTCTACGGCAGGGGGTCGGCGGGGCCGGCCGAGATCCTCGGCGCCGCCCGCGGCCTGTGCGACGTGGTCTTCGTCTGCGACCCGGCCGTACCGGGCGTGGCGCCGCTGCTCGCGGGGATGCGCCGGCGGGCGCGGGTCTGCGAGATCAGCGGACACGACACCCCCGCCGCCGAACTGCTGCGCGAGCACGGCCCCGCGGGCATCGTCACCTTCAGCGAGTACTGCCTCGCCGGCACCGCGCGGCTGGCCCAGGCCCTCGGCCTGCCCTACCACCGGCCGGACACCGTCCGGCTGCTCACCGACAAGGCCGACCAGCGCGCGGCGTTCGCGGCGGCGGGGGTCGACCACACCCCGAGCGTCGTGGTGCGCTCCGCCGCCGAGGTCGACACCGCCGTGGCCCGCCTGGGCTACCCCGTGGTGCTCAAACCCCGTACCGGGGCGGGCAGTCAGGACACCGTACGGCTGGCAGACCCCGAGCAGCAGCGGCGCGCCCTGGCCGACGTCGGCCTCGCCCCCGGGCCCGGTGACGGGCCGGCGGGCCCGGGCGGCGGCCCGCGCGACTTCGTCGTGGAGAAGTACCTGCCCGGGGACCCCGCGGTGGCCGGACCGGGCTGGGGGGACTACGTCTCCGTCGAGGCCGTCGTGCAGCACGCGGAGGTCACGACCCTCTGCGTCACCGGCAAGTTCGCCCTGGCGGACCCGCTGCGGGAGACCGGACTGTTCCTGCCCGCCACCCTCACGCCCGCCGTGGAGAAGGACGTCGCCGAGCTCGCCGCGGCCGCGGTCCGGGCCCTCGGCGTGACGACCGGGGTGACCCACACGGAGGTGAAGCTCACCCCGGACGGCCCCCGCGTCATCGAGGTCAACGGACGCGTCGGCGGGCGCGCCGTGGGCCTGCTGGACCGGGCGCTGGGCATCGATCTTCTGGCCCTCGCCTTCGAGTTGGCCCTGGAGCGCGGCGTCGAGCCCGTCACGGCCCCCCGGCCGGCGGCGGTGACCTTCGAGTACTTCATCGTGCCACCGCGCACGGTCGGCACCGTCCGGGCGATCGACGGCGCCGACGCCGTACGGGCCCTCCCCGGCGTCGGCGAGGTCGACGTGGCGACGGCCCCTGGGCAGCCCGTCGACTGGCGCCACCCCGCACAGCGCCTGGCGTTCGTCCGGGGCGCCGTCGCCACCCATGACGAACTGCTCCGGCTCGTCACGTCCGTCCATGACAGATTCCACCTGGAGTTCGCACCCCAGTGAAGAGAACGTTCCCCACCACAGACCGGCCGCGCACGCCCCGCCGAGAGCGTCGAAGAGCAGGTGCCCCGCAGTGTCCCGCAGTCCTTCATCGTGGAAAAGTGGAACAGCAGAGAGGTAGTCGATGCTCGACAAGGTGCGACAGCCGCTGAAACACCGGCCCTTCCGGCGGGTGTGGCTGGGCGAGACCGTCTCCCTGGTGGGGGACTACAGCTTCGAGGTCGCCTTCATCTGGCTGATCCTGAACGAGACCGGATCGACGACCACGCTGGCCACGATCCTGCTCGTCCAGGCCGTCCCCCGGGGCGTGCTGATGCTGGTGGGCGGCGCGGTGACCGACCGGCTCTCCCCGCGCGCCGTCATGTTCTGCTCCCACACGCTCAGGGGGCTCGCCGTCGCCACGCTGGGGCTGGTCGCCCTGACGGACCACGTGAGCACGTGGCACCTCTACGCCCTCGGCGCGCTCACCGGCGTCGCCGAAGCGTTCTTCTGGCCGGCCGCCGGCAGCATCATCCCCTCCCTCCTGCCGCCCGAGCACCTCGCCCGGGGCAACGCGCTCGTCGGCTTCGGGGAGCAGGGGGCCCGGCTGCTGGGGCCGATCCTGGGCGGCGCCCTCGTGGCCGCGGTGGGGACGTCGACCACCATCCTGCTCAATGCCTTCACCTTCTTCTTCGCCGCCCTGACGGTCTTCGGCGCACCCCGCAGACAACCGTCCGACCAGGCGGGCGACCAGGCCTCCGACCAGGCGGGCGAGGCCGACGAGGGCGCCAAGTCGTTCACGGCGATCCGGCGGGAGATCGTCGAGGGTCTCCGCTACGCCGGACGCAGCAGGGAGATCCGCACTGTCCTCCTGCTGATCGGCGCGGCGGCCCTCAGCTACAGCGGCCTCTTCAGCGTGGGGCTTCCCGCGCTGGCCAAGACCTTCCCCCAGGGCTCGCTCGCACTGGGCGTCCTGCTGTCCGCCTGGGGACTGGGGCAGCTGATCGGCACCATCGGCGCGGTCTTCACCGGGCTGCCGCGCCGCTGGGGACTGCTCATCATCGGGATGACGCTCTGCGAGGGGACCGCCTTCGTACTGCTGGGCTTCCTTCCCAGCGTGTGGAGCGCGGCGGTGGTGCTCACCCTGCTGGGGATCGGCGTCGCGTACTCCAGCGACGTCGCGCTGCCGACGTTCATCCAGACCAGGACCCCGACGGACGTGCTGGGCCGGGTCAGCAGCGTGATGGAACTGCCCCGGGCCACGCTGGAACCGCTCTCCATCGCGGCCATGGGCCTGCTGGTCGGCTGGGACATACAGTGGGCGTTCGTGCTCGCCGCGATTCCCATGCTGGCCGTCGGCCTCCACCTGGCCCTCGACCGCGAGGCCCGCGCGCTGAGCACCACGGCCTCGGAGGAGCATCCGGCGGCGAAGGATCCGGATCCCCTCGTCTTATAGGCCCTGTCCGCCGGTGGTGGCCGGCGACCGGCGTCTCGTCGACCACCTCATAGCCTGGGACCCGTCCACCTGGGACGCGACGAGGCGCCGCCTCGTGCACCCGAGGACGACGTGGGGAGGGGAGGGGAGTCGATGAGTCTTCGTCAGTTCGAGTACGCCCTGGCCGTTGCCGAGGAGGGTTCGGTGACGGCCGCGGCGGAGCTGCTGCACGTCGCCCAGCCGTCGGTGTCCCAGCAGATCCGCGCCCTGGAGCGGGAGCTCGGTGTGGAGCTGTTCGCCCGCACGCCGACCGGGCTGGTGCCCACCGTGGTCGGCCGCGCGTTCCTGCGGGAGGCGGAGGCCGCGGTGAGCGCGGCGCGGCGGGCGAGGGCGACGGCGCGGGCCGGCGCCGACGAGCTGGTGGGCGAGCTGACGGTCGCGGTGCAGATGGGCTTCGGCACCCGGCAACTGCCGGGCGCCTTGGGCGCGCTGCGCCGCCGCTTCCCCCGGCTGGAGGTCACCGTCTTCGAGGAGCCGAGCTCCGCCGAGATGGAGCGGCTGGGCCGCCGGGGCACGCTGGACCTCGCCCTGATGGCGGTGTGCGAGCGGAGCCCCGCCGACGCCCACCACCTCGGCGACGAGGAGTTCGTCGTGGTGCTGGGCGCCGGGCACCGGCTGCTCGCCACGGACCGGGTCGAGCTGCGCGACCTGGACGGGGAGCCGTGGGTGCGGTTCGACCGCGACAGCGCGCTCGACGGCGTGCTGCTGGACGTGCTGCTCGAGAACGGGCTGACCCCGACCACGGTCGCCCGGGTGTCCCAGACGGCGACGGCCGTACGCTGGGCCGCCCACGGGCTGGGGGTGACACTCGTCCCGGCCTCCGCGGTGCCCCACGGCCACGAGCACCTCGCGCGCCCGGTGTCCCCGCCCGTCTCCCAGCCCGTCATCGCCGTCGTCCGCCACGCTGCGGGCCCGGCGGAAACGGCCCTGCTCGAACTCCTGCGTCAGGAGACCTGGTCCGAGCCCTTCTTCGCTCCACCGCCTGGGCTCATTCCCGCGATCGGCACACCGGGAATCCGCCCAGGCCGGTGATCTCGAATGGCCGCGCTTTCCGGCCACAACCCCGGATTCCTCGGACAACGCGACAGAATATCGCTGTCGAACCTCCTCCGGAACGGGTGCGGCCACGGCTACCACCGAGCCGATGGTCGCCCGGGCCAACGGATGCGGCGGCTCACGGGTTCACGATCCCGAGCAGAAGATTCGGGAAAGGAATTTCCACCGGTCAAAGGAGTGCAGCAAATACCAGAATTGTGAAGTGTGCATGGCATTTGCCCTTGCTTACTTGATTCGCCCAAATCCCTTCCGTTCCCGGAACGAATCTGACAGCATCGTCCGCTATCCGGCGACCGAATGTCGGTGATCACTGCGCCGGTGCGCCCGCGGGTGTCCGTCCACGGCCGATCTGTGCCTGGATCGGATCAATGGGTGGGCCGGGATACGACTGGGGGGAGAACCTGATGCTCGGCTTCGTCGTGCGCCGACCGCGCGGGCGACCGCCGCTGGCGGCTGCCGCCCCGCTGCTGTCGGCCTTCCCCATCGGACGCCGCCGTCGGGACGTGGCCACCCGGCTGCGCCACGTGGAGGAGCGGTGACCCCCCGGACCGGCACCACCGTACCCACCACCGCGCCCACCACCGGGACCGCTCCCGGGACCGCCCACCGCCCCGCGCGCTGGGTCCGCACCAGGCTGCGGGCGAACCCGCTGGCCGCGCTGCTCATGGCGGCCCTGGCGTTCGTCGCCGTCTTCCTTGCGGCGGCCTTCCCCCGCATCGCGGACCGGGGCGCGGACACGGCGCTCCAGGACTTCGTCGGTCACAAGGGCCTCAACCAGACCAGCCTGCAGACCACGTCCAAGACGCGGGACGACGACAAGGCCGCCGAACTCGACCGGGTGCAGCGGCAGCTCACCGAGATGGTCGGTCGACAGCTGACGCTGACCCAGTCGGGCCAGGCCTACGGCGCCCGCGCCCTGGGCGACCGCGGCATGGGCAATCCGGAGTACGACCGGTTCGCGGAAAGGAGGACCGACCCGGCCCTCGGCCTGCTCTACCTGCACGACCTGGCCGCCCGGGCCACCCTCACCGACGGCACCTGGCCGACCCCCGGCGCCGCCGGCGGTCCGCTGCCGATCGTGATCAGCGAGAAGGCCGCCGAGAGCATCCACATCAAGCTCGGTGACGTCATCGACAACGGCACCGAGGGTTCGGGCGCCAAGCGGACCACCGTGGTGGTCGGCCTCTACCAGGTCAACGACCCCCAGGACCCGTTCTGGGAGGAGCTCGGCTGCCCGGCCCGCGCCTGCCTGAGGGCCGACCCCGAGCACGAGCACTGGATGACCAGCGGATTCGTCGACGGCGACAGCCTGCCCGCGCTGGCCCGCTGGGGTTCGAACGCCGAGAACTTCTGGCGGCTGCCCGTCGACGCCGCCTCGCTGCACGCCGACCAGCTCGACCGCACCCGCGGCATCCTCAGCTCCTTCCTGACCGGGCGCGACGCCACCGCCCTGGCCGACGCGACCCGGCGTCCCGACCTGCACACCTCCTCGGGCCTTCCCGAAATCCTCAACCGGGCGGACGACCGCTACCAGGCCTCGCTGCCGCTCAGCACGATCGGCCCGGCCGCCGTCGCGGGCGTCGCCACCGTGGTGCTGTTCCTGGCCGCCGCCCTCACCACCGACCGGCGCACCGCCGAGATCAGGCTGCTCCAGGCCCGCGGCGGCTCCCGTGCCGGGGTGCTGCGACGGCTGATCGCCGAGGGCGCGGTCACCGTCCTGCCGGCCACCGTGCTCGGAACGGCCCTCGCCCTGGTGCTGCTGCCCACCCCCCGCTGGGACCGCGCGGTGCTGGCGGCCCTGGCCGCGGCCCTGATCGCGCTGCTGGCCTTCCCGGCCCGCGCGGCCCTGCTGTGGGCACGCCGGCGGCCGGCCGGCGGCCGACGCCGACTGGTCGGCGAACTCGCCGTCCTCGCCGTCACCGCCGCGGCCGTGGCAGAGGTCCGGCACCGGGGCGTCGGCACCGGCTCCGGGCCGGATCCACTGCTGGTGGCCGCCCCGCTCCTGCTCGCCGTCACCGGCGGCCTGCTGCTGGCCCGGATCGAGCCGGTGGTGGTCGGCCGGCTGGCCGCCCTCGTCGGCCGAGGCCGCGGCCTGATCGGCTTCCTCGGCCTGGCCCGCGCCGCCCGCGACGACTCGGGCCGCCGCAGGCCCTCCGCGCTGCCGCTGCTCGCCCTGGTCATCGCCGTCACCACGACCGGCTTCGGCGCCACCGTGCTCGACACCGTCGATCACGCCCGGACCCGCGCCGCGCGCATCGCCACGGGCGGGGACATCGGCGTCTCCCTCCCGGGCTACGCCACCCTGTCCGAGTCGTTCACCAAGGCCGCCGACGCCCTGCCGGGCGTGCGGGCCTCGACCGCGGTCTGGGTCGAGCCCAACGCCCGCATCGTCGGCGCCGACCAGCGCTACACCGAGGCCTACCTGATCATGGTGGTCGATCCGGCGGCGTACGCCGAGATCGCCCGGACCCTCGGGGCCGGCGAGTTCGATCCGGCGAAGTTGGCCGGGGCGGCCGGCGGCCGGGACACCCCGGTGCCCGCGCTGGTCAGCCGCGACCTGGCCGAGCGCCTGGCCGCAGGGTCGTCCCAGGTGCGCACGCCCAACGGCAACGACCTGCGCCTCGCCGTCGCCGGGACCGTCGGCGCCACCCCCGCCCTGCCGGACCCGGGCAAGCCGTTCGCCGTCGTTCCCGCCGGCCCCGCCTGGGAGCGACTGCCGGACGCCAAGCGGGTGAACCAGTGGTTCGCCGTCGGCGAGATCGACCCCGAAGGGGTCAGGACAGCACTGCGGGACAACGGCGGGGTCCAGCCGACCGGCCTGGCCAAGATGATCGCGGACGACGCCGCAGCCGTCGGCAAGGCCGTCCGCGGCCTGCCCGCGGGATACACGGTGCACAGCAGCCGGGAGACCGTCGCCGAGCTCGGCGACGACCCGCTGCAGCACGCCGCCGGGCGGCTGTTCCGGTACTCGGGTGCCGCCGGCGCCGGGTTCGCCCTGCTCGCGGTGCTGCTGACGCTGTTCCGGGCCGCGCCCGACCGCACGGCCGTGCTCGCCCGGCTGCGCACCATGGGCCTGCGGCCCCGCCAGGGGCTGGCGTTGATCGTCGCCGAGGCGCTGCCGCGGACCCTGGTGGCGGCCGTCGGCGGCGGGCTGGTCGCGGTGGCGGCGGTCGCCCTGCTGGGCGGCGCGTTCGACATCTCGACCCTGGTCGGTGCCAGGGTCGGGGAGGTCGTCACCCCCGCGCTGATGCCGGTGCTGCTGCCCACCGCGGGCCTGGCCCTGCTGGTCGGCCTCGGGGTGGTGCTGGAGACGCTGGTCGCCGGCCGGCGCCAGATCGCCACCGAACTGCGGGCGGGGGAGCAGTCGTGACACCGCGACGGCGGCTCTCCGCGATCACCGGATGACCGGATGACCGGCCCTCGACCCGGTGGTCGAGGGCACGCGGTGGCGCCTCAGTCCTGGTCCAGCTTGGACAGGGCGTCGGTGATCAGGCGGGTGGCGAAGTCGTGGTCGTCGCCGGACACCCGGTTGACGTGCTCCGCGAGCAGGGTGGCCGTGGCTTCCAGGGGGTTCATCTCGGCGTCGGTCCAGGGCCCGTACTGCGCGCGCCACAGGTTGGGGCTCAGGCCGCTGCCCGCGGCGATCACCAGGCCGGCCATGGTGGGGATGACCTCGGGGCGGAAGGTCCTGGGCATCATCCGCATCGTGGCCACGAGGGTGGGCACCACGTGCTCGATGACGTCCTTGTCGTGCTCCTCGCAGGCCGACCGCAGCCAGTTCATGAACAGGTAGATGAGCGTGCACGCGCCGTCCAGCAGCGCGTTGAACTCTTCGGGGCCCACGGATGCGGCGAACTCGTCGACCAGCCGCTGCTGTACGGGGTCCGTCCCGGTCCTACCGTCGTAGACGGCCTTGAGCCGGGAGTCGATCATCATGAGCGCGGTGCTCACATCGCCGACGGCGGCGTATCGGGGGTCACAAGGCGATGACACGGGACTCCTTCTCACACGGCCGCGGCGGGTGCGCGGCAGGTCCGGTCGCAGGGTTCGTCGGCCGGTCGGGTCACCGCCCGACGGTACCGCTCCCCGTTGCGGCCGGGCGCCCGTTTCCGCCCCTCGCCCACGCCCCGGCGGGCCGCCCGCGCTCACCCGTCCGCGGCGGCTTTCCGCAGGTCCCGGTGGTACGGCGGATCGCCGGAGGCGGTGGTGCGGCCCCCGGCGATCCGGTTCCACTCGTCAACAGCGCGCCCTCAGTACGTCATCAGTACGGGTGAGCCGTCCGCGCGGTCGCGGCGGCGCTGGGGGCGGCGGAGGATGAGGGTACGGGCGGGACGCGATGCGGAAGGGGCGTGGCGCCATGGACGTCGGGCCGGTCGAGTACGCCGTCATGGCCTTCCCGGGCAACCGGTTCCGGGGGGCGATCCTGCCGGAGCTCAAGCGCCTGACCTCCGAGGGGATCATCCGCATCCTCGACCTCACCTTCATCAAGAGGGACGAGCGGGGGACGGTCCGCGTCCTCGAACTCGATGCCCTGGACAGCGACGAAGCCGCCGTGTTCGCCGAACTGGACGGCGAGATCATGGGCCTGCTGAGCGACGAGGACCTGGCCAGCGTCTGCGACGAGATCCCGGCGGGGTGCTCGGCGGCGATCATCGTCTGGGAGCACCGCTGGGCCGCGCCGCTGCTGCGGGCACTCGACGACGCGGACGGGGTCCTGGTCACGCGCGAGCACGTGCCGCACACCGTGGTGGCGGCCGACCTCGCCGCGATCGGTCTCTGAAAGATCGGACTCCAAAAGGGGAGCCGGACTCCGAGAAGGAGCTGTCATGATCGGCCGTCGTCTGTCGCGCAGCGGGCGCCCGGGGCTCATCGGCACCGCCGCCCGCACCGCCGTCATCGCCGGGACCGCCACGTCCGTGTCGAGCAGGGTCGCCGCCCGGCACCAGCAGGCAACCGCGCAGGCGGCCCCGGCACCGCCGTCGCCCGCACCCGCGTCTCAGGCCGTGCCGGGCGCCGCGCCGAACGACCAGACGCTCGCCCAGCTCGAACGCCTCGTCGAACTGCGGCAGAGCGGGATGCTGACCGACGACGAGTTCACGGCGGCCAAGCAACGCCTCCTCACCTCGTGAACCCCCTCCGCCGGACGGCGCCCGCACGGGGGGCAGGGCCCGACCGGGCCCGCGCGCTGCGCCGCCGTGGTGCGGTGATGGAGCCCGTGACGGCGGTGCTCGCCGAACTCGTCGAACGGCACCGCGCCGATACCGCCGGTGACGTCGCCCGCTACATCCCCGAACTCGCCCGCGCCGACCCGCACGCCTTCGGCCTCGCCATGGTCAGCGTCCAGGGCCACGCCTATCAGGCCGGTGACGCGTCGGCCGCCTTCACGATCCAGTCGGTCTCGAAGCCCTTCGTGTACTCGCTGGCACTGTCGGAGCTGGGCCTGGCGGAGGTGGCCAGGAGGGTCGGGTTCGAGCCGAGCGGGGAGCCGTTCAACGCGATCAGCCTGGAGGCCGGCACCGGGCGCCCGGCGAACCCGCTGATCAACGCCGGGGCGATCGTGACGACCGCGCTGATCGGCGGCGACTGCGAGGCCGCGTTCGAACGGATCCGCGACACCCTGTCGGGCTTCGCCGGCCGCCGGCTGACGGTCGACGAGGACGTCTACCGGTCCGAGGCCGCCACCGGGGACCGCAACCGGGCGCTGGCCTACCTCACGCTCTCCCAGGGCGTGCTGGAGCGCCCGGCCCAGCAGGCCTGCGACGTGTACTTCCGCCAGTGCGCGATCGAGGTCACCGCCGTCGACCTGGCCGTCATGGGCGCCACGCTGGCCAACGGCGGGCGCAACCCGGTGACCGGGCGCCGCGTCGTGGACGCCGACGCGGCGAGCGCGACGCTGTCGGTCATGGCCACCTGCGGCATGTACGACCACAGCGGGGAATGGATGCTGAGGGTGGGCCTGCCGGCCAAGAGCGGCGTCGGCGGAGGGGTCTGCGCCGTGAGCCCCGGCCAGTTCGGCGTCGGCGTGTTCAGCCCCCCGCTGGACCCTCGGGGCAACAGCGTCCGCGCGAGCGCCGTCCTGCGGGAGCTGTCCGCCGAACTGGGCCTGCACGTCCTGCGGCACACCGAGCGTGCGCGCTCACCGCTCCAGGCGGTGCGCACCGACCACGGCGCGCACCACCTGGAGCTGTTGGGCGACCTCGGTTTCGCCGCCGCCGAGGAGATCGTCCACTGCGTCCGTCGCCTGGCCCGCGATCAGCCCCGGCCGCTGGTCACGGTCGACCTCTCCCACGTCACCGCCGTGCGCCCGATCGCCCGCAGGCTGCTGGCCGACTGCGCCGCCGGCCTCCGGGCCCGGACGACGGTGCGCTTCGTCGACCCCGCGGGCCTGGTCCGAAGGCCGTCCGCAGACCGGAGCGACACCCCGGCCGAGAGAGCCGAGTGAGCACCGGCAAGCACAGGTTCACAGCTTGACGGGTGCGCCCGGCCCCATCGGGATGCCGATGGCGTACCAGGCGACGAAGAACAGCAGCCAGGCCACCGCCACGATGACCGTGTAGGGGATCATCAGGGAGATGACGGTGCCGACACCGGCCTGCTTCCTGAACTTCTGGCACTGCAGGACGATGAACGGCAGGTAGACCATCAGCGGGGTGACGACGTTCGTCGGGGAGTCGCCGACCCGGTAGGCGGCCAGCACGGTCTGCGGCGCGACGCCGAGGCGGATGAACAGGGGCACGAAGATCGGCGCGAAGATCGCCCACTTGGGGATGATCCCGGGGATGATCAGGTTGATGACGTAGGTCAGCAGGATGAAGGCGATCAGGAGCCAGATCGCACCGATGTTCGCGCTCTCCAGCTGGTCGGCGAGCTGCACGGCGACCACCGTGGCGATGTTGCTGTAATTGAAGTACGAGATGAACTGGGCGATGATCAGCAGCAGGAAGATCAGGCCGCCGAGCCCGGCGAAGGTCTTGGTGATCGCGTCCATCGCGGCGGCGCTGCCGCGCAGGGTCTTCGCGCCCGCGCCGAAGGCCAGGCCCATCACCAGGAACGCGATCATGATGATGACGATCAGGCCGTCCATGAACGGCGAGTCCTCGAACAGGCTCCCCGTCTCCGGGTTGCGCAGCGGCGCGCCGGGGATGAACGCCAGCAGCGTGACGGCCACCACGAGCGCGATCAGCGAGAGGCCGGCGTAGCGCAGCCCCCGGGCCTCGGCCGCGGTGTCGACGGGGGGCTCCTCGCTGTCCGCGACGGCGGCGGTGTCCCGCGGCTGCCAGGGGCCCAGGCGGGGTTCGATGATGCGTTCGGTGATGAAGGTGATGACGATGGTGAGGAACAGGGTGGAGCCGATCGCGAAGTAGTAGTTCGCGGTCAGGTTGAGGGACTGCCCGGGGTTGACGAGCCTGATCGCCTGGTTGGTGATCTCGGTCATGATGCCGTCGATCGGGGCGATGAGCAGGTTGACGCTGAAGGCCGCGCTGACCCCGCCGAAGGCCGCGGCGATCCCGGCGAGCGGGTGGCGCCCGGCGCTGATGAAGGCGACCGCTCCCAGCGGGATGAGGACGAGGTAGCCGGCGTCGGAGGCGATGCTGGACAGGATGCCGGCGAAGACGATGATCGCGGTGAGGGTCTCCGGTGGTGAGATCCTGACCAGGCGTCGGATCAGGGCCGCGATCAGTCCGGCCTCCTCCGCGAGCCCGACGCCGACCATGATGACGAGGATGACCGCGACGACGCCGAAGTCGTTGAAGTTGTGCGCCGCGGAGGTGAACAGGAACCGGACGCCGTCGCCGGACAGCAGGCTCTCGACCTTCGTCGTCTCGACGACGGTCTCGTAGTGGTGGGTGTACGTCGACTCCGGCGGCAGGTGGGTGCCCGCGTACTCGGTGCCGCCCTCGTGGACCTGCGTGGCCGGGTAGGGAACGGACTTGACCGTCTCGCCGGTGACGTGGACGTCGAACGCGGCCAGGACCGCCGACAGCACGATCACCAGGACGCACAGCAGCAGGAAGATGATGGCCGGGTGCGGGACCTTGTTCCCGATCTTCTCGATGGCGTCCAGGACGCGCCCCGACCCTCCGCCGGACTTTCCGTTCCCGGAGGCGGTGGCGCTCTTGTCCTGCGGGCCGTCGGCCTGGGCGTGGGCGAGGGCGCTCACCGGCCGGCCTCCTCACTGATCGAGCGGGTGGAGTCGGTCCGCGCGGCCGTCGACGGAGGGGTGAAGGCCAGCGCGAGCTCTGCGAGCAGGCGCGCGCCGAAGCCGGTGCAGCCCTTGGTGCGCCAGCCGCTCGGCTTGTCGTTCTGGGCCGGCCCGGCGATGTCGATGTGCGCCCAGGGGCGGCCGGCGACGAACTCCTCCAGGAACAGCGCGGCATGGATCGCCCCGCCGTTGGGGCCGCCCATGTTCTTCAGGTCCGCCACCTCCGAGTCCAGCTCCGGCCGGTAGCGCCGCGACAGCGGCAGCTGCCAGGCCGGCTCGCCGGTGCGGGCGGCGGCGTCCAGGACCTGGTCGACCAGCGGCTGGGCGTTGCCGAACACGCCCGCGGTCTCGGCGCCGAGCGCCCGCAGACACGCGCCGGTCAGGGTGGCGATGTCCACGATCGCGTCCCCCGGCTCCTCGCCGGCCAGGACCAGGGCGTCCGCCATGACCAGGCGGCCCTCCGCGTCGGCGTTGACCACCTCCACGCTCGTGCCGCCGCGCATCCACAGCACGTCGCCCAGCTTGAGCGCCGAGCCCGAGGGCATGTTGTCCGTGCACATCAGGTAGCCCGTCACGGCCGTCCGGCAGCCGAGCCCGGCCAGGACGCACAGGGCCGCCAGGATCGCCCCTGCACCGGACATGTCGTTCTTCATCGTCGCGTGCACGGCGTCGGCGGGCTTGAGGCTGATGCCCCCGGAGTCGTACGTGATGCCCTTGCCCACCAGGGCCAGCCGGGGCGTCCCGTCACCGGCGCCGGAGGGCAGGTAGGTGAGCTTGATCATGCGGGCTTCGTCCACGCCGCCCCGGTTCACGCCCAGCAGGCCGCCGCAGCCCAGCTCCTCCAGCTCCCGCTGCCCGAACACCTCCACCCTCAGGCCGCACTGCGCGCCGAGCCGCACCGCAACCTCGGCCAGGTCCGGCGCGGTCAGCAGGCTGGGCGGCGCGCTGGCCAGGTCCCGGGCCAGCATCGTCGCGCGGGCCAGCCACACCCCGCGCTCTGCGCCCCGCTCGACGGCCTCGCGCGAGTCCGAATCCGAACCCGAGCCCGAACCCTCCACGACCGTGACAGTCTCCAGCGCCGTGCCGGACGGCTCGCGCTTGAGCGGATCGAAGCCGTAACGGGCCAGCAGCACCCCCTCCACCAACGCCTGCGCCGCCTCCGCCGGCGTCGCACCCGCCCCGGACGGCACCACGACGGCCAGCCGCGAACGGCCCGGCACCGCGAGCGCCACGGCCGCCCCGGCGTCCCTCAGCACATCGGGACCTGCCTCACCCTCCGGCCCCGTCCCGTAGAGCACGACGTCCGGCCCGTCCTCCCGGGGCACCAGCAGCACCCGGCCCGTCGCCCCCGTCATGCCGGCGGCCTCCACGGCCCCCGGGCCCAGCCCGATCCACGCCGGCACCGCCACCGCCCCTTGGACCACCGGCAGCCCCACCGCCTCCGGATCTCGCACCGCCTCCGGATCCCGGGCCGGCGCGACGTCAACCCTCGGAACGCGGCTCCACGAAGGAATGAGATCGAGGGCTGCCCTGCTCTGCGCCACTGTGCTCTCCTCTGCTGGGGCGGCGGTCCAGAGGCCGCCGGTCCCAGCAGCCGCTCCCCAGTAAGACGCACGGTCAGGGCGCTTCCAGGACACGCCACGCGCTGTGCCCCCAAACGCACGAACGCCCGGCGCACCGGCGTCGGCGCGCAGGCGGGGGTGGGATGACACACCCTAGGCTTGAGGCCGCACTGGTCCGAGGGACGGGGAGTCGGCTGCCGTGACCGATCGCAGCACAGAGGATGATCAGTCGAAGCCGAGCATCGCCCGGGTCTACGACTATCTGCTCGGCGGCAAGGACAACTACGCCGTCGACCGCGAGATCGGCGACTTCTTCATCAAGGACCTGCCCGGTTCGCGGGCGATGGCCTTCGCCAATCGCGGGGCCCTCGTTCGCGCCGTGGCGGCCATGGCCCGCGACGGCGTCTCCCAGTTCGTCGACATGGGCAGCGGCCTGCCCACCGCCGACAACGTGCACCAGGTCGCCCAGCGGCACCGTCCGGACGCGCGCGTCGTCTACGTCGACCACGACCCGGTCGTGGTCGCGCACAGCCGGGCCCTGCTGGCCGCCGACGACCGCACCACCGTGATCCGGGCGGACCTGCGCGCGCCGGAGGAGCTCTACCACGACCCCGGCCTACAGGAGTTGATCGACTTCGACGAGCCGGTGGGCGTCGTCTTCAGCGCCGTGCTGCACCACCTCACCGATGCCGAACGCCCCGCCGAGCTCGCGCGCTGGTGGGTGGACCGGGTGCCGTCGGGCAGTCAGGTCTACATCTCCCACTTCCGCTCCGGCGGGAACGAGGAGACCCGGCTCATGGAGCAGAAGCTGCAGAGCAGTTTCGGCCGCGGCCGCTGGCGCACCGACGAGGAGATCACCGGCCTGTTCGACGGCCTTGAGCTCCTCGAACCGGGCCTGGTCCCCTGCTCCCTGTGGCGGCCGGACCCCGCGCCGGACGACGACGGCACCGGGAACGGCGTGGACAGGCCCGCTCCGACGGTGTGGGAACAGCTGATCTCCTGCGCACTGGCCCGCAAGCCGTAGCCGGCTGTTGGCCCGCGCGCCCCGTACACCGGTCCCTCCACGATCCGTTTCGCCACCGCCGCAACCGCTGTCGCATCGCTCCGCGACGTCGCCGACGGCTTCCGGTGCAGGCGGACCGAACGTGTCAGCCGCAGCCGCCGTGAGGGTGCCGCCCGGCGCGCGGGTCGTCCCCCACCCCGCGGTACGGCGGGAGGCGCCCGGCCGACAGTCAGTCGAAGTCGTCCGGATCGACGCCGCGTATCAACTCGGCGAGCCGGGCGCGGTCGTGGAACGCCTGACTCAGGAGCGCGGCGAGGCGTTGCAGAGCGTCCAGGTCCCGACTGCGGGCGATGAACATCCCCGCCTCGGGATCGTAGGTCAGCCGCTCCGACACCTCCGGCGCGTGCGCGAGCACCGCGGCCCGGGCGACGCCCGCCCAGCCGTACCCGTTGCCGTACTGGCCGCAGGCCTCGAACTCGTCCTCGACGGCGACCATGGCGTCGTCGGTGAGCATCAGGTAGTAGGACTCCGGCTCGTGGTCGTAGGCGGAGAGGATCAGGGGTGCGTAGGTCGTCCGATCGGTCATGGGACCGACCTTAGCGGCGGGGTCCGACAGCGGCGGGCGAAGGCTCCCGGGCCGCACTGCCGGATCGTCACTCCCGTTACCCGACCCGCCTGCGACTCTGCACGACAAGGGCGACGATCTCCTCGGGCAGTTCGTCGTCCACCGCGATCCGGACCTCCGTCACCGTGCCGGGCCAGTCGGCGATCAGATCGTTGCTCAGCGCGTCGTTCTCCATGGCGGCCATGAGTTCGCCTCCCCGGACCGTCTGTCCGGGCACCACCAGGACCTCTGTCACACACCACGGGACGCCCATCTTGGGCGTCACCACGAACTCCACCGGCCCGAGCTCGCGCCAGACCGGGGGCGTCGGCGGCCCGCCGATGCGCTGCTCGACCAGGTCCAGAGCCGTTCCGGCGCGCCGGGCGAAGTCGGAGTCGTCCGCGAGGTGCTCACGCAGCAACGGCCCGACCGCGCGGGCATCGCCCAGCCGGGCCAGCGTCTCCACCGCCTCGGACCGCATCGCGGGGTCCGCCAGACACCCGACGACGGCCTCCGTGTGTTCAGCGGACCCGTTCTCTGCCAGACCGAGCAACGCCCGGCGACGGAACTCCGGCCTACCGGACCGAAGTTGGCGCTCCAGGAACGGCACCGTCCGCGGGTCCCTGACATGTGCGAACGTCTCACGGGCCAGCAGCGATTCGAGCGAGGGGTCGTCCGCCAGCGCGTCGAACAACCCGTCCGGGAGAGCCTCCGCCAGGAGTACCTGCAGCGAGGCGGGGCGCCGGTACTCGTCCCGGTCGCGGCTCACGATCTCCGCCAGGTCCCAGCTCTTCTCCGCCCGGCCCGCGAACACGTCGAGGAGTCGGCGAAGGCTCACCGGTCCGGCAGCCACCAGGTCCTCCAGGGCGCCACCGTCCCCGTGCATGTAGCGCGCGAGGAGGCTGTCGATCCCGTCGGTGGTCAAGTCCATGGAAGTCAGCCGGCTTTCGGTGGATCAGCGGGTCGCGGTAGGTGCCCGGACAGTCTCTCGCGGCCGCCCGGGCGTTCAACATTCCGTCATGTGCGAGTACTTCCCGGCCACTCACCTCCGCGCCTTGCTCGGGGACACTGCGCGCGTTGCCCTTGCCGTTCTCTGCCAGCTAGGCCGGGTGTGCCTCGTTCCTGGCCGGCGCCGTGTGGCTCGGGGGTTGGAGGCGTACGGGGAGGGTCTTCAGGTGCCAGTTGAGCGGGTTGGTGCCGCGTTGCAGGTGCTCCGGGTCGACGGCGAGTTGCAGGTCGGGTACCCGGCTGAACAGCGCGGCCAGGGCGACGGCGGCCTCCTCCTGGGCGAGGTGCGCGCCCAGGCAGCGGTGCGCGCCGTGTCCGAAGCCGAGGTGGGGCTCCTTGCTGTGGCGGGTGCGGCCGAGGTCGAGGCGGTCGGGGTCGGCGAAGGCGGCGGGGTCCCGGTTGGCCGCGGACACGATCGGGAGGACGGCTTCTCCGGCGCACACCGGGGTGGCGCCGACGGTGGTGTCGCGGGTGGCGTAACGGGGCAGCGCACGCACGACGGGCCCGCAGTAGCGCATGAGTTCATCGACGGCGTGCGGCATGAGGGCGGGGTCCTCGCGCAGCAGGGCGAGCTGGTCGGGGTGGGCGAGGAGCGCTTCGGTGCTGTTGGCGATGAGGTTGACGGTGGTGATGTGCCCGGCGACGACCAGGTTGGTGATGAGCGAGACGAGCTCGTCGGTGCTCAGGCGGTCGTCGTGGTGGGGCGCGAGCAGTTCGGAGATGAGGTCGTCGCCCGGGTCGGCGGTGTGGAGGCCGACGAGGAGGTGGGCGTCGGCGACCATGCCGGCAAGCGCGTCGCCCAGTTCCTCGCCGCAGGTGCCGGCGGCCAGGGTGGCGCTGCGACTCCGCCAGCGGTCGCGGTCGGCTTCGGGGACGGCGATGAGTTCGCAGATGACGGTGATGGGCAGCGGTCGGGCGAAGTGTTCGATCAGGTCGACGACGCCGTCCTCGGCGTGGTCCGGCAGGCGGTCGAGCAGGTCGGCGGCGATGGCTTCGATCCGGGGGCGCAGCGCGGCCACGCGGCGCGGGGAGAACGCGGCGGCGACCAGGCCGCGCAGACGGCGGTGGTCGGAGCCGTCCGAGTCGAAGATCCCGGCGCGCAGGTACTTCTCGTAGCCCGCGTACATGCCGCGGGCCTGCCAGGTCTGTTCGGTGCGGTGGGCCACCTTCGCGCCGGGGACGGTCGCGGCGTCGATGGTGAAGTCGGGATCGCTCATGATCGTGCGGATGTCGTCGTGGCGGGTCGCCACCCACATGGGGTCGACGCCTCGGACGCAGCCCCGCACCAGGTGCTCGCGTTCGCGGATGTGCGCGTAGGAGGTGAACGGATCGCGGACCAGCTCCTGATCCGCCAGGTCCAGTGGTTCGTCGCCGGACTCGGTGGTGGTCCGGCCTTGCGTCGTCATGGTGAGCGCTCCCAACGGGTGGTCGTTCCGTGACGGCATCATGGCGGCCGGACCGCGCCCCACCTGCCGCTATCGGTGCCAATCCACCCGAACGAATGCATTCGCCCTCGACCCCGGAGACGAGGACGCCCGGTCGTCGTCCGGGGCCGCGGTCGGTGTCCGTTCGGGTCGGTGTCCGTTCGGGTCGGTGTCAGCCGCGACCGGCGGTGGAAGCCCGGACGCGGAGTTCCCAGGCGTGGGTCCGTACCACGCCCGGTTCCGCCGCGCCCGACAGCAGGTCGCTGAGCAGGGCCGCGCATTCGCGGCCGTACTCCGCCGCGCGCAGGTCCACCGCCGTCACCTGCGGGCTCGACCCGCGTGCCGCGGCGCCGTCGACGCAGGCGGCCACCAGCACCTCGGTTCCGGCCCGCAGGCCTGCCCGGGCCACGGCTGCCAGCACGCCGGGCACCGCGCCGTCGGGGGCGCAGACCACGGCGTCCAGGCCCGGGGTGCCGGCGAGCAGGTCCGTGGTGGCGGCCTCGGCCTCGGTCGGCGTGGCCGCGAACGGGACCGTTCGCACGGCGACCTCGACGCCGTGGCGCCCGGTCCAGTCGGCGGCGGCGGCCCGCAGGGCGGCCGCCCAGTCGGATCCCGGGCCGGGGGCCAGCAGTGCCGGGCGGCGTGCGCCGCGGTGCGCGAGGTGGTCCAGCAGCGCGGCGAGCGAGGTGGCGTTGTCGCACACCACCGATCCGCTGGGTGCGGCCCCGCCTCCGAGGTAGCGCTCCCCGGTGACCACGGGTACGCCGGCGGCCAGCAGACCGGGCACGGCCGGGTCGTCGACCTCCGGATCGATGACCATCAGCCCGTCGACCCGGGCGGCCAGCCCGCCCTCCGCCGCCTTCCCGGGGGCCAGCAGCACCACGTCGAGGCCGTCCTCGCGGGCTCGCTCGACGGCGCCGAACGCCAGCTTCATGTAGTAGTCGAGACGGGTCGCCGTGCGCGGCAGGTACAGGCCCACTGCCCCGGTGCTGGAGCGGCGCAGGCTGCGCGCCGCCGAGTTCGGCCGGTAGCCGAGCTCTCGGGCCGCGGCCTGGACGCGTTCACGCGTCGCCTCGGCCACCCGGCCGGATCCGAGGAGGGCGTCGGAGGCGGTGCTCTTGGACACCCCGGCCGCCCGGGCCACGTCGAACAGGGTCACGGATCGGCTGGTCACAGCCCGGAAGTCTAGACGCAGAACCGGAGGCCACCCGTGGTCCGGGCGCCTGCCATGCTCCTCGAACCCCCTTGCCGGAACGTTCCGGCAAGGCTTAGGGTCATCCGTGCCGGAACGTTCCGGCACAGCTTCGGCCGCTGCTCCCGACACCATGACCCGAGATGACCCGAGGACCCGCCATGCGCCTGATCACCGCCCTGAACCCGCCCGCGTCCCCGGCCCGCACCCGCGCGCCCCGGCGCGCCGCCCTGCGGGTCGCCCTCGTCCAGCAGCGCTGGCACGCGGACCCCGAGCAGCACCGGGCCGGCCTGCTGGAGGGAATCCGCCTCGCCGCCGAACAGGGCGCCGCCCTCGTCGCCCTCCAGGAGCTCACGCTCTCCCCGTACTTCGCCGTGCTGCGCCAGTCCGACCACCCGCAGGCCGTCGAGCCCGAGGACCTGCGCACCGGCCCGACCTTCGCGTTCGCCGCGGCCGCCGCCCGCGAGCACGGCATCCACGTGCACGCCTCGCTCTTCGAGAAGGCCGACGGGCCGGACGGCCCCGACGGCCTCGGCTACAACACCGCGATCCTCGTCGCCCCCGACGGCACCCTGGTGCAGCGCACCCGCAAGCTGCACATCCCCGTGACCGAGGGCTACTACGAGGACACCTGGTTCCGCCAGGGCCCGGCCGGCGAGGACGCCTTCCCCCTCGCCGAGGTGGGCGACGCCGCCGTCGGCCTGCCGACCTGCTGGGACCAGTGGTTCCCCGAGCTCGCCCGCGCCTACTCCCTCGCCGGCGCCGACGTGCTCGTCTACCCGACCGCCATCGGCTCCGAGCCGGGCCACCCCGGCTTCGACACCCAGCCGCTGTGGCAGCAGGTCATCACCGGCAACGCCATCGCCAACGCCACCTTCATGGTCGTCCCCAACCGCATCGGCACCGAAGGCGAAC
The DNA here is from genome assembly GCF_044750105.1 of Kitasatospora sp. NPDC088861. Classification (NCBI taxonomy): domain Bacteria; kingdom Bacillati; phylum Actinomycetota; class Actinomycetes; order Kitasatosporales; family Streptomycetaceae; genus Kitasatospora; species Kitasatospora sp. NPDC088861. The sequence goes on from NZ_JBIVJF010000011.1 coordinate 83,624, forward strand.
TCACCTTCTACGGCAGCTCGTTCATCGTCGACCCGTACGGCCGCGTGCTCGCCCGGGCACCGCGCGACGAGGCCGCCGTCCTGGTCGCCGACCTCGACCTCGACCAGCGCCACGACTGGCTCGAACTCTTCCCCTTCAACACCACCCGCCGCCCCGACGCCTACGCGCCCCTGACCGCCCAGCGCTGACGCCCCCGGCCTCCCCGGCCCGGTTCCGGCCAGGAAACGGGGAGGCCCGGCTGCGGGGCTGCGGGGCTGAAGGCGAGCGAAGTGGTGAGCCCGGGGCTCGCGGTGTCAATGGTGTTGCGCCTGGCCGATTGTCACAGTCCGATCCTCGCGATGTCCTGACGATTGTGACGCCGCGCGTGCCACCGAAAGTCACTGATTGACCGTCATGGTGGGTGTCCAGCAAGCCAGCACGCACCGTCATCGGGGAGCCACCATGTCCGTCCGCCGCCGTCGCCCGCTGCTCGTCACCGCCGTCCTCGCCGTCGGCGCCGGACTCGTCCTGACCGCCTGCGGGCCCGACAACACCGACCCGGCCGCCGGCCCGAAGGCCTCCCCCACCACCGCGGCCGTCACACCCGCCCCCACCGGCGCGGCCCCCGCAACCGGGGCACCGACCGCCCCGGCCACGGGCCCGGCCTCGCACACCCCCACGGGCGCACCCCACACACCGTCCGGCACCAGCCCCTCCACCAGCGCCCGACCCGGCACCGGCAACGCCCCCGCCCCCACCGACGCCAGCCCGTGCGACATCAACAACCTCTCCATCCACGTCACCGCACGCCCCGGAGCACCCAGCCAGCGGGTCATCGACATCCACAACACCGGCACCACCGCCTGCAGCCTCAGCTCCTCCCCCGGCGTCAACCTCGGCAACTCCACCGCCCGCGACCAGAGCAACAACATCCGGCCCGTACTCGCCAGCGGCACCCAGCGCTTCCCCGTCCCCGCCGGCCAGAACGCCTACGCCGTCATCGACCTCAACCCCGGCGGCGCCACCACCGGCACCACCCCCGACATCAACGAACTCAACGTCCTCGCCGACCAGGACGACACCAACATGCCCCTCGCCGCCACCCACAACTTCCCACTCACCAGCGACACCCGCGTCCTCAACCCCCACCTGGGCAACTACCGCGCCACCACCGCCGACGCCGTCACCTCCATGACAGCCGCAGGCAAGTAACCCCGACCACACCACCGACGAGGCCGCGAGGTCAGAGGGCCAGGGCGGGGCGGTGGTGGTCGAGCCACAGCGCGAGGTCGACGACCCGCTCCAGGCGGAGCCGGTGGCCCCACGGCAACTGCTCGGCAGGCGTGTCGATGGCCGCCCCGACGACCGTCTCGTCGGCGATGTCCCGTACGTGCGGTGCGTCCAGCGCCTCGCGGGCCAGCCGTTGCAGGCCTGCGTTGTAGTCGGGGTGGTGGGTGGCCGGGTAGTGGTTCTTCGGCCGCCACAGCACCGAGTCGGGGGCGATGCCCCGGCCGAGGTCGCGCAGCAGGCTCTTCTCCCGGCCGTCGTGGTTCTTCATCGCCCAGGGGGTGTTGAAGGCGTACTCGACGAGGCGGTGGTCGCAGTAGGGCACGCGCACCTCCAGGCCCTGGGCCATGGAGAGGCGGTCCTTGCGGTGCAGGAGTTGGCGCAGCCAGCGGGTGAGCGAGAGGTGCTGCATCTCGCGCAGGCGGTGTTCGGCGGCGCTCTCGGAGTCGAGGCGGGGGACGGCGGCCACGGCGGTGCGGTAGGTGTCGGCGCGGAACTCGGGGATGCGCAGCCGGGCGGCGAGGTCGGGGTGGAGCGGCATGGCGGCCTGGTCCCCGGTCACCAGGAGCCAGGGGAAGGCGCGAGCGGCGAGCGCCTTCGGGTGGTGGAACCACGGGTAGCCTCCGAAGACCTCGTCGGCGGCCTCGCCGGAGAGGGCGACGGTGGAGTGCTTGCGGATCTCTCCGAACAGCAGGTAGAGCGAGGTGTCCATGTCGCCGACGCCGATCGGCGAGTCCCGGGCGACGACCACGGCGCGCCGGTTGTCCGGGTCGAGCAGGGCACGGGGGTCGAGGACGACGGTGGAGTGCCGGGTGCCGATGAACGCGCCGGCCTCGGCGGCGAAGGGGGTGTCGTGGCCGGTACGCAGCACGTCGCCGGTGAACTGTTCGGCCTGGTCGCTGTAGTCGACGGCGTAGGAGCGCAGCGTGGCCTGCGGCCCTTCGCGGAGCCGGAGTTCGTCGGCGATCAGGGCGGTGACGACGGTGGAGTCGAGGCCGCCCGAGAGCAGGCTGCACAGCGGGACGTCGGCCTCCAGCTGGGTACGGGCGGCGCGGTCGACCAGGCCACCGATCAGCTCGGTGGTGGTCTGCGGGTCGTCGGTGTGCGGGCGGGCGGTCAGCTCCCAGTAGCGCCGTTCGCGGATGCCGTCGCGGTCGAGGACGAGCATGCTGCCGGGGTGCACCTCGCGGACGCCGGCCCAGACGGTGGGGCCGGTGTTGAACAGGAGGCTGTAGGCCTCGCGCAGGCCGTCGGCGTCCACGGTGGGGGTCACCTCGGGGTGGGCGAACAGGGCCTTGGGTTCGGAGCCGAAGGCGAGGCCGCCGTCGGTTTCGGCCCAGAACAGCGGCTTGACCCCGAGCCGGTCGCGGACCAGCAGCAGGCGCTGCTCGCGGTCGTCCCAGACGGCGAAGGCGTACATGCCCTCCAGGTGGTCGACCAGGGCGTCTCCCCACTCCTGGTAGGCGCGCAGGACCACCTCGGTGTCGCTCCGTGTCTCGAACCGGTGGCCCCTGGCGGCGAGTTCGGATCTCAGCCGGTGGTGGTTGTAGACCTCGCCGCTGTAGGTGAGCACCACCTGCGGGTGTTCGGGGCGGTCGGTCATGGGCTGGGTGCCGCCCTCGATGTCGATGACGGCGAGGCGGCGGTGGCCGAGCGCGGCGTGGCGGCCGAGCCAGACCCCGCCGGCGTCGGGTCCGCGCAGGGCCATGGTGTCGGTCATCGCCTGGATGACGGAGGCGGCCCCGTGGCCGATGTCCTGGTGGAAGGACTGGTGGAAGGACACCCAGCCGGTGATCCCGCACATGCTCGCGCTCCTGGGGTGAAGGGGTGTGCTCTGCCGGACGCTGTCGGCGACGGCGCCCGGCCCAGAAGTCGGGCCGGACGTCCGGGAAGTTCCGGGCAACCGCAGGATTCCCGGGGCGGGTCGGGCGGTGCCCGCGCGAAGCCCACCGGGGGTGCACCGCCGGGCGTCGGGCTCGGACGGAGGGGCGTCGGGCTCGGACGGCCGGACCGGTACGTCGGCCGGCGGCGTTCAGTTCCGGGGATCGGGCAGCGCGGGGTACGGGATGAAGGTGCTGGTGTGCTCGTCGAGCGCCAGCGGCCGGCCGATGGCGGGCGCGGCGCGCTGCGGGCACGCCGGGCGTTCGCACACCTTGCAGCCGAGCCCGATCGGGGTGGCAGCCGCCACGTCGCCGAGGTCCAGTCCCGCCGAGTACACGAGCCGTGCGGCGTGGCGGAGTTCGCAGCCGAGGCCGATGGCGAAGGTCTTGCCGGGGCGGCCCCAGCCGCCGGGTGAGCGGGTGACGGCGCGGGCGGTCCAGAGGTAGCGCCGGCCGTCGGGCATGGCGGCGACCTGGACGTGGACCCGGCCGGGGGCGGCGAAGGATTCGTAGACGTTCCACAGCGGGCAGGTGCCGCCGGTGCGGGAGAAGTGGAGGAGCCGGTTCCCCGGCGGGGTTCGCAGGTTTCGCAGGTTCGCAGGAATCCGCCGTACGGATTCCACCGATTGGCATGCTGGATCATCGGCCGTCCGACGAGCAGGCTCGGTCATGCAAGACCGAGAGCCATCGAGCGCCCCCGAGGAGTCCCGTGATCGAGCACCACGTCCGCGTCCACCCCAGTGCCGACCGGCTGCCGCGTGAGGAGCAGCTCGCCTGGAAGCTGGCCGCCGTCGCGACCGGCACCGAGGAGCTGGACCCGGCCAGCGTGAACATGGCCGTCAACCGGGTGATCGACAACGCGGCGGTGGCCGTCGCGTCGCTGCTGCGCCGGCCCGTGACGGTGGCCCGCGCCCAGGCGCTCGCCCACCGCGGCGCGCCGGGCGCCCGGGTGTTCGGCAGCCTGGCCCGGGTCTCACCGGAGTGGGCGGCCTGGGCCAACGGGACGGCGGTGCGCGAGCTGGACTTCCACGACACCTACCTCGCCGCCGACTACTCCCACCCCGGCGACAACATCCCGCCGCTGCTGGCCGTCGCCCAGCACACCGGCCGCAGCGGGGCCGACCTGCTGCGCGGCATCGTCGCCGCCTACGAGGTCCACGTCGCACTGGTGCGGGGCATCTGCCTGCACGCCCACCGGATCGACCACGTCGCGCACCTGAGCGCGGCCACCGCCTGCGGGCTCGGGGCGCTGCTGCGGCTGCCGACCGAGACGGTGTACCAGGCGGTGCAGCAGGCCGTGCACACCACCACGGCCACCCGGCAGTCCCGCAAGGGCGAGATCTCCAGCTGGAAGGCCTTCGCCCCCGCCTTCGCCGGCAAGGCCGCGATCGAGGCGGTGGACCGGGCGATGCGCGGCGAGACCTCCCCGTCCCCCGTCTACGAGGGTGAGGACGGCTTCCTCGCCTGGCTGCTCGACGGCCCGCAGTCCGACTACACCGTGCCGCTGCCCGCGCCCGGCGAGCCGAGGCGGGCGATCCTGGACACCTACACCAAGGAGCACTCCGCCGAGTACCAGGCCCAGGCGATCATCGACCTGGCCCGGCGGCTGCGCGAGAGGACCGGGCCGCTGGACGGCGTCCGCTCGGTCGTCCTGCACACCAGCCACCACACCCACCACGTCATCGGCTCCGGCTCGGGCGACCCGCAGAAGTACGACCCGCGCGCCAGCCGGGAGACCCTCGACCACTCGATCCCGTACATCCTCGCCGTCGCCCTGGAGGACGGCGCCTGGCACCACGAGCGCTCCTACGCCCCCGAACGGGCCCAACGCCCGGAGACCGTGGCGCTCTGGCAGAAGATCACCACGGTCGAGGACCCGGAGTGGACCGCCCGCTACCACGACCCCGACCCGGCCCGGCGGGCCTTCGGCGGGCGTGTGGTGATCACCCGGGACGACGGCACGGTGATCCAGGACGAGCTGGCCGTCGCCGACGCCCACCCGGCCGGCGCGCGCCCCTTCGACCGCCCCGCCTACCAGCGGAAGTTCCGCACCCTGGCCGAGGGCATCGTCTCCCCCGCCGACCAGGACCGCTTCCTGGCAGCCGCCGCCGACCTCGCCGAGCTGAAGGCCCCGGACCTGGACGAGCTGTTCCCGGCCGTCGACACCGAGACCGTGCGCGCGTTCGACGCGCTCCTCCCGAAGGGCCTGTTCTGATGCTGCACACCCGCACCACCCCCGCCCAGCGCCGCCGCGCCCTGCGCGAACGCCTCGCCACCGGGCGGCTGTTGACGATGCCCGGCGCGCTCAACCCGCTCTCCGCCCGGCTCATCCAGGACCTCGGCTTCGAGGCCGCCTACCTCTCCGGCGCCGTCCTCGCCGCCGACCTCGGCCTGCCCGACATCGGCCTCACCACCGCCACCGAGGTCGCCGCCCGCGCCCAGCAGACCACCCGGGTCACCGACCTCCCGGTGCTGATCGACGCCGACACCGGCTTCGGCGAACCCATGAACGCCGCCCGCACCGTCCAGCTGATGGAGGACGCCGGCCTCGCCGGCCTGCACCTGGAGGACCAGGTCAACCCCAAGCGCTGCGGCCACCTCGACGGCAAGGCGGTCGTCCCCCGCGAGGACATGACCCGCCGCCTGCGGGCCGCCGTCGACGCCCGCCGCGACCCCGACTTCCTGCTGATGGCCCGCACCGACGCCCGCTCCGTCGAGGGACTGCGCGCGGCGATCGACCGGGCCAAGGCCTACGTCGACGCCGGAGCCGACGCGATCTTCCCCGAAGCCCTCGCCGACGAGGCCGAGTTCGAGGCCTTCCGCAAGGCCGTCGACGTCCCGCTGCTCGCCAACATGACCGAGTTCGGCAAGTCCCCGCTGCTCGACGCCCGCACCCTCCAGGACCTCGGGTACGAGATCGCGCTCTACCCCGTCACCCTGCTGCGCCTGGCCATGGGCGCGGTGGAGGACGGCCTGCGCACCCTCGCCGCCGAGGGCACCCAGGAGTCGCTGCTGCCGCGCATGCAGACCCGCTCCCGGCTGTACGAACTCCTCGGCTACGAGCAGTACGCGGCCTTCGACTCGGCCGTCTTCGACTTCACCCTCCCGCCCGGCGCCTGACCCCGCATCGGAGACCAGCCATGCCCACCACCGCACCCGGGATCCACCGCGGACTCGCCGGTGTCGTCGTCGACACCACCGGGATCTCCACCGTCATCCAGGAGACCAACTCCCTCACCTACCGCGGCTACCCCGTCCAGGACCTCGCCGCCCAGCGCTCCTTCGAGGAGGTCGCCTACCTGCTGTGGCACGGCGAGCTGCCCGACCCCGGACAGCTGCGGGAGTTCCGGGCCCTCGAGGCCGCCCTGCGCCCGCTCGACCGCACCACCGCCGAACTGCTCGCCAAGCTGCCCGAGACCTGCCACCCGATGGACGTGCTGCGCACCGCCGTCAGCTTCTTCGGCGCCGAGGACCCCACCGAGGACGACGGCCGCCCCGCGCCCCACCTCGCCAAGTCCCTCACCCTGCTGGCGAAACTGCCGACCGTCGTCGCCGCCGACCAGCGCCGCCGCCGGGGCCTGGCGCCCGTCCCGCCGGACCCCGGGCTCGGCTACGCGGAGAACTTCTTCCACATGTGCTTCGGCGCGGTGCCCGCCCCGGAGGTGGTCCGCTGCTTCGAGATCTCCCTCGTGCTGTACGCCGAGCACAGCTTCAACGCCTCCACCTTCACCGCCCGCGTCGTCACCTCCACCCTCTCCGACCTCTACAGCGCCGTCACCGCCGCGATCGGCGCACTCAAGGGCCCCCTGCACGGCGGCGCCAACGAGGCCGTGATGCACATGCTGGAGGAGATCGGCGACACCGCCCGGGCCGCGCAGTGGCTCGACGAGGCACTCGCCGCCAAGCGGAAGATCATGGGCTTCGGCCACCGCGTCTACCAGCACGGCGACTCCCGCGTCCCGATCATGCAGGCCGCCCTGGACGCCCTGGTGGCCCGCAGCGCCGACCCCGGGACGGCCCGGCTGGCCGCCCTGCACGCCGCACTGCGCGAGGCGATGCTGGAACGCAAGGGCATCCACCCCAACCTCGACTACCCCGCCGGCCTCGCCTACCACCTGATGGGCTTCGACACCCCCGTCTTCACACCTGTCTTCGTGATGAGCCGCATCACCGGCTGGACCGCCCACATCACCGAACAGCTCGCCCACAACTCCCTGATCCGCCCGCTCGCCTGCTACGACGGCCCCGGCCAGCGCCCGGTGCCGGGGCTGTCACCGAGCACGGCGTAGGGAACGCGGCTGCGGCGGTCCGGCTCGACCGCCAGGCGCCCGCCCGCCGGCGGGCGGGCGCGCTGGACGCAGTCGCGGCGCTCGCAGATCCGGCAGCCCAGCCCGATCGGGGTCGCCGCTCCCGGAGCGTCGAGCGCGACGCCCTCGGCGTAGACGAGGCGGTGGGCGTGGCGCAGCTCGCAGCCGAGCGCGACGGCGAACTCGCTGCGCGGTGCGCGGTGCCCGAAGCCGCCGTGGGAGACGGTGCGGGCGATCCAGAAGTAGCGCTTCCCGTCCGGCATCTCGGCGACCTGGGTGAGGATCCGGCCGGGCGCGGAGAAGGCCTCGTAGACCGTCCAGAGCGGGCAGGTGCCGCCGAGGCGGGAGAAGTGGAAGTCGGTCGCGGACTGGCGCTTGGAGATGTTGCCCGCCCGGTCGGCGCGCAGGAAGGAGAACGGGACGCCGCGTCGGCCCGGACGCTGGAGGGTGCTCAGCCGGTGGCAGACCGTCTCGAACCCGACCCCGAAGCGGGCCTGGAGCAGCTCGATGTCGTACCGAAGCTCCTCGGCGGCCGTGTGGAAGGCGGTGTACGGCATCAGCAGGGCGCCGGCGAAGTAGTTGGCCAGGCCGATCCTGGCCAGGTCGGCGGCCTGGGGTGAGGTGAGGCCGGGCCCGGCCGCCGCCACGAGCGTGTCGAGCAGCGGCCGGTGCTCCAGCAGGGCCAGTTGGGTGGCGAGTTGGAAGGCACGCCGGCCGTCGGCCAGCCACGGTGAGAGCCGCAGCGTGCCGGCCGCCGGGTCGTAGCGCCGCAGGTCGCCGGGCCGCAGGTGGTCGGCGTCCAGCAGCCGCACCCCGTGCCGCTCGCCGAGGCGGGCGGCCAGCGCGGCGGCGGTGCGGCCCGCGGTCGTCGTCGCCAGGCACCGCGCGGTCCGCTCCGCCGCCTCGTCCAGGGCGGCGATGTGGTTGTGATGGGTGTAGAAGAAGTCCCTGACCTCGTCATGGGGTTCGGCCGGGCGGATGCCCGCCCCGGTGCCGGGCTCACCGAGGTCGACGACCCGCGCGAGCGCCTCGCGGTAGCCGCGGTGCAGCGCGACCAGGGCCCGTGCCACCTCCGGGTGGTTCCGGCTCACCTCCGCGATCTCCTCCGTCGGCACGGCTCCGCCACAGGCCTCGTCCGCGAGCGCGGTGCGCAGGTCGGTGCCGAGGCGTTCCTCCTCGGCCTCGGAGAAGAACTCCGGGTCGACCCCGAGCACCTCGGCGATCCGCAGCAGCACGGCGGCGGTCAGCGGGCGCTGGCTGTGCTCGATCTGGTTGAGGTAGCTGGTCGAGATGCCGAGCTCGCGCGCCAGCTCGACCTGGTTCATGCCGTGCTCGCGGCGCAGTCGGCGCAGCTTGGCGTGGGCGTAGATCTTCCGCCCGGTCGGACGTGGCATGGCGCGTACTTCCTCTCTCAGACCCGGTTGGTTCGGATCGCGGCCTCGACCCGGACGGCGTCGGCGGTGTCACGGACCTCGTGTACCCGCACCGCCCAGGCGCCCTGCGCGGCGGCCAGGACGCTGGCCGCCGCGGTGGCCGCGTCGCGTTCACGGGCCGGACGGGCCTCGCCCGTCCGCGGGTCGGCCAGCAGCTCGCCCAGGAAGCGCTTGCGCGAGGCCGCCACCAGGAGCGGGCGCCCCAGTACGCGCCAGGCGTCCAGCGACGCCAGCAGCGCCCAGTCGTCCTGCCGGCGTTTGGCGAAGCCGAGGCCCGGATCCACGATGACCTGGGAGAGGTCGACCCCGGCCGACACCACCGTGTCCATCTGCCGTGCGACCTCGCGGATCACCTCGGCCGCGACGTCCTCGTACGCGGCCAGTTCGTCCATGTGGGCGGACTGCCCGCGCCAGTGCATGACGACGAAGGGCACTCCGGCCCTGGCCGCGGCGCGGGCCATGCCCGCGTCGGCCCGGCCCCCGCTGACGTCGTTGATGATCCGGGCGCCAGCCTCCACCGCCGCTTCGGCGACCCGGGCCCGCATCGTGTCGATGCTGACCAGGACGCCCTTGTCGGTGAGCGAGCGCACCACCGGCAGGACCCGGCGCAGTTCCTCCTCCTCGGACACCCTGGTCGCTCCCGGCCGGGTCGACTCCCCGCCGACGTCCACGATGTCCGCGCCCTGCTCGGCCAGCAGCAGTCCACGGTCCACCGCGCGCCCCGGGTCCAGCCAGCGGCCGCCGTCCGAGAACGAGTCGGGGGTCACGTTCACGACTCCCATCACCGCGCACCGATCCCATCCGGGCAGTCCCGACAATACCTGCGAAGGTCTTTTCATGCGCCCATTGTGCCGCCCGCCCCACCCGTCTCCCAACTCGTACCACCGAGAGAATTCGTATCACAGAGTGGACACCTGAGGACTACCGCGAGCCCGGCTGGTTAACCTCCTGCCATGACACTCGGAATTCCCTCCACGCGCACGGATCGGGCGACCTCCGTCCGCGAACTCCTCGCGACCGGCAGGCTTTCCTATTCCTTCGAATTCATGCCGCCCCGGAGCGCCGAAGCGGAGGTCGGCCTGTGGAATGCGATCCGGCGCCTGGAAGCGCTGTCCCCCACCTTCGTCTCCGTGACCTACGGTGCCGGCGGGTCGACACGGGAGCGGACGGTGAACGTCACCGGCCGCATCGCGCAGGAGACCACCCTCACGCCGACCGCCCACCTGACCGCAGTCGGCCACAGCGTCGCCGAACTGCGGAACATCCTCGGCCACTACGCTGACCAGGGAGTTCGCAACATCCTGGCGCTGCGCGGCGACCCGCCGGGCGATCCGCTGGGCACCTGGCACCGCCACCCCGACGGAGTGGAGTACGCCGCCGACCTGGTGCGGCTGATCAAGGAGTCCGGCGACTTCTGCGTCGGCGTGGCCGCGTTCCCGGACCTGCACCCGAGGTCCCCCGACTGGGATTCCGAGATCAGGCACTTCATCGAGAAGTGCCGGGCGGGAGCCGACTACGCCATCACCCAGATGTTCTTCGACGTGGACAGCTACCTCCGTTTCCGGGATCGACTGGAATCGGCCGGCTGCACCGTTCCGGTCATTCCGGAGATCATGCCGGTGACCAGTATCCGGTCGCTTCGGAGGATTCCGACACTGACCACTGCCGCCATTCCCGATGATCTCTCCGAGAGCATGCTGAAGCACCAGGACAACCCGAAGGCCGTCCGGTCGATCGGTATCGATCAGGCCACCGGAATGTGCCGGCGCCTGCTCTCCGAGGGAGTTCCCGGGCTGCATTTCATGACCATGAACTTCTCCACGGTGACGACGGAGATCTACCAGAACCTCGGGCTTCCCGGGTCCGGGTGAAACGGGCCGGGCCGCCGTTGCGGCCCGGCCCGGGGACGGTCCCGGGCCGACCCGGCCGGGCGCCGCACGGCGTGCGGGGCCCGGCCGGGTCGCGTCACCGGGGGGTCAGCCGGCGAGCTCCGCGCGCAGGTGGCGGGCGGCGCCGACGAGGCTGTCGAGCGAGGCGCGGGTCTCCGTCCAGCCGCGGGTCTTCAGGCCGCAGTCGGGGTTGACCCAGAGCCGCTCGGCGGGGATGGCCGCGAGGCCCGCGCGCAGCAGGGCGATGGCCTCGTCGGTGCTCGGGACGCGCGGGGAGTGGATGTCCCAGACGCCCGGGCCGACCTCGCGCGGGTAGCCGGCCCCGGCGAGTTCGCCGGCGACCTCCATGTGCGAGCGGGTGGCCTCCAGCGAGATGACGTCCGCGTCGAGTTCGTCGATCGCCGTCATGATCGCGCCGAACTCGGCGTAGCACATGTGGGTGTGGACCTGGGTGTCGGCCCGCACCCCGGAGGTGGCGAGGCGGAAGGACTCGGTCGCCCACGCCAGGTACGCCGGGCGGTCGGCGGCGCGCAGCGGCAGGGTCTCGCGCAGGGCCGGCTCGTCGACCTGGACGACGGCCGCGCCGGCGGCCTCCAGGTCGGTGACCTCGTCGCGCAGGGCGAGGGCGACCTGGCGGGCGGTGTCGCCGAGCGGCTGGTCGTCGCGGACGAAGGACCAGGCGAGCATCGTGACGGGGCCGGTGAGCATGCCCTTGACCGGGCGGTCGGTCAGGCCCTGCGCGTAGCCGAACCAATCGACGGTCATCGGGTGCGGGCGGGAGATGTCCCCGGCCAGGACCGGCGGGCGCACGTACCGGGTGCCGTAGGACTGCACCCAGCCGTGCCGGGTGGCGAGGTAGCCGGTGAGCTGTTCGGCGAAGTACTGGACCATGTCGTTGCGCTCGGGCTCGCCGTGCACCAGGACGTCCAGTCCGGCCTTCTCCTGGAAGGCGATGACCTCCCGGACCTCCGCCTCGATGCGCTCGCGGTAGGCCGGGGCGTCGATCCGGCCCGCCGTGAGATCGGCCCGCGCGACCCGCAGTTCGGAGGTCTGCGGGAACGAGCCGATGGTGGTGGTCGGCAGCAGTGGCAGGCCGAGCCGGGCGCGCTGGGCCTCGGCCCGCTGCGGGTAGGCCTGGGCGCGGCGGGCGTCGTCGGCGGTGACGGCGGCGGTACGGGCGCGCACCGCCGGGTCGTGGGTGATCGGCGAGTTGGCGCGCGAGGCGAGGTCGGCGCGGTTGGCGGCCAGGTCGGCGGCGATCGCCCCCGTGCCCTCGCGCAGGCCCCGGGCCAGCAGCGCCACCTCCCTGGCCTTCTGCTTGGCGAAGGCGAGCCAGCGCAGGATCTGCGGGTCGACGTCGCGTTCGGCGGCGGCGTCCAACGGCACGTGCAGGAGGGAGCAGGACGGCGCGACGTCGACCCGCTCGGCGAGGCCCAGCAGGGTCGCCAGGGTGGCCAGCGACTTCTCCAGGTCGTTGATCCAGATGTTGCGCCCGTCGACCACCCCGGCGACCAGCCGCTTGCCGGGCAGCCCGCCGACGGCGGCCAGATCGTCCAGGTTCGCCGCGGCGGGCCCCGTGAAGTCCAGCGCCAGGCCCTCGACCGGGGCCTTGGCCAGCACCGGCAGGGCCTCACCCAGGCGGTCGAAGTAGCTCGCGACCAGCAGCTTCGGACGGTCCGCAAGGCCGCCCAGCTCACGGTAGGCGCGGGCGGCGGCGTTCAGCTCGGCCGGGGTGCGGTCCTGCACCAGCGCGGGCTCGTCCAGCTGCACCCACTCGGCGCCGGCCGCCTTCAGGTCCGCCAGCAGCTGCGCGTAGACGGGCAGCAGCCGGTCCAGCAGGGTGATCGGCTGGAAGTCCTCGGCGACACCGGGGGCGGGCTTGGCGAGCAGCAGGTAGGTGAGGGGGCCGACCAGCACGGGGCGTGCGGTGTGGCCGAGCGCCAGCGCCTCCCGAAACTCCCCGACGGCCTTGGCCGGGTTCGCGGTGAAGACGGTGTCCGGGCCGAGTTCGGGCACCAGGTAGTGGTAGTTGGTGTCGAACCACTTGGTCATCTCCAGCGGCGCGACCTCCTGGGTGCCGCGCGCCATGGCGAAGTAGCCGTCCAGCGCGTCCGCCTCGACGGCCGCCCGGTGGCGGGCCGGGATCGCGCCGACGGCGACCGTGGTGTCCAGTACGTGGTCGTAGAGCGAGAAGTCGCCGGTGGGCACTTCCGAGGCCCCGGCCTGGGCGAGCTGCGCCCAGTTCTCCCGGCGCAGGCCGACCGCCGTCTCCCGCAGGGCGTCGGCGGTGACCGTGCCCTTCCAGTAGCCCTCGATGGCCTTCTTCAGCTCCCGGCCCTGGCCCTGCCGGGGGTAGCCGTACACGGTGGCCCTGGTTGCCGCGGCTGCGGACTTCGTGGTCAAGGGACTCTCCTTCGCGAGTCTGGCTCCTCAAGTGCCCGGGGACGGGACGAGAGCGCGAAGGGATGACGAACCGGGCGGCGGCTCACGTCGATGCGCGTGCCGGACCCGCCTGGTATGGTCGCCGACCCGCCCACGAGGTCACCGGGATATCCGCACGCGGAACGGTCCGCGGGCGGGCAACGGGCAGGTCTTCGGACTCGTGGGCGCACCGGGCCTGTTGGCGTCCGGTACCTACTGGCCATCGCTTCCCAGACCCGTCCCGGGTCCAGTGCGTATGACGGCGGTCGTTCCCACTCACCGCTGCGGGGCAGTCCCGGATTCCCACCGGGTTCCCTCTTGCGACGTCCTGCCTGGCGGGCAGGACGAACCAGCTGCGTCGCCAGCTTAGGGGCAAACCGCCGGGGCCGACGCGGAATTCACGGAAGCCGTCCGCATGGTGAGACTCCCTCGCCGCTCGCGGAGCCGATGGCGGTGTCGTTCGCGGTGACTCGTCGACCGTCCGGGGCCTCGAAGCGCACCATGGGCTCGAAGTTGGCGCGGCGGGCCGCGCGGCGGAAGACGGTGAGGACGGCCGGGCCGACGACGAGCACGGCGGTGAAGGTGGTGACGGCACGGCCGGTGTCCCAGCCGAGCGAGGTGGCGAGGTCGAAGAGCAGGTAGCGGTGCCACTGCTCGGTGAAGGGCAGCCCCGGCAGGTAGGCGATGGAACTGTTCGGGTCGGTGGAGAACGGCCAGAAGGAGAGGTTGAGGAGGAAGCCGAAGAGGTACCCGGAGAACGCCCCGTACGCGGCCAGCATCGGGACCTCCCAGCGCCGCCGCCGGGTTCTCGGCAGGAGCCCGGCGAGCATGCCGACGAACGCGCAGCCGAACATCTGGTACGGCATCCAGGGGCCGACGCCGCCGGTGAGCAGCGCGGAGGCGAACAGCGAGGTGCAGCCGAGGGTGAAGCCGAAGCCCGGGCCGAAGACCCGGCCGGCCAGGACGAGGACGAAGAAGACCGTCTCCACTCCTGCGGTGCCGGCGCCGAGCGGGCGCAGCCCGGCGTTGACGGCGGACAGGACGCCGAGCATGGCGAGGGCCTTGGCGTCGATGCCGCCGGCCGCGATCTCCGCGATGACGACGGCGAGCACCAGGGCCAGCAGGGCGCCGAAGATCAGCGGCGGGGCGTAGGAGGAGCCGAACTTTCCGGGGGCGACGACGAACGGCCAGGTGAAGGCGACCAGGCCGATGAAGGCGGCCAGGGCCGCGACGACGCGGGCCCGGCCGGGGATCCGGACGGCGCTCACCGGGCGGCCTGCGCGGGCGCGAGGGCGGCGGCGACCTGTCGGGTGGTCAGGTAGGGCAGCGGGGCGAGGATCTTGGCGGTCTGGGGGGCGAAGGTGGGCGAGGCGACGATGACCTCGGCGGTGGGGCCGTCGGCGACGATCTCGCCCTCGGCCATCACCACCACCCGGTCGGCGGCGGCGGCGACGAACTCGACGTCGTGGGTGGAGACGACGACCGTACGGCCTTCGGCGGCGAGGGCGTCCACGATGCCGGTGAGCGCTTCCTTCCCGTGGTAGTCGAGCCCTCGGGTGGGTTCGTCCAGCAGCACCACCCGTGGCGCGGCGGCCAGTTGGATCGCCAGGACCAGGGCCAGCTTCTGGCCCTCGGAGAGGTCCCGGGGGTGGGTGCCGTCGGGGATCCCGGGGGCGAGCCGGTCGAGGATCTGCCTCGCGGTCGGGCCGGCTGTGGTCGGGCCGGCGACGGTCGAGCCGGCTGCGCGGCGGGCCTCCAGGTCGCTCTGGGCGAGTTCCTGGGCGACCGTCTCCAGGTACAGCAGGTCGGTCGGGGTCTGCGGGACGAGCCCGACGAGCTGCCGGGCCCTGGTCGCGGAGAGCCGCTTGGGGTCCGCGGCCGGCCCGCCGTCGGCTCCGAGGACCTGCACGCTGCCGCCCTGTCGCGGGCCCGAGCCCTGGAGGGCCCACAGGAGCGAGGACTTGCCCGAGCCGTTGCGCCCCATCAGCGCCGTGACCTCACCGGCCCGCAGGTCCAGCCCGACCTCCCGGACGGCGGCCACCGGCCCGTACCGGACGACCACCCCTCGGGCGTCCAGCACCCGTTCCCCCGCCACCGCTGCCCGGCGCGGCGGAGGAACGGGCACGTCGTTCAGCCGCTCCCGCAGCGGGGCGGCGGCGCGCCGGGCGTCCCGGACGGAGAGCGGCAGCGGCCGCCACCCGGCCAGCCGCCCGAGGTCGACGACCGGCGGCGCGATCGCGGTGCGCCGGAAGACCTCGGCGGGCGGCCCGTGCACGACCGTGCCGTCGCCGGGCAGGTAGGCGACGCGGTCGGCGTACTGGACGACCCGCTCCAGGCGGTGTTCGGCGAGCAGGACGGTGACGCCGAGGTCGTGGACCAGACGGGTGATGGCCGCGAGCACCTCCTCGGCGGCGGTCGGGTCGAGCGCCGAGGTCGGTTCGTCCAGGACCAGGACGCGCGGGTGCGCGGTGAGCACCGAGCCGATGGCGACGCGCTGTTGCTGGCCGCCAGAGAGATCGTGCAGGGCGCGGTGGCGCAGGTCGGCGAGGCCGAGCAGGTCGAGGGTCTCCTCGACACGCTTGCGCATCACCTCCGGCGGGACGGCCAACTGCTCCATGACGTAGGCCAGTTCCTCCTCCACCGTGTCGGTGGTGAAGCCGGCCAGCGGGTCCTGCCCCACCACGCCGACCACGTCGGCCAGTTCGCGAGGGGGGTGGTGCGCGGTGTCCCGGCCGTCCACGGTCACCCGGCCGCGCAGGGTGCCGCCGGTGAAGTGCGGCACGAGGCCGTTGACGGCGCCGAGCAGGGTCGACTTGCCGACGCCGGTGCGGCCGACCACCAGGCAGAGCTCGCCCTCCGGGATGTGCAGGTCGACGTCGCGCAGGACGGGGGCGGTCTCGCCGTCGTACACCACGCCGACCTGGTCGAATCGGATCACGTGCTCACCTCGGGGGTCGTGCGGTCGGCGCCGGTGCGGCGGGTCCCGGCGGCGGGCTCCGGGGTACGTCCGGGCTCCGGGGTACGTCCGGGCGGAGGCGCGATGACCCCGGCGGCGCCGGCCAGCAGCAGGGCGAGCACCGGGACGAGCGGCAGGCTCGGCCAACTGAGCGGGTAGAGCGAGGGGTTGAGATCGGTGGCGGCGTAGCCGACGGTGGCGAACAGCAGGACGGCGGCGGTCACCCCGCAGCCCGCGACGCCCCACTCGGCGGCCCGCCAGCGGTCCGGCCGGTAGGTGGTGCGCCGTACGCGCCGGCCGCCGAGGATCAGCCCCGCCACGCAGAGCAGGGCGCCCGCGAGGAAGGCGGGAAGTCCCAGGGCAGCGGGGGCGGTTCCGTCCAGGAGCCCGTACACCCCGGCGCACAGGCCGCACATGCCGAGCAGCATCAGGGCGCCGGTGATGCGGCGGGAGCGGCGGGTCGCGGTGCCGGAGCGGCCGTAGCCGCGCGAGTCCATCGCGGCGGCCAGGTGCAGCGAACGCTCCAGCGCGTCCTCCAGCACCGGGACGACGATGCCGCGCAGCGCGCGGATGCCCTTCCGCTGCCCGGCGCGCAACCGCCGTGCCCGGGCGACGCGTTGGACGCTCTGCACCAGCTGCGGGGCGACGCTGAGCGACACCGTCACGGCGACGCCCAGCTCGTACAGGGCGCTGGGCAGGACGCGCAGGGCGCGCTTGGGGTTGGCGAGGGTGTTGGCGGCGCCGATGCAGCAGATCAGGCAGGCCAGGCGCAGCCCGTCGAAGGCGGCGGAGAGGGTCGCCTCCAGGGAGACCGGCCCGCCGATCTGGATGCCCGCGTACCAGGCGGGGGTGGGCAGGTGCGGGAGCGAGAAGAGCAGGTGGTCGTGCGGGGTGATGCCGGTGGCGAAGACGCACCGGAACACCACCCGGATCGCCACCACGGTCAGAGCCAGCCACAGGTAGTAGGTGAACCCGCGCGCCCACGGGGCCTCGGTCCGGCGGGCGGTGACCACGTAGCCGAGCACGGCGAGGACGAGCAGGAGCAGCAGCGGGTTGGTGGTGCGGCTGGCCGCCGTCGCCAGGGCGAGCGCCCAGGTCCACCAGGCCAGCGGGTGCAGGTTCCGGGGGCTGCGCCGGCTCCCGGCGTCCCGTCCGGGGGTGGGCTTCGGCTTCGGGGTGGGCTTCGGGGGGCCGGCGTCGGGTTTGTCGGGCATGGTCACCGGATCACTCGGCCCGGCGGCGGCGCCGTCGCGCGACGACCACGGTGGCCGCGCCCAGCGCCCCCACGAGGGCGGTCGCGATGACGGCGGGGGCCATCGACCCGGAGTCGTGCGGGGCGTCGGCCACCGGATTGGCGTCCACCACGCCGCCGGGCACGGCGGAGGTCGACGTCGGCGCGGCCGCGGCCTCGACCGTCTGCGGGGTCGGCTGATCGCTCGGGGTGTCCGTCGGCGGCGCGGTGGACGGCTCGACCGGCACCGGTGTGGCGGGCACGGGCGTCGGCTCGGGCGCTCCGGGCGGAGTGATGCCGTCCTCGGGGGTGGCGGCGGCGCCGGGCCCCGGGGTAGTGGCGGGCGCGGGCGGACGGGCTCCGCCCGCCGGGGGCTTGGCGGGGGCCGGGGCCCGGCCCGATCCGGTGCCACCGGCGGTGCCGGTGCTGCCGGTTCCGCTTGCGTTTCCGGTACCGCCGGTGCCGCCGGTTCCGCCGGTTCCGCCGGTTCCGTCGCTCGAACCGGTGCCGCTGCCGCTGCCGCCGGTCGTACCCGTGGCACCCGTCGACCCGCCGCCGGAGACGCTGGAATCGCCGGAGCCGCCCGTGGTGCCCTGACCGGGGTCGGCGGGCTGCCCGCCGGGGCTGGAGTTGTGGGCGCGAACGCTGTCCGGCGAGAAGCCCGGCCGCCCCTCGGTGCCCTCGACGTTGGTGCCACCGAAGATCCAGAGGTCGACGCTGCCGGGCTTCGGCTGGTAGCTCATCGCGCCGAGCTGGCTGTAGGACCACTCGTTCTGGCCCGGATCGGCGTGCCAGTACGACCAGTAGGCCGTGGCCGGGGGCGTCAGGACGCACTTCTCCTGGTCCGGGGCCGGGAACTGCTTACCGCCCTGGAAGCCGCTGTAGCCGATCCGGCAGATGAACGCCGGACCGTCGTGGCCGGTCCCGGTGGTCTTCCAGCCGCCCTGGTTGAGCAGGGTGAAGCCGGTGGTCGGGGTGGTCCCGCAGGAACGCAGCAGCGGGCCGCCCCACTTGCTGAAGTCCACGGCGAGCACCACGCCGGAGGCGGTGGTGCACTGGTCGATCGGCAGCGGCGCCGCGGACGCCGGGGCGGTGCCCACGGCGACGCCACCGAACGCGAGGGCGAAGGTCAGGGCCGCCGCCCCGGACAGCCGGCCGAGCCGACCGCCGAGTCCCCGGCTCACCGGTGACGCCCCGGGGCGGCCGCGGTGCGGCGCCGGGCGACGAGGACGGCCGCCGCGCCGAGCGCGGTCAGCACGCCCGCACCCGCCGTCAGCGTCAGGGCCTGGGTTCCGGTCCCGGCCAGGCTGCCGGAGCCGGTCTGCGCCGCCACGCCACCGGCGGGCGCGCCCCTGCCATCGGCCGGGGCGTCGATGCCGCCGGCCGACCAGGTGGCCGAACCGTCGCCGGTCGAGGGAGCGGCGGTGTCCGAGGGCCCAGCCGTGGCGGGCAAGCCCGTCGGGCCCGGCGTGTTCGTGGGAATGTTCGTAGGTGTGCCGGTCGGTGTGCCCGTGGGCGTGCCGGTCGGGGTGCTGGTCGGCGAACCCGTCGGGGTCGCCGTCGGGGTCGCCGTCCCGGTGGAAGTCGGAGTGGGCGTCGGCGTCGACGTTCCCCCGAGCTCCCGGAACAGCGTGCCGAACGAGATCCCGGTGGCACCGCCGAGCACCTGCGTGGACGCGCGGACGTCCGATCCCGGCTGCCCGGCGGAGGCCACGTTGAACCCGCCGTCGCCGTTCTGCTGGCCCGACAGGAAGTCGCGCGCCTTGGCGATCTGGGCGCCGTACGTGGACTGGCGCAGTGTCATGCCCTGGATGGCGAGCGCGGCCGAGTTGGTCGAGTCGCCGGCCGCTCCCGGGAAGCCGCCGTCGGGCAGCTGCCGCGCGGCGAGCCAGCCGAGGCCCTGGTCGACGGCCCGCGCGGCTTCGTCGCCCGGCACGAGGGCGAGGGCCATGACGGCCATCGCCGTGCTGTCCACGTCGGAGTCACCGGTGGCGGGGATCAGGCTCGGCCACGAGCCGTCCTGGTGCTGGAGGCCCTTCAGGTAGGCGATCGCGGGAGCCGCGTTCGTCGAGTCCCCGGCCCGGAGCTGGGCCATGATGCCGAGCGCCTGGGAGAACACCGAGGTCGCGTAGGTGTAGTTGCCGGGCGCCGCGCAGCCGGTGTTCTGGTCGGCCTTGATACACACGAGGGCGGCCAGGGCGGCGATCAGGTCGTGGCCGCCGAAGGCGCGCGGGTTGCGGCCGACCACCTCGGCGAGCAGCGCCTCCTTTCCGATCGAGCCGCCGCCTGCGTACTCGGTGCCGATGCCGGTCCAGTCGTTGACGGTGCGCTCGCCGGCGTCCTTGCCCGGCTGGTCCAGGAAGTCGACGATCCTGCGCAGCGCGGCGTCGTCGGTGCCGGTGGCCGCGAGGGCGTAGGCGCCGTCGATGGTGAGGCCGAAGTCGGCGAAGGCCGGGAAGCCCTCGTAGTAGCGGCCGTTGATCAGGCGGGACGGGTCGGTGAGGTAGGCGCTGCCCTTGGCGGCGTCGGGGGCTCTCCCGGCAGGCGGCGTGGTCGCGGGCGAGGTCGGCGGCGTGCTGGCGGGTGTCGTCGGCGGGGTGGTGGCGTCCGGGTTGTGTCGGACGCTGGTGAGGTCGGTGCCGGTCAGGGCCAGGATCGCCTGCTCGGTGGCCGCCGGGTCCGGGTCGGTGGTCGACGCGTCGGGGCCGAAGCCGCCGTCCGTGCCCTGCCGGGCGGCGAGCCAGGCCGTGGCGGCGGCCCGGCGGGTGTCCTGTCCGGTGGCCTTGAACGCCTGGGCCGCGCTCGCGGTGCTGATGGTGTCGCCGGGGGCGCCGAGGTACGGGAGGAGGGATCCGTCGGCCTGCTGTCCGGCCGCGAGCTGGTCCGAAGCCTTCCTCGCGGCCGTCTCGTACCCGGGCGCCGTACGCAGGGCGAGGACCGCGAGGCCGGTGGTGAGCGGGTCGGACTCGCAGTGGTCGCCAGCGACGATCATCGATCCGGCCACCCCGCCGTCGGCGCACTGGAGCGCCGTGAAGCGGGCGAGCGCCGGGGCGGGTGGCGTGACGCCGGCGCGCTGGAGGGCGATGACGCCGAGGGACTGAACCCAGGGCGAGGCCGCGCCGAGGAAGTCCCCGGCGGCGGTGCACTTGCCGTTCTCCCCCGCCGCCGTGCAGACATGGCCGGTGAGCGCGGCGATCAGGTCCCGGCCGCCGAAGGCCCGGGGATCGCCACCGGTGCTCTCGGCGACGAGGGCCAGCAGTGCGGCGGCCCTCGCATCGGGCCGGCCGGCCGGTCCGTCGGGGTGGAGGAAGGCGTCGGTGTGAGCGGAGAGGAAGGCGACCGTCCTGCGCAGCGCCGGGTCCTGCGTGCCGGCGGCGGCGAGGGCGATGGCGGTGAGGGCGGTCCGGGGGTAGTCCGGCCCCTCGACGGCCCAGTTCTCCATGTGGTCGCCGCCGACGAGTTGGCGGGCCAGCCAGGCCGCGGCGGCCGCCGGGTCACCGGCGGCGGACGGCCCGGTCGGAGTCGGGGTCGAGGTCGGAGTCGGGGTCAGGGTCGCCGAGGGCGACGGCGAGGCGGACGGCGAAGCCGGCGAACCACCGCTCTTCGCCCGGACGGAGTCCGGCGTGAAGCCCGGTGCCCCGCTGGTGCCGCCGATGTCGGTGCCGCCGTACACCCAGGCCTCGACCTCGCCGGGCTTGGGCTTCTGCGTCCCGGCGCCGAACCGGCTGTAGGACCAGGCCTGTTGGCCGGGTTCGGCGATCCAGTACGACCAGTACGCGGTGGCCTGCGGGGTGTTGACGCAGGGTTCCTCGGCCGGCGTCGGGTACTGGGTGCCGCTGTTGAAGGTCCCGGTTCCGAGTCGGCAGATGAAGGCGGGTCCGTCGTGCTCGGTTCCGGCGGTGGTGAAGCCGGCGGCGTGCAGCAGGTTCATCCCGGTCGTGGGGCGGGCGTCGCAGCCCCGGACGACGCCGCCGCCCCAGTGGGTGAAGTCGACGGCGACGATCGCGCCCGTCGTCGCCGTGCACTGCTCGATCGGGTCGGCGGCCGCAGTGCCGGGGCGCCCGAACAGGACGCTTCCGCAGGCGGCGACCGCGACAGCACCGGCGACCACCAAGGAGGCGAGGTCCCGGTTCCTGTGACGTGTGCGACTGCTGCTGACCCTCACGACGACTCCCTGGTCGGTCGACGCAGGGCGCAACGGCGCAGCCCACGGTCTCCTGGGCAGGGACCGTCCGGACCGCGTCGTAGTCCGCGACGACGCAAGTGCTCTGTGAACAGGGCCCCCGGTCCAGGCATTCCGGCTCACCCACCACAGGTGGGTCCACGGTTGCGGGTCAGCGCCGGAGTTGGACCGGCTTCCCCTGAATGCCGAGGGCAAAAAATCGGTTCATCAGACCACGACGGCCGAACGGGAGTCAACGGTCCGTCATGTCGATCACATCACCTCGTCGGCCGGTGCGCCGTGCGGTAGCGTCCGCGGTGGCCGAGCGGGGGAACCCGGTGCGAATCCGGGGCTGACGCGCAGCGGTGTGGGGTGGCGATCGTGCTGCCCCGAGCCCGGATGCCCGCCCGGCCACGCACCATGGCGAAAGCCGGCCCACGCGATCCGGGCGGCGACCGCTCCGGCCGTCGCGCGCCCTCGAACGGACGCCGGAACTCCGGGGCAGGGTCGGCGTCCGCCACCCCAAGGAGCCTGTCCCGTGTCCCTCCTCGCCCCCTCGCGGACCACCCCTGCCCGCGCCGCCTCCGCCGTCACCGTCGCCCTGACGGCCGGCTCGCTCCTGCTCTCCGCCGTCCCCGCCCACGCGACGGCCAGCCCGACCCAGATAGCCACCTCGAAGAGCACCGGCGTCACCTACCTGAAGTCGCTCCAGGCCGCCGACGGCAGCTACGCCACCGGCGGCGGGCTCTCCAACGAGTGGGCGTTCAGCGCACTCGCGGCCGCCGGCACGGCCGCCGCGGACGTCACCCCCGGCGGCGACCCCACCAAGAACGCCCGCCTGGTCTACCGCGGCCAGCTCGCCGCCCCCGGCTGGCCGAGCGCCTCGCCGGTCGTCACGGACTACGAGCGCGGCATCCTCAACGCCTACGCCGCCGGCATCGACCCCGCCCGGGTCGGCCCGGGCCGCAACCTCGTCGCCGACCTCGCCGCCTACTGGCAGACCGCCGAACCCGGCTACTACGGCCCGTCCGCCAACTTCAACGGCACCGTCTTCGGCCTCCTAGCCCTCGCGGGCGCCAAGACCCAGGCCGGCAGCCCTCGCGTCCCGCAGCCGCTGCTCGACACCTCCGTCACGGCGGTGCGCGCCAACCAGCACAACGACGGCGGCTGGAACTTCAGCAAGGCCGCGGGCGACCCGAACGCCCTCGCCCAGGGCAGCGACATCGACATGACCGGCGCCGCCATGGCCTCGCTCTGCGCCGGGGGCGTCCCCGCCACCGACCCGGCGATCGTCGCCGCCAAGAACTTCCTCAAAGGCAAGCTCACCGCCTCCGGCGCCTTCAACGCCGTGTTCGGCGTCAACACCGACTCCAACGGCTGGGCCGTCTCCGGCCTCAACGCCTGCGGCATCAACCCCCAGGGCACCGACTTCACCAGCGGCACCGGCAAGAGCCCCGTCGACTTCCTGATCGCCCAGCAGTTCAAGCCCGGCGGCGGCTTCAAGTACCTGCCCACCGACACCACCCCCTCCCCCTACGCCTCCGTCGACGGCCTGCGCGCCGTCGCCGGCGCCGGCTTCACCGCCACCCCGCCGACCCCGACCACCACCGGCGAGCCCGCCTGGGCCGCCGCCACCGCCTTCGTCCCCGGCACCGCCGCCAAGCTCGCGCTGGTCATCGACGACGGCACCGGCGCGCTCAAGGTCTGCGCCGCCACCCTCACCCCGACCGGCACCACCGCGACCCTCGGCGACGTCCTCGACGCGGCCGCCGGCGCCGCCCCGAGCGGCTGCGTCACCTCGGTCGCCCCGTCCACCGGCGGCGACACCGTCACCGCGATCAACGGCACGGCCAACAGCGGCTCCTCCACCTGGCAGGTCAGCCTGGACGGCACCACCGCCACCGGCGCCACCCGGGCCACCACCGTCCACCTCGGCGACACCGTCTCGCTCCGCTACGGCAACTGATCCGGAGACCCTGGCCGTCCTGGACGCCGGGTACGAGCCAAGCCACGAAAGCGACGAACTGACCTGCCGTCAGCTCTCCGGTGCACGGAGCGGCCTCCACCGGGCCCACCGGCGGGCCGAGCCCGCACCACCCGACGCCGGCGCCCCAGGCCACCCTCTTCGCGACCCGACGGTCCCCCAACTCGCGGTCCGCCTGGGGGACTTCTGGGGAACGGGACCTGGCCGGTTTGCAGCCTGGACTGCGCGGTCGAGGTGCGGTTTGCTCATCACCGACCAGCCCTACAGGAGGGCCGGGAGGAATCGGGGAATCACATCATGACCCGTTCGATCAAGGCGCTCGCCGCACTCGCTCTGGCCGGGGCATCCGTCGTCGGCGTGACGTCGCTGGCGTCCGCCGACCCGAACCCGTCCAACATCGGTTCCTCCCCGCAGTGGGTCCGGCTGAGCACCAGCCACTCCGCGGGCGTCTACACCGCCGCCGACGCGGGGTCCGGCAAGTACAACAACATCACCCTCGCGCCGGGCGACTCGGCCTGGGCGGACTGTTGGGTGGCCGGCGGGAACGTCGGCAATGACGGCGACGTCTGGTACCACACCACGTGGGTGTACCAGTACGGTGTGGTCACCCCCTCGGGGTCCTCCTGGACGTTCGCACCCTACGTGGACGGCGCGGCGATGTTCCACAACGTGCCCGGCCTGCCCCACTGCTGAACCACCCGATGACCCACAGCGGCCCCGCGCACCGACCCCGGCGCGCGGGGCCGCTCGCACAGCTGCTGACCGAACAGCTCGCCCGGCGGCGCCGAACGTCCCGCACCGTCTGAACTCTGAACCGCCGGTGCCCCGGCCCCCCTTCCGGAGGGGCCGGGGCACCGGGGTGTCTCCGGAGGTCAGGGCGCGGTGACGCCCGGCTGGGCGCCGGCGCCGAAGGACCAGCCCTCGACGTCGCCGGGCGCCGGGTTGTAGCTGCCCGCGCCGAGGTTGCTGTACGACCAGGGGCCGCCGTGCTGGGCGTGCCAGTACGACCAGTAGGCGCTGCCGGTGGGGTTGGCGCAGGTCGTCGGCAGGGCGTTGATGGTGCAGACGAAGCCCGGGTAGCGCGGGTGGAAGGTGTACGCGAACCCGGCGCCGGTCAGCGCGGCCAGGCCGCTGGCCGGGTCGCCGGGTGCGCAGCCGGTCTGGATGCCACCGCCGACGGCGGTGAAGTCGACCACGACGGTGACGCCGGTGGTGCCGTCGCAGGCGGCGGCCCGCGCCTGCGGGGCCTGGACGACGGAGGCGCCGAGCAGTCCGGCGGTGAGGGCAGCGGCGGCGGCGATCGACCCGAGGGTGCGGCGGGCCGGGCGCGCGGGCGCCATGGTGTCGGTCATCGGAGCTCTCCTCGCGGGGTCAGCGGGTGGTCGCCGGGCAGGCCGGCACGGGCGCGTCCGGGCGGGCACCGGCGGCGGAGAGGGTGGCCAGCGGGGTGCCCGCGAGGCCGAGGACGGCCTGCGCCGTGGCCCGGGCGCCGGTGGCCGGGTTGAAGCCGGTCGCGTCGTAGGCGACCGCCCCGCGCACGCCCGGGTCCGTGGCGCAGCCCTGCTGGAGCTTGACCAGGCTGCTCCAGCCCTTGAGGCCGGCCCCGAAGCGTCCGCCGGCCAGCAGCGCCTGCGTGGCGAGGCCGGTGGTGTTGGCGTTGGACGCGGCGGCCCCGGCGGCCGAGAAGCCGCCGTCGGCGTTCTGGTGGGCAGTCAGCCAGCCGAGTCCGGCGTCGGCCTTGGCGGTGCGGCCGGTCGCGGCGAGGGCCTGGGCGGCGAGCGCGGTGGCGTCCGGGTCGCTGGCGCAGGTGGCCTGGCCGAAGGCGACCGGGTACCCGCCGTCCGCGCACTGGCTGTTGGCGAGGAAGTCGACGGCCGTCGCCGGGGCCCCACCGGCCGTGCGGTGCAGGGCGATCACGGCCAGGGACTGGCCGAAGGCGTTGCTGTAGTCGCCCCACTGCGAGCGGTCGGAGAACCGGCCCTCGGCGGTCTGGAGCGAGCGCAGGCGGGCCGGCAGGTCGACGCCGCCGAAGGCCGTCGGGTTCCCGCCGCGCACCTCGACGGCGAGCAGCAGCTTGGCGGTCGCGCCCGCGTAGGCCTCGGTGGTGCCGTCGCCGAGGTAGCCGCTGATGACCTCGGGCTTGGCCAGCCAGGCGGTGGCCTTCGTGGCGGCCTGGTCGGAGCTGTGCGAGGCGGCGAAGGCCAGCACGGCGTCGATGGTCAGGCCCTGGTCGGGGTAGGCGGTCCCGTTGAAGACGGACTCGAAGTGGTCGCCGTCGACGAGTTGGCGGGCGAGCCAGCCGCCCGCGGCGGCGTCGGGGCGGACCGTCGGGGACGAAGTCGCGGCGGCAGGTGCCGCGTGGGCGGCAGCGGCCGCCGGGAGGACGGTGGCGAGGGCGAGCGCGGGTATCGCGAAGAGGCGCAGGGGGCGTCGGAACGAGGACACGGTGGGCCTTTCCGGGCCCGCACGCAGGGGCCCGGAGGACGGCGGCAACAAGCCGGGCAGCCCTCGGAGCTCCGGCCCGCAGACCACGACGGGAGGAGGGGACGACACACCTCCGCCGCCGGGTACTCGGGCTCGCCGCCGACATCGGATCGGCGGCCTACCGTTGCGGGTCAGCGCCGGATTCGAACCGGACTTCCCCCAGCGGCGGAGTCACAACATGACGGCCCATCATGGCGAGACGGAGAAGTCCCGGTCAAGGGATCGTCCGCCGCATCGCGCCACATCGCGCCGCGAACCGCTCGGACCGTCAGCGGTGAAGGAACTCCGGTGGGCGCTTCTCGGCGAAGGCCGCCATGCCCTCCTTCTGGTCCGCCGTGGCGAACGTGGCGTGGAACAGTCGCCGTTCGAAGCGGACGCCCTCGGCGAGC
The DNA here is from genome assembly GCF_044750105.1 of Kitasatospora sp. NPDC088861. Taxonomy (NCBI): domain Bacteria; kingdom Bacillati; phylum Actinomycetota; class Actinomycetes; order Kitasatosporales; family Streptomycetaceae; genus Kitasatospora; species Kitasatospora sp. NPDC088861. The sequence goes on from NZ_JBIVJF010000011.1 coordinate 110,026, forward strand.
GTGGTCTCGTACGAGCGGTTGACGCTCTCCTTGAGCATGACGGCCGCCGGGGTGGACATCGCCGCGATCGTCTCGGCCACCGCCAGGGCCTCGGCCTGCAGTTGGCCCGCCGGGACGATGCGGGAGACCAGGCCGGCCCGCTCGGCCTCCTCGGCGCCCATCATCCGGCCGGTCAGACAGAGTTCCATCGCCTTCGCCTTGCCGACCGCCCGGGTCAGCCGCTGCGAGCCGCCGATGCCGGGGATCACGCCGAGCTTGATCTCCGGCTGCCCGAACTTCGCGGTGTCCGCCGCCAGGAGGACGTCGCACAGCATCGCCAGCTCGCAGCCGCCGCCCAGCGCGTAGCCCGCCACCGCCGCCACCACCGGCTTGCGCAGCGCGGCGAAGCGGTCCCAGGCGGCGAACCAGTCGCCGAGGTAGGCGTCGACGAAGTCGAGCGACTGCATCTCCTTGATGTCGGCGCCGGCCGCGAAGGCCTTCTCGGAGCCGGTGATCACCAGCGCGCCGATCTCCGGGTCACGGTCGAACTCCGTTGCCGCCTGCACGACTTCGTTCATCAGCAGGGTGTTGAGCGCGTTCAGCACCTTGGGCCGGTCGAGCGTGATCAGCCCCACCCGGCCCTTGCGCTCGACCAGGATCGTCTCGTAGCCGGTCACTTGCCGTCCTCCCGCAGGGTGGTGATGATCGCCGAGAAGTCCAGGCCGGCGCCCCCGTCGGCCTGAGCGAAGTCCGCGTACAGCTGTGCCGCCCTGCGTCCGAGGTCCGTGGGCAGGCCCGCGGCGTCGGCGGCCCCGGCGGCGAGTCCGAGGTCCTTGGCCATCAGGGCGGCGGCGAACCCGGCCGCGTAGTCGCGGTTGGCCGGGCTGGTCGGCACCGGCCCGGGGACGGGGCAGTTGGTGGTGAGCGCCCAGCACTGGCCGGAGGCGGTCGAGGCGACGTCGTAGAGGGCCTGGTGGCTGAGCCCGAGGCTCTCTCCGAGCACGAAGGCCTCGCTGACCGCGATCATCGAGATGCCCAGGATCATGTTGTTGCAGATCTTCGCGGCCTGCCCCGCTCCGGGGGATCCGCAGTGCACGACCTTGCGGCCCATCGCCTCCAGCACCGGTCGGGCCGCCTCGAAGTCCGGCTCGGCGGCTCCGACCATGAAGGTGAGGCTCGCGGCCGTGGCACCGACCACCCCGCCGGAGACCGGCGCGTCCACTGCCCGGTGCCCGGCGGTCACGGCCAGGTCGTGCGCCGCCCGGGCGTCCGCGACGTCGATCGTGGAGCAGTCGACGAAGAGCGTTCCCGGGCGGGCGGCGGGCAGCAGGTCCGCGTAGGCGGCCAGCACGTGCCGGCCGGCCGGCAGCATGCTGATGACGACGTCGGCCTCCCGCACCGCCTCGGTCGCGGACCGCGCCGGACGGACGCCGCCCTCCTCCGCCCGCCGCAGCGCCTCGGGTGCCAGGTCGTAGCCGGTCACGGTGTGCCCGGCCTCGGCGAGGTTGGCGGCCATCGGGCCGCCCATGTTGCCGAGGCCGATGAATCCGATGACTCCGTTGAATCCGTTGACTCCGTTGCGGCGGGTCACCAGCGCTCCAGGGGTGTGGTGGGGGCCAGGCCGAGTTCCCGGTCGCCGAGCGGGGCGAAGTAGCGGGCCACCGCGGCGGGCTCGACGGCGCTCAGCGTCGACGGGTTCCACCGCGGGGAACGGTCCTTGTCGATCACCTGGGCGCGGATCCCCTCGGCCAGGTCCGGTGTGGAGAGCGCCGCGCAGGAGGTCCGGTACTCCTGGTCGAGGACGGCCTCCAGCGGGCCGAGGGTACGGGCCCGGCGCAGCGCCGCCAGGGTGGCCTTCACGGCGGCGGGCGAGTTGGCGGCGATCCGGTCCGCGGCCTCCTTGGCCTCCGGTTCGCCGCTGTCCCGCAGGCGGTCGAGGATCTCCTCCACGGTGCCGGCCCCGTAGCAGCGGTCGATCCACGCCCGCCGGCCGTCCAGCACGCCGGCCGGTGCGGGCCCGACGTTCCGTTCGAGGGCGTCGTGCACGGGGAGTTCGGCCAGGTCGTCCAGCAGCGCGGGCAGCCGCTCGGCCGGGACGAAGTGGTCGGCGAGGCCGCAGAGCAGCGCGTCCGCGGCGCCGACGGAGCCCGCGGTCAAGGCGAGGTGGGTACCCGACTCGCCGGGCGCGAGGGCGAGCAGGTAGGTGCCGCCCACGTCCGGGACGAAGCCGATGCCGGCCTCGGGCATGGCGATGCGCGTGGTCTCGGTGACGATCCGGACGCTGCCGTGGGCGGAGACCCCGACCCCGCCGCCCATCACGATGCCGCTCATGAGCGCGACGTAGGGCTTGGGGTAGCGGGCGATGCGGGCGTTGAGGCGGTACTCGTCGCGCCAGAACTCCTCGACGGCGCCCGGGGCCGCGCCGGTGGCGGCGCGGTGGATGGCGACGATGTCGCCGCCGGCGCAGAAGGCCCGCTCACCGGCGCCGGTGATGACCACGGTTGCGACCCGCTCGTCCTCCTCCCACGCGTCCAGCGCTTCGGAGATCCTCCGCACCATGCCGTGGGTGAGGGCGTTCAGGGCTGCGGGGCGGTTGAGGACGATCAGGCCCGCCCGGCCCTCGCGGTGGACCAGGACCTCGTCGAGGTCGGTCCCGGCCATCACGCGGCCCCGATCAGGCCGCGGGCGACGATGACGCGCATGATCTCGTTGGTTCCTTCCAGGATCTGGTGCACCCGCAGGTCGCGGACGATCTTCTCGATGCCGTACTCGGCCAGGTAGCCGTAGCCGCCGTGCAGTTGGAGCGCCTGGTTGGCGACCTCGAAGCCGGTGTCGGTGGCGTGCCGCTTGGCCATCGCGCACAGCTCCGGCGCCCTGGGGTCCCCCCGGTCCAGGGCCGAGGCGGCCCGCCAGAGCAGCGACCTGGCCGCCTCCAGCTCCGTGGCCATGTCGGCGAGCCGGAACTGCAGCGCCTGGGCGTGCAGGAGCCGGGCGCCGAACGCCTCGCGGTCCGCCAGATAGCCGGTGGCCCGCTCCAGAGCGTCCTGCGCTCCGCCGAGGGAGCAGGCGGCGATGCCGAGCCGGCCTCCGTTCAGCCCGTTCATGGCGATCCGGAAGCCCTCGCCCTCGGCTCCGAGGAGGCGGTCGGCCGGGAGCCGGACGCCGTCCAGGAGCACCTGGCGGGTGGGCTGGGCGTTCCACCCCATCTTCTTCTCGTCGGGACCGAACGAGACGCCGGCGTCGTCGCGTTCGACGACGAACGCGGACACCCCGCCGGCCCCCGGTCCGCCGGTGCGGGCCATCACCAGGTAGACCCGGGAGACGCCGGCGCCCGAGATGAACTGCTTGACGCCGTCGAGGACCCAGTGGTCCCCGTCCCGGCGGGCCCGGGTGGTCAGTGCCGCCGCGTCCGAGCCCGCGCCGGGCTCGGTGAGGCAGTAGCTGGCGGGGGTCGCCATGGCGCTGAGGCCCGGCAGCCACCGGGCGCGCTGGGCGTCGTCGCCGTAACGGTCGATCATCCAGGCGACCATGTTGTGGATGGACAGGTAGGCGGCGATGGACGGGCAGCCGGTGGCCAGCGCCTCGAACACGAGCACGCCGTCGGCGCGGGTGAGTCCGGAGCCGCCGGACTCCTCGCGGACGTAGACACCGGCCAGGCCGACGTCCGCCGCCTTGCGCAGCACGTCCACCGGGAAGTGCTTGGCCTGGTCCCACGCGACCGCGTTCGGCGCCAGGTGTTCGCGGGCGAAGGCCCGGGTGGTCGCCGCGATGGCGAGCTGGTCCTCTGTGAGGTCGTGCACGGCGCCCTCAGCCCATCGTCGGGATGGTGAAGCTCGCGCCCTCCTTGACCCCGGAGGGCCAGCGCGAGGTGACGGTGCGGGTGCGGGTGTAGAAGCGGATCGAGTCCGGCCCGTGCTGGTTGAGGTCGCCGAACCCGGAGCGCTTCCAGCCGCCGAAGGTGTGGTACGCGACCGGCACGGGGATCGGCACGTTGACGCCGACCATGCCGGTGTTCACCCGGCGCGCGAAGTCCCGCGCCGTGTCGCCGTCCCGGGTGTAGACGGCCACGCCGTTGCCGAACTCGTGCTCGCTGGGCAGGCGCAGCGCCTCCTCGTAGTCGGCGGCACGGAGCACGGTCAGGACGGGGCCGAAGATCTCCTCCCGGTAGATCCGCATGTCGGGAGTCACGCGGTCGAACAGCGAGGCGCCGAGGAAGTAGCCGCCCTCGTGCCCCTCCAGCCGGAAGTCCCGCCCGTCGACCACGAGTTCGGCGCCCTCCTCGACCCCGAGGTCCAGGTAGCCGCGGACCCGCTCCAGCGCGTCGGCGCCGACCAGCGGGCCGAAGTCCGCCGCCGGGTCGTCCGAGCGCCCGACCTTCAACGCGGCGATCCGCTCGACCAGTTTGGCCACCAGGGCGTCGGCGGTCTCCTCCCCCACCGGGACGGCCACCGAGATCGCCATGCAGCGCTCGCCGGCCGAGCCGTAGCCGGCGCCGATCAGCGCGTCCGCGGCCTGGTCGAGGTCGGCGTCCGGCATCACGACCAGGTGGTTCTTGGCACCGCCGAAGCACTGCGCCCGCTTCCCGTGCGCGGCGGCGGTGGCGTACACGTACTGGGCGATCGGCGTGGAGCCGACGAACCCGACCGCCTGCACCCGCGGGTCCTCCAGCAGGGTGTCCACGGCCTCCTTGCCGCCGTTGACCACGTTCAGCACGCCCGGCGGCAGCCCGGCCTCCAGGAGCAGTTCGGCGAGGCGCAGCGGCACCGAGGGGTCGCGTTCCGAGGGCTTGAGGACGAAGGCGTTGCCGCAGGCGAGGGCGGGTGCGGCCTTCCAGAGCGGGATCATCGCCGGGAAGTTGAACGGCGTGATGCCCGCGACCACGCCGAGCGGCTGGCGCATCGAGTACACGTCGATGCCGGTGCCCGCGTTGTCGCTGAACTCGCCCTTCAGCAGGTGCGGGATGCCGGCGGCGAACTCCACGACCTCCAGGCCGCGCTGGATGTCCCCGTGGGCATCGGCCACGGTCTTGCCGTGCTCGGCGGACAGCAGCCGGGCCAGCTCGTCCTTCTCCTGCTCGACGAGTTGGAGGAAGCGCAGCAGGACGCGGGCCCGCCGCTGCGGGTTCCACGCGGCCCACCCGGGCTGGGCCTGCGCGGCGTCGGCGATCACCGCCTCGACCTCGGCCCGGCTGGCCAGCGGCACCCGGGCCTGCACCCGGCCGGTGTTGGGGTCGTACACGTCGCCGAAGCGACCGGAGGTGCCGGCGGTGGGCTTGCCGGCGACGAAGTGGGTCAGTTCTCGGACCATCGGGTTCCTTCTCTCGACAGGGGTGGGGAGAGGAGGAGGATCGGAGGCCGCCGCGGGTCGGCGGGCACACGGTGGTGCGCCCCGCGGCACGGGCGTGCGGCGGCGGAACGGAACGTCAGGGCGTGGACGCCCCGGCGGCCGTGGGCACGGGACGACCAGGAGCGGCAGTGGAGCGGGAGCAGCCCGGAGTCATGCGTGTCGTCTCCATCCTCGTGGAAAACACGGAACACCCGCGGCCGGTATCCTGACTCCCGGATCACCGCACGCCCCCAGGCCTTCCCGGCTGGCTGCCAGTGGCCTTCATCTGCGAGGACGAACTCCCCGGTCACAGTGGCGGGACCGTGCCGGACTCACACCGGCTTCCCTGACACCGCGGACCTGTCGTCGACCATATAGTTGGACGTCCTAGTAAGTCCAGAGGCCCGCACGCGCGTTGCGCCATCGGGTTTCCGCCGCGCCGAGCCCTGCCCGACGCCGGTCACCGCGCAGCCGCGTAACCGCGTAACCGCGTAACCGCCCACCATTCGCAGGCCACCCCCTTGCCGGAACGTTCCGGCATGGCTAGATTCTTCACCACGCCAGCAAAGCTGACTGAACTTTCAGTTATACCGCAGGGCCGCGTCGGCACCAGAGAACAGAAGGAACACCCATGACCACGTCCACCACCACCGGCCGCACGGCCGCCGGAGGCCCCGCCTCCCGCACCTGCCGGACGTCCCGCCGGCAGACGAGGACGGTCCGCCCGTGACCTCGTACGCCGTCCTCACCTCCTTCGGCTCCCCGCTCGGCTCCCCCGGCCGCACCAGGCCCGCCGAACGCGCACCGCTGCGCGTCGGGCTCGTGCAGATGCGCTGGCACACCGACCCGGCCGAGCACGACGCCCGGCTGCGCGAGGGCGTGGCACTCGCCGCCGCGCAGGGCGCGACGATGGTGTGCCTGCCCGAGCTGACCCGCAGTCCCTACTTCTGCAACACCGACGACCCGATGGGGGAGGGCGCCGCCCGCCACCTGGAGGACGTCGAGACGGGGCCCACCACCCGCCTCGCCGCCGAACTCGCCGCCGAACTCGGCATCAGCGTCCACGCCTCCCTGTACGAGCGCGCCGAGGACGGCGGCCTCGGCTACAACACGGCCGTCTGCGTGGACCGCGACGGCACCCTCGTCGCCAGAACCCGGAAGAACCACATCCCGGCCTTCCCCGGCTACCGCGAGGACCTGTGCTTCCGCCCCGGCGACAGCGGGTTCCCCGTCCTGGCCCACCAGGGCGCCGCCTTCGGCTTCCCCACCTGCTGGGACGAGTGGTTCCCCGAACTCGCCCGGGCCTACGCGCTCGGCGGCGCCGAAGTCCTCGTCCACCCCACGGCCATCGGCTCCGAGGTGGACCTCCCGGACTTCGACACCCGGCCCATGTGGGAGCACGCCATCAGCGCCAACGGCCTCGCCAACGCGCTGTTCATGATCGTGCCCAACCGGATCGGGACGGAGGGCCGGTCCACCTTCTACGGCTCGTCGTTCATCTCCGACCCGTACGGCCGGATCCTGCTCCGCGCCCCGCGCGACCGGCCCGCCGTCCTCGTCGCCGACCTCGACCTCGACCAGTGCCGGGACTGGCGGGAGTTCGGCCTCCTGCGCACCCGCCGCCCCGAGCTGTACGCCCCGCTGACCGCGACGAGCCGCACCGACGCCTGACCGGACGCCCCGGCGCACCCACGCCGGGGCGTCCCGCCGCCACGAGTCGACGTGCCGGGACTGACGCCAACTACCTTTTCCAGTAGCGTAGTTGACGTGACCGACGCGCCGACCTCAGGTGGTGGCCGTCGGAGCGGGCGAAGCCGCACCGGCGGACGGCGGGGCCTGGCAGGGCAGGACGACCATCACACTCACACCCTGGCCGGGCTTCGACGCGCCCGCCGAAACGGTGTAGCCGTCGGACTCGTGGACGGCATCGAACTCCCAGGTGGGCGGGGTGGACTGAGCGTCCGCACCGGACGCCGACGAGGTGATCTTGAAGCCCTCGCCCGCCAGCTTCTCCCGCAGCGCCCGCAGCACCTCGGGGCGCTGGTCGTCCGTGGCCTTGAGCAGGATCCCCGAGCTGAGCTGGTAGGCCTCGCCCTCGTCGGCCACACCCAATCCCCGCCCCGGGCACCTGTAGTAGCCGATGAGCTTGCTCCACGCATCCCGCTCAAGGCCCGTCAGCTCGCGCACGTGGCCCTGGACCCGATCCGTCCGGGCCAGCGCCTCCTCCCGGGACTCGGCACGTGTGGGCTCGCTCGGCGTTTCCCGTCCTCCGCCCGGCGTTTCCCGCCCTCCGCCCGGCGACCCCACGGACGAGCATGAGCCGAGCACCAGGGCACCCGACACCATCAGCACGGCCGCGCAGGCCGCCCGTGCGCCCGCCCCGGCCGGCACGGCCGTCGATCTCTTGAACAAGTGCAGTACTCTCCCCCGCTGACAGGTGTGCGTTTTTGCCATCCGGATGCTACGGCACCACCGGAAAGGCTCCGCATGTGCCGAAGCGTGACAGCCGACACCAAGGCGCGTGCGGTCGTCTGACAAGCGCTACCCCGGTGAAGGCGGAGGGCTGGATGAGGGCGAGGGAGCGGACGGGACGGGTCCGGCTCCCGCGAGCCGAGCATCCGTCAGCGGCATCGGCCGAACGGGTGGGCACCAGCGGCGTCGGACATCTTGTGCGCGCACGAAGGCAAATCGCCGTGCGTAACTGTGCGCGGGTCCGGCGGCCACACGGTCCGCCGTACGAGCCGACGGCCGCAACCCGCCCAGTCCCACCCCTCCACGCCCCGCACCCCGAACGGAGCCGCCCGCCCATGCGCACCCCCACTCTCGCCGCCCTCTCGCTGGCGATCGCCCTACCCCTGACGGGGCTGGCCGCCACCGGCACCGCCGCCGCGCAGTCCCCCGCCTCCCGGGCGGTGCCGATCACGGAGTGCGAGGGCGTCCCCAAGGTCCGCGATACCGGCGCCGAGAACTACCTCTGCACCCGGAAGGAACTCGGCCCGGTCACCCTGCCGACGGACTCCGTGCTGACCAAGCTGCTGGCGGGCTACGACCGGCTGGGCGGAGTGACGCCGGTGCGCTTCCTGGACTGGTACCGGGACTGGAGGGGGTGGAAGTACCCGGACCACAACGGCTTCACCGACAACGACGGCACCCTCGACATGGCTGTACAGAGCATGACGGAGCACCAGAAGCTGGACCGCTTCGGGAACAGCGCCTACGGCTCGTTCCTCGCCCCCGGCGGCACACTGTTCTCCCAGCGCGCCCTTCCGCCGGACTCCCTCAACGGGGGCGAGGACAACTACCACTGCTTCGAGGTGCAGAGGCCGTTCAACGTCCAGCAGGGGCACATCGCGGGCGCGTTCTCCCAGCCGGGCAACGGACTCCAGCAGTGGCTCGACCCGGCCCTGAAGCCGGGCGACATCCCGGGCACGTACGACGTCGCCGCCCTCATCACCGCCGGGTACCTGACCGAACACGCCGCCGACAAGACCTTCTGCCTGTCGAGCCAGAACGACGCCTGACCCCCACCCGGCCGGACCTGGCTGCGCACGCCCGGCAACCGGCAACCGGCAACCGGCCCGCCACGCCCTGCTACGCGCTCGGCGGGGCTGCCGCAGCAGTCGGCACGGGCCTGTGACCTGCGGCTTCAATGCGGAGCGGGCAACGAGAACCGGTTACTCCTCGTCAAGTCGCCAGCGCGGCGGACCGGCGAGGCGACAGGGCCTGGGCGAGGTCGGTATGGGTCGCACCGCGCTCCGGCCACCGGACGACCGGCAGGGCTGGTTCCCCCGCCTCGGCCTCCCGGCACCCACCCCCGTACGGGTTGTCCGCTCCCCGCGCCCGGCAGGGCGGCGCGGATGCGACCGCCACACCGGGGATGATCCGGGTGCCCTGCGTCCGCCGGGCCCGCAGGCAACCCGACTGACCCGACTGATCGGAGCCCGATCCGTGCCCCTGTCCCTCCGCCGGGCATCGGCGGCCCTGCTGCTCACCCTCACACCCGTCACGGCCCTTGCGCCCGCCGCGTATGCCGCCCAGCCACCCATCACCACCGCCACCACCGCCGCCGTGGCCGTGGCGCACTCCGCCAGTGCCGTGCCCGGGCAGTACATCGTCACCCTCAAACACGGCCGCGACCCCGGCCAGGTCCTGCGCACACTCGGCATCACCCCCAGGTTCACCTACACCGACACGCTGAACGGCTTCGCCGCCACCCTCGACCCCCTCCTGCTGCGCGCCGTACGAACCAGCCCCGCCGTCGAAGCCGTCGAGGAGAACACCACCCTCCGCGTCCCGGCCCCCCACGACGGTGCGAGCGCCACCCGGGCACCGGCCGCCACCTGGGGCCTGGACCGCATCGACCAGCGGAACCTGCCCCTGGACGGCCAGTTCACCACCCACGGCCACGGCGCCGGAACGACCGCCTACATCCTCGACACCGGCATCGACTACACCCACCCGGAATTCGACGGCCGCGCCGTACCCGGCTTCGACGCCGTCGGCGACGGCCAGAACGGCCGCGACTGCCACGGCCACGGCACCCACGTCGCCGGCACCGTCGCCGGCCGCACCTACGGCGTCGCCCCGCAGGCCCGCCTCGTCTCCGTACGCATCGTCGACTGCACCGGCAACGGCGACAAAGCCCAGATGATCGCCGGCCTCGACTGGGTCGCCCACCACGCCCAGTACCCCGCCGTCCTCAACGCCTCCGCCGGCGAGGAACGCTCCCAGGCCCTCAACGACGCCACCACCGCACTCTCCGACAAGGGCGTCCTGCCCGTCGTCTCCGCCGGCAACGACGCCGCCGACGCCTGCACCGCCTCCCCCGCCTCCGCGGACCGGGTCGTCACCGTCGCCGCCACCAACCGGCAGGACCAGGAGAGCACCTTCTCCAACTGGGGCCCCTGCGTCACCCTCCACGCCCCCGGCCAGGCCATCGAATCCGCCAAACTCGGCGGCGGCAGCACCACCCTCAGCGGCACCTCCATGGCCGCGCCCCACGTCACCGGCGCCGCCGCCCTCTACACCGCCGAACACCCCGACGCCGACCCCGCCGAGACCGCCGCCTTCCTCCAACGCGCCGCCACCCGGAACGTCCTGAGCAACGTCCACCAGGACACCCCCAACCTCCTCCTCTTCACCGACGGCCTGTAACACTGCCCGCCACCACGGCACTTCGGGCCCGGTCCGGCCGTTCCCGCCGGACCGGGCCCGAACCCCGCGTTCTCCCCGGGCCGCGGCGATGACTCGATGGTCCGCGTCCGGAGGGCGGGCCCGTCGTTGACCGGACCCCCGGCCCGGGCCCGGGTGGTTGCCCGGTGCGCGGCCCACGTCCACGTGAGACCACCGCTCGCCCATACGACACGATCGGGCCAGATCCGCTTGCGCTGGATTGCGCTCGTGCAGGTGGCCATGAACGCAATGCAGTCGGGGCGCTTCACGGATGGGGGCTGGAACTTGACTGATGCCGGCCGGCCCTCGGCTCGTTCAGTGGGGGAGGCGGGCGTGTCGGCGGAGGAAGTCGGCGACGTCCTGGACGTCGCCGAGGGGCAGGGGGTAGACGACGAGGCGGGTGAGGCCGAGTGCTGCGTAGCGGTGGTAGGCCTCGGTGTCGACGGGCGTCATGGCGGTGTAGTTGAGTTCGAGGGGGCCCAGCCGGGCGGGGCGTTCGACCTCGTCGGCCGCCTTGCGCAGCCCGGCGAGGTTGGCGGCGAGCTGGTCGGGGCTGTCGCCGGCGCCGAACCAGCCGTGGCCTCGGGCGACGGCCCTGCGGTAGGCGGCGGGGCTGTGTCCGCCGATGAGGATGCGCGGGCCGCCGGTCTGTACGGGGCGGGGGTGGGCGTCGAGGTGGTCGAAGGCGACGTACCTGCCCTGGAAGGAGGGTGCGGGCTGGGTCCACAGGGCCGTCATGGCGTCGAGGTACTCGTCGGTGCGCGCGCCGCGCTCGGCCAACGGCACGCCCACTGCGGCGAGTTCCGGTTCCAGGTAGCCGGCTCCGACGCCGACCCGCAGCCGGCCGCCGCTGAGCACGTCGAGGCTGGCGAGTTGTTTGGCGAGGACCACGGGGTGGCGTTGGGGCAGGATGATGATCCCGGTGCCGAGTTCGATCCGTTGCGTGAGGGCAGCGACATAGGCGAGGTGGACGAGCGGGTCGAGGATCGGCTCGTCCGCATCCATGGGCGAGTCGGGGGTGCGCGGGTCGGGCAGCGCCACGTGGTCGCCCACCCACCACGACCGGTAACCGAGTTCCTCGGCCAGGGCGGCCAGGCGCGCCGTCGCCTGCCGCCCGTGCGTGGCCTTGGCGCTGATTCCGAACACTCCGAGTTCCATGACTGCCCGCCTCGTTCGACACCGGCATGTGTGCGGCCGGGAACGTCGCACCGGTGGCGTGCGCGTTTCACGGCCGTGGACCCGTCATACCCGAAGCGGAGGCCGCCGTCACGGGCGACGCGCGGCGGTCCGCCCCGGTGGCGGCGGGCACCGCGCGGAAACCCGCGGTTCTCGCCACTTCTCTCATCGAGGACTGCCGGGCTGCCACTGGTCCGTGGCGGCCTCCCGGTGGCGGGTGGCGTGGAGGCTGCCGAGCGGCGAGGGTGCCTGCCCGCCGGGGCTTGCCCCCGCTCGCCTGTGAGCCAGATCACCGTTGAGGTTGACCTTGGGTCAGGGCTCAAGCTCCTCGCAACGGCACGACGCCGACCCGGGCGTCACCGATGTGAAGGAGCACACCACCATGCCACTCCCCCTTTCCGGCCCTTCCGGCCCTTCCGGCCCTTCCGGCCAGGACGAGAGCACCCTGCGGACCGTCGCCCCCGACGCCGCCGGGCAGGACCGCCCGGAACTGCGGAAGGCGATCGAGGAGATCGTCGACTCCGGTTTCACCGGGGTGTCGCTGCGCGTGCACGACGAGCGGGGCGCGTGGGTCGGCAGCGCCGGGGCGGCCGAACTGGGCGGGGCCGCGAAGCCGCCGACGGACGGGCGGGTCCGGATCGGCAGCAGCACCAAGACCTTCACCGCGACCCTGGTGCTGCAACTGGTGGCCGAGGGCAAGGTCGGGCTGGACACCCCCGCGGCGCACTACCTGCCCGAGTTCGGGCTGGACGGGCGGATCACGGTGCGGATGCTGTTGCAGCACACCAGCGGGGTGTTCAACCACACCGGCGAGGTCTACGCCGACGGGACGGTCGCGCCGGGCATCCCCATCCCCTACGGCACCACGGGCAGGGAGTGGATGGACAACCGGTTCAAGACCTACCGGCCGCAGGAGCTGGTGCGGCTGGCGCTGTCCAGGCCGGCCCGGTTCGAGCCGGGGGCGGGCTGGAGCTACTCCAACACCAACTACGTGCTGGCCCGGCTGCTGATCGAGAAGGTCACCGGCCGCCCGGTCGCCGAGGAGATGCGGCGGCTGGTCCTGGGGCCGCTCGGACTGTCGGGCACCGTGGTGCCGGGCGCCTCGCCGGAGGTCCCCGAGCCGCACGCCCACGCCTACTACCGCTACGAGGACGCCGGCGAGCAGAGGACGGTCGACATCACCCGCCAGAACCCCTCCTGGATCTCCAGCGGCGGCGACATGATCTCCACCACCCGGGACCTCCACACGTTCATCTCCGCGCTCCTGGGCGGCAGGCTCCTGCCGCCCCCGCTGCTGGCCGAGATGTGTACCCCGCACCCGACGGGCATCCCGAACATGGACTACGGCCTGGGCGTGTTCGTGGTGACGACGGACGACGGCGCCACCGTCATCTCCCACAACGGCGCCGCCGTGGGCCACGCGGCGCTGATGTACGGCACGCCCGACGGCAGCAGGACCCTGACCGCCGCGCTGAACTGCGTGGACGACGCCGGCCTGTCCGTCGGCGGGGCGTTCCAGCAGGCGATGCACAGGCTCGTCGGCGAGGTGTTCCGCGGCGGGCAGGCCGATCCGGCCCGGCCGACGGACTGATGTGCTGCGCGTAGCCACCGAGTTCGAACCCGAGGCAGGATTGGTGGATGAACGGAGTCACGATCGGGCAGGCGGCGGCGTTCGTCGGCGTCACGGTGAAGACGGTGCGGCACTACCACAAGCTCGGCCTGGCCGAGGAGCCGGAACGCGACAGCTCCGGATACCGGCGGTACGGATCGGCCGACCTGTTGCGGCTGGTGCAGGTCCGGACGCTGGCCGCCGCCGGGGTGCCGCTGGCCGAGACCGGGCCCCTGCTCGACGCCGACGCCGCACTGTTCACCGCCAAGCTCGCCGACGTCGAACGTCAACTCACCGAACGGATCGAGGAGTTGACCGCTCGGCGCGACATGCTGCACCGGCTCGCCGACGGCGACCGGGCGCTGCTGCCCGACCGCGCCGTGGCACTGCTGGAGCGGATGGCCGACCTCGGCTTCACCCCGGACGAGGCGGCGGCCACCAGGGAGGGCTGGGTGCTGGCCAGGGCCCTGGTCCCGGAAGGCTTCGACGACTACCTCACCCATGTCGAACACGCCCTGCTGGACAGCCGGTTCGTCGCCTTGCTCAAGCGCGGCGCCGAAGCCGCGGCCTGGGAGCCGGACGACCCGCGCATCGCCGAACTCGCGACCGCCGCGGCCGACCACTTCCTCGCCAACCCCGCCCAGCTGAAGATCGTGACCGGCCTCCAAGCCCGCGCCGAAGCCGCGCGCCGGTACCAGCTGATCGCCCACCACGGCGAAGAACAGGGATCGGGCGGGGCCCGGCTGGTCGCACTGGTCGAGACCGAGCTCCGCTCCGCCGGCGTCCGCATCCCCGGGCCGGACTCCCCCTGACCGGCCCGGGGTCGCGGCGTCACCGCTCCCATTGCGGGCGGCAGGAGCCCCGGGGCACGAGGACGGTGCGGTACCGGCCGGGGGTGCGGGACATGGCCACCTGGTCGGTGACGCCCTGGTAGCGGCCCAGCGGGGTGTCGGCGGTGAAGGTCCGTGGGGGCAGGTAGGCGTGCTGCTCGCCGTGTCCGGCGGTCTCGTGGGCATAGGCGTGGTCGAACACCCCCATGGCGAGGATCCACAGGGCGGCGCGGGTCAGCGAGACGTGGACCCGGTAGCTGCCGCCGTGGGTGGCCCGGCGGGTCAGGGCCTCGACGACGCCGGCGGCCATCAGCCAGGAGACGATGTAGTCGTTGACCACGAGGATCGGCGGCAGTGCGGGGCGTTGGCCGCCGCCTTCCAGCAGCATCATGCCGGTCAGGCTTCCGGCGCTCTGGTCGAAGCCCACGCGCTCCGCCCAGGGGCCTCGTTCACCGTTGAGCGAGGCGGTGGCGTGGACGATGCCGGGGCGCAGGTGCGCGGCCTCCTGCGCGGTGAGGCCGATCCGTTCCAGGTATCCCGGCCTGCGGTTGGCGTAGAAGACGTCGGCCGAGGCGAGCAGTTCTCTGATCCGCCGGGCGCCTTCGCCCTGGTAGGGGTCCACGGTGGCCGACCGTACGCCGACGTTGGCGCTGGCGTAGGTGAGGTCGTGTTCGAACTCGTCCGGGCGCCAGAGGTTGAGGACGTCGGCGCCGTGCAGGGCGAGGGCCCGGCCGAGGCCGGCGCCGGCGATCACGTGGCCCATGCCGAGCGCGCGCATCCCGGACAGGGGCTGGTCGGCGCCGTGGGGGAACGGCTCGGGCTCGCTGTCGGCGATCTTGGTGATCTCGATCAGGGGAAGGTCGGCGAGGACGTCGCGGTAGTGCCGCTCGGCGAGCAGTTCACCGGTGGTGCGCAGCATCGGCAGGACCACTCCGGCCGCCCCGGCGGCTTCCTCCAGCTCGCGCGCGTCGCGGCGGGCGATGGCGGCGGCCACGCGGTCGGGGTCGTCCGGGACGTCGAGCAGCCGCTGGGCGGCGATCTTGATCTTGGGGTAGGGGTTGAGGGGCATGACCCAGCGGTCGTCCGCCGTACGGTAGAAGCGGAATCCCAGGGCCTGGGAGGGGTTCGACGAGGCGGTGGGCGGGTGGCCGTTCAGCAGTTCCCACCTGCGGTCGTAGAAGGGGCAGAGCCGGTGCGGGGTGACCCGCAGGTCCACCGCGATGTCCTGTCCGGGACCGCCGCGCAGCCGCCAGAGCTTGGCGATGGCGGCGGACTTGGCGGCCAGCGCGATGGCGGAGGCGGCCCCGAGGCGCAGGGTGCTGGGCACCACCGGGTCCGCGCCGTGGAAGGCGATGGCACCCCCGGTGTCGGCGGGGCTCATCCCGATCCCGGCCAGGACCTGGGCGAGGTGGGCGTGCGGGTCGAAGGCGTCGTGGGTCAGCGGGTCGGCGACCGCTTCGGCGAGTTGGTCAGTGAGCGTCATCGGGGCCCTCCGCGCCGGTCAGCAGTGCTTCGGGGACCAGGACGTGCTTGGCGCGCAGGTATTCGCCGACCGCCTTGCCGACCTGGTCGACCCGCAGATTGGACGACCCCCCGGTTCCCAGCAGTCCGCGCAGGACGAAGTGCACGGCGCGCAGGTGCTCGAACTCGTGGCGGACCACGTCGAGGTCCTTCGCCTCCGGCAGCAGCAGCCGCAGCTGCGCCGTGGTCAGCGTCCGGCGCAGCCACGGCCACACGGCGGGGTCGTGGGCCCAGATCCCCACGTTGCTGTTGCCGCCCTTGTCGCCGCTGCGGGCGTAGGTGACCGTGCCCAGCGGCACGCGGCGCACCCGGGTTGCCTCCACGGCTTCCTCTACGGCTTCCTCGGGCTCGGGGTGGACGGGCTGACGGGCCGTCGCCGTCCGGGAGGGGGGTGCGATGTCGAGGGTGCGGCCTTCGGCGAGGACCACCCGGTGGGCCACGGCGGTGATGTCCAGCAGGGCGGGCCAGTAGTCGATCCTGGGTTTCGGGCTGGTCTGCGGGACGGCCTGGCCGTCCAGGAAGAAACCCGGGATGCTCTGCAGGTACAGGCTGCCCAGCCGGCCCGCGAGGTCGAGGCGCTCCAGCGGCTCGCGCTCGCGGGCGGCGGCCATGACCCGCAGCGCGACCGTCGCGTCCCACTGCGTCTCGGGGTCGGTGGCCGCGGTCCCGATCCTGGTGATGTCCAGCTCGTCCACGCCCGCGGGCAGGTCCCTGCCGATCTGGGCGCGCAGCAGGTCCACCTTCTCCTCGACCTCGGGCGCGGTCACGTAGACGGTGTTCACGACCGTGTGGCCGATGGGCGCGAAGAGCGCGACCTTGGTCGTCGGCGACGGAGGCGAACCCGCCGCCCCGGACACCCGGACCCGGTCGGGACCGGCCGGATGGAGCCGGACGCCGTCCAGGTGGACGGTGACGTCGGGGTTGAGGTAGCGCGGCCCCTGGATCTCGTACACGAGCTGGGCGGTGACGGTGTCGACCGTGACGGCCCCGCCGTCCCGCCGGTGCTTGGTGATCACGCTGGTGCCGTCCTCGGCGATCTCGGCGATCGGGAAGCCGGGGGTGAGCATGCCCGGGATGCGGGTGAAGCCGGAGAAGTTGCCGCCGACGGCCTGCGGGCCGCATTCGATGATGTGCCCGGCGACGACCGCACCGGCCAGCCGGTCCCACTCCGTGCCGTCCCAGCCGTGCCACCACGCCGCCGGGCCCAGGGCCAGGGACGCGTCCGTGACCCGGCCGCACACGACGATGTCCGCGCCCTCGGCCAGCGCCCGCGCGATGCCCCAACCGCCGAGGTAGGCGTTGGCAGACACGGGCTCCGCGCCCCACGACGCCAGCGGCCGGCCGGTGTCGAGGTGCTCCAGCCGGTGCCCTGACCGCGCCAGTTCGGGCAGCCGGGGCAGCAGGTCGTCGCCCTCGATGTGGGCCACCGAAACCTCGACGCCCGCCCGGGCGGCCGCCGCGCGCACGGCCTCGGCCAGGGCGGCGGGCCGGAAACCGCCCGCGTTGGTCACCACCTTGACCCGCCGCCGGGCCAGCGTGGCCAGGTGCGGCCGCAGCTGGTCGAGGAAGTACTCGACGTAGCCCCGCGCCGGATCCTCCTGGTACTGCGCCGACAGGCCGGCGAGGGTGATCTCCGCCAGGTAGTCACCGACCAGCACGTCGACCGGGTCACCGGCCACGGCCTCGTCGATGGCGGTGTACCGGTCTCCCAGGTAGCCGGAGAAGTTGGCGATGCGAATGGGTCGGCCGCTCATGGTCAACACCTTCCCTCGATGGGGTGAGCCCTTCCCGTCCGACGTTAGGAGGCGACCGTCCCCGGCGGCCACGACCAATCCCCGCACGCGCACGTGACCGCACCGGTCACGTGGAAGACGGGCGTATGTTGTGGCGGTGGACATGCTGCATCTGCGGTACTTCGTGGCCGTCGCCGAGGAGTTGAACTTCACCCGCGCCGCCGCACGCCTGCACATGGCGACCTCCCCGCTGAGCCAGCGCATCAGGGACCTGGAACGCGAACTCGCCACCCCCCTGTTCGTCCGCACCCACCACAAGGTCGAACTCACCCCCGCCGGCGAGACGCTGCTACCGGCGGCCCGCGACACGATCCGACGGTTCGACGCCCTCCCCGGCCTCGTCCGCACGGCAGCCGGCACCACTGCGCGCACCGTCGTCATCGGCATCGCACCCGATGTGTCCACCGAACTGCGGACCGGCTTCCTGAACACCGTCGCGGCCCGGCACCCCGATCTCCTCCTGCGGCTGCGCCCCGCCAGCACCGAGCCCCTGGTGCGCTCCCTGCTCACCGGCGAGATCGACATGGGCTTCCTCCACGGTCCCGTCACCGGCCCCGGCATCCGCACCCTCGACCTGGAGACGGCCCCGGTGGCCGTGGTGGTCGGACGCGGGACCGGTTTCGACGCCCGCACGACCGTCCGGCTGGAAGAGCTCGCGCACCTGCCGTTCGCCTCGATCGGCTACGACGCCGCACCGGAGATCTACCGCAGACTGGACGACGCCCTGAACCGGGTCGCGGTCCGCAAGCGCATCAGGCTCGAAGGGGACAACTTCGGCGGCCTGGCCCACCTGGTCGCCGCCGGCCAGGCTTTCACCCTCATCGCCCTGGGCGGTGGCACCACAGGCAAGGCCTTCACCGGCGAGCCCGTCGTGACCCTCGCCATCGAAGGCGGCGATCTCACCCTCACCACCGTCGCGGCCTGGCACCAGGACCGGCCCGGCCCCGGCGAGATGCTGGCCGAACTGGCCGCCGCCCTCGCCAAAGGTCTGCCCACCACCCACGGTCCCTCCCCGGGGTGACGCCGCGGGAGCGGGCGGGGAGTCGGCACCACGGCTGAACGGCCGCCCCCGAGGAGCGGGGGGCAACGCCGTGCGGCAGGACACCCGCCGAGGTCGACGCGCACCGGGGTTCAGCGCACCGGCTCGGGCTCCGGCGAGGGGGACGGCGTGCCCGCCCAGCGGTGCAGGGCGGCTTCGAGGCCGGCGGCGGCGTCGGCGGCGGTGGTGTCGCAGGCCCAGGCGACCACTCCGTCCGGGCGGACGAGGACTCCGGTCGGCGTCGCGTAGTCGTCGGTCACGCTGGTCACGCTGGTCACCCGCCCGGTCCAGCCCGCGGCGAGACGGGTGAACGCGCCGTCCGCCGTACGGTCGAGCAGCAGGAACCCGCCGCCGTGGCCGTGGTCGACCAGCCGGGAGCCGTCCCCCAGCCACAGGTCGGGGGCGTACCGCCCGACCAGCGGGTGGTCGCCGGGCAGGTCGACGCGCTGCGTCACCCCGGAGATCTTCTTGACCGCGTAGGTCGCGCCCGCCCCGGTGCCCAGCAGGTCGGCGACGACCTCCCGGAGCGCGGCCGACTTGGCGTCCCCGCGCATCACCCCGATCTGGGCCCTCGTCCAGTCCAGTACCCAGGCGCCGAGGGGGCGGCGCTCGGCGTCGTAGGTGTCGAGCAGCCCTTCGGGCGCCCACCCGGCGACCACGGCGCCGAGCTTCCAGCCGAGGTTCATCGCGTCGCCGACCCCGAGGTTGAGCCCCTGGCCGCCGAACGGCGAGTGCACGTGCGCGGCGTCGCCGGCCAGGAGCACCCGCCCCGAGCGGTAGGCCGCGGCCTGGCGGGCGTTGTCGCTCCAGCGGGTCGCGGGGCCACGCAGCGCGGTGAGCGTGACGTCGGTGCCCGAGACCCGGCGCAGGCTGCTCTGCACCTCTTCAAGGGTGACCGGCGCGGAGCGGTCGGCGGGGGCGCCGCCGAACTCCACGGTGACCACCCGCCCGGGCTGCGGCCCGCAACGGTAGGCGCCCTTGGACGACCACACCCATCCGTCCGCGAGCACCGTGGGGTCGGCGATGTCGACGACCGCCAGGTGTCCGGTGAGTTCGGGGTCGGTGCCGGGGAAGCCGATGCCCGCGAGGCGGCGCACGGTGCTGCGCCCGCCGTCGCACCCGACCAGCCATCCGGTGCGCACCGTGCCGGCGGTGGTGGTGACGAGCACGCCGTCGCCGGTGTCTTCGAGCGCGGTGACCTCCACCCCGCGACGCACCGCCACGCCCAGACGCGCGACCTGGCCGGCCAGCAGCGCCTCCAGCTCGCGCTGCGGCACCATCCGCGCTCCGTCGACGGCGGTGTGCGCGGCGAGGTCGGTATCGGACCAGTCCACGAGGTCGGCGTCGAGGACCATCCCGGCGAAGTGCCCGGTGAAGCGGGGTGCGCGCGCCGGCCGGCCACCGCCGGGCGGCTGGTCGACCGCGCGGGCGAACGACCCGACCCGTTCGAGCTGCTCCCGCTGCACCTGTTCGGCGGCTGGCAGCAGGCCGCGGCGGTCGAGCGCCTCGGCCGTCGGGACGTTGACCGCCCCCGCCTTCATCGACCGGTCCGGCTCGGCGAGCCGTTCGAGCACCTGCACCGTCGCCCCGGAGAGCGCCAGCTCGGCGGCGAGCACGAGGCCCACCGGCCCGGCGCCGACGACGGTCACGTCCACGTCCACGTCCACGTCCTGGTTCATGGTCTGGTTCGAATCCTGATGCGGATCCCGGTTCACGTTCACATTCCTAGTCACGAACAATGTTCTATAAACGAACAGCGTTCGTGTCAAGCTATGATGGTCCGGTGAACCCGAGAGAGCGACGCGCGGCACGCCACCAGCCGCCGAACCCCGACGCCGAAACCGACCCCAGGCCGCGCCGCCGCAAGGCCCCCATCACCGTGGACCAGGTCATCGACACCGCGCTGGGCGTCATCGCCACCGAGGGCTACGAGGCACTGACCATGCGCCGCCTCGCCGGCGCCCTCGACACCGGGCCCGCCTCCCTCTACGCCCACGTCGTCAACAAGGCCGACCTCGACGAGCTGCTCATCGGACGGCTGTGCGCCGCGCTCGCCCTGCCCGAGCCCGACCCCGCGGCCTGGCGGGACCAGATCCGCGGCGTCTGCACCCGGATCCGCGACCAGTACCTGGACTACCCCGGGATCTCCCGCGCCGCGCTCGCCATCGCCCCCACCGACCTCGAAACCATGCGCGTCAGCGAAGGGATGCTGGCGATCCTGCTCGCCGGCGGCGTCGCCCCACAGGCCGCCGCCTGGGCCGTCGACGCGCTCCTGCTGTACGTGGCCGCCTACTGCCTCGAAGCCTCGATCGTGCGCCAGCGAGCAGCACACGACGACGACGCGTGGGTCCTCGACCGCGACGAACTGCTGCGCCGCCTCACCGCCCTGCCCGCCGAGACCTTCCCCCACACCACCCGCCACGCCGCCGAACTCACCGCCGGCACGGGCCACGACCGCTTCGACTTCACCGTCTCCCTGATGATCGACGGCCTCGCCCGCCGCTAGGGCGTGACGTTCCGAAGCCGGCCGGGTCCACTGTCAACTGCTGTTCACGCAGCTCCGCCCGTCTGCTCACACAGCTCCGCCCGTCGCCCCGGCCCGAGAACGGGGGCCGGAGCGACGGGCGGAGCGACGCGCGGGTGTGGTCAGGCCTGTGCGTTGCCCGGCTGGCGGCCGGGGGCGTCGGCGGCGGCGCGCTTGAGGACGGCGGTGTTCGCGGTGACGGTGCCGGGCTTGACTCCGTAGGCTTCGGTGACCTGGACGCTGCGCTCGCCCAGGAAGGCGTAGGAGCTGCGGTCGAAGATGATCTCGTCGCGGGAGCCGGTGGTGGTGTTGGTCCGGGCGATCGCGATGCCGGTGCGCCCGGCGGCGTCGGTGGCGCTGTCGAGGAGGACGACACCGGGGATGCGGGCCGCGGCCTGGTAGAGCGCGGCGGCGAGCTTGCCGGGGACGGCCTGCTCGCGGATCAGGTCGGCGATGGTGACGAACGCCTCCTGGTCCGGCCCGTTGCCGCTTCCCTTGGTCTCGGTGTAGATCTTCTGCAGCAGTTCCTGCGGGTCGGTGGGCAGGGTGCGCACGTAGTCGTAGGAGGGCGCGTTCAGGTAGGCACCAGTGCCCGATTCGAGTGCCTTGCCGCCTTCCGGGGACTTGCCCTCTTCGGTGAGCCAGCCCGTGCGGCCGTCGGCCGAGTGCCAGATCTGGCGCTGGTGGGGCTTCTCGACCCACACGTTCGAGGTGCCGCTGGCGGCGTCGATGGTGCCCGTGAGGTGGGAGACGGTGCTCTCGATGTAGACGTACTGCCCCGGGCGCAGGACGAGGTCGGGCGCGGCCGCGGCGGCCAGCGAGATCCGCTCCACCGCGCCGGCCAGGCCCGCGGTGTCGCCCGCCGAGACCTGGATGACGGGTGCGGCGACGCGCTCACTGCGCGCGGGGGTCGTTCCCGGGCTGCCGAGCGTGGTGGCCGCCACGGTGGCGGCGAGGGCGAAGGCCGCCACCGTGGTGGGCACGGCGATCAGCAGCCGCCGACGCCTCCTGGCCTCGGGGCGGACCGGCACTGCGGCTTCGGGGGTACGGGTGATCTCGTTCATCAGGAACTCCTCGATCTGGCGCTGTCGGCCGAGCGGGGCGGCCGGTGCTCCGGCCGCCGGCAGCAGGTGCCTCAGCTCCGCGTCCTCAAGCGGCTGCTGCCACTCCGGGGTGCTGGTCATCTGTTCCACTCCTTGTTCGACCGGGCCGGAACCATCCGGCCACCCTGTACTTGTCCGGCTGCCGGCAGGGGTTCCCGGCGAGTTTTCGAAGCCTGCCGCAGTTCCTTGTCGGCCAGAGCACGCAGCCGGGTCCGGGCCCTGGAGAGCCTGGAGCGCACGGTGCCGACCGGGATGCCGAGGGCCTCGGCGGCCTCGGGGTAGCTGAGGCCCGCCCACACGCACAGCGAGAACACCTCGCGCTCCCCGCGGCGCAGTTTCTCCAGCGCCGCCTTGGCAGCGAGCAGTTGATCGCGGTCGGCGAGCCGGCCGACCAACTCGTCGGCGAAGTCCGGGGCGGGTTCGGCGAGCGGCATGCGGGCGAGGGCGGCCGCATGCCGGCGGGCGGCCCTGGCCCGGTTGCGCAGCACGTTGACAGTGATGCCCATCAACCACGGGCGAGGAGTGGTCCCCTCGTCGCGGAGCTTGTCCCGCAGCCGCCAGGCCTCCAGGAAGACCACCGCCATGACGTCCTCGGCACCGGCGCGGTCCCCGCTCACCCGGACCGCGTGCGACAGAACCGCCTGCGAGTGCTCCTGGAACAACTGCCGGAAGGCGCCCGGGTCCCCGGCTCTGATCCGTTCGTGCAGCGAATAGTCCACACCTCTGGTTGTCCGGCCACCACGAAGCAGTTCCAGTGAGCTGCGTCACAGGTGTGCCGGCAACCGGCGGATGCCTTTCGCGCGGACGACGGGTCCTCCGCGCAGGTGCCGACTTGAGCGGCGGCACCTGCGCGGCGGCACCTGAGGCGCTCGGCCCGGTGGCGAGCGGCTGCCACCGGGCCGTCCCCCGAACGCCACGAGGTGTTCCGGCGAACCCCCCGATGCCAGAAACTCTGCAGCGGCGGCGCATTGTCCGAAAGAGCCCTCTGGGCAGGACATTCAAGTCGGACAACGATGTGAGGGGGCGGGAGAGGCCTGCCAGGGGTGGTGAACGTGGACACGCGGCCGAACGGGACACGGCGCAAGGCCCGACTGGGCAGACCGGAGCGGTTCGTCGATCCGCAGGCCGGTCCGGTGGAGCGGCTCGCCTGGGAGCTGCGCCAGCTACGGGACCGGTCGGGCGCACCGAGCTACCGCGCGCTGGCGAAGGAGTCGCACTACTCCGCCAGCACGCTGGCGGAGGCAGCGAAGGGCGAGCGCCTGCCGTCGCTGGCCGTGGTGCTCGCCTACGCGCGGGTGTGCGGCGGGGAGAAGGCGGAGTGGGAGGCCCGCTGGCTGGCGGCTTCCCGGGCCGTCCAAGGGCCGTCCGCCACGGCGCAGGACGGCGACAAGGACCGCGCGGACGGGGGCGACCCCGCTCACTGCCCGTACCTGGGACTGGCCGCGTTCGGCACGGGGGACGCCGACATCTTCTTCGGCCGGTCGGAACTGGTGAGCCACCTGGTCCGGCACGTGGGTGACCACCGGCTGACGGCAGTCGTCGGCGCCTCCGGCAGCGGCAAGTCCTCGCTGCTGCGGGCCGGGCTGCTCCCCCGGCTCGACGAGTCCTGGCACACCGCGCCGCTGGTCCCCGGCGACCACCCGCTACGGGCGCTGGCCCTGGCGGTCTGCGCCCTGACGGGCGGTGACGCGGAGGCACTGTCCCGCGCGCTGGCCGACGAGCCCGCGGCCCTGGGGATCGCGCTGGACACCTGGCTGGTCACGCAGCCCGCCGACCGGCGCGTCGTCCTCGTCGTCGACCAGTTCGAGGAGCTCTTCACCACCTGCGCGGACGTCGGGGAGCGGGAAGCGGCCCTGGCCTGCCTGGCCTGGACGGCCGGCGACCGCACGGCCGTCGACGGGACGGCCGACGGCCACACAGCCGGCGACGGAGCGGCCGGGGCCGGCGCGGCCGAGGCCCGGGTACGGGTCGTCATCAGCGTGCGCGCCGACTTCTACGACCGCTGCCTCGCCCACCCCGCCCTGGCCGCCGCCCTCCGCTCCGGCGCCCAACTGCCGGTCGGCGCACCCACCCGGGCCGAGCTGCGGGACATCGTCGTCGAACCCGCGGCCCGAGCGGGCGTCGTGGTGGACCCCGACCTGCTGGAGGCCGTCCTCGCGGAGGCCACCGGCCAGCCCGGCGCGCTGCCGCTGGTGGCCCACGCGATGCGCGAGACCTGGACCAGGCACCGCGGGACCGTCCTGCGGCTGGCCGACTACCGGGCCACCGGCGGCATGCGGGGAGCCATCACCCAGACCGCCGAGGCCATGTACGCCGCTCTCCCGCCGGGCCACCAGGAGGCCATGCGGCTGCTGTTCCTCCGGCTCACCGCCCCGGGCGAGGGCACCGAGGACACCCGCCGCCGCCTGGCCCGGAAGGAACTCGACGGCCTCGCCGACGCCGCGACCGTCGACGACCTCCTGCACCGGCTCGCCGCCGCCCGCCTGATCGTCCTGGCCGACGGCACCGTCGACGTCGCCCACGAAGCGGTCATCCGCGCCTGGCCTCGGCTGCGCCACTGGCTCGACGTCGACCGCGAGGCCCTGCGGACACACCGCCGGCTCACCCAGGCCGCCCTGACCTGGAACGAACTCCAGCGCGACCCGGGAGCGTTGTACCGGGGAGCACAGCTCGCCACCGCCTGGAGCTGGTCCCGTACCCGCGGCGCGGCGCTCAACCGGCTTGAGTCCGCCTTCCTGGACGCCAGCACCGCGGCGGACGGCCAGCGTGGCCGTCGCCGGCGCCGGACGGTCGTGGCGCTGGCCGTCCTGACCGTGCTCTCCCTGGTGCTGGCGGTGACCGCGTTCGTCCAGGGGGAGCAGTCCGACGCGCAGCGCCGCGTCGCGGTCTCCCGCGAACGGGCCGCCCAGTCCAGGCAACTCCTCGAAACGCAGCCCGAGGCCGCGGCGCTGGTCGCGCTGGAGGGCTACCGGACGGCCCGCACCACCGAGGCCCGCGGCAGCCTGCTGAGCGCCTACGCCGCCTACTCCTCCAACCAGTTCACCGGTCACACCGGCACCGTGACGGCGGTGGCGTACGCGCCCGACGGCCGCACCCTGGCCACCGGCAGCGCCGACCACACCGTGAAGCTGTGGGACACCACCACCCACCGCATGCTCGCCACCCTGACCGGCCACACCGGCATCGTCAACACGGTCGCCTTCAGCCCCGACGGCCGCACCCTGGCCAGCGCCGGCGCCGACCGCACCGTACGGCTGTGGGACGTCGCCTCCGACCGCACGACGGGCATCCTCACCGGCCACACCGGCGCCGTCTCCTCGGCGGTGTTCTCGCCCGACGGACACACCCTGGCCACCGCCGGGTACGACCAGACCGCCCGGCTGTGGGACGTGGCGTCCCAGCGCGCCCTCACGACGCTCACCGGTCACGCCGGTTCCGTACGAGCGGTGGCGTACGCGCCCGACGGCCGCACCCTGGCCACCAGCGGCGCCGACCACACCGTGAAGCTGTGGGACACCACCACCCACCGCATGCTCGCCACCCTGACCGGCCACACCGGCGCCGTCGGCACCGTCGCCTTCAGCCCCGACGGCCGCACCCTGGCCAGCGCCGGCGCCGACCGCGCCGTGCGGCTGTGGGACGTGGCGTCGCACGACACCACGGCCGTCCTCAACGGGCACACGCAGGAGGTGAGCCAGGCCGCGTTCACCGCCGACGGCCGCACCCTGACCACGATCGGCCAGGACAACACGGTCGCCCTGTGGGACGTGGCCGAGCGCCGACTGACCGCCACCCTCCACGAGACCAACACATCCGCCCCCGCGCTGGCGCTCTCCCCCGACGGCAACGAGCTGGCCACCACCGCCACCGACAACATCGTCCACACGTGGGACCTCAAGAGCCGCCAGATCGCCGCCACCTTCAGCGCGACGAACGACCTGGACACCCTCGCGACCGTCGCCACCTACGCCCCCGACGGCCGGACCCTCGCCATCGGCCACACCGACGGCTCCGTCACCTCGTGGACCACCGCTCCGCTGCGCCCCGCCGTGACCTTCGCGGCGCACAGCCAGGGCATCATGCACCTGGCGTTCTCCCCGGACGGCCTCCTGCTGGCCGCCGCGAGCTCCGACCGCACGGCACGCCTGTGGGACGCCGCGTCAGGCCGCCCGGTGGCCACCCTCGAAGGCCACACCGACCAGGTGTCGAGCGTCGCCTTCTCCCCCGACGGCCGCACCCTGGCCACCAGCAGCCTCGACACGACCGTACGCCTGTGGGACGTGGCGACCCACCAGACGACAGCGGTCCTCCAGGGGCACACCAGCCTGGTCTCCAAGGCCGTCTTCGCCCCCGACGGACGCACCCTGGCCACCGCCGGGTACGACGGGACGGTGCGCCTGTGGGACCTGGCCACGCACCGCACCGTCGCCGTCCTGTCCGAGAACACCAACGCCATCGCTTCCCTGGCCTTCTCCCCCGACGGCCGCACCCTGGCCACCGGCAGCTCCGACGCCACCGTGCGCCTGTGGGACGTGGCGCAGCGCCGGACGGTCGCCACCCTCACCGGCCACATCAACACCGTCTTCTCCGTCACCTTCAGCGCCGACGGCCGCACGCTGGCCAGCACGGACGCCAGCGGCACGGTGTGCCTGTGGGACGTGGCATCACAGCAGGTCACGGCACTGCTCGTCGGTCACACCAGAGCCGTGCACACGGCCGCCTTCAGCCCCGACCAGAGCACGCTCCTCACCGCCGCCAGCGACGGAGCACGGCTGTGGCCCACGGACGCGGACCGGACCGCCGACCGCATCTGCGACCTGAGCCGGAGCAACCACTGGCCCGAATCCCTCTCCGGTTCCGCCACGGGCGACACCTGCCGGTGAGCTCCGAGTCGTTGACGTAGCCCGCGCCCACAGCGCACCCGCCCACCCACAGCTCTCCTGCTTCGCCGCCCGCACCCGCCCGCACCCGCCCGCACCCGCCCGCACCCGCCCGCACCCGCCCGCACCCGCCCGAACGCCGGATGTGCCACGAAGACACCGCCAACCCCCCGTTGCGCGGATCGTCGGAGCGGGCGGACGGGCCGGGGCGCCGGTCGCGGTCCGTCAGTTGGGCATCGGGCGCGGGCGGCTGGCGGGGGGATCCGAGGGGATGTCGTCCACGCTGGGCAGGTTCTTCAGGAGCCAGTGGACGCTGTTGTCACCGCCGAGTTCGGGGAAGTCGACGACGGCGGTCTCGCAGAGCCAGATCAGGTGCTCCTTCATGGTCCGGTGCCCCTTGGCCTTCTGCTCCGCGGCGAAGTCGTAGTACTCGAAGGTGGGAGCGGCACAGGCTCCGTCCCAGGCGGGGTCGTCGCTGCCCGGGGTCGTCATGAGGAGTTCCGCGATGGGGTAGAGCACACCGCTCATCGAGGCGATGAAGGTGCGTTCCAGGTGGTAACGGGTGCTCGTCCGGTTCGGGTTGAGGTTCGACCGGACGGCGTAGAGCTTGTCGAGCATGGCCAGGGTGTAGCAGTAGGCGGCATTGAAGAGGAGGGCCAGGCCTCCGGCCGGTCCGGAGAAGTCCTTCACCCGGGGATCGCCGGGGACGTTGCGGACCTGCCCGATGACCTCGATGCCCTGTTCGATCCTCTTGAACTTCGCGTAGTGCGAGAGCTCGTCGAGGCCGGGTCGCGGGTTGACGGGGTCGATCGGGACGGTGGCCTTCTTCGGGTCCACGCCCTCGCCCTGCTCGATCACGATCTTCAAGGCGGTCTGGGCCGTGTCAAGGTCGGTGATGACCACGGGTTCGCCGCCGCCGTCATGGTTCCAGTACGCGCTCTCGTACTGCCAGGGGGCGTTTGCCTTCGCGTACTTCCACACGCCGTCCGGGTCGACCTGGGTCAGGTGCTTGAGGCCCTCTTCGATCGCCCGGTAGAACTGGCCGAGCGTGTTGTACTCGTCCGGTTGCGGCTCGGCGCCCTTCTCGGCGGGCAGTTCCAGCGGCAGGAACACCCGGGTCATCAGGTCCTTGCTGCACCGCTCCAGGTGAAGGGTCAACGGCGGAGTCCGATGGAGCATCTTGCTCGGGTACTTGGTGATGAAGTCCGGGTCGTAGAAGACGATCCGGTCCGCTCCGCCGAGCGCGACCGCCAGGTTGCGCACCAGGCACAGGTGCAGCATCTCCTCGATCGCGATGCTGATGATCGTGCGCTGGGCGGAGATTCCCGGGTCCCACTGGCTGTGGCCCTTGGTCCCGATGGAGTAGGCCGCGTACAGGTACATCGGGATCGTGGACAGCTCGACCTGGGCCGCCTGATGCAGGTGGTCGAGCAAGGCGTCGATGTCCTCGATCGGCCGGTCGGCCTTGATCGTGTCGATCGGGGTGACGGCGAAGGGGATGTCGGCCAGGCGACGGGTGGCGGACTTGGTGGCATCGGTCGTCATACCTCGGCTCCGTTCGGTTCCGGGCGCTCGTGGCGCGGTGAGGGCGGTGCGGGTGGCGGACCGGCCCGGTCGGCTCGGTCGGGGTGGCCGGGGCGGTCGGCTCGGTCGGCTCGGTCGGGGCGGCCGGCTCGGTCGGGGCGGCCGGGGAACCCAGCCCGGGAGGCGAGGAGCGTGCGCCGGACGTCCTCGGTCAGCTCCGTCACGTGGACGCCGTGGTCCCGGCGGCGCAGCAGCAGGAGTACGGGGCGTGCGGCCGGCGGCTGCGGGTCCTCGCCGCGGGCCACCGCGGCCGCGTAGCGGTGCACGGGGTGCCGACAGGCCAGCACGCGGCACGCGCGGTCCGGCTCGGCGTCGTACACCTCGGCGAAAGCCCTTTCATATCCCGCGAGTTCGACGATCAACTGGACCCAGGGATCGGCGTCGTGGCCCGGTGGGTCGCGGTCGGGTCGGGTGGTCGCGAGGTGCGACGCGAAGCCGTCGGCGAAGTGCTCCAGGGTCCAGCTGCGGGACGGGCAGGTGTTCAGGTACTCGGTGGCGAGCGCGTCGAAGGCCTCCGGCCCCAGGAGTCGGCGCAGCGCGGGGAAGCAGGAGCGCAGGCAGGCCAGTAGGCGCAGCCGGTAACCGCGGCGGTAGATGTCCAGCCGCTCGCCGGCGGTGAGCCGGCTGGACGGCGTGAGCACCTGGGCGGTGGCCTCGCCGCCCTCCTGGTCCGGGCCGGTGGCGTGGAGGACGGCGGCCTGCAGCCAGTGCTGGAGTTCGGCCAGGTGCGCCGGCGCCCCTTCGACCGTCGACATGTCAGACTCCCGTCGCGACGGGGATGTTCGCCGGATCGAGGGCCCGCTGGCGCGCCTTTCCGAGTTCCGCCACCAGCTCGGGGAAGGGCGGCAGGCGGTCGTCCCACTCCAGCAGGGTGGACACGGGCCCGGTCAGCGCGATCGCCGCGTCGTACAGCTCCCACACGGCCGGTGCGACCGGTCCGTCATGGGTGTCGATCAGATGTGTGCCCGCGTCGGTGTGACCGGCCAGATGGATCTGTACGACCCGGTCGTGCGGGAGCGCTCCGAGGTATGCGCGCGGATCGGTGTCGTGGTTGACGGCCGACACGTAGACGTTGTTGACGTCCAGCAGGAGCCCACAGTCGGCCTCGACCGCCAGCCGCGCGACGAACTCCTCCTCCGGCATGGTCGATGCGGCGAAGCCCACGTACGTGCTGGGGTTCTCCAGCACCAGCGGGCGCTCCAGGAAGTCCTGCACGGTCCTGACCCGTCGCACCAGATGCGTCAGCGCGGCCTCGGTGAAGGGGACCGGCAGCAGGTCGTGGGTGTTGAGCCCGGCGACCCCGGTGAAGCACACGTGGTCCGACACCCAGGCGGCGCCCACCGTGTCGGCCAGCCGCCGGAGCCGCCCCAGGTAGTCGAAGTCCAGGGGCTCCACGCTGCCGATCGACAGCGACACCCCGTGCATGACCAGGGAGTGCCGCTCGGCGACCCGGTCCAGTACGTGACGCGGGTGGCCGTGGGAGTCGAGGTAGTTCTCGGAGATGATCTCCAGCCACTCGGCGCCCAGCCCATCACCGAGGTGGTCCAGTACGTACCGGTGGTGCGGGCCGCGCAGGCCGACACCGAACCCCAGGTTCGGCAGGTCGAAGCGGGACACCCGGTCGATCCGCTCGCCCTGGTGGGGCTCCGTCACGCGGTCGCCTCGTCCGACGGCAGCGGCAGCACCTGCGGCTTGCTCCGGTCGAGCCTCTTCTTCCTCCGCTCGGCCTCGTTCACCTCGTACGGCGGGACCAGGTCGTCCGGGTAGCCCTCGCCCGGGGACGGGCCGAACGGGAGGCCGGCAGCGTACATCCGGGCCTCGAACAGCTGGCGGGCGAGCTTCCAGACGCTCTTGCCCTTCAGCGGGCCGCCCGCGAACACCCGGCTGACATTGATCGGGCTCGCACAGCTGCCGTTCTGCCGACAGGCCTGCTCGCCCGGCTTGGCGAGTTCCGCGTCGGGGCCGGTGTAGCCGCACCCGCCCTGCCCGCGGCACTCGTTGGCGCCGTGGCACACGTGCAGGACGGTGGCACAGGCTCCCATGCCCGCCATCGGCGCCTTCTCGTCGATGTCGTGGTTGCGGCAGGCGTTCAAGCCCATGCACACATGGAGCTCAAGGGCCTTCTGCAGCTCGGCCGCGGACACGCGCGGCCCGCCGGCCTCGTGCGCGGCGTGCCGCAGCGCGATCCCGTCGTCGCCGCCGAGGATCACGCGCTCGATCTCCGCCAGTTCCCCGGGGCTCAGATCCGGGAAGCCGTCACCGCCGGCCGCCCTGCCACTGTTCTCCCTGCCACTCACGAGTACCTCCTCGATCGCCTTGGGTCGGGCACGCACGGCAGTGCGATCTCACTGCGCTGTCACACGATGTGACGCGCGCCACAGTCGCCAAGGTCATCACAGCCGGAGGCGGGCTGGATAGCGCCAAATGAGTAGTGTGCGAATTATTCCTGCGGAGCGAGCTCCGGGCGCTGCGCGGGGCAGGCGGTTCGGACGGCGGCCCTGGTCCGGGGTGCTGCGCGGGCGGCTACGCGTCGAGCGGGATGGTGCCGAGGGCGACGGTGAAGCAGGCGCCGCCC
Source organism: Kitasatospora sp. NPDC088861 (assembly GCF_044750105.1). Classification (NCBI taxonomy): domain Bacteria; kingdom Bacillati; phylum Actinomycetota; class Actinomycetes; order Kitasatosporales; family Streptomycetaceae; genus Kitasatospora; species Kitasatospora sp. NPDC088861. The sequence goes on from NZ_JBIVJF010000011.1 coordinate 141,136, forward strand.
TCGGGGCCGTGGCCGTGGACGGTGATGGTGGCGCCGAGCCGGTCGGTGAGGCGACGGGTGATGGCCAGGCCGAGGCCGGTGCCGCCGGGGCGGGTGCCCGCATAGCGGGAGTGCAGGGCGCCGGGTTCGAAGGCGACCCGGACGTCCTCGTCGGTCAGGCCGGGGCCGCCGTCGCGGACCTGTAGCTCGGTGTCGCCGCTGTCCGTTCGGCGCAGGGCCAGCACCACGGGGGCGCCGGGCGGCGAGATCCGCACGGCGTTGCCGATCAGACCGTCGAGCAACTGGCGGACCCGGAATCCGTCGGTGACCGTGATCACGGGTTCCCCGGCCGTTTCCACCCGCAGGTGGAGTTCGCTCTGTCGGAGCCTCTGGTCCCAGGCTCGCGCGGTCTCACGGACGAGGGCGGTGAGGTCGGTGGGTTCGCGGGTGATGGGGAAGTCGTCGGCGTCCAGGCGTGCGAGTTCGAGCAGGTCGGAGACGAAGCGGTCCAGGCGTCTGGTCTCGGTCAGGAGGATCTGGCCGACCTGGGCCTGCTGCCCGGGTTCGACGACCCCGTCGGTGAGGGCCTCGGCGTAGCCCTGGAGTGCGGTGAGGGGGGTACGGATCTCGTGGGAGATCGAGGTCAGGAAGTCGCGCTGGCGTTGTTCGCTGCGTTCGAGGGCGGCGCCCAGTGCGTTCAGGGCCTGGGCGACGTCACGGGCCTCGGTGGGGCCGTCGGCCTCGCAGCGCAGGCCGCGTTCACCTGCGGCGAGTCGGTGGGCGACACCGGCCGCCGCGACCAGGGGGCGGGCGATGCGGCGGGCCAGCAGGGCTCCGGCGAGGGCGGCTCCGACCAGGCCCGCGACCAGGGGGAGCGTCAGGCTGCCGCGCATCCGGCCGGCAGCCGCATCGACCTCGGTGAACGGCTGGGTCAGCACGACAGCGCCGCCGTTGCTTGCCGGGTGTCCCTGGACGAGTACGCGCTGGTCGCCGAGCGAGGCCGTGGCGGAGAGCGTCCGTCCGGCGAGCAGCGCGTCCCGGTCGGCCGGGGCGACGGCCTGCGCCGCAGGGCCGTCCACGTGTCCGTCGGGATCGACGACGGCGACCAGGACGCCGGTGGCCCCGGTCAGCCGTTGGGTCTGGTCGAGGAGCAGCACGGACAGGTTGGGAGCGAGGCTGAGCACGGTGGCCTGCCGGGACAGGCGCTCCCGGTACTGGGACTCGGCGTTGGAGAAGGCGGTCTGCCAGGCCGCGACCCCCGCCAGTAGCACGGCCGTGGCTGCCACCACGGTGGCGAGCAGGACCAGGCTGCCGGTGAGGGAGCCCGCGCGCAGGCGCCTCACCGCTCCGGCTCCTGGGCGCTGTAGCCGATCCCCCGCACGGTGCGGATCGGGCTGGCGTCGCCGAGCTTGGCGCGCAGCTGCGAGACGTAGACGTCGACGACCCGGCTGTCGCCGTAGTCGGCCTGCCCCCAGACCTGGGCGCGGAGCTGCTCGCGGCTGAAGACCTGACCGGGCCGGGCCAGCAGGTGGGCGAGCAGGTTGAACTCGGTGGTGGTCAGCTCCAGCGGTTCGCCGTCGCAGAGCACCGTGCGGCGACCGGGGTCCAGGCGCAGCCGGCTGCCGCCCAGGACGGCCGAGACCGGTGGGCCGGCGGTGCGGCGCAGCACCGCCTTGACCCGGGCGACCAGCTCGCGGGGCGAGAACGGTTTGGTGAGGTAGTCGTCGGCACCGATCTCCAGGCCGAGGATCCGGTCGGCCTCCTCGTCCCGGGCGGTGACCAGGATGACGGGCGTCCAGTCGTCGGCGGCGCGCAGCCGGCGGCAGAAGTCCGTGCCGTCCAGCCCGGGCAGCCCGATGTCGAGAACGATCGCCACCGGCCGCAGCCGTGCCACGGCGGCCAACCCGGCGGTGCCGTCGGCCTCGGTGTGGACGCCGAAGCCCTCGCGGGTGAGGTACAGGCGCTGGAGGTCGGCGATGTGGCGCTCGTCCTCCACCACCAGCACAAGGCCCTTGCTCTGTGTCATCTGTCCGGTGTCACCGCAGTCTCCCCGCGCCGCGGCACCCATCCCGCGGCTGCTTGGCCAGTCGCGCGTGCCACGGCTTCGAACTGCACCGATGCTAACCCGCGGGCCGTCACCGTCCGGCGGACCGACGGCGATCCTTACAAGGCCCGAACACAGGCCGAACCTTCGCCTTGCACAACGGCGACAGGATGCTTCCGACCTCGCCGACCGGCGGGGTCGGGACAAGGGAGAGCAGTCGTGCTCACGGGCTCCGGATCCCTCGTGCTGCTCGGTGTCTGTGTTGCGGCCCTCCTGATCGTCGCGGTCGTCGTGCTGCTCACGCGCACCGGTCGCGCCCCGTCCCCAGGACAACGGCCGACCACAGGACGCCGCCGGGACCGCACCGGGCCGCCCGCCCCCCTCCGACGCCCCGACAACGACAGCAGGACAATGATGACCATCCGTCCAGAACCGGCCCGAACCGCCACCGCGCGGCTGGGCCGCCTCCGCCGCCCGACCACCCGGCGAGGCCGGATCACTCGCGCCGTCGTCCTGCCCGTGGCCGTCGTGCTGGCCCTCGCCGGGGGCGGCGAGGCCGTCACCCGGCACGTCCTGAAGAGCCGGATCGCCGACCGCATGGGGAAGGCGCTCGACACCCGGGTGACGGTCGACACCGGCGCCGGCCCGGCGCTGCTCGCGATCCTCGACCGGCACCTGGATCACGTCACGCTCGGCGCGGACGACGCCCACCTCGGCTCACTCACGGGCGCCTCGGTCCGCATCACGCTCGACGACCTCCACCTGGCCGAGCCCGCGACGGCGTCCGACGTCCGGGCCACCGTCACGATCCCCGCCGACTCCCTGGCGGGAGCGATCCACGACTCGGGCCAGGGCGTTCCCGTCAGCAGCACCCGGACCGACCCCGCCACCGGCACCCTCCTGCTCGCCCTGGGCCCGGGTGGCATGGGCCAGTTGACGCTGAAGCCCGCCCTGGCCGACGGCCGGGTCACCATCACCGCCACCAGCCTGCAGTTCCTCGGCCGAACGATCACCGGTCCCCAGCTCGACCAGATCAACACCAAGCTCACCGCGCGGAACCGACAAGCCGACTACCCCCTGTCCCTCAAGCCCGTCTCACTCACCGTCACACCGACCGGACTCGCCCTCACCCTGGCCTCCGGCCCCACCACGCTGAAGCAGCCATGAACCAGGAGCCGACCCCGGCGATGACCGACCCCACGACACCACCGTCCAGCCACCCCACGACACCGCCGTCCAGCCGCCGCACCCGCCTGCGCCGACGCATCGTCGTCGCCGTCACGGGCCTGCTCGTCCTCGCTCTCACCGCGGCGTCCGGCGCGCTGTGGCTACTGACCGGCAAGTTGCTGCACCCCACCGACGACACCCCGCTGAACACCCGCGTCATCGCCGTGGGGGCCGCGACGGTGACCCTTCCCGCCACCGACGAGAGCCGCTACACCGGCACCTACGGCCTGGTCTGGCAGGACAGCGGATCCGCACAGCGGCGCTCGGGAGAACTCGGCCGCGTCCTCGCCTCGGACGGCAAGACCGTCACCCGCGAACTCCAGGCCACCACCCCACCCGCCGTCGGCGCCAAGGCGAAGATCATCGTCACCGTGTGGAACTCGGACCCGCGCCGAGCGGTGGGGCTGGACCACCAGGACGTCAGCTACCCCGGCGACCTGGGCCCGATGCCCGCCTGGTACCTCCCGGGCTCGCGCAGCACCTGGGTCATCCAGGTCCACGGGCTCGGCGCCGGCCGCAGCGCGGGCCTGCGGACGATGCCCGGACTGCACGACCTCGGCTACCCTATCCTCGACATCACCTACCGCAACGACCCCGGCGCACCCCGCGACTCCAACGGCAACCGACAACTCGGCAACACGGAATGGCGCGACCTCGACGCCGCCGTCCGCTACGCCCGCGCCCACGGAGCCTCCGGCGTGGTGCTCTACGGGTTCTCCATGGGCGGCGCCATCGTCGAGAACTACCTTCAGCGCGCCCAGGACACCAGCGCGGTCCGCTCAGTCGTCCTCGACTCACCCGCACTCGACTACCGGGCGGCCATCGACACGATCGCCACCGGCCTCGGACTCCCGTTCCCCATCGCCGACCTCACGGCCCCCTTCATCCGCTTCCGAGCCGGAGTGGACCTCGACCAGGTCGACACCCTGGCGGCGAACCGGCGCGACGGCGGCCCCGAACAGCCCGTGCTGCTCTTCCACGGCACCGCCGACACACTCGTCCCGTACGCCGGCAGCGCCCGGTTCGCCCGCGACTGGCCGGACAAGGTCCGACTCGTCACCGTCCCCGGGGCCGGCCACACCGGCTCCTGGAACGCCGACCCCGCCCGGTACGACAAAGAGCTCGCCGACTTCCTCGGTCAGCACTCCTGACCGCGTCCCGGGCACCGCGCCGCAACGCCGAACAGCCCCACTGACACACCAGCCGTCCCACCAAGGAGGCAACCGATGAGCCGAACCCGCCCCGCAGCCCTCGCGGCCGCGCTCCTCACCCTGACGACCACCGCACTCGCCGCCACCACCGGCACCGCCCACGCCGCCCACGCCGCCACCGTCAACTACGTGGCCCTCGGCGACTCCTACTCCGCGGGCGGCGGATCATCCAGCACGTACCTCAACAGCTGCAACCAGAGCACCAACGCGTACCCGTACCTCTACGCCCAGTCCACCTCACCGACCACCTTCGACTTCCAGGCCTGCGGCGGCGCCACCACCACCGACGTCGTGAACAACCAACTCGCCCCGCTCACTTCCGGCACCACCTTGGTCAGCATGACCATCGGCGGCAACGACGTCGGCCTGCGCGACGTACTGGCCTCCTGCCTGCTCGGCAGCGACGCCGCCTGCCTCAGCGCCGTCTCCTCCGCAGAGAACACCGCCCGCACCCAGCTCCCCGGCGAACTCGACACCGTCTACGGCGCCATCCGCTCCCGCGCCGCCAACGCCCACGTGGTGATCCTCGGCTACCCCCGCTTCTACGACCCCGGCGTCCCCCTCTGCCCGGGGATCAGCCCGGCCCGGCGTGCTGCCCTCAACGACGGCGCCGACGTCCTGAACAGCGTCATCCAGAGCGAGGCCGCCAAGTACCCGAACTTCGCCTACGCGGATGTGACCAGCCGGTTCGCCGGCCACCAGCTCTGCGACCCCGCTCCCTGGCTGCACGCCCTGAACTGGCCGATCGGACAGTCCTTCCACCCGACCGCCGCCGGCCAGGCCGGCGCCTACCTCCCGGCTCTGGAAGCAAACGACTGACGCAGCCCCGCCGCCCGCCGCCATCGGACGGCGGCGGCGGACGGCGGACGGCGCCCGGCCAGCGGCGGGCATCAGGAGGGCAGGGTCCAGCGCTGGTTGGGGCCGCCGTGGCAGTCCCAGATCTGCAGCCTGGTCCAGTCGGCGCCGCTGCCGTCGCGGGCGTCGAGGCAACGGCCGGAGGCCGGGTTGAGGAGCGTGCCGTCCGGGCGTGGCTGCCAGCGCTGGGCGCCGGTGCCGTTGCAGTCGTAGAGCTGGGCGGGCGTCCCGGCGGCGGTCCAGCCGTTGGTGACGTCCAGGCACTTGCCGAGGGCCCGCAGGGAGCCGTCCTGCCCGACGGTCCAGTCCTGGGCGCCGGTGGAGTTGCAGCGGTAGAGCTGGACGGCGGTGCCGTTGGCCGTGTCGGCGCGGTTGAGGTCCACGCACTGCCCGGCGATGCCGGTCACCCGGCCGCTCGGGCGGGGGGTGGCCCAGCTCTGTTCGGCGCCCCCCGAGCAGGTCCGCAGCAGCAGCCGGCCGTCGGCGGCCGCGAGGCAGCGGCCGGACGCCGGGTGGAGGATCGAGGAGCCCGGGCCCGGGCGCCACACCTGGTCGGCGCCCGCGGTGCAGTCCCGCAGCCGGACGGCGGCGCCGTCGTCCGGGCCCGCCGGGGTCAGGCAGCCGTCGAGGGCGCGGACGCTGCCGTCCGAGCCGACCGTGGCGTCCTGGGCCGCCGTGCCCGCGCAGCCGGCCAGCCGTACCGCCTCGTTGCCGTCCGCGGCGGCGACGCCCGCGTCCAGACAGGACCCGTCGGCACCGGTGATCCGCCCGGACCAGGTGGAGACGGCCGGAGAGCCCGGGACGTCCACCGCGCCCTGCAGCTTCGGCGCGCGCGAGGAGGAGCCGACCATGAGGCCGTACCGCCCGCCGGGGACCTGCCAGCCGTGCACGCCGGGATCCCAGACCGCGAAGGAGGAGCGGTCCAGCGGCAGTTCCACGTGCGTCGACCGGCCGGGCGCCAGCGTGACCTTGTCGAAGGCCTTGAGCTGCTGCGGCGGCTCGCCGGCCGCGGACGGGAAGGAGACGTACAGCTGCGGCACCTCGGTGCCGGTCCGGGCGCCCTGGTTGGCGAGGTCGAAGCCGACCCGCACCCGGCCGGCGGCGTCCGGGCCGGTCACGGTGAGGTTGCTGTAGCCGAAGGTGGTGTACGAGAGGCCGTGGCCGAAGGGGAACAGCGGGGCGGTGGCGGTCGCGTCGTACCAGCGGTACCCGACCGCGAGCTGCTCGGTGTAGTGGTAGGCGCCGTCCGTGCCGGGGTACTGGGAGGCGTCCCGGATCGGCGTGGCCGCCACCGAGGTCGGGAAGGTGACGGGCAGCCGCCCCGCCGGATCGGCGTCGCCGAACAGCACGTCGGCGAGCGCGGTGCCGCTCTGTTCGCCCGGGTACCAGGCCTCGACCACCGCCGGCACCGCGTCCAGCCACGGCATGGTGACCGGCCCGCCGGTGTTGAGCACCACCACCGTCCGCGGGTTGGCGCGGGCGACGGCGCGGATCAGGGCGTCGTCCGCCGGGGCGAGGTCCAGCGAGCCGCGGTCCGCGCCCTCGGTCTCCTCGTCGCCGACCACCACCACCGCGACGTCCGCCCCGGCGGCCACCGAGGCGGCCGCGGCCGCATCGTCGCCCGGGTGGTAGCGCACCGAGACGCCCGCACCGGCCCGGGCGGCAATGCCCTGGCGAGGCGTCACGACCTGGTCGGGGTAGGGGGCGACGTGCGAGGAGCCGTAGCCGCCGGTGTAGGCGTGGTCGGCCCACGGGCCGATCACCGCGACGGACGACAGGTGGGCGGCGTCCAGCGGCAGCACCGGCCCCTGGTTGCGCAGCAGCACCGTCCCGGCGGCGGCCGCCGCCCGGGCGTCGCGCGCGCCGGCGGCGGGGTCGGAGGCGGGCGGATCGGAGACGGGCGGATCGGAGACGGCCTGGCCCGAGCCGGAGCCGGGGCCGGAGCCGGGCGGCCGGCCGCCGTCCAGCGCCCCGGTCCGGACCATCAGCCGCAGCACCCGCCGCACCTGGTCGTCCAGGACGGCCGGGGCGAGCCGCCCGTCGGCCACGGCCGCGTTCAGGTCGGCGAAGTACGTCGTACCGCCGAACTCCTGGTCCAGCCCGCCCGCCGCGGCGTTCACCGAGGAGTGGGTGGCCGGGTAGTCGGAACCGATCACCCCGTCGAACCCCCAACGGCCCTTCAGCACGTCCCGCAGCAGCGGGAAGTTCTCGCACGCCCAGATGCTGTTGACCGGGTTGTAGCCGCACATCGCCGACCAGGCCCGGCCGTCCCGGACGGCCGCCCGGAAGGCGGGCAGCTCGATCTCGGCCAGCGTCCGCTCGTCCACCTCCGAGCTGTACGACTGCCGGTTGTTCTCCTGGTTGTTCGCCGCGAAGTGCTTCACCTGCGCCGCGACCCCCTGCGCCTGGATGCCGCGGACCTCCGCCGCCGCGACCCGCCCGGCGAGGAACGGGTCCTCCCCCAGCGTCTCGAAGTTCCGCCCGCCCTGCGGCACCCGCACGAGGTTCACCATCGGCGCGTACAGCACCTGGTAGCCGCGCGCCCGGGCCTCACGGCCCAGCACCGCGCCGTAGGTGGTGGCGAGCCCCGGGTCGAAGGCGGCGGCCAGCGACACCGGCGCCGGCAGCGCCGTCGCCGGTTGCCCGTCCCGCACGCCGGCCGGGCCGTCGGACAGCAGCAGCGGCGGGATGCCCAGCCGCGGCACGCCCCGGACGTAGCCGACCGCGTACACCCCGTTCGGTGCGGCGATCCCCTGTAGCAGCGTCGTCTTCTCGTCGGTGGTCAGCTGGCCGAGGAGCGCTTCGATCCTCTGCTCCGGCGACGGCCCGCCGTGCGACCACCCACCGTGCGACCCCCCGTCCTGAGACCGCCCGCCGTGCGGCTGCGGACCGGCCGGTCCGGCGACCGCTGGGCACATGCCGGAGCCGGAGGCGGCCGCCAGGAGGCAGCCGCTGAGCCCGAAACGGAGTATTCGCGTCCACGAGGTGATACGCCGCATGGCAGCACCTTTCGACGAAGGCGGGCCGAGCCGGGAGGCCGGGAAATGTGACGGCCAGTCAAATTTACGGCGCATTAACACTTACCGGCAGGTAGCGCGCAAGGGCGCGTCGGAGGCACCAAAGGCGCGAACCGTCACCGAGGGGCGCAGGCGGGGGCGCGGACGGCGTCGGCCCGGCCGTCGTTGACGCGTCGTCTATCCGCTGTCAACACGCCGACCCTAGACGAACGGTGCTGCGCAACGGTCTGTACGCCGAGTTCCTCGGGGCGATCACCGCGCCCTGCCCTGGAGATCATCGCCGGAGGGCGCTGAGCGCCGAACGGGCTGGCGCTGTCCATCACGTGTCTACCGGTGCCTCGTACGTTCTGCCGCATCAATGTCACCGAATTCCTTTGGAGAGGACATGTTGCGGTTGCGAACGACCGTCCGGCCCGGCCGGGCACCGGGGGGCCCACCGCCAAGACGGCTTGTCGGAGGGCTCCGGCGGATGCTGGTGGTCCTGCTGGCGGTTCTCCTCCTGCCCATCGGGGCGACCGGGCCGGCGCACGCCGCCGACCCGCCGGACCCGGCTCGTCCCTACCTCCAGCTCATCGAGCTGCTGCGGGGGAACTTCACCCGCCCGTACCGCGCGGACTTCAACGTCACGCTCGATGACCCGAACCCCGTGATGGTCGACCTCTTCGATCTGGGACACCCGGATCAGGACCCCGTGCCGGGGATGGAAACCGGACTGATCATCGCGCCGCGCGACATGTACATCTGCGGCTTCTACACCGTCCGGGCGGGCGTGAAGACGCTCTACCGCTTGGCCGACAGGGGCGTCGGCACATCGCGGACTGCCCGCGACAACTGGTTCACGCAGCAGCAGCGGCAGCGGCCGCAACCAGGGCAAACCATCACGGTCCGGTATCGCGAGCTCAGCGCCATCGGCGTCGAGTACGGCGACCTCAGAAACGAGTCCGCCACGCCAGGCAACCTCTTCACATTCGAGAACGGCTGGGCGAATGTCGATGCCGACGCGCTGAGGAACGCCGTCAGAGTCCTGGAGAACGTCCTCGACGGCGGCCCGGACCCGGCGGCGCAGGCGCAACGGACACCATGGTTGCGCAGCGCACTGATGGTCCTCGTCGAAGCCGTGGCCGAGGGCACTCGGTTCCAGAACGTCAGGAACGGCATCGCGGCGGCGATGCGCAGCCGGATCCCGGCACGCATCCGTGAGTACGAGACCCAGATCCTGACCTGGGCCAGGCGAAGCAGGGACCTGTGGGACGCCAACCAGGACCCGAGCAACTCCTGGTTCGCCGCCACCGCAGCCGCCGTCGGGCTGGCCGTCCTCCAGGTCCAGGCGCAGAATCGGATCTGCCGGATACCGCGGTCGAGCGACGGCCCGTTCGCGTGCTCCCAGCCACTGGTGGAAGCGAGTTTCAGCACCAGCCGTGACGTCTACCTCCTCCGGGGGCCGTTCGTCGCCCGCATCGCGGACTTCCCGGGCAACGCCAGCCTGGCCGGAGGCAAGGAGGACACCATCTCCCACCTGTGGCCGGTCCTGGGGAACACACCGTTCGCGAACGGCTTCGACGCGGCCTTCACGCTGCCGGAGAACCCGGATGAAGTGATGATGTTCCGGGGGGACCAGTACATGCGGATGAGGGTGGACCCCGACACGGGGACCGCAACGATGACCAAGCCGCCGACCACGATCGCGGACGGGTGGCACAGCCTGGCCGGCAGTGACAGCACCGCACCCTTCACCCAGGGGGTCGACGCGGCCCTCTCGGTGACGGAGAACCAGGTCTTCCTCTTCAAGGGCGACACGTACGTGTCGCTGGAAGCCAACATCGGCCGTTCCACCGACCGCGTGCTCAACGGGCCCAAGCCCATCGGCGACAACTTCACCGCCCTGACCCGAGCCGGCTGGACCGACGGGTTCAACGCGGCCATCCGGTGGCCAGGCTCGCAGTTCTCCAACAGGGCCTATGCCTCCTTCTTCCGCGGGAACCAGTTGACCAGCGGATTCGTTGCGGCCGGCGGCACGGACGGCACCGTCGTCGTGGGCCCCACGGCTCTGCGCTGGAACGTCCTGCAGGGCACGATCTTCGCCGCCGGCGACACCACCGGCATGCCGAAGATCCCGCGGATGGACGACAACGGCCGCCCGACGGACACCCCACCGCCCCCGCCCTCGGCGGCCGGCGTCTCGCTGGTCAACGACGGCACCGGCCGGGTGGCCGACGTCGACCAGGCGAACCCCGCCAACGGCACCAAGGTCAAGGCCCTCGGCGGGAACGGGAACCCGGCGCAGAAGTGGAACCTGGACCGCCAGGACGACGGCCGGTTCGCGATCCGGACGGCCCTCGACCCCGGACAGGTGCTGGACGCCAACAGCAACCGGTCGCAGACCGTGGACGGCACCAGCTACTACAGCGCGCTCTGGCGGGACGGCGGGGGCGCGAACCAGCGCTGGCAGCTCGACGCGCTGGACGGGCGGACGTACCAGATCGTCTCCTCGGACGGCGGCTGCCTGACCGACCAGGGCGAGGACAAGGCCCTGGCCTTCTGGAGGTGCGCCGGGGCCGCCGAACAGCGGTGGCACCTGGAGGGCGGCACCAGCACCGGCGACCCCGGGGGGCCGGACTCCGCGGGAGCCCCGTTCGACGACTCGCCCGACGACCGGGGGACGAAGCCCGCCTCCTCGGGCGACTGCCGGCCCGAGGGGATGGCCGCCACCCCGGGGGTGAACGCCCGGTACTGCGACGTCTACGACAACAGCGGCCGGGAGTGGGTCGGTAACAACCGCACCCGGCGCACGGTGGGGTACTTCACGGGGTGGCGCTCCGGGGCCAAGGGAGACCCCGCGTACCTGGCGTCCAACATCCCCTGGTCGAAGGTCACGCACGTGAACTATGCGTTCGCGAAGGTGGAGAACAACCGGATCAGCGTCGGTGACGTGAACGACCCGGCCAACCCGGCCACCGGCATGACCTGGGACGGCGACCGGAACGCCATGGATCCGTCCCTCCCGTACAAGGGTCACTTCAACCTGCTGAACACGTACAAGAAGAAGCACCCGGCCGTGAAGACGCTGATCTCCGTCGGCGGCTGGGCGGACACCCGGAACTTCTACGCGATGGCCACCAACGCCGACGGCTCGGTGAACCAGGCGGGCATCGACGCGTTCGCCGACTCCGTGACGGACTTCCTCAACCGGTACGGGTTCAACGGCGTCGACATCGACTACGAGTACCCCGGCGCCCTGCCCAACACGGGCAACCCCAACGACTGGGACGTGTCCAACCCGCGCCGCAAGGGCCTCCAGCAGGGCTACACCGCGCTGATGAAGACGCTGCGGACCAAGCTGGACCAGTCCGGCACGGCCAAGGGCCGCTACTACCTGCTGACCTCGGCCGGGTCCGCCTCCGGCTACCTGGTGCGCGGACTGGACGCCGGCCAGGCGCTCCAGTACCAGGACTACGTCAACGTCATGAGCTACGACCTGCACGGTTCCTGGAACAAGTTCGTCGGCCCGCAGGCCCCGCTCTACGACACCGGGCAGGACAACGAGCTGGCCGCCGCCGGGATCTACAACGACCAGGCGCCCGACACCAAGGACTACCAGAAGAACGGCTACTTCAACACCGACTGGGCCTACCACTACTACCGCGGCGCCCTCCCGCCCGGCCGGATCAACCTCGGCATCCCCTACTACTCCCGCGGTTGGCAGAACGTGCAGGGCGGCACGGACGGCCTGTGGGGCACCTCCGCCATGGCGGACCAGTCCCAGTGCCCGAAGGGCGTCGGCGGCCGGGGCCCGGCCAAGGGCCAGGACTGCGGCCTCGGCGCGACCGGCATCGACAACGTGTGGCACGACACCGAGGACGGCCGCGAGGTCGGCGCCGGGTCGAACCCGCTGTGGCACACCAAGAACCTCCAGGACGGCCGCACCCCCGGCTACCTGAAGTCCTACGGCGTCGACCCGGCCACCGACGCCGGGAAGCTGACCGGCGGCTACGCCGAGAAGTACTCCGACCCGCTCCAGTCGTCGTGGCTGTGGAACGACGCCAAGAAGGTGTTCCTCTCCACGGAGAACGACAGGTCGATCGACGCCAAGGCGAAGTACATCGCGGACAAGGGCGTCGGCGGAGCCATGATCTGGGAGCTCGCGGGTGACTACACCAAGCGTTCCAACGGCGAGTGGGGGATGGGCTACGACCTGACCACCCGCCTCGACAACGCGCTCAAGGGCGCGGGGGCGTCCGGCAACACCACCGGCGGCGGCAAGACGCTGCCCGCCGAGGTGATCGACGTCAAGGCCGAGCTGGTGGACTTCCCGACCGACGTCGGGGACATGTGGCCGATGCAGCCGAAGCTGCGGATCACCAACAACTCCAAGGTCGCCCTCGCCCAGGGCACGGAGATCTCCTTCGACCTCCCCACCTCCGCCCCGCCGGTGGTGAAGGACGGGGCCTGGAAGGAGATGAGCGGCATCGTCCCCGGCCACACGGGGCCCAACGCGGGCGGGCTGAAGGGCGACTTCCACCAGGTGACCGTCAAACTCGGCTACTGCGAGGACATCCCCGCCGGCAGGTCGAAGGACATCGAGGTCAAGTACTACCTGCCCGTCACCGGCCCGGCGAACGTCACCTTCAGGATCGGCGGCAAGGACTACGGATCCACCGGCGACAAGCGCCGCGCGGTGACGACCGTCGATCCCCCGGCACCGGCCTCCGGGGCCCAGTGCCAGGCCGCGCCGTGGCAGGCGCACGCCTACAACCCCAACCCCTCGTTCGCGTTCTGGCAGACCGGCGACAAGTGGATCATCGAGGACCGCAACAGCGGCAACGTCCTCGACCACCCCGGCAGCTGGACCGACGCCCACCTGTCGATGAAGCAGACCGGCAACGCCAACCAGCTGTGGACGGTGAGCGAGGACGACCAGGGCTGGTACCACATCAAGTCCGCTACCAGCGGCCACGACCAGTGCCTCGGCGCCACCACGGCCAGGGGCACCCTCACGGTCCGGGACTGCGACGGGAAGGTCGACCAGTGGTGGCGGCTGGTGCCGCTCAGCACGGACCAGGCCACCGCGGGCAAGCCGATGCTGGACCGGTGGGTCACCGGTGGCGCCAAGCACGGCAGCTCCTACGCGCTGGGCAGCTTCGCCGGCGGGAACGACGACTGGTGGAAGGCACCGGCCTACCTCGCCGCCCCCGCGAACAGCGCCACCGCCTCCAGTACGAAGATCATCGCCGGGGACACCGACGGCGCCTGGGCCTCGACGGTGTCGTGGAACGGCTTCTACTGGCGCGCCAAGTGGTGGAACAAGGCGACCGACGAGCCCGGCAAGAGCGACGCCTGGCAGAAGCTCGGCCCCACACCGTGACCGACCCGCACCCTGAGGGGAGTTGACCGCAGCGGGCCCCGGCAGAGCATCGCCGCTCTGCCGGGGCCCGCTGCACATCGACGTCAGGGCGGCCGGCTCGTCCGGGTGCAGGTGTCAGAGGGTGCAGGTGTCAGAGGGTGCAGGTGCCAGAGGGTACAGGTGTCAGGGGGTGCCGGACCGGGTGGGCGTCAGGTCCGCGACCAGGAGCGCCAGCAGGTCCGTCGGCGCCTCGATGAAGCGGTAGTGGCCTCCCTCCAGGAGTTCGAAGGTCGCTTCGCCGCACGCTGACCAGCCGGTCATCAGCGACGGCTCGATGCCCGTGTCCTCCGTCCAGCCGATGGCGGTGATCGGGCACGGCAGCCGGACCGGCTCGGCCACGTGGTACCGCTTGTTCATGTCGACGTCGTTCCGCAGGACGCCGAGGTAGAGCGCGAGCAGGCTCGGTTCCAGGGTGCCGCCCAGTTCCGCGACGAGCTGGCGCAGTTCGCCGGCCAGCTCGTCGTCGTCCATGCCGAGGAAGCGGCCGTAGGGGCCGTCCTGCGGCGCGACCTCGGCGGAGACGAACACCCGGGTCGGGGCGGGGCAGCCCCTTTCGACCAGCCGTACGGCGGTCTCGTACGCCGCCAGCGCGGAGCCGCAGTGCCCGAACAGCGCGTAGGGACGGTCCAGGTAGGGGCGCAGCGCCTCGCAGAGGTCGTCGGCCAGCGCCTCGTAGGTGGTGTGGGCGGGCTCGCGCATCCGGTTCTCCCGGCCGGGCAGCTGCACGGGGCAGACCTCGACGCCGTTGACCGAGGACGGCCACTGGCGGTACATGCTCGCTCCGCAGCCGGAGTAGGGCAGGCAGAACAGCCGTGCCGGTGCCACCGGCGACGGCTCGCGCAGGAACCACTTGTTGCGGGTACGGGCCGTCGGAGCGTTCACTGATGACCTTCCGGGTGGGGTTTCTTCTCGGGTGCGGCTGCGGTGGTGCACGCCCTAGCGGGTCCGCGCGGTGATCGGCAGGTGGGTGAAGCCCGCGATGATGTTCGAGCGCATGCGCCGCGGCGTCCCGGCGAGTTCGAAGCCGGTGAACCGGCCGAGCAGTTCGGCGAACAGGATCCGCAGGGCCACCCGTGCGACGGTGTGTCCGATGCAGTAGTGCGCGCCGACGCCGAACGCGATGTGCTTGTTGGGCCGCCGTCGGATGTCGAAGGTGTCCGGGTCGGCGAACACGGTCTCGTCGCGGTTGGCCGACCCCAGCCACACGACGACCGCGTCCCCCGCGGGGATCGGCACGCCCCGGACCTCGACGTCGCGGGTGGCATGGCGCATGAAGTGCTGGGTGGGCGAGGCCCATCGCAGGGCCTCCTCCACGCCGCTGCCGAGCAGCTCCGGGTGGGCCGCCCAGTCGTCCAGGACCGCCGTCCCGGCCAGTTCGACCATCGCCGCGATCGGCGGCTGGGCGGTGGTGACGGTCGCACCGAGCAGCAGGCTGTAGCAGTTGGACACGATCTCGCCCGGCGACAGCCGGCGTCCGTCCAGTTCCATCGTGAGCAGCACGCTGATCAGGTCGTCACCCGGTGCGCGCCGACGCGCGGTGACGATGTCCTGGAAGTAGGCGAACAGTTCGCGGTGCGCGGTCACGAGGGTGGCCTGCGGTCCGGCGGCGAGCTGGAACTCGGGGTCGTCCGCGGCGATGCAGGCGTGGGCGAGTCGGACCAGCCGCGGCCAGTCCTGTTCCGGCAGCGCCATCATGGTGCCGATCACCGCCATCGGCAGGGTGGCCATGGCGGCGGCGAAGTCGAACGGGCCGCCGTCGGCCAACGGCCGGAGCAGTTCGACGATGACCCGGCGGATGGCCTCCCGGTCGTTCTCCACCGTCTTGATCGACAGCGCCTGTTGCAGCGGGCCGCGCAGGTGCGCGTGCCGGGGCGGGTCGGTCACGGCCATCTGCCGGCCGCCGGCGGGGTCGCCCTGGCCGAGGAGGTTGAGCAGGGTGCCCTGTTCGGAGGTGAACGTGTCGTGGTCGCGGAGCACCCGGTTGGCCTCGGCGTAGCCGACGACCGACCAGTAGCCGATGTCGCCGACCGGCTGCCAGCTCACCGGGGCGTGGCGGCGCAGCCGTCGCCACACCTCGTGCGCCCCGCCCGAGTGGTACAGGTCGGGGTCGATCAGGTCGACCGGTTGCGGGGCGAGGACCGGGCATCGCGGGGTGGGGGGAACCGCCGTCATCGGGGCTGCTCCTGCCGTGCTCCGTCGGCCTGGCCCGCCGTCGGACTGTCCGGGCGAGCCGCCGGGCCGTCCTGGCCCGCCGTCCGCATCCGGGCGGTGAGGGCCGTCGCCAGCTCGGCGACGGTCGGCGACAGGTACAGGATCTGCGCGGGGAGGTCCACGTCGAACTCGCGCTGGGTGGCGACCAGGAGGTCGGTGGCCAGCAGGGAGTGCCCGCCGAGGTCGAAGAAGTCGTCGTCGACGCCGACCGGTTCGATGCCGAGGATGTCGCCCCACAACTCGGTCAGCCGCGTCTGCACCTCGGTGACGGGCGGGACGTACTCGTTGGCCACGTTGCGCGGCACCCGGGTGGCGGTGGGCAGGGCCCGGCGGTCGATCTTGCCGTTGCGGTTCACCGGCAGCTCGGGACGGACGAGGATCGCCCAGGGGATCAGGTAGCCCGGCAGCCTGTCCCGCAGCTCGTGGCGCAGCCGCCGACCGAGGTCGGCGTTACCCGCCGGGTCGGACTGCGCGGGCACGACGTAGGCCAGGAGCCGGGTGCCGCCCGCCGGATCGGCCTGCGGCAGCACGACCGCGTGCCGCACCTCGGCGAGCCGTTCCAGCTCGACCTCGACGGCGCGCGGTTCGGCGCGGTAGCCCTGGACCTTGACCTGGTCGTCCGCGCGTCCGACGAACTCCAGCGTGCCGTCGGGCAGCCATCGCACGAGGTCGCCGGTCCGGTACATCCGGGCCCCGGGCTCGGTCCCGAACGGGTCGGGCAGGAACCGTTCGGCCGTTGCGGCCGGGCGCCCCAGGTAGCCGCGGGCCAGGCCCGCCCCGGCCACGTACAGTTCGCCGCACTCGCCGACGGGCACCGGCCTGAGGTCGCCGTCGAGCACGGCGACCCTGGTGCCGCTGATCGGGCGGCCGATCGGCACGCTGCGCAGCTCCGGGAGGGTGCTGCTGGTCCAGCAGGTCGTGTACGTGGTGTTCTCGGTCGGCCCGTAGCCGTTGGTGAAGAGCAGCTCCGGGTAGCGGGCCAGCAGGTGCTGGACGTGGCCCGGCGAGGCCACGTCACCCCCGGTGAGGACGTGCCGCACGTCGGCGAACGCCTCCAGGTGGGAGCTCACCATCTGGTGGAAGAGCCCGGTGGTCAGCAGCAGGACCGTCACGCGCTCGGCGCGGACGACGCGCGCCACGTGCTCCAGCGTGATGGCGACCGGGGGGAAGAGGACCAGTCGGCAGCCGTTGACGAGGGGGGCCCAGATCTCGAACGTGGACGCGTCGAACGCGACCGGCGCGAGGTGGAAGAAGACGTCCTCGGCGCGGACGTCCACCCAGTCCGCACCCCGGACGAGCCGGTCGATCGCCCGGTGGGGCACGCCGACGCCCTTGGGCTCGCCGGTGGAGCCCGAGGTGTAGCTGACGTAGGCGAGCCGGTCCGGGTCGCCGGGGCGGGCCGCAGCCGCCGGCCCGGCGGCCGGCTCCTGCGCCGGTCCGCCTTCCGTCACCGTGACGACGGTGTCGGGCAGCTGCTCCCCCAGGGCCTCTCCGACGATCACCATGCCCGCGCCGGCGTCCTCGAGCAGCATCGCGTGGCGGCCGGCCGGGTCGTCCGGTTCGAGTCCGAGGTACGCCCCGCCCGCGATGAGGACGGCGAGCAGGGCCACGATCAGCTCCGGCGACCGCGGCACCAGCACGCCCACGACGTCCTCCTGCGCCAGTCCGGCCGCTCGCAGCCGCCCGGCGAGCCGGTTGGCGCGGTCGTTGAGCTGCCGGTAGGTCAGGGTCCGTCCGTCGCAGGTGACGGCGGGCGCGTGCGGGGCCCGCTCCGCCTGTTCGGCGACCAGCTCGTGGATGGCCCGCGCGTCGAACGGTGGCCGTCCGCTGCCGACGAACGCCGGGATGTCGGAGGTGAGGACCGTCTTGGTCAACTGCTTCCCGCTTTCCTGTGCTGAAGTGTCCCCGTCGGGGTTGAACGCGCGACCGCGTGGGCCGTCGCCGTGGCCGTCGCCGTCGCGGTGGCCGTCGCGGTGGCCGCTGCGCAGCACGTGGTGCGCGGTGTCACCGGGTGCGTCCACCGCCTCAGACCGCCGGCACGTGGAAGAAGGTGTCCCGCGCGGCGATGCGGCCCTGCGGCGTCATCCGGAAGAAGTCCGCGAACCGCAGCTCGACCTCACCGCCGTCGTGCAGCACGCCACGGAACAGGCCGTGCACCGCCACCTCGTCGTCGGTCGTGACCACGGTGGCCAGGGTGTGCACACCGGTGCGGATCACCCGCTGGTCGCGGTAGAAGCGTTCCAGTTCGGCGTGCCCGACCATGGGTCGGTAGCCGGGGCGGTGGTAGCGGGCGTCCGGGGTGAACAGGGCGACCAGCGCGGGCACGTCCCCGGCGTCGACGAGCTGGTAGTACCGGCGGACCTGGGACACCCCCAGCGCCGGGGCCGTCAGGGTTTCCGGGGCCATCGGGGTCTCCGGTGTTGCGGGTGTTGCCGGTGGTGCCGGCGTTTCGTCGGGATGGGAGAGGGTGTGGACCATGCCGAGGTGCTTCCTGTGATCGCTTGATCTGTCAGAGTCGTGTACGTGGTGAGAGAGCCGGTACGGCCGCGGCGTCCGGGGCGTCCTCGAGCGCTTCGACCAGGCGCGCCGGCGTGGGTGCCTGGAACAGGGCGCCGAGGGTGAGTTCACGGCCGAACCTCACCCGCACCCGGTTGACCAGCCGGGTCGCGAGCAGGGAGTTGCCGCCCAGCGCGAAGAAACCGTCGTCGACGCCCACCGCGGGCCGGCCGAGCACCTCGGCGAACAGCGCGCACATCGTCTGCTCCGCCGGGGTTCGCGGTCCGGGCCCGGACGGTGCCGGCGCGAGGTCCGGGACGGGCAGCGCGGCCCGGTCGATCTTGCCCCTGGGGGTCAGGGGGAAGGCGTCGAGCGTGACGATCGCCGAGGGCACCATGTAGTCCGGCAGCACCGCGCAGGCGTGCTCCCGCACCGCCGCCGGGTCGAGCCCCGAGTCCCCGGCCGGGACGACGTAGCCGATCAGACGCCTGCCGGGCGAGGCGCCCGGGCCGGCGACCACGGTCGCCTGGGCGACGGCCGGGTGCCCGGCCAGCACCGCCTCGATCTCGCCCAGCTCGATGCGGAAGCCGTGGAGCTTGACCTGCTCGTCCGCGCGGCCGAGGAACTCGAGTTCCCCCTCGGCGTTCCAGCGGACGACGTCGCCCGTGCGGTACATCCGCTCGCCCGGGTCGCCGAAGGGGCACGGCAGGAACTGGCCGGCCGTGCGGCGGGGGTCGTTCAGGTACCCGCGCGCCACGCCCGCACCGGCGACGTACAGCACGCCGGTCACCCCCGGCGGCACCGGCGACAGCGCCTCGTCCAGGACGTACACCCGCCTGTTGTCCACCGGTCGGCCGAGGGGGACGACGTCGGGCACGGGCCGGCCGGGGCGCAGCACCCTGCGCGTGGTGAACGTGGTGGCCTCGGTCGGGCCGTACCCGGCGACCACCACGGAGTCCGGACACCGTGCCAGGACGCGCCGGACGGCATCGGCCGGCACGATGTCACCGCCGGTCCACACCTGGCCGACCCCGGCCAGCGTGCCGGGTGACTCCTCGGCGAACACCCGGAACAGCCCGGCCGTCAGCCACAGCGCACCGACCCGGTGGTCGACGATGAGCCGGTGGAGGTCCGCGAGCGCCAGCTCGCCGGGCGGGGCCACGACGACCCGGCCCCCGTTGAGCAGCGGCACCCACCACTCGTAGGTCGAGGCGTCGAAGGCGTGCGGGGAGTGTGCGAGGACCCGCGGGCCGTCCTCTTCGCGCCAACAGCTTTGCGCGGTCAGGCTGATGACGTTGCGGTGGGTCAGGGCCACCCCCTTCGGCGTGCCCGTGGACCCGGAGGTGTACAGGACGCACGCCAGGTGGTCCGGGCGCAGCGGCACGACGGGGTCGGTGGCCGGCTCGTCGGCGAGTCCGGGGTCGGTGTCGACGACGACGACCGGGGTGCCGTGGGACAGTGCGTCGTCCAGGGTGGCCCGGTGGGTGAGCAGCACCGCCGCCCCGGTGTCGTCCAGGACGCGGCGCAGGCGGGCCGTCGGGGCCCGGGTGTCCAGCGGCACGTAGGCGCCGCCGGCCTTGCTGATCGCCAGGACCGACACCACCACGTCGGCGGAGCGTTCCATGAGCACGGCCACCGTGCTGTCGCAGCGGACGCCCAGGGCGATGAGCCGGTGGGCCAGCCGGTTGGCCCGGTCGTTCAACTCCGCGTAGGACAGGGTGGTTTCGCCGCACACGACGGCGGGCGCATCGGGCGTGCGCGCGGCCTCGGCCGCGAAGGCCAGCGGCACCGTCGGGTGCGGGAGCGGCTGCGTGGTGCGGTTGACGGCCACGACGGTCCGCTGCCGTTCCTCGGGGGTGAGGAGGTCGGGCCGGCCGATCGGCCGGTCCGGGTCGGCGGCCACCGCGTCCAGGAACCGGAGGAACCGCTGCTGGTGGGCGGTGAGTTCGGCCTCGGAGTAGAGCGCGGGGTTCGCGTCGACGTCGAGCCGGGGCGCGGTGCCGTCGGAGCGGTCGTAGACGGAGAACGAGAGGTCCTCGACCGGCCCGTTGGACAGGTTGTGCACGGTGGCGCGGACGCCCGCGAAGTCCAGGTGGTAGTAGAAGGACATGATGTTGACGAGGGGTCCGAACAGGACCCGCTCCGACCGGGCCGGATCCAGTTCCCTGCGCAGGTCCTCGCTGCGGTGGCGCTGGTGCCCGCGCAGGGCGGCGACCTCCTCGGCCGCCTGTCGCGCGAGTGCGGACAGACCCTGTTCCGGGTGCACGCGCAGCCGCAGCGGCACCACGTTCGC
Source organism: Kitasatospora sp. NPDC088861 (assembly GCF_044750105.1). NCBI lineage: Bacteria > Bacillati > Actinomycetota > Actinomycetes > Kitasatosporales > Streptomycetaceae > Kitasatospora > Kitasatospora sp. NPDC088861. The sequence goes on from NZ_JBIVJF010000011.1 coordinate 161,870, forward strand.
CACCATGCCGGGGAAGGCCTGCACGGAGGAGCCGGTGCGCCCGGTCACCGGCATGCTGAGCACGATGTCCCGTTCGCCGCTGAGGCGGTGGAGGTACGCGGCGACCGTTGCGGTGAAGGCGGTGGGCCAGCTCGCCCCGGCGGGCCGCGCGGCCCGCCGCAGCGCGGCGACGGTCGGCGCGTCGAGGGTGCTGGTACGGCGCAGGAAGCCGTCCGAGGCGGCCGCCGAGCGGCTGGCGAGGCTGACGGGATCCGGCCGGCCGGCCAGCCGGGCCGCCCAGAACGCCCGGTCCTGTCCGGGCTGTTCCGACGCGTGGTAGGCGGCGTCGTGCGCCAGCAGGAGGCTCAGCGGCCCGAAGGCCGGTCCTGCCCCTCCCCTGCCCTCGACCAGTCCGGTGTAGGTCTTGGCGACGCGGCGCGCGATGAGCGACATGCTGAAGCCGTCGACCACGATGTGGTGGACGCGCTGGTACCAGAGGAAGCGGTCCGGCGCGACGGCGAACAGGGCCTGGCGGAACAGCGGGTCCCGGGTGAGCCCGACCGGTGTGGACAGGTCGGCGCGCATCCAGCGCTCGGCCGCCCGCAGCGGATCCGGTGTCGAGGTGAGGTCGACGTGGTCCATCGACCAGTCGGGCGACGGGGTGACGACCTGCCGGGGGCCCTCGGCACCGTCGGTGAGGCAAACGCGCAGGGACTCGGTCTCGTCCACCACGCGCCGCACGGCCGTCTCGAACAGCTCCGGGTCGATCGGCCCGGGGATGTCCACGTACTCACCGGTGTTGTAGACGGGGCTGCCGGGGCGCAGGTGGTGGGCGAACCAGATGCCGGACTGCGCCGACGACAACGGCAGCTCGTGTCCGTCGCTCATCCGAGCTCCTCCAGGACGGCCGACAGCGCGTCGGCGAAGGGTGCGGCGTGGGGCGGCGACAGCATGTCGTGGTGGTTGCCGGGCACCTCGACCACGCTCAACGCCCCCTGAGTGCGGTCGCGCCACCGGGCGGGGACCACGACCGGGGCGGCGAGCACGGGGTGCGCCTCGGCACTCGTGAACAGGTGGATCGGTGTCCGCAGCCGCGCGGTCGACCGGTAGCGTCGGGCGGCGTCGCCGTTGGTGGTGAAGACCCTTACCATGCGCCGCAGTTGTTCGGTGCGCACCCGCAGGGGAAGGCGCTCGCCGGCGTGCGCGTCGTGGAGCAGCAGGGACAGGGCGTCCTGCTCGTCGAGCTCGTGGAGTTCTCCGACGGCTCCGGAGGGCAGCCCGGAGGCGAGCGCGAACCGGGCCGTCCCGTGCGCGTCGTGGCCGCCGGGCCCGTCGGTGGGCCCGTGGTCGGACTCGGTGGATCCGTCGGTGAACGCGGGCGCTCCGACGTCGATGATCCCGAGGAATCCCGGGGGGTTCCCCTCCTCCTCCAGCAGGCGGGCCATCTCGAAGGCGACCAGCCCGCCGAAGGACCAGCCGGCCAGCAGGTACGGGCCGTCGGGCAGGACGGACCGCAGCTCCCGCAGGTAGCGCTGCGCCTGCTCCTCGACGGTGGCCAGTGGCGGCTCGTCGGTGTTGTAGCCGACGGCCTCCAGGCCGTAGACGGGCCGGCCGCCGGCGAGCGGTTCGACGGGGTGCTCGGCTGGCTGTTCGGCGGGGTGCTCGGCCAGGTGTTCGGTGAGGTGCTCGGCCAGGTGGAGGAAGGAGCACACGTCGCCGCTCTGCGGGTGCACCAGGATCAGCGGCGCCCTGCGGTGATCTCCTTCGGCCAGCGGAACCACGAGCCGGCGCAGGGCCTGCGAGGCGTTGGGCAGTTCCGCGCACAGACCCTCGACGGTGGGATGGCGGAACACCGTGTTCAGCGGCACGGTGACCCCCCACTCCCGCCGGATCGCCTCCACGAGTTCGACCGCCCTGAGCGAATGCCCGCCCAGCGCGAAGAAGTCGTCCCGGACGCCGACCCGCGGGGTGCCCAGCACACGCTCCCAGATCCTGGTCATCAGGAGTTCCAGCAGGTCCCGCGGCGGTAGCGCACCCGCCTCGTGGCCGTGGCGGGCGGGCTCGGGCAGGGCCCCGCGGTCCACCTTGCCGTTCGTGGTCAACGGGATCCGGTCGAGTGCGGTCAGCGTCGTGGGCACCATGAACTCGGGCAGGGTCTCGCGCAGGGAGCGCCGCAGGACCGCCAGGTCACCGGGCCGGTCCTGCCACACCAGGTAGCCGGCCAGTTCGGCGTCCGTCCCGGTGCCCCGCACCGTCACCGTGGCCCTGGCGACACCGGGCTGCGCGCACAGCGCGGCCTCGATCTCGCCCAGCTCGATGCGGTAGCCCCGGATCTTCACCTGCTCGTCGGTGCGGCCCAGGAAGACCAGGCTGCCGTCCGGCAGGTACCGCGCCAGGTCGCCGGTCCGGTACAGCCGGCCGCCGTCGACACCGAACGGATCGGGCACGAAGCGCTCGGCGGTCAGCCCCGGCCGGTTGGCGTACCCGCGGGTGACGCCGACCCCGCCGATGTGGATCTCGCCCGGTACGCCGACGGGCACCGGGGCGCCGGCCGGGTCCAGCAGGTAGATCCGGAGGTTGCCGAGCGGCCGGCCGATCGGCACGGACCCTCCCGGCCGGGCCAGGTCCCGGTCGGCGTCCACGCGCCGGGTGACGCAGCCGACGGACGCCTCGGTGGGACCGTAGCCGTTCCACAGCGTGGAGACCCGGTCGAGGAGCCGCCGGGCCAGGGCGGGCTGGAGCGGTTCGCCCACGCAGATCGCCTGGAACCGGCCGCCCTGCCATCCGCCGTCCAGCAGCAGGAGCCAGGTGGCCGGTGTGGCCATGAGCGTGGTGACGCCGAACTCGCGCATCATCTCCGTCAGGCGCGGGCCGTCGACCGCGACCTCCGACGGGGCGATCACCACGCTCGCGCCCCAGGCCAGGGGCATGAGCACCTGGGGGACGATGACGTCGAAGGAGATCGAGGCCACCGAGGCGACGACATCGTCCCCGCCGAGGTCCAGCTGTCGGCCGCGGACCACCAGGTAGTTGACCACGCCCTCGTGCGGGACCAGCACGGCCTTGGGGCGGCCGGTCGAACCGGAGGTGTAGATCGAGTACGCCAGGTTGGCGGGCGTCGCGAGCGGCGGCAGCCGGTCCCCGGGCAGGGCCGCGATGAGCCCGGCCTCGTCGTCCGTCCACACCGTCGCGGCGCCGTGCCGCGGCAGCCGGTCGGCCAGGGAGCGCTGGGTGAGCAGCAGCGGCACTTCGGCGTCGGCGAGCATGAACGACATGCGCTGCGCCGGGAGGTCCGGGTCCAGCGGCAGGTAGGCGGCGCCCGACTTGAGGACGGCCAGCAGGGCCACGACCAGGTCCGCCGAGCGCGGCAGGCACACGCCGACCAGGTGTTCCGGCCGCGCTCCCCGGGCTCGCAGGTGCCGGGCCAACTGGTTGGCCCGGTGGTCGAGTTCCCGGTAGGTCAGCCGCTGGGCGCCGCAGCGGACCGCCACCGCGTCGGGGGTCAGCCGGGCCTGCTCCTCGACCAGCTCGTGGACGCAGAGGTCCGCGGGGAAGGGTTGGTCGGTGGCGTTGGCGGCCACCAGCAGCGCTTCGCGCTCGGCCTCGGTGAGCAGGTCCAGGCGCGAGACGGGACGGTCGGGATCGCCGGCCGCGGCGTCCAGCAGCCGCAGGTAGTGGCCGACCAGCCGTTCCACGCTCGCGCGGTCGAACAGATCGGTGTCGAAGGCCACGGTCCCGGTGGTGCCGGCTGCCCCGGTCGCGCCCGTCGGCCGGTCGGCTATCACCAGGCTGAGGTCGACCTTGGCCGTGCCGTTGTCGACCTCGATCTGTTCGACCTCCGTCCCCACCAGCCGGAGGGCGGCGGCCGGGTCGGACAGGCCGGCGAACATCACCTGGAACAGCGGGTTGCGGTCGAGACCGCGGGCCGGCCGCAATTCCTGCACCAGCCGTTCGAACGGCAGGTCCTGGTGCGCGTAGGCGTCCACGGCGGTGCTGCGGACCCGGTCGAGCAGTTCGGCGAAGCTCGGGTCGTCCGCGAGGTCGGTGCGGATGACCACGGTGTTGATGAACGAGCCCACCAGCGGATCGAGTTCCGGACGGGTCCGGCCCGCGACCGGTGTGCCGACCGCCACGTCGGACTGCCCGCTGTAGCGGGCGAGCAGGGCCTGGAACGCGGCGAGCAGCGTCATGAACATCGTCGCGCCGTGCCGCCGACCCAGCAGCCGCAACCGGTCGGCCAGTTCCTCGGGCACCGTGAAGGTGATCCGCTCGCCCCGGCCCGCGCGGACCGGTCCGCGCGGGCGGTCGGTGGGCAGGTCCAGCGGCGACAGCCCGGACAGCTGTGCGCTCCAGTAGTCCAGTTGGCGCCGCAGGCGGTCGCCGGACAGCCGGGCCCGCTGCCAGTGGGCGAAGTCCGCGTACTGGATCCGCAAGGGGGGCAGCTCGTGCTCGCGGCCTTCCAGCCGGCTCCGGTACATCGCCGACAGGTCGTCCCACAGCAGCGGCATCGACCAGCCGTCGACGGCGATGTGGTGGACGACCACCACCAGGACGTGTTCGTCCTCGCCGACCCGCAGCAGTGATGCGCGCAGCAGCGGGGCGGCGGCCAGGTCGAACGGGCGCAGGATCTCGGACTGAACGAGATCGAGGGCCAGCCGCGTCCGGCGTTCCGCGGGCTCGGTCCGGAGGTCCGTGACGGGCAGGTCGAGCGGCCGGGCCGGCTCGACCGAGGGGCTGGGGAGCCCGTCCCGCTCGGGGAAGGCGGTGCGCAGGACTTCGTGGCGCCGCACCAGCTCGGTGAGGCTGTGGCCGAGGGCGGCCACGTCCAGCGGGCCGTGCAGCCGGAAGACCTCGTGGACGTTGTACATCGCGGGGCCGTCGGACAGCCGCTCGACCAGCCACATGCGTTCCTGGGTGAACGACGTCACCTGCGCACCCGCCGGACGGGGCGGGATCGCGGCCTCCGGCTCGCCCTCGGCGGCCCTGCTCCGGGCCGCGCGGACGCGTTGGTCGAGCAGGGCCCGGGTGGCGGCCGGCGTGGAACCGGCCGACGGGGCGGCTCCGGGCGCGGAACCGGTCGGCCGGCCGGGCTCGGGGCGACTGTGCTGTGCCTTCACGGGTGACGGGCCTTTCCGGCGGGAAGCGGTTCCGCTTCGGCGGCGGCACCGAGGTCCGCCAGCAACGCCGCGTCGATGCCGTCGGCGAGTTCGGCGACGGTCGGGTGGTAGAAGAGCAGGGCGACGGGCAGTTCGAGGTCGAGTGCCCGGCCGAGTCGGGACATGGCCTTCGACGCGAGGAGCGAATGGCCGCCCAGCTCGAAGAAGTCGCTGTCCACGCCGTCCGGGGTGACACCGAGCACCTCGGCCCAGGTCTCCAGCACGAGGAGCTCGGTCTCGGTGGCGGGCCCGGTCTCGGTGGCGGACTCGGGTTCGGTGGCGGGCTCGGGTTCGGTCTCGGTGGCGGGCTCGGGTTCGGTCTCGGTGGCGGGCTCGCTGGCCGTCTCGCTCCTGGTGGCGGGAGCGGGGCGGCTCACGCGGAAGCCGGGAGGGGTCTCCCACGCCGAGATCGGCCGTTCGGGGCTGTCGACGAGCTGGTCGAGCAACACCCGGAAACCCTCGGAGAGTTGCCGCACCGTGTCGCGGTCGAAGAGGTCGGCGGCGTAGCGGATGACGCCGGTGAAGCGATCGCCGCCGTCCGTCATGGAGACCTCGATGTCGAACTTCGCCACGTCGTTCGGCATCTGGTGGTCACTCACCTCGACCCCCGGAAGGCCGGACGGGAGCGCGGGCGGCTCCTCCAGCTGGAACATGACCGTGAACAGCGGGTGTTGGCCGAGGTCGCGTTCGGGCCGCAGCTCCTGTACCAGCCGCTCGAAGGGGACGTCCTGGTGGGCGTAGGCCTCCACCGCGCACCGCCGCACCCGGGCGAGCACGTCGGTGAAGCCGGGGTCGCCCGACAGGTCGGCGCGCAGGACGAGCGTGTTGACGAAGAACCCGACCAGCGGCTCCACCTCGATCCGGGTCCGCCCGGAGATCGGCGTCCCCACCGTCACGTCGGCCTGTCCCGTGCAACGCGCGAGCAGGACCTGGAAGGCGGCCAGCAGCGTCATGAACGGCGTCACCTCGTGGGCGCGCCCCAGTGTGCGTATTCGCTCGGCGAGTTCCGCCGGGATCTCGATCTCGACCTGGTCGCCCCGGCCTGACCACACCGCGGGGCGGGTTCGGTCCGTCGGGAGCACCGACGGGCTCAGGTCGGCCAAGTGCTCGCGCCAGTAGGCGAGTTGGTCCAGCATCGCCGTTCCGGCCTGATGGCTCCGTTGCCAGTCGGCGAAATCGGCGTACTGGACGGGCAGGTCCGCCAGGGCGATCGGCCGGCCGTCGACGGCAGCGGCGTATCCGGCGGAGAACTCCTGCCACAGCACCGACAGCGACCAGCCGTCGCAGGCGATGTGGTGGATCACCAGGAGCAGCAGATTGTCGTCGGGGGCGATGCGGATCAGTCGGGCCCGCAGCATCGGAGCGGTCCCGAGGTCGAACGGGGTCGCCAGATCGGCGGCCACCAGCTCCCGGGCCCGCTGCCAGGCCTGCTCCGCGGGGGCGTGCGTCAGATCGGTGATCGTCGGCACGAAGGTCTCGACCGGCTCCGCGGCGTGGCGCGGGCCGTCCTCGGTGTCGACGATCCTGCCGCGCAACACCTCGTGGCGCCGCACGACTTCGGTCAGCGCCCGGGTGAGCGCCCCCTGGTCCAGTCGTCCGCGCAGGCGTACCGCGGTCGGGACGTTGTGGTCCGGCCGGCCCGGCCGCAGCCGGTCGAGGAACCACAGCCGTTGCTGGGCGAAGGACAACAGGGTCGGAGCGTGCGCGCGCCGATCGGGACCAGGCATGACGGATCCACCTTTCACGGCGATCGGGAACGCTTCAACGCCCCGGAAATCCCCTCGCCGATTCGCTACTTGGCGAACAGTACGGCGGATACTAGGTGGCTCCCGTCTCACTCCGCAAGATCGAGAACGAGGTTGCAGGCATCAAGACAATATTTACGCCAGTCCACCGGAATCCTTATGTAGATCGAACACGCTCGACGGCTAGCATCGGCGCGGCCGGCCGTGACACCCTCTCTGACGTGCCGTCATGGCTCGGATCGTGCACCCCACTTCCGTGGACGGGCACCACGTGATAATTCTTCTGTCTCCAGGGGACGGCCGGGTGGGCCCCTTTCATGCCGGGCCTTCATTGTTCCGAATAAGATCGGTGAACCCGCTGCATGAACTCATCCGTTGTATATGAACCCACCCCGTTGCATGAACTCGGAGAAGTCGTGATGCAGCAGCAGAGTCTGGTGGGTTCATTCGTCTCGCACGCCACCGGCCACCCCGGTGATCCGGCGCTGATATGGCGCGGAGAAGAGACGACCTACCGTGAACTCCACCAGCTGGCGGAGCGGGAGCGCGTCCGGATCGCCCGGCTCGCCCCGGGCGGGGACGAGCCGGTCGGCATCCCGGCCGCCAAGTCGCCCTCGACGATCGCCCTGATGCTCGCCTGCCTGCTGGAAGGGCGGCGCTTCCTGCTGCTGCCGGCGCCCACGCCGGAGGGGAGGGCGCCCCACACGTTGGTCGAGCAGGCCGGGATCCGGCACGTCCTGTCGCCGGAGAGCCCCCGGGCGCCCGGACCCGGGCCGGGCGCCCCGGACCGGCCGGCGGAACCGGAGGCGCCGCGCCGTACGGAGCCCGCCGACGTCTCCTTCATGTTCACCACCTCCGGTTCCACCGGGCGGCCGAAGATCGTGCCACTGAGCACGGGGGCGGTGGACCGCTTCACCACCTGGGCCGGCGAGCGGTTCGGCGTCCGCCGGGGAACGACGGTCCTCAACTACGCCCCGCTCACCTTCGACCTGTGCCTGCTGGACATCTGGACCACGCTCAAGTACGGCGGCCGCGTCGTCCTGGTCGATCCGGCCCGGGCCACCCAGCCGGGCTACCTGCTGGACCTCGTGTCCCGCCACGCGGTCCAACTCGTCCAGGCGGTACCGATGTTCTACCGGCTGCTGGTCGACGCGGCCGCCGGGAGCGGCCGGCGGCTCGACACGGTCGAGCACGTCGTCTTCACCGGCGACAGCATGCCCGCCCGCTGCCTGGCCGAACTCCCGCAGCTGTTCAGCGGCGCGCGGTTCTACAACATCTACGGCTGTACCGAGACCAACGACAGCTTCCTGCACGAGGTCGACGGCACCGAGCCGGCGGACGGCCCGGTGCCGATCGGACGCCCGCTGCCCGGAGTCCACGCGGTGGTCGTCGGTGCCGACGGCGGGATCGTGACCGGGCCGGGGACCGGCGAGCTCCACGTCGCGACGCCGTTCCAGACCGACGGCTACCTGGACCGGGAGCAGGACGCGGACAGGTTCGCGACCCACCACCACGACGGGGAGGCGCGGCGCTACTTCCGCAGCGGCGACCTCGTGCGACGTGACCGGGACGGCCGCATCACCCTGGAAGGCCGCAACGACCACCAGGTCAAGGTCCGCGGCGTGCGGGTCAACACCCACGAGGTCGAGCAGGTGCTGCTCGACCATCCCGACGTCGTCGAGGCGGCCGTGGTGACCGTGCCCGACCCGGTGGCCGGCCGCCTGCTGCGCAGCGTGGTCCGCCGCGCCCCGGACAGCCGGCTGAACTCGCTGGCGCTGCGCCGGCACTGCGCACAACGGCTTCCGCTCACCGCCGTCCCCTCGACCCTGCTGATCGTGGACGACCCGCTGCCCAGGACGTCCACCGGAAAGATCGACCGCACGCCCCTCCAGCCCGCCTGCTCCCCGTCCCAGCCAAACGAAGGAACGGCCACGTGAAACACGCCGCGGTAGTCACGCAGTTCATCATCGAGGAGTTCCTGCCGGACGTCGGCGCGAACGAACTGGACTCCGACTACGACCTCGTGGACGGCGGGGTCATCGACAGCCTCGGCCTGCTCAAGACGATCGCCTGGCTCGAGGACTGCTTCGACCTGCGCGTCGAGGAGATCGACCTCGACCTCGACCCGGACAGCTTCCGCTCGGTCGGCTCGATCAGCAGGTTCATCGAGCAGGCCCAGCAGCACCGGACGGACGCCCACTAGCCATGCACGAGGTGCTGCGAGCGCTGATCGACCGGGACCGCGCCGTCGTCGACCAGGAGATGTGGGGGTCCTTCTGGGACCAGCTGCGTGACGGCGCCCTCCGCTCCGGCGAGACGGTGGCGCTGCTGTCCTCGCTGTCCACCCGGATGCCCGATCGGGACACGCTGGTCGCCATGCTCCGCTCGCTGGACGAGCGCCGGCCGGCCGTCACCGCGCGGCTGGACCGCACGGCCAACATCGTCGGCACCGGAGGCGGGCCGGCCACGTTCAACATCTCCACCGCGGCGGCGTTCGTCGCCGCCGCCCTGGGCGTGCGCATCGTCAAGACGGGATCCCGCGCCTACACGAGCACCTGCGGCTCCCACGACCTGCTCGACCGCCTCGGCATCGGAACGACCACCTCCTACGAGCAGACCGACGCCCTGCTGGAACGCTTCGGCATCGCCTTCCCGGGGAACTTCGTCTACCCGCGGGAGGTGGCACTGCTGGCCCGGAGCATCGTGCCGATGGACCTGCGGATGATCGGCGGATTCATCAACTCCGTCGGCCCCTTCCTGGCCGCGGTGCCGGTCTCCGCCCAGCTCGTCGGTGTCTCGGACCATTCGCTGCTGCCGACTCTGGGCCAGGTCGCCGTCACCGTTGCCGACCGGAGGATCTGGCTGTGCTCCAACGAGCTGGGAGTCGACGAGCTCGTCAGCTCCGTCGACAACGTCGTCCTCACCAATGACGGCACCGACGCGATCCGACTGCGGGCCGAGGCTCCCGGGGCTCCCGGCGACGGCACCGGCGAGGGCACCGGCGCGATCGCCGGACTACGGCCGACCAGCGAGGGCGAGGACGTGGTCGACCACTTCCTCGGCGTGCTCTCCGGAGCCGGGACGGCTCTCGCAACGCGGACCGTCTGCCTGAACGCCGCCGCCCTGGCCGTCGCGAGCGGGCTGATCGACGGCTGGCCGGAGGCGATCAGGGCGGCCGACGACGCCCTCCGCAGCGGCGCCGCCCGCGACCTCGTCGACCGCTTGCGCGCGCACCCGGCGCGCCGCGTGACAACCACGGCGCGTGCGCGGTGAGCGGGTTCTTCGCACGCCGGCCACCGGACCAGCCCGGCCTGGCGATGTTCCTCAACGCCGGAGATCCCCCGCTGCCCGTCCTGGCCGACGTCATGCGGATGCTCGACGACTGCCGCGTGGACTGCCTGGAGCTGGCGGTGCCCTTCCCCCACTCGGTCACCGACGGGCCGGTCATCCGCCGATCGGCGCAGCGGGCCCTGGCCGACGACGTCGGACTCGACGAGGTGCTCGGACTCCTCAGCGGGATCCTGCCCCGACTGCGCCACCTGCGGGTGGCGCTGCTGGCCGACTGGAGCCACACGGTCAGAGGCCTGACCGTGCCCGGCTTCGTCCGGCGGGTCGCCGACTCGGGCGTCGACGGCCTGCTGGTCCACGGCCTGCCGCCGCGGCTACGGGCCGGCTACCTCGAAGCGGTGCAGGAGGCGGGGCTGCCCGTGGTCGCCACCTGCTACGCCGCGTCGACGGCCGAGGTGAAGGCCGCAGCCGCCGAGTCCGCCACCGCGTACCTGTACCTGGTGGCGCACTACGGCCGCAGCGGCGGCGAGCTCACGGCCGACCGCCAGGAGCTGGCCGACGCGCTGGCCGCACTGCGCAGGACGACCGCCGTACCGATCGCCGTCGGATTCGGCGTCCGCTCCCGGGCGGACATCGACCTGCTGCACGGCCTCGGCGCCGACGCCGCGGTCGTGGGCAGCGCCGGGGTCGCCCGGATCGAGCACGCCCTCGCCGAAGGGGCCGACGTGGTCGAGGAGTTCCACACCTTCGTACAGACCGTTTCGCCGTACTCAGCAAACCGCTGATTCGGCAAGCCGCTCACTCAACAAACTGCTCATTCAGCAAACCGCTCACTCAACAAGCCACTCATTCAGCAAACCGCTGATTCGGCAAACCGCTAGGAGGCACACCCGATGATCGTCCGACGCCTTGACGAGGTGACCACCGTGGACTGGGGCAACGGGCTCAGCCGCAGGTTCCTTCTCGAATCCGACGGCCTGGGCTACACGATGACGGACACCACCGTCCGCGCCGGCACCAAGTCGAGGCTGGAGTACCGCCGTCATCTGGAGGCCTGCTACTGCATCGAGGGAACGGGGCAGGTCGTGAACGCCGACGGCACGTCCCACCCGATCGAGCCGGGCACGCTGTACGCGCTCGACCTGCACGACGCCCACTTCCTGATCGCGGACCAGGACGCGGACCTCCGCCTGGTGTGCGTGTTCTCGCCCGCGTTGCGCGGCGACGAACGCCACAACCTGGACTCGACCGATTTCTCCGAGTACTAACAGGACTGACAGATGATCAGCTGGAACGCCGACCAGATCGCTCTGGGCGAGGGCATCGCCCAGTGGTGCGAGGAACTCAGCTCGGGCCATCTCGAAGGGGACGCGGAAGGCGCCTTCCCGTGGGACAAGTGGAAGCTGATCCAGCGGTCCGGAGTCCTCGGCCTGCCGTTCGACGAGCAGTGGGGCGGGCTGGGCCAGGACCTGCTCACCACCATGCACGTGCTCGAACAACTCGGCACCGGGTGCCGTGACGGCGGACTGAACTTCTCGGTCGCCACCCACCTGGTCAGCGTCGGAGTCCCGCTGCAGCGGTTCGGCTCGCCGGAGCTCAAGGCGCGCCACCTGCCGGGGATCTGCTCGGGAGAGACGATCGGGGCGCACGCGATCAGCGAGACCGAGAGCGGCTCCGACGCGCTGGCGATGAGGACCACCGCCACCCGCGAGGGCGACGGCTTCGTGCTGCGGGGCGGCAAGGCCTTCATCACCAACGGCCCGGTGGCCGACGTGTTCGTGGTCTACGCGCGCACCCACCCGAAGGCCGGCCCGCTCAGCATCACCGCCTTCGTCGTGGAGCGGGACACCCCGGGGCTCGTCGTCGGGCCGCCCGTCGCCACCATGGGGCTGCGGACGGCGCCGCTGGGCGAACTGCACTTCGACGACTGCCGGATCCCCGCATCCGCCGTGATCGGCCGGGTCGGATCAGGGTTCCTGGTCCTGGACCACGTGATGAAGTGGGAGATCCTCTGCTCCTTCGTCATCAACACCGGGCAGATGCGCTACCGGCTCGACCGCTGCGTCGAGTACGCCAAGGAGCGCGTCCAGTTCGGCAGTCCGATCGGCTCGTACCAGTCGATCTCCCACAAGCTCGTGGACATGAGCATCGGCTTGGACACCGCGCGGAAGTGGCTCTACGACACGGCCGTCCGGCTGACGGAGGGCGAGAACGTCACGAGGGACATCGCCGTCAGCAAGGTCCTCGCCAGCGAGAGCAACCTCTCCTCCGCGCTGGCCGCCGTGCAGATCTTCGGCGGCAGCGGGTACCTGGCCGAGTACGGACTGGAGAAGGACGTGCGCGACGCGGTCGCCGGCCCGATCTACTCGGGCACGTCGGAGATCCAACGCAACCGCATCGCCGCCATGTTGGGGTTGTGACACCTGATGCTGGTCAAGATCTGCGGAGCCGCCTCGGCCGAGGACGTGGCATCGCTCGACAGCGCCGGAGCCGACTTCGTCGGCCTGTGGCACGGCGTCCCAGGCGGCCGTGCCGACCTGACGCTCAGTCAACTCACCTCCCTCGCCGACGCCGTACACCGAACGGCGCGCATGCATCCGGTCCTCGTGACCTTCCTCAACGACGCCGAGACGCTGCGCGCGGCGACGGCCGCGGCCCGGGTCCGGTGGGTCCAACTGCACGGCTACCAGCCGCCGGGCCTGGTCCGCGCCCTGAAGGGCACCACGGACCTCACCGTGGTCAAGGTGCTGCACCTCGGCACGGACACCCGCGCGGAGCGGTCCCTGATCGCGGCGTACGAGCGGGCCGGAACGGACCTCTTCCTGCTGGACGCGGTCGCCGGAGACGGCCGGATCGGCAGCACCGGGCAACCGGCGGACTGCGGGGCCGTCATCGAGATCGCGGACCGCCTCTCGCGGCCCTTCCTGCTGGCCGGCGGCATCTCGGCCGACAACCGGGAGGACTACCGGGCGGTGCTGGACCACCCCCTGTTCCTGGGCATCGACGTGGACACGGCGGCCAGGGACGGCGACGGACGACTGAGCGCCGACCGGGTCACGGCCGTACGGCGCGGCTGGCGTGATCCGAAAGCGAGGGCCTAGATGACGGCCGCGTTCATCGAGGCGCTGCTGGACGCCCGCCGACCGGTGATCATGGAGCTCAAACGGCAGGACGCCGCCGGGCACGACCTGTTCGGTGACAGGTCGGCCGCCCGGCTGGTCGCCGACTACCAGGACGTCGGCGCACCCTGCCTGTCCGTGGTGACCGGCCAGTGGTTCGGCGGCACCCCGGACCTGCTGCACGAGGTCGTGGCGGCGACGGACCTGCCCGTGCTGCAGAAGGACTTCATCACCCGCCGGAGCCAACTGCACCAGGCCCGCGAGAGCGGCGCGTCCGCGGTCCTGCTCACCGCCGCGCTGCTGCCGCGCACCACCCTGGGCCATCTGGTCGAGCTCGGCCTGAGCCTGGGCCTGACGCCGTTCGTCGAGGTCACCACCGAGGAGGAGATCAGCCGCGTGCCGCGCGCCGAGGAGTGCGTGGTCGCGGTGAACAACAAGGACATCGCCACCCGCGAACGCGGCGCGGGCGACCTCGGGCGAAGCTCGTCACTCCTGCCCGCGGTGCTGGGCAGCGGTACCCGGTGCCCGGTGAGTGCCGGGGCCATCCGCGGCCCCGATGACGCCGCCCGCCTGCTCGGTGAGGGCTTCGCCGGTGTACTCATCGGAACGGGCCTCCTGCGCGCCGCCAGCCTTCCGCAATGGCTGGACGGCCTCGACACCCACCTCGACTCCCGTCTTGGCACCCACCTCGACTCCCGTCTTGGCACCCACCTCGACTCCCGTCTTGGCACCCGTCTCGACGCCGGCCGCGAACCGGCTCCACCCGTCCGCCGCCCGGCGGACCCCCCGACCACCGACATCTGGAGGTAACGGCATGACCAGCGAAGCATCCGAGCAGTGGAAGGTCGTCGTCAACGACGAGGAGCAGTACTCGATCTGGTCCGCCGACCGCGAGTCGCCGGCGGGCTGGCGCGAGGTCGGCGTCCGGGGCGCGAAGGACGAATGCCTCGCGCACATCGAACACGTGTGGACCGACATGCGCCCCCGCAGCCTGCGTCTGCGGTCCGTCCCGGAGGGCGGTGCGCAGTGAACCGGACGCTCGCACCGCACGGCGCACGCCCGGTGGCCGAGCCCCTGCTCTCCACCACCCTGAACCTCCCGGGGTGCCAGGCCCGGGGCTGGGTCGTCGTCGACTCCATGGTCGACGGCCTGGCCCTGGGCGGCACCAGGATGACCCGGACGGTGACCGAACAGGAGCTGACCGGGCTCGCCAGGGCGATGACCCACAAGCTGGCACTGGTCGGCCTGCCCATCGGTGGCGCCAAGGCCGGCATCGCACCCGATCCGGGCGCCACCGTCGAACGGCGGGCGGTGATGCGGGGGTTCGGCCGCGCCGCGGCCCCGCTGCTGCACGGCGGGGTGTACCTGGGGTGCGACCAGGGCACCACCTACGCCGACCGGCAGGTCGCCTTCGAGGCCGCCGGGTACGACGTCACCCGCCGCCCCGGCACCACCCGTCTCACCGTCGACTGGGCCGAACTGTGGGACCACATGGCCGACATCACCGGGTTCGGCGTGGCCGTCGCGGTGCTCGGGGCCCTACGGGCCTCCGGTGCGCGGACCCCGCAGCGCATCGCGATCCAGGGCTTCGGCACCGTCGGGCGCGCGGTGGCCGGCCACCTGGCCGCCCACGGCCACTCGGTGGTGGCCGTGGCCGACGTCCGGGGCACCATCGAGGACCAGCGCGGACTGCCCGTCGCCGAACTCGCCGCGCTCACCAGCAGCGACGGCACGATCGACCGGAGCCGCCTGCCCGCCCGGGTCACCGTCCACGGGCCCGGCCAGGCGTGGCTGCACGTCGACGCCGACGTGCTGGTGCTGGCGGCATCCGCCTCCGCGGTCGACGAGGAGGCGGTGCCGGCGGTCCGGGCCGGCCTGGTGGTCGAGGGCGGAAACCTGAGCTGCACCCCGCCCGCCCGCCGGTTGCTGCGCGAGGCCGGCCACACCGTCCTGCCGGACGTGGTCGTCAACGTCGGCGGAGCGGCGGCAACCGGGTGCGTGCTCGCCGGGCTGGCCCCGTCCGACCTGCCGCTCCCGCAGCTGTCCGAGTGGCTGCGCGAATGGGTCTCCAGCAGGATCGCCAGGAACTGCGAGCTGGTGCAGGAGCTGAGCGCCTCGGGCAGCGCCGATCCGGTCGCGCAGCTCCTCGGTTCGCGCGGAGCCCCGGCCGGCGCCTCCGAACCGGAGGTGCCGGCCGAGCGGTGACCCGGCGGGAGGTGCCGGCCGAGCGGTGACCCGGCGGGAGGACGCGCCCTCGGGCCTCACTCGAACGTGGCTTTACTCGAAGCGAACCGCCCCCTTCGTGGTTGCTAGCCTCCCGGGATGACCGCGACATTCGACGAAGCCGTCCGCGCCCGGCTGCGGGCACCCAACATCTGGTACGTCGGCACCGTGTTCGCCGACGGAGCACCGCAGGTCAGCCCGATGTGGGTGGATCTGGAGGGCGAGGGGGAACTGACGTTCAACACCTCGGTGGGGCGGGTGAAGGAGGAGAACCTCCGTCGCGACCCGCGCGTCTACCTCTCGCACGCGGACGCCACCGACCCCTTCGACCGCGTGCAGATCAGTGGCGTGGTGGCCCGCTTCGTCGAGGGCGAGGAGGCGCGTGACCGGATGGACCGGCTGGCCCGCAAGTACCTGGGCGTCGAACGCTTCGAGTGGACCATGCCCGGTGAGCAGCGGGTCGCGGTGATCGTGCGCCCGCTCAAGGTGCGGCACATCGTCGGGGTGGAGCGCTTCCGTCCCGGCGGGCCCGTCCCTGCCCCTGAGTAGCACTCCTGCCGGGCGTCGTCATCGAGACCCGGCGACGGGTCGCCGTTCCGGAGGCCGGTGCGGAGGCCGGTGCGGAGGCCGGTGCGGAGGCCAGTGCAGCGACTCGTCAGCGACCGAAGCGACCGAAGCGACTCAAGGTCGGCGGTCAGTGCGCGCATGCGCGACCGGCCGCGCGTGAACCCGGCTCCCCTCATCAGGCCCCTCGGGATCGATCATCTAGGCTGGCGCGGTGACTGATGAGCAGGAGCGGGTGCAGCCGTCGGGAGTGTGGGCCACGGCGGTGGGGGTGGCCAGGGTGCGGGCGCTGGAGACCGAGCGGGTGGACGCGTTGTTCCGCGACCCGCTGGCACAGGCCTTCGCCACCGCCGGCGGCCTGTGGCCCTCCTCGCCGCCACCCGCTGACGAGTCCGCGCGCCGCCGCCGACTGACCGTGTCGTTCTCCATCGTCATCAGGACGAAGTTCCTCGACGACCTGTTGCGGCAGGCCTCCGCGTCCGGGGTCCGGCAGGTCGTACTGCTCGGCGCCGGCATGGACAGCCGCGCCTTCCGGATGGACTGGCCCGAGGGCACCCGGCTGTTCGAGGTCGACACCTCCGCGCCACTGGACTTCAAGGCCTCGGTGCTGCGCCAGGAGCGGGCCGTCGCACGCTGCGAGCGGATCACCGTCGCGGCGGATCTGCGGGAGGACTGGCCGGCCGCGCTGGCCGCCGCAGGGCACGACCCGGCCGCGCCGACCGTGTGGATCGCCGAAGGACTGCTGATCTATCTGCCCGAGGACGCGGTGGAGCTGCTGCTGGCCCGGATCAGCGCGCAGTCGGCGGCAGGCAGTCGGATGGGGCTGACGTTGGGCTCGCGCGGCGTGATCGAGCGCTTCGGCGCGGACGCCGTGCCGGGCTCGGCGGCGTCCATGTGGGTCTCGGAGATGCCCGACGACCCGGTGCGCTGGCTGGCCGGGCACGGCTGGGAGGCCGACAGCCACACCCTGCGCGAGCGCGCCGCCGCCTACGGCCGCCCGGTCAGCACCCCGGCGCAGCGCGAGGAGCAGCCCGGCGGACTGGTCTCGGCGGTCCGCCGGTAGGGCGCCTCCCGGTTCCCCGGTTCCCCGGTTCTCCGGTTCTGCGGTTCTGCGGTTCCCCGGATCATCGGTTCCAGGGGAGCCTGATCCGCCCAACAGCCGCCCGGACGCTGCCACTTCACGTGAACGAATCCAGGCCGCCGGCGGGGACGTCCCGCTGGAGGTCGCGGATGTGCGGGACCGTGGCCGCCACGTCCAGCGCGTTCCGGCAAAGGGTTCGTCAACGGTCATTCCCGAACTCCCGGATCCCGCAGGTGGCATGCCCACCGGGTCCGGCCGGACCGGCATTCGCCGTGGTCGGGAGGTGGAGGGGAGTTGGCGAAATCGTGTCCATGACCGGTCCGGCCCCGTTGACCGCCGGTACGGCCGGGCGGTTGGCTCGGCCCGAGCCGGCCGGCGGGGGCGGGAGGCGGTACGGCCCGAGGCAAGGGGAGGACGGTTCAGGTGGAACGGACGAACGCGAGGACCCGCGGCCGGTGGGCGGTACGGGCCGGCAGCGTGCTGGCAGCCGCACTCCTGGCCGCCACCACGGCCCAGGTCCAGGCCCAGGCCCAGGCCGCGCCGCTCCCGGAGGGCACCGTCACGGTGAACGTCGCCCCCGACGGCACCCCGGCCGACGACTGGTCGGAGCCGCTCGGCCTGAGCGCCGACGGCCGCTACGCCCTCTTCACCTCGCTGGCCGCCAACCTGGTGCCCGGCGACACCAACCGCCTGTACGACGTGTTCGTCCGCGACCTGTGGACCGGGCACACCGAGCGGGTGAGCGTGGCCGACGACGGCGGCCAGCTCGACGGCTCCACCAACCAGGCGGCGATCAGCGCCGACGGCCGGTACGTGGCCTTCAGCACGAACGCCGCCGACGTCGTCCCGGGGCAGCACGGCGGCGGCCGGTTCGACGTCTACGTCCGCGACCGCTGGACCGGCCGCACCGAACCGCTCAGCGCGGGCACCGGCGCCGGCAACTCGCTCGACCCGGCGATCAGCGCCGACGGCCGGTACGTCGCGTACACCTCGGACCGCTCCGACCTCGCCCCCGGCACCCAGCCCGGCGTCCAGCCCGGCGTCCAGAACATCCACCTGACGGACCGCCGGACCGGCACCACCCGTCTGGTCAGCACCGGCCGCGACGGCGCCCCCGCCGACGGCGGCTCGGTCGAGCCCTCACTCAGCGCCGACGGCCAGACCGTCGCCTTCCGCTCCAAGGCGACCAACCTGCTGCCGACCGCGCCCACGACGGCCACAACGGCCACGGCCGCCACCAAGCCCCCGCCCGCACGGCAGCTCTTCCCGCTCTACACCTACGACGCGCGCACCGGCCGGATCCAGGGCGCCAGCATCGACGCCGCCGGCACCCTGCGCGACGCCGCCAAGGCCGGACGCCTCAGCCCCGACGGCCGCTACGCCCTCTTCCGCGTCTTCGAGCGCGAGCAGGACGTCGTCCAGGTCCGCCTCTACGCCCGCGACCTGCGCACGGGCACGGTGACCACGGTCTCCGCCGTCGACTCCCAGCCCGCCGTCATGACCGCCGACGACCGCTGGGTCTACTTCGCCTCCGACTCCGCCGCCCTCGTCCCCGGCGACACCAACGGCGTCGCGGACGTCTTCCGCCGCGACCTGTGGACCGGCCGGACCGAACGCGTCAGCACGGCGGCCGACGGCAGCCAGCGCCCCGGCGCCTCCACCGCCCCCAGCGTGGACGCCCTCGGCACGACGGTCCTGTTCAGCACCCTGAACGGAACCGGCGCGGAGCTCCTGGCCCGCCGCCTGCCGCCACTCTGACTCCGGTCGAACTCCCCTCTCCGGCACTCCCGATGACGGCGACGGTGCAACGCGCCGGAGAGGGTCCAATTCGGTTGAGCGGCCGACACGGCCCTGATAACAATGTGACATGATACAAGGACTCAAGATCGCCCTCCGCGCACGCCACGAGAGCGACGTAGCCGTTCTGCAGACCGAACTGTACGACGACGTCGCCGTCCGATCCCGGGCCGACTCCCGCCCCTGGCGGCCCATCTCGCCGGGCGCGGCAGAGTCCCCCTACGCGCTGACCCCGCCCTCGGAGGAAGCGGCCTGCTTCTCCGTACTGGAGCTGGCCTCGGGGGAGTTGGCCGGGGAGGCCGTGCTCTGGGGCATCGACACCCACAACCGCACCGCCCACCTCGGGATCGCCCTGCGCCCGGGCCTGCGCGGCCGGGGCCTGGGCACGGATGTGGTCAGGGTGCTCTGCCAGTACGGCTTCGCGGTACGCGGCTTGCACCGGCTGCAACTGGAGACCCTCGCCGACAACACTCCGATGATCGCGGCCGCCCGCAGGGCCGGCTTCACCCTGGAGGGAACGCTCCGCCGCTCCGCCTGGGTGTGCGGCGAGTTCGCGGACGAGGCCGTCCTCGGGCTCCTCGCCGAAGAGTGGAGGCCGTGACCATACCTACCAACACGGAGATCATCGGCCTGGCCCTGGACCGGATCACGGCCGGGTACGTCTTCCCCCAGCGAGTCGTGGGTGTCGTGCCGGACCTCGCCACCACCTCGGGGCAGGCGCTTGCGGCGGCGCACAAGGACGCACTGCACCGCGCGGCATAGCCGCCTCAGCGCCTTCGGTGACGCCCGGAGCCTTGCAGGGACCGGGACGTCGGGGCCGCTTGCGGGGTGGCCGATCCGGTCGGCGACGGGTGGGGCGCCGTCGGCCGGGGCGAGGCTCCGGATGACGACGTTGACGTCGACCGCGGTGATGATCACACGGAACGGGATACCGCCGCCGTCGCTGATCAGGTGGTCCTTGTGGATCCGACGTTCGTCATCCTGAAGGCCGCGAAAGGGTGAACTGCTCCATCTCGGTCCCGTAGTAGCGGTCAGTCAGTCCGCGCCCGGCCATCCCCAACCGGCGGCAGACCGCCATCGAAGGATCGTTGCCCGGCCGAACGACCGCGTGGACCTCCGCCAGCCCGCTCGCGAACCCGGCCGCCACCAGAGCCTGGGCCGCCTCAGTGGCGAAACCGCTCCCCCAGCTGTCGGGATGGAAGTGCCACCCCACCTCCACCGCGCCGTCCCCGTCCGGAATCGGCGCCAGCAGCACCGTGCCTACCAGCACTGCCGTGTCCCGCCGCTCCACGGCCCAGCACCCGAACGGCGGGTTCACCGACCGTTCCCGGAAGCGCCCGATCAGCGCCTCCGCGGCCCCCTCGTCCGCCAGCACCTTCGGCTCCGCGCCCAGCCACCGGGCGACCTCCCAGCGGGAGTAGATGTCCAGCGCACGGTCGCGGTCGGCGGGCCGCCACTGGCGCAGGGTCAGGCGTTCGGTCTCGTACACGGGATCTCCGGGGTGAGGGTGGGCATGCCTGCGGGCGATCCTCCTCCTCGTGGACCACAGCAGCCACGGGATTTCCGTCGCGTGGAGTGCCGACCCCCTTGCTCGGCGAACGTCACCGCCACCCGCCGTCGACGACGCCGTCACCACCGGCTCCAGCAGCTCCTGGTGAGCCCGGATCCGTTTCACAGGGGCCTTGCCAGACACTACGGTCACCGTACTATGGTGGGGAACGTGAAGAACAAACGCTCCATGCAGGAGCCGACCTTCCTGCTCCTCACCGCGCTGGCCGACCGGCCCCGGCACGGCTACGCGCTCGGCGACGAGGTCGCCGCGATCTCCGAAGGCCGGGTACGGCTCGGCGCCGGCAGCCTGTACGGCACCCTCGACCGGCTCCTGGCCGAGGGGCTGATCCGCGTCGAGCGCGAGGAGACGGTGGACGGGCGCCCCCGGCGCGTGTTCGCCCTCACCCCGGACGGTGAACAGTCGCTCAGGAACGAGGCCGAACGCCTCCGCTCCGCACTGCGCGAGGCCGACCGGCGCCTGACGCAGACCTGGACCCGTCCCGCAGGAGGCACGGCATGACCTCGAAGCACCCCTTGAACACGCGCCTGCTGCAACGGGCCCTCCGGCTGTACCCGGCTTCCTACGGCGCCGGTGCACTCGCGGAGGTCGCCGACCTCGCCCAGCACCGGATCGCCCGCTCCGGCTCCGCGGCGGGGCTGCGCGAGGTGGCCGACGTAGCCGGGCACGGGGCCCGGCTCCGGCTGGGGATGGTCTCCCACCGGCCGCCGGGCCGGGCGTTCGCCACCGCGGCGCCGCTCGCCGCGATGCTGGCCGGAACGTACGCGGCGACCTACCTGTGGCGGAACCTGCGGCTCGCCATCAGCCCCGAGTCCCCCGGCTTCCCCGCCGGAGTCCCGGTGGGAGGCGCGCTCCTGG
This sequence comes from Kitasatospora sp. NPDC088861, assembly GCF_044750105.1. Taxonomy (NCBI): domain Bacteria; kingdom Bacillati; phylum Actinomycetota; class Actinomycetes; order Kitasatosporales; family Streptomycetaceae; genus Kitasatospora; species Kitasatospora sp. NPDC088861. The sequence continues at coordinate 183,250 of NZ_JBIVJF010000011.1, forward strand.
CGGCGATGTCGCTGCTCGTCCCCGCTGTGCTGACGGCCTGCGCGGTCGTGGCCGGCCGCTGGTCGGCCGCACGGGCCCTGGCCCTGGTGTCGCTGGTACTGGCACCGCTGTTCTACGCCATGTGCCGCTTCGGGCTGCTCGACCTCGACTTCCGCACCGCGGCCGAACTCGGCCTCGGCCCCCGGGGGTTCGGGCTGATCGTGCTCAACACCCTCGTCCTGCTGGTCGCCCCGCCGGACCGGACCCGCAGGACCGGTGCCGGGCTCTGGCTGGTCGCCGCCACGGTCACGGCCCTGGGCATCGGCGCCACGATCACCGGCGAGTCCGCCGAGCGGATCCTCACCTCCGGCTTCGGCACCTGGGCCCCGCTCGCCACCGGTGCCGCCCTGGCCTTCACCGCCCGGACGGCCGGGAACGCGGCCCTGGCCGCGACCGTCCTGGCGGCGCCGCCCGTACTCACCCCCGTACTCCTCGGCGGCCACGCGTCGGTCGCGGCGATGCTGCCTCAGCTCCTCATCCCGTCCGCCTTCGGCTACCTGACGGCCCGAAGCGCGATCCTCCTCATCGACCGTCTCCCCCGACGGGGCCGTGTCTCCCGCCCCTGACCGGCTCCGCGCCAGGACGCCCTGGCCCTCTCCCCCGGTGAGTCCGGCCGGCCGGAGCTCGGCGAAGGCCGACGCGCCGAGGTGCTGCAACAAGGTCGGTAGGTCCGGACATCGGTCTGTCGGAACAGCCGTTGTGCTCACGGCTTCGACAGCACCGATGTCGAGGCGCCCTTGCTGGAACTGACGGCCTACCGAGAAACCACCACCCGACTCCATCCGCGACCGGGGCGACCGGACGTGGCGGCGAGTTCCGTGGGCGGTCCGCTGCGTGACCGACCACCGGCACCACCCGGGTCGAACCGAGTGTCGCCCGCATGCTCAGTTCCTCGACGCTGGTCACCGCGCACCTCCGACCACGACGGGCACGAGGCGGCGATGTCACCTCACGTGCTTCCGCGTCCACCGATTCGTCGAGCTGGCCTGACCGGTCGTTGGCGCGGAGAGGGTCTGCGAGGTACGGCTCGGCGGGTCGGATGGACACGGTCGCGGCAACCGGGCCCGGCCGGGTGTCAGGGGTGGTAGTCGGTGAGGGTGTGGGTGGGGGTCCAGCCCTGGGCGCGGGCGCGGGTGAGGTCAAGGACGACGCTGCGGGTGAGGAGGTCGACGGTGTAGGGGGTGAGTCCGGGGATGCGGGTGGTGCGGGCGGCGAGGCGGGCGAGGGGTTCGGGGAGGTGGGCGATGCGGGCGGGGACGCGGTGGGCGGCGAGGACGTGGCGCAGGGCGTCGTCGCGGCGGTAGGGGGTGGCGTCGGCGATGTTGTAGGCGCCAGGCGGCCAGGGCGGGGTGCCGGTGAGGCCGAGGGCGGACAGGCAGGCGTCGGTGAGGTTGGCGACGGCGGTGAGGCTGAGCGGGATGTCGCGGCCGGGCAGCGGGAGCAGGCCGTGCCGGGCGCGGGCGAGCAGTTGGGGGACGAGGTGGGGGTCGCCGGGGCCGTAGACGGCGCGGGGGCGCAGGACGACGGCGCCGACCGCGAGGGCGAGGCGTTCGGCGGCGGCCTTGGTGCGGCCGTAGGCGTTGAGGTGGCCGGCGGCGGTGGGGTGGTCCTCGGTGACGGCGGCGGCGGGGGCGGCGGGGGCGGTGCGGGCGGTGGTGCGCGGGTCGTAGACGCTGGCGCTGCTCACGTGGACGAGGGTGCGGTCGCCGGCCGCGCGCAGGACGCGTTCGGTGCCGGTGACGTTGACGGCGTGCTGGTGGGCTTCGGCGGGATCGCCCGGGGGCAGGTCGGCGACGGCGGCGGCGCAGTGGACGACGAGGTCGGCGCCGGTGAAGTCGGGCTCGCCCTCGTCTGCGTCCCAGGGGCGGTGGCGGCCGACCGGGCCGGGGCGGCGGCCGTGGCAGGAGACTTCGAGGCCCAGGGCGGCGGCGGTGCGGGCGAGGTGGGCGCCGCAGAAGCCGGTGGCGCCGGTGATGGCGAGGTGCATCAGGATCTTCCCCGTCGGACGGTGAGTTCGGCGTAGCCGGGCAGGGCGCTGCGGCGGTCGACCCGCGCGCGGGTGACGACCGGGTGGTGGGGGGCGAGCGCCAGGAGGAGGTCGGCGAGCAGGGCGCGGGCCAGTCCGGCTCCGGGGCAGGCGTGCGGGCCGGCGCCGAAGACGGCCTGGGTGGCGGCGGGATCGTCGGCCGGGCCGCGGCGGTGGGCCCGGGCGGCGTGCCGGGCGACCAGGACCAGCCGGTCGCCGGCCCGTACGGGGTGCCCGGCGAGGGTGGTGTCGGCGGCGGCGACCCGGGGCAGCAGCGGGGACGGGGCGGTCAGGCGCAGGAGTTCGGCGGCGAGGCGGGGTGCGGTCGTCTCGCTCACAGTCGGCCAGAGCCCGGCGTCGGAGCACCAGGCGACGGCCCGGGGCAGTGCGGCGACGGTGGTGTTCACGGCGGCGACGGCCACCATGGCGTCACGTGCGTCGGGCGCGTCGGGCGCGTCGGGCAGCAGGGCGGCGAGCCGGGCCGCGGCGGCGACCGTGGCGGCGACCGCGTCCGGGCCGCGGCGGCGGAGGCCCGGGAGGTGGTCGCGGGCGGCGTGGGCGGCGGCGTCGGCCGCGGCGTGGGCGAGGCGGTGCGGGCAGGACTGCGCGCCGGTCAGGGCGGCGGCCGTGACACCGGCCAACTCGCGCGCCAGTGAGACGATTTCGAGCTCGCCGGCGGCAAGGTCCGGGATCCGCGTCGCGAGCACGGCCTGCCAGTGCGGGCGGATCCGTTGCTGTGCGGCGGTGTCGAGGCCGCCGGCCAGGGCGCGGCGGGCGCTTCGGTGTTCGGCGCCGTCCTGGTCGAACAGCAGTCCGCCGACGGTGAGTTCGGCCGCTGCGCCGCCGGTGGTGCCGGGTGCGGTGCGGTCCAGCGGGACCTGGGTGAGCGCTTCGCGGTAGGCCTCGGTGCCGTGCACCAGCACGGTGCGGCCGAGCCGGACCACCGGGCGGCGGCGGGTGGCGGCGAGCAGGGCGAAGAGCAGGGGGTGGCTGCGCAGGTAGACCCGGCGGTCCCGGCGGCGGGCCCGGCGGGCGGCGGCGGGTGGGGGCGGCGGCGGGGGCACCGATGCGGGCGTCGGTGCGGTCATCGGTGCGGTCACGGGGTCGGTCACCGGTCCAGCTCCCGTGCGCAGTGCGCGGCGGCCGCCGCCCGGTCGGGCTTGCGGGAGCGGCCCGCGAGCGGGACCTCGCCGAACAGGACGGCGTCCGGCCGGGCCGCTGCCATCCGGTCGAGCGGTCGGCGCAGGGCCTCGCGCAGGCGCCGCGGGTCGGTACCCGGCGACGGCTGGACGAGGGCGACCAGCCGCTCGTCGCCGTCCCCGGCCGGAACGCCGACCAGGACGGCGAGTTCGACGCCCGGCAGGTGCAGCGCCGGTTCGTACAGGCCGGGGTAGATGTTCTCGGCGCGGCGCAGCACCATGTCCTTGAGGCGGCCGGCGAGGACGATCCGTCCGTCGGGGGTGAGCGCGGCGCGGTCGCCGGTGCGCACCCAGGGGTCGGGGTCCTCGCCGAGGTAGCGGTGGCGGGCGCCCGGGCCGGTGAGCAGCAGTTCACCGCCGGTGGCGATCCGGGCGCGGACGCCGGGCAGGGGGGCTCCGACCAGGTCGCCGTCCCCGTCGTGGGCGCTCTTGTCCGCCTCCTCGACGGCGGCGGCCGGGAACAGTTCGGTGAGCGCGTAGACGCTCCAGGCCTGGTGGGCGCCGGACTGCTTGACCCGGCGCAACAGGGCGGCGTCGGCCGGGGCCGAGCCCGTCCAGACCCGGCCGGTGAAGCGGGCCCCGGCGGCGAGGGCGGCGCGCAGTTGCGGTGGGGTGAGGTAGGTGTGGGCGGGGTCGAGGCGGGCGAGTTGACGGCCGAGCGCGGCGGGGCGGCGGGCGGGCAGCACCACGGCGGCGCCCGCGGCGAGGGCCGGGACGAGGACGAAGAACGTCCCGCCGAGGACGACCGTCCCGGGGCGCGGGTCGACCAGGTCGGCGACGGTGCGCAGCCCGGCGGCCAGCCCGTCCCGGGTGTGGACGACGGCGCGCGGGCGCGCGGTGGTGCCGGAGGTGAAGACGATCACCGCGTCCGTTTCCGGGCCGCCGTCAGGTCGGGCGGGCGGGGTCGCGCCGGCAGGGCGCAGGTGCGGCGCGCAGCCGGGCAGGCGGCGGCCCAGGGTGGCGACCGGCCCGAGTGCGGTGAGACGGGGCAGGGCGAGGTCGGCGCGGCGGGCGAGCGGCCCGGCCCAGCCGGCCACGGCCTGGGCGGCGGCGTCGGCGAGGACGAGATCGGGGCTGGCCAGGGTGAGCCGGGCGGCGAGCACGTCGGGCCCGGCGGTCGGGTCGAGGACGGCGATGCGCAGGCCCAGCCGGTGCGCGGCGAGCATGACGGCCAGTGCGCGCGGCCCGGGCCGGACGGCGACGCCGACGGTGTCGCCGGGGCCGAGGCCGTGGGCGTGCAGCGCGGCGGCGTAGCCGTCGGCCAGGTCGGCGAGTTCGCCGCGGCGGATCACCGGGCGGACGGTGCCCAGGCGGGTGTGGCGCAGGACGGCGGGCCGGTCGGGGTGGTCGGTGCGCAGGGCGTGGGTGAGCCGGTCGAGCATGGCGGGGTCCTTCGGCGGGCTGCGGAGTGGCGGGCTGCGGGCTGCGGAGCGGAGCGGGTCCGGTCGGGAAAGGGCCGGTGAGGAGCGAGGTGCGCGGGCTGTCAGCGCACGTCGACGGCGCGCGGCCCCGCGCCGCGCTCCAGGTACCAGCGCGCGGTGCCCACCACGCCGTACGCGCGGATGCGCCGGGTGGAGTTCTGCACCACCATGTCGCGGCGGCGCACCACCGCCGTGGTGTGCCGGCGGACCCTGTTGAGGAACGCCCGGTCGGTGGGTGAGGGCCGCCGGGGCATGCCGCCGACGGCGAGGTAGAGCTCGGCGGTGATCGCCATGTTGTTGCCCGCGTGCATCCGGTACGGGGTCAGGTAGCCGTGTCGGCGGCGGTGCGCGGGCCGGATCCGGCCGAAGAAGGCGCCGAGCGCGACCAGTGCCAGGAACACCGCGCGCCCGGCCGGGCCGTGCTCGTCGTGGCGGGCGGCGACCCGGCCGCAGACCAGCCCGCCGGAGGCGACCAGCCCTGCGCGGGCCGCGGCCGTCCAGCCCGGTTCGGGCAGGCAGTCGGCGTCGGTGCGGGCGAGCAGGGTGGCGCCGTGGGCGATGGCGTACCGGAAGGCGGTGTCCACCGCGGAGCCGACGCCCTTCTCCCGCTCGACCACCACCTCGACCGGGAACGGCGCGTGGGCGGCGAAGGCCCGCACCAGGGCGACGGTGCCGTCGGTGGAGCCGTTGTCGGCGACGAGCAGGGTGAAGTTACGGTCGCGCTGGCCGGTGAGGGCGCGCAGCACGCCCTCGATCCGGGCCTCCTCCTGGTAGGCGGGGACCACCACCCACAGGTCGGTCCTCACGAAGCCTCCCAGACCATGGTCATGAGGCTGACGCCACCGCCGAGACCGATCAGCAGCACCTTCTCGCCAGGCGCCAACGTGCCGCGTATTCGGTCGAGTTGCACGCCCAGCGTGGCACTGGCCACGTTGCCGAGTTCCGGCACGGTCAGGACCAGCTTCCCGGCCGGCACCCCGGTCAGCTCGACGAAGCGTTCCAGGTAGGGGATCGTCACCTGGTGCACCAGCACCCGGGCGTAGTCGTCCCAACCGAGACCGGTGCGGGCGGCGAGCCGGGCCAGGGCAGCGGGACCGATCTCCTCGAAGATGCCGCGCAGTTCCTTGCCGCCGCCCCGGAAGTAGCTGTACTCGTCGCCGCGCGGGTGGCGGGAGCCGCCGCCGGGGATGCCGCCGGCCGGCCAGTGCTCGGAGGCCGTCTCCGTCCCGACGTCGAGGATGCCGCCCCGCTCCACGGCCTCGACGACGACGGCCGCCCCGGCGTCGCCGAAGGTGTAGCCGGCGAAGCCGTCCCGGAACTCCGCCGGGGAGGACGGCGTGCGGAGCATGGCCCGGCTGGGTGTCTCGCCGGTGACGACCAGGGCACGCCGGGCCCGGCCGGCCAGGATCATCGCGCGGGCCAGGTCGATCCCGTTGAGGAAGCTGTTGCAGGCGTTGCTGACGTCCAACGCGTGTGCACGGGTGCCGAGTTCGGCCTGCACGATGTGGGCGGTGGCGGGCTCGCACACGTCCCGGGTGGCGGAGGCGAACAGCAGCAGGTCCACGTCCTGCGGGCGCAGTGCACGGGCGGCGAGGGCGCGTCGGGCGGCGCCGACCGCCAGGGTGGAGGCGTACTCGCCGTCGGCGGCGAAGTGCCGGGTGCGGATGCCGGTCGCCTTCTCGAACATCCGCTCCGGCAGGGCGAGTCGGCCGCCGGCGGTGACCTCGTCCTGGAGCTGCTGGGAGGTGAGCCGGCGGGCCGGCAGGTGGGAGCCGACGGCGGTGATGCCGATCCTCGGTGTTGCTGCTGTGTGCATGCCCCCATGCTCCGGCGGCACGACCGGGCCGACCTGAGTACGGGTACTCAGGCCGGCCCGCCGGGCTACCCGATCACGTCTGCGCAGATGGACGGTGGACGGTTGCCGGGACTCCGGCGCGTGCAGCACCCGTGGTGCCGTCACCGGTCCGGGTGGCTACTCGCCGCAGCGGCCGACCAACTTCGCGTTACAGCCCCGCCGAGACCCCGAGCCCTGTCATGATCGGCATGTTGCGTCTCGTAGATCCTCGATCCTCGGAAAACAGGAGTGGCTGTGGCAGAGCGGCAGAACGGCACGGTGAAGTGGTTCAACGACGAGAAGGGCTACGGCTTCATCACCCCGGAGTCCGGAGCGGACCTGTTCGTTCACTTCCGGGCGATCCAGGGAAGCGGCTTCAAGTCCCTGGTTGAGGGCCAGAAGGTGACCTTCGTGGCGGTCCAGGGCCAGAAGGGGCTCCAGGCCGACGAGGTCCAGGTGGTGGGGTAGTAGCAGTTCCTCCCCTTCCTCCCCCGGGCCCCGGTCCGAACGGGAGATGCGGGAGATGCGGGAGATCACGCCCTGGGCGGCCTCCGTTCGATCGGGGCCGCCCAAGCCGTTCTGAACGGCTGGCCGGCTCGCCGGGCGGTCAGCCGCCCGACGTCTCGACGGTCCTCAGCCGCGCCGGGTGCCGGCCGGCCGGTTGCGGTGGCGGCCGACGGTGCCGACGCGTTTGAGGGTCCGGACGATCGGGGCGGTCTCGACCGTGTCGATGCCCGGGAGGGCGCCGAGACGGTCGGTCAGGTAGTCGTACAGGTACTCGTCGTCGGGGCAGAGGACGGCGGCGAGGAGGTTGGTCCGCCCCGTGGTGGCGGCGGCGTAGGCGACTTCGGGGTGTTCCGCCAGGGCTGCGCCGACGGCGGCGAGGTGCGAGGGCCGCACCGACATCCAGATGGCGGTGGTGGTCGGGCTGCCCAGTAGCCGCTCGTCGACGTCCACGACGAAGAAGAGCGCTCCGGCCGCGCGCAGGTGGGCGATCCGGCGGCGCACCGTCGACTCGTGGCAGCGGGCCTCGGCGGCCAGCGCCGCGTACGTCGTACGGCCGTCGCGGGCCAGCGCGGCGAGCAGCGTGTGGTCGAGGTCGTTGAGCTCGGTGAGCCCGGTGGGCTCCAGCGACGGCGCCCAGGACGGCGACGACGGCCGGGCGTCGGAAGGCGGGAGCCTCGGGGGTGGGAAGGCAGGCGGCGGGAACGCGGGGGCGAGCGCGTCCCGCTGGTCCTGGTCCAGCGCGCAGGTCAGGGCGCCCCAGGTGGTCGGGCCGCCCTTGAACAGCCGCAGCACGCGCTGCGCGGTGATCGAGGTGACCCCCGGGAGCCGGTCGAGCAGTTGCACCGGCGCGTCCTGGGCGCGGTCGCGGTGCGCCACGAGATGGCAGATGATCTCGGTGGCGCCGGAGGCGAGCTGGACCCACCGCGTGTCCTCCCGCGCGGCCAGGGCCCGGGCCAGGCCGAGCGACGCGCCGGGGGCGGACTGCAGTCGCAGCGCCCACACGGTCTGCCCGACGGGCCGGGGGTTGAGCCGGCCGATGACGCGCAGCCCGGCGCTCTCGCGCAGCGCGGCGTAGCGGCGGGCGACGACCTGCTCGGAGACGCCCAGCACCGAGGCGATCCGGCGCAGGGGGGCGCGCCCGTCGATCTGCAGGGCGTGGATCAGCCGGAGATTGAGGGATTCCACGGATCCAGACCCTACCCGGGGCGGTATCCGGCACCTACGTCCGGACTCGTTGCGTCCGCTCGCGGCCGATCCGGATCATCGGTGCGCAGGCCGACGCGGCGCCTGTCCGCGCGGAACTGCGATCCCCGTGACGGCCGCGCCGAGGCTCGGCCGCCACCCGCGAGGAAGAGGAGGAGGGGAGATCCGGGCACACCACCCGGCTCCCCGACGACAGATGAGCACATTCCGTGATCTTCGGCATTACATCGACCACCTGACCGAGGCCCTCGGGAAGGACGAAGTCCTCCAGATCGACGGCGCCGACCGGGACCTGGACATCGGAGGCATCACCGAACTGCTGGCGGAGCGGGAAGGCCCCGCCCTGATGTTCGACAACATTCCGGGATTCCCCACGGGGTACCGGGTGTTCACCAACTTCATGGGGACGCCCGCCCGCACCGCGGTGGCGCTCGGGCTGCCGCACGACACCCCCAAGCTCGACATCGTGCGGGCCTGGAAGGACCTCAGCAAGCGGATCGAGCCCGTTCCCCCGGTGGAGGTCGCCACCGGCCCGGTCCTGGAGAACGTCCTGGTCGGCGAGGACGTGGACCTCGGGATCTTCCCCACCCCGCGCTGGCACGACAGGGACGGCGGCCGCTACATCGGCACCGCCTGCATGGTGATCACCCGCGACCCCGACAGCGGCTGGGTCAACGTCGGCACCTACCGGGCCTGCGTCCAGGGCCGCGACCGGCTGTCGCTGTGGATGCTCGGCAACCGGCACGCCAAGGCGATCGCCGAGAAGTACTGGGCGCGCGGCCAGACCTGCCCGATCGCCGTGGTGGTGGGCCAGGACCCGATCCTGTCGACCGCCGCCGCGATCGCCGCACCGTCCGGGATGTCGGAGTACGACCTGGCGGGCGGGCTGCGCGGGGAGGGCGTCGAGGTCCTGTACGCGCCGGGCAGCGAGCTTCCGATCCCGGCGCACGCCGAGATCGTGATCGAGGGCGAACTGCCGCCGGTCGAGGAGGAGTCCGTCCTGGAGGGCCCCTTCGGGGAGTGGACCGGCTACTACACGCACTCGGGCCAGGAGACCGTCGTCCGGGTCACCCGGATCCTGCACCGCGACGACCCGATCATCCTGGGCGCCCCGCCCATGCTGCCGACCATCCCGGCCGGCGACCAGGCCGTTCCGCTCTACTCGGCGTCGCTGACCTGGGACCACCTGGAAGCGTCCGGCGTGCAGAACGTCAAGGGCGTGTGGGCCTACGCCCGGCAGCTCCTGATGGTCGTCTCCATCGAGCAGACCGGCGCGGGGGACGCCATGCACGCGCTGCTGGCGGCGGCCGGGCGCAAGCGCACCGGCGGCATGGAACGGTACTTCGTCGTGGTCGACGAGGACATCGACATCACCGACATCAACCACGTCCTGTGGGCGATGTTCACCCGCGTCCACCCGACCGAGTCCATCCAGGTCCTGCGTGCGCCCACCACCGCCATCGACCCCCGGCTCGCACCCGACAGACTCGCCACCGGCGACCTGTCGATGGGCATCGTGCTCATCGACGCGTGCAAGCCGTTCGCGTGGAAGGACCGGTACCCGGCGGCCAACCGCGTCGACCAGGCCACCCGCGAGCGACTGCGCGAACGCTGGGCGGGCGTCCTGGCGCTGTAGCCCGCCGGGGGCGGTGAGGGAGCAGCGGCGCGCCCCCTCCCTCACCCTCCCCTCCGGCCCTTCCCCCCTACGCCAGGAGCACATTGTGTCCGCCACACCCCCCACCACACCCCCCGCCACCCGCCTCGTCATCGGAGTCACCGGCGCCACCGGCGCCCCGATCGCCGTCCGCCTGCTACAGGTCCTGCGCGAGGTACCGCAGGTGGAGACCCACCTCGTCCTGAGCACCTGGGCCCGCTCCACCATCGAGGTGGAGACGCCCTACAGCGCCCGGCGCTTCGCCGAACTCGCCGACGTTACACACAAGTTCGGCGACCTCGGCGCCACCATCTCCTCCGGCTCCTACCCGGTCGCGGGCATGGCCATCGTCCCGTGCAGCATGAAGACGCTCGCGGCCGTCCGGCACGGCATGGCCGACAACCTCATCGCCCGCGCAGCCGACGTCACGCTCAAGGAACGGCGCCCACTGGTCCTCGTGCCCCGGGAGACACCCCTCAACGAGATCCACCTGGAGAACATGCTCGCGCTCTCCCGGATGGGCGTACGCATCGTCCCCCCGATGCCGGCCTTCTACGACATCCCGAACGGCATCGGCGACCTCGTCGACCACATCGTCATGCGCATCCTCGACCAGTTCGACCTCCCCGCAGGCACCGCCGACATCGCGGAACGCTGGCAGGGCCTGGCCGACACCCGCCGCCACCACCCCTAGCATCGCGCGGCACACCCCCCCCGCTACGAAACACCACAGCGCTGGTCGCAGCCACCCACGTGTGGCCGCGACCAGCGCTCTTCGGAATCAGTCGAGGATGGCGTCGATCTCCACTTCAACGAGCCATTCGGGATCGATGAAACGTGAAACCTCAACGACGGTGCAGACCGGACGGACCGACGCGAACCGCTCCCCGTGCGCTCGCGCGGCCTCCTTCCAGCGCGTCACATCGGTGAGCATGAGACGGGTCCGCACAACGTCCCCCAACGACGCCCCCGCCTCCTTCAGCGCGGCCTCCGCAATGTCCAGACACCTGACAGTCTGGGCGTACACATCGCCCTTCCCCACCGTCGTCCCACCGTCCCCGATGGGAGCAGTCCCCGCGACTGCAACGTGTGACCCCTTGCGGACTGCCCGGGAAAAGCCGATCTGAGGTTCGAGAGGCGAGCCGGAACTGACTATCTGCCGATGATCCATCGCACCATGCTCCCAGAGCACCGCACATCTGAAAACAGGCCCTCCACCGGGCACTTCGCCCCTGAAGCAGCCCGTCCCCACGCGTGCGGGGCCGATAAGGTCGCTGGTCAGCCGGTGTCGGTATCGAACGAGCAATCCCCGCGCGTGCGGGGCCGATTCGCCGGTCTCCGGGTCGGTGGCCTTGCGGACCGAACAATCCCCGCGCGTACGGGGCCGATTCTCCGGCCTGCTCCTGCACGTACCCCTCGGGGGAGCAATCCCCGCGCGTGCGGGGCCGATCGCCTGCTGACCCTGGACGAGGTGCTGGGGGCGGAGCAATCCCCGCGCGTGCGGGGCCGATTCGCGGTGGCAGCGCAGGACCAGGACAGCGCCAGAGCAATCCCCGCGCGTGCGGGGCCGATGCTTCGTGACCTGCGGGTTTATCGGCGGGAGCGGGCTGAGAGGATCAGTCCGTCGAAGTCGACGGGCTTCCAGCGGTCCTTGCCGGCGGTGCGGACGGTCCAGCCCTGTTCGTTGGTGGCGGCTTCGACGAGGACGGCTTGGCCGTCGCCGATGCGGGTGGCGAGGAGGTCCCAGAGGCGGTCGCGGATGCGGCGGCTGGGGGTGCCGACGAAGACGCCGGCGTTGACTTCGACCATCCAGCGGGTGAGGTGGCCGCGCAGGCCTTCGGGGGCGGCGATGAGGATGATGACGGTCATGGGCTGTCCGTGTCCTGGGTGAACTCCGGGCCGATGATGGCCAGGTGTTCGTCTCCCATGCCCGGGTCGGAGACCGGGGGCGTCGGTGTGCCTTCCGTCCCGGACCAGTTGACTCCGCCCTGGACCGTGCCGACGCGTTCGTCCCAGAGTTCGTTGACCTCGACGTCCGGCATGTCGGTGCCGTCCGGGCTGAGGAGGGCCTTGACGTCGTGGACGATGCGGCCGAGCAGCTTGTCCTGGGCGATGCGGTCGCGCAGGCCGAGCCGGGCGTCGCGTTCCTCGGCGTGGCCCTGCTTGGCGAGGTCGAAGGCGAGGGGGATGGTGTATTCGGCCTTGTAGAGGTCCGCGATGTCGAGGACGAACGAGGTCGCCAGGCCGGTGTGGACGAAGCCGAGGCCGGGGCTGGCGCCCAGGCCGGTGATGACCGCGTGGCAGATCCCGTAGAGGGCCGCGTTGCCGGCCGACAGGAGGCGGTTGAGGTCGTCGCCGGCGGCGTAGGCGTCGCCCGCCTTGTAGACCCGGCCGTTCCAGGGGACGCCGGTGCGCCGGGACTCGGCCTGGTAGAGCTTGCGGATACGGGCGCCCTCGCGGCCGCGCAGTTGCTGCATGGTGGCGGCGCTGACGTCCTCGCCGGGAAAGCGCATGCGGTACATGGTCCGGGCGACGGCGAGGCGTTCCTTGGTGCGACTGACCAGCCAGGCCTGCCGGTTGAGGAGGGCCGCACCACGGCTGGGGCCGAGTCCTGCGGCGTACATCCGCACGCCCTGCTCGCCGACCCAGCACACGGTGGTGCCGGAGTCGGCGAGCAGGTTGACGGCGCCGTGGGTGATGCGGGTGCCCGGGCCGAGGAGCATCACGGCGACCATGGCGGCCGGGACCCGGACGGTCTCGCGCTTGTTGATGACGACGACGGCGTTCTCGTCGCGGTCGATGTGGCTGCGCTCGACGTAGACGCTGGAGACGCGGTCGGCGAGGCGGTGCAGGTCGTGGGGGTGGGCTTTCCACCAGATGTCGGCCATCGGTCAGTGGTGTCCGGTCGACAGCGGGGCGAGGGTGAGCAGGCCGCAGCCGTAGGCCTTGGAGGGGCCGATGCCGCCGAGGAGGGCGGTCTGGAGGAGGCCTGGGTCGGTGATGCGCAGCCGGCCTTCGAAGGTGGCGGTGGTGAGGGTGACCGGGGTGCGGGTGCCGGGCTTGGTGAAGGTGCTGCGGCTGCGGTCGGTGATCCGGGCCTCCCGCGCGGGCTGCTGCGCCTCTGCGGGGGTGTCCGAGGCTGACGGTTCGAGGCCCGGTGCCGCGCTATCGGTGCGCGCTTCGGGGGTGGTGAAGCCCCAGCGCTGGGTGCGTTCGAGGAACCAGGTGAGCTGCTGGGCGGCGGTGCGGTGGGCCATGCGGTAGGAGCGGTGGTGGAGTTCGGCGGCGGTCTTGGTGCGGTGGGGGCTCGTCTTGGTGGGCTTGGAGGTGTTCTGGACGGGGCTGGCCTTGAGGCGGAAGGCGAACTCGCGGCCGACGGCGAGCTGGGCGAGCAGCGGGCTGTAGTCGCGGACCGCGTAGTGCTCGCCTTCGGCGTCGGGCCAACCCGCCTGTTCGACGATGTGGGTCCAGTCGGGTTTGGAGGGGGTGAGGACCAGCAGCGTGGGGCGGCGCGGGTGGTCGGTGTCGAGGCGCCACAGGATCCGGTCGCCGGGGGCGACGTCGGGGACACCGGCTGTGACGGCGCCGTGCAGGGCGCGGGGGTTGGCGAGCAGGGTGCGGCTGGCGGCGCGCAGGGGGTTGATGCGGACGCGGGAGAGGTAGGTCATCTGGTCACCAGCCCAGCAGGGCGAACGGGTCGTGGCCGCCGGCCGCAGTGGCCGGTTGGGCGGTCGTGGTGGGCGGGGTGGACGCGGCAGACAGGGCGGACGGGGCGAGGCCGGTGGGGACGTTGAGCCAGGCGTGGCGGATCCGCCGGGTGGTGAAGCCGCGTTCGCGGGGCGCGAAGGAGCGCGGGACGTCCTGCGAGGTGTCGTCGCCGGCCGGGTCGTCGAAGGTCGCGGCCAGGTCGATCCGGTGCGGCGAGAACGGATCCGGACCGCGTTCGGCCCGGCGGCGGTAGGCGGCCTTGACGGCGGTGCCCGCCTGCCAGGGCTCGTCCGCCAGCACGTCCTCCAGGGCTCCGGTGCGCACGGCGCCGAGGGCGATCGGCTGGGTGGGGACGCAGGAGCGGCGGCCGAGGGCGAGCGGGAAGGCGGGGCGGCGGATCGCCTCGGCGAGCGTCGCGACGAGGCCGGCCGGACCCTGGACGGCGGCGACGAACACCGCGTCCTGGAGGTAGTAGCGGTGGGTGACGTGGGTGTCCTTGGCCGGGGAGGTCGGCTTCTGGATGCCCTTGGCGTTGACGCCGCTCTGCGGCAGCGGGCGGCCCCGGTAGTCGCTGACGGTGTGGTAGTCGCGCAGCAGCGTGCCGGTCTGGTCGATGCGCACGCCCAGGCGCAGGCCGACCAGGCCGGTGATGTCCGCTTCGCGGGGAAGTCCGGCGGCGGCGGCGAGCAGGCCGACGACGCCGGACTTGGTCGGCTGGGGCGGGGTGTCGCGGCGGTTGAAGGCGCTGCGGTCGCCCCAGGACTGGAGCGGCCCGGCCAGGCGCAGGACGAGGACCGCCTGGTCCTCCGCCTGCTCCGGGGCCGGTGCGGGGGTGGTGGTGGGGGTCTGGTCGGCGGGCATCAGTTGTCGTTCACCCGCTCGGTGAGGGCGGTGCGCAGGCCGTCGCGCAGCTCGGTGAAGGTGCGGTTCGCGCCGAAGGCCTCCGCCAGCTGCTGCGCGGGCTCGTCGACGCCGGTGTCCGCACCGAGGGTGTGGCAGATGCCGACGTACAGCGGGCTGTCTCCCCACTGCTCGGTGGCGGTGGCGAACTCCACGGCGAGACGGCGCGCGGACTCGGCGACGATGCCCCGGCTCGCCGGGACGGGGTTCTCGTAGGCGGACACGAGGTTCACGGGCTGGTCGGCGCGCACGACGACGGCCACCAGGCTGGGGCGGGTGCGGTGCGCGAAGGAGTTGCCGTAGCCGGTGGGCATGGACCGGGCGAAGGAGTCGACGAACAGGTCGACGGCGTCGACGGCGGCCTTGTCGTCGCCGAGGTTGCCGCGCAGCTGGTGCAGGCCCACGGTCGCGTAGCGGTAGAGGGTGGCGGAGTTGAAGCCGATGGTGCCGATCATGCCGGCGCCGGTCTCGTCGGCGGTGTTCTCGTCGTCGACGGCCGTGTAGTAGTCGAACTCGAGTTCGGTGGCATGGGTGGAGATCGCGTGCGCCACCTGGGTGGCGGCGTCGACGTTCAGGCCGGGGATGTCGGCGACCATCCGGCCGAAGAGCGCGACGTCGGCCGGGTGGCCGCTCTGCAGCTGCTCCTTGACCGGCAGGGCCTTGACGGCCTCGTCGAGGGCCTTGGCGTCGAGGGCGGCGAGGTCGGCGGCGGTGTCGGCGACCAGGTCGACGATGCCGTCCAGCTGGCGGCGCCCGTAGAAGAGCAGGTAGGCGGTGTCGCCCTCCTTCTTGCCGGCGGAGATCCCGGTCGACTTGATCAGGGCGTCGGCGATCCGCTGCGCGTCCTCGGCCTCGATGCCGGTGCGCTCGGTGATGCCCTTGGCGAGCTGGGCGGCGATCCGCTTGGTGCGGGTGGCGAGGTCCTGCCGGTCGCGGCTCTCGGCGAAGTGGATGCGGGTGGCACGCTTCCAGGCCTGGGAGGAGACGCGCGAGCGGCGCTTGCCGCCGAAGTACGCCTCCTTGGGGTTGCCGTTGTCGTCCCGGTTGAGGTTGGCCGGCGGGACGGTCTGCAGGATGTGGACGTCGATGTAGAGGCGGGCGGTCATGCGCTTCTCCTCGGGGGTGGTGGTGCCGGCGACGGGTGCGGCGGGGGGTGATCAGCTGTCGGCGGGCGTCTTGTCCTTCCACGCCTGGTAGCCGATCGCCCACTTGAGGCGGACCTGCGGGCGCCGGTCGGTGCTGTGCCAGGCCTGGATGTCGGCCATCAGGTGGCTGTAGTCCAACGGCTGTGTGA
The DNA here is from genome assembly GCF_044750105.1 of Kitasatospora sp. NPDC088861. Classification (NCBI taxonomy): domain Bacteria; kingdom Bacillati; phylum Actinomycetota; class Actinomycetes; order Kitasatosporales; family Streptomycetaceae; genus Kitasatospora; species Kitasatospora sp. NPDC088861. Next base: position 199,035 of record NZ_JBIVJF010000011.1, read on the forward strand.
TCGAACGCAGTTGGGTGATCAGCCCACGTAGGTGGACCAGCAGCGCGGACACGCTGGTGGCGCCCGCGAGTTGCGCGACCCGGGTGTCGAGCGCCTCCTCGCTGACCTTGCCGCTCCGGCGCAGCACTCGCAGCGCCTCCCCGAGCTTGACGCCACGGCGGTGCATCGGCTTGGACTGGCTCTGCTGGTGCAGGCCGTAGAGGGCCAGCGCGGCGTGCTCGGCCTTCTGCTCGTCGGAGACCTCGTCGCGCAGCGCGAGGACGTCGTTGACCTCGCAGCTGTAGAGCGGCCACATCTTGGGGCTGTCCATGACGGGACGCCCGAGGCCGGAGCGCAGGGCCGCCAGGTCCTCGCCGGGCGGCCGGCGTGGTTGCTTGGTGCGGGGGTCGTACCGCCAGTTGTGGTCGGGGCCGGTGAACTCGTCCCAGTACCGGCGCCGTCGGGCGGCGGCGGCGTTCCCAGTCGCAGCGGTGTGCTCAGCGGCGGCGGTGTGCTCAGCGGCAGCCGCGGCGGTGTGCTCAGTCGTCAAAGTCCGCTCCGGGGTCGTGGTCGAGGGCGGGGCCGGTCTCGGTCGCCCGCGCGGCGGCCGCTTCCCGTAGGGCATCGGCGTACCGGGGAAGGATCTCGTCGAGCCGGCGCCGGAAGTTGGCGCCCGCGGTGCCGAGCCTGTAGGTCTGCGTCTTGCCCGCCTTGCCGCCCTGGCTGATCGTGCGGCCGCCGAAGGTGGTGGCGGGTGCGGCCAGCAGGAGCGTGTTCGCCGCGTCCCACGCCTGGCGGTGGGCGAGTTGTTCCCATGCGAGCCGGCCCCGCTCCAGAGCCTCGTCGTCTGCGCCGGCGGTGCAGACGCCGGCGAGCAGGCGGCGCACCAGGGGGTCGAGGGTGTGCAGGAGGAGTTCGCCCGGTCGCTGGCCCTTGTCCCAGGGGATGGGGTCCGTTCCGGCGGCCCGGCGCAGGTCGGCGGAGAGGTTGCTGACGGCCTGGGCGAGTCGTTCCGCCTGCTCGGCGACGTCCAGGAGGAGCAGTTGGGCCTCGCTGTCCTGCTGGAGGGCGAGCAGCGGCAGGGGGATGGCGTCGTGGATGACGTCCTCGACGATCGCGGACTGGGTGCCGTAGACCATGCCGAAGGTCTCGACCTGCAGCGGGTAGTCGGCGGGGAGTTGGTCGTCCTCTTGCAGGGCGCTGATCTGGTCGAGCAGGATGCTGGTCTCGAAGCCGCCGTCGGGGCCCTGGCGAGTGGGCGTGAGAAGGGCCTCCAGACCGCGCCAGGCGGCCTTGCCCTGGGTGTGGCGGCGCGGCCTGCGCTCGGGCAGGGCGGAGGCGGACTTCTTGGCGGGGGCGGTGAAGGTCCAGGCGGTGTGGGGCTCCTGCTCGGGCATGGGCGTCAGCCGGTCCCCCGCGCTGATGACGACCCGGGCCACCTTCAGCTGCCCGGCCTCGTCCTGGTGCGGGATGAGGCGGATCCGCCGGGCCTGCCAGGTCCACAGGTCGAGGAGGCCTTCGGCCGCGCGGGGCTGCCAGGCGGGGCCGTGCGGGGCGCGTTTCCACTGCGGGAGGCCGAGGTTGTCGGGCGGGGTGAGCGGAAGGTTCAGCAGGAGGGTCTCGTACAGGGTACGCCCGGTGGGGATGATGACGCCGAGCTGGCCGAGCGGGCCGGTGGGGTTCCCGGTCGTCTTGCCCGCCTTGACCTGGTCATCACCGACGACGCCGGTCTTGATCGCCGCGGTGTCCCAGCAGTGGGCGTGCACGAGCCAGTGGGCGGCCTGCGCCGGCGTCAGGTCGAGCGGATCCGCGTCGGTACGGGTGCCGAACAGCGGGACGTTGTTGCCGCTCGCCGCGGTCGCCACCAGGGCGGCGGAGCCCTTCGTCTCGTCCTTGGCGGTGCGCAGCCCGGCGACCTGCCCGAACGGGGCGGCGGGGTCGAAGAGGTCGAACTTCGCGTGGTGATCGGAGAGGTAGGTCTCCAGGCTGCCCAGCTCGCCCTTCGTGAATCCGCCCCGGGTGAGCCGCTCACCCTTCTCCCCGGGGTTCCGGGGCGCGCCGGTGGCGTCGGCGACGACGGGCAGCAGGACCTGGCGCAGGACGGCCGGCAGCTGGGTGGAGAACTCCACGACGAGGCCCTCGAACTCGTGGGCCCGGGCCAGGGCCTCAGCGATCCCCACCTGCACGGGGGGCCCGCCACCGACGGGTCGTACCGTCAGCCACGGTTCCTCGACAAGGTTGTACCCAGGCATGCGCTGATCTCCCAACTAGCCATGTTTAGCTTGTTGCTGATGCATCGTGGCACCGGCGGATGCCTGTTGTGGGGTGAATGCTTGAATTGCCCCCGGCCCCGCGGCTTCGGTGCGCGGGGATGGCCCATGGCCGTGTTTTCCGGCCCAGGTCGGCCGCAAGTCGGCCCCGCGGTCGCGGGGTTGAGGGGGCGCGGGGTTGAGGGGGTGGGTCGACGCCTGTTCGACTCACCCCCTCGCCTTTATCGGTACTGGGGCGCGCTGGGGCCCTCCGATCACCACGAGGCCGAGCAGGTCGTCGTAGCACAGCTGGAAGTCACCGAGGGCTGCTTCGCCGTGCTCGTCGAGTTCGAGGGCCAGGCTGTATCGCAGCCATGGATGGTCGCGCCAGCCCGACAGCGGACCGAGCGCCTGCTCGGCAGTCTTTGTCAGTTTGGTGGGCAGGCGCACCGTCCCGGAGAGCACGTCGTCCACCATCTCGGCCGCGACCGTCCCGTTGGGGCCGATCTTACGGCCCGTCATCGCGTGGAAGTCTTCCCCGGTGCGGCGCACCAGCACGACCTCCACACTCCGGTCCCCGTCCCGGACGAGTGCCTCGAACTGTCCCTCTGTCAGCGTGCCGTGGGCTCCGTAGTGCAGACCGGCCAGAGTCTGCGAACCGTGCTCCCCGGCGCGGGTCAGGACGTACTGGGCGGCTTCCTCGCGGCGCTTGGCCTGCCGTTCCTCCCAGTCCTGCCGCGCCTGCGCCTCGGCTTCGCCCCACTCCGCCGGGACGACGGGATCGGTGCCGTAGACCCGGGCGACCAGCTCCGGCACCTGGCCGGGGATGCTCCACGCGCCTCCGTCGGCCTTCGCCGTCCGCTCGACCTCTGCGGCCGTGCGCAGCAGGAGGTAGCGGCCGTAGATCCCCTCCGAGTCGCGCAGGATCTGCGGCGCGCCGTCGTCGTCGAAGTGCACGCCGGTGACGGCGACGGTGGGCCGGGACAGCCGGCGGGGGCGCTGCACGCCGTCGTGGCGGTGGAGGCGTCCGATGCGCTGGAGGAGCAGGTCCATCGGAGCGAGGTCGGTGATCAACAGATCGGCGTCGACGTCGAAGGACTGCTCCGCGAGCTGGGTCGCGACGACGATCATCCTGCCGAGACGCCCGGCTCCCGCGGTCGGCGGTCCGAGGAGCTTCAGCACCTCCTGCGTGCGGTCCGCCCGGTGGCCGGCGTGCAGGCGCCCGTGCAGGAGCCGGACATCAGCGCCGAACTCCTTGTGGAGGGCCTCGAACGCGGACTGGGCGCGGGCCACGGTGTTCCGAATGACCAGGACGCACCCGCCGTCAACCAGCCGCTCCCTCAGATAGTCGACCACGGCGGCATCCTGCGCGACTTGGGCGTCGGTCCGCGTCGGCTGCTCGTCGAGCACCTCGACCCGCACCTGAAGGTCCTCACGCCAGGACGCGGTGCCCTCCACCAGCACTTCCGGCTGCCCATCCGGCCCCGCCCAGGCCGCCGTGACGCTCGGATAGCCCTCCGGCTCGGGAAGCTCCAGGGCCGCCGAGACCTCCGCCGACTGCGTACCGGCCAGGTAGGCGGCGACCAGGCGACGCCTCTGCTCCGGCGGCAGCGTCGCCGACAACAGCACCACCGGCACGCCGGCCTGCCCGAGCCACCACAGGCCCTCCAGCAGGAACTGCGACATGTAGACGTCGGCGGCGTGGACCTCGTCGAGGATCACGACCTTGCCCACCAGCCCGGCCATCCGCAGCATCACGTGCTTGGTACGGGTGGCGGCGTAGAGGAGCTGGTCGATGGTGCCGACCGCGAACGGGCTCAGCAGACCACGGCGACGCCCGAGGAACCACTCGGCGGGGGCCCTGCGCTCCCCGTCCACACAACCGTCGAAGCAGTCGGTCTGCATGCCGAACTCGTCTTCTCCCACCGACGAGAAGGGGTCGTCGGCGTCCTGCCCCCACTCCCCCGCGCCCTCCAGCAGGCCGCGCCACTCCTTGTTGAACATCCGCTTGCCATGCAGCAGCGCGACCTGGCCCTCCAGCCCATCGCCGACCTCGCGCAGCCACGACCGGACCTGGGTGAACATCGGGTCCGCCGTCGCCTGGGTCGGCATGCCCAGGAACACCCCGTCCGCACCGTGACGCGCTGCCATCAGCTCGGCCGCCGCCAGAGCCGCCTTCGTCTTCCCCTCCCCCATCGGCGCCTCGACGATCACCAGACCGGGCCCGCCCATCCGACGCACCACGTCGAGGACCAACTCCTGCGAGGGCCTGGTCCCGTGGCCGAACCGGTCCCGAAACGTCTCCGGGCCGGGCGCCGCCAACGCTCCCCATCCACCGCGCAGTTCGAGCCTCGACCACGCCGCCGCAGCCCGCTGCCGCGCTTGATGCAACGTCACCTTCGCCAGGTCGGACACACCCGTGAAGTGCCGCTCGTCGCTGGCGATCCAGTCCGCCATCACCACGAAGCCGGACAGCTGGAGCTGCGCCGCACGGCTCGGCACCAGCGCCGGCTCCACCGCAGCCAGCGGCGACTTCCCCTCATAGCCGAGCTCCCGCGAGAACACCTCCACCAGCGCCGACTGCGCGAGCTTCCAGGGCTGGCTGCTGCCTTGCAGCTTTTCGTTCTTCTTCGGTGGCCTCAGCTGCCCCAGCGTCGGGATCAAACCATGGTGGCCGGCGACCAACGGCCAGACCCAACCGACCTGTTCCTCATGCCACTTCGCGTCAGTAAGCACCGCCCTCAGCACCCGGGCACCGGCTTTGTCATGCCGCCAAGACGCCCCCTTCACCGCGTACTTGTCCCAGGTGAGCCCCGCTTGACGGACCGCTGCCTCGCCGGCGGCGTCGAGATGCTGAAACACCGGGGTGGCCTTGCCACAGTCATGAATCCCGCACAACCAGGCGAACAGACGCCGCCCCTTACCCGTGCCCCCCGCGAGAGCGTCCAGACGCCACCGCGTCACCGGCGGCAGGTAGCGGTCCCAGAGGATCTCTGCCACCGCCGCAGTGTCCAGCATGTGCGACAGCAGGAGATTGGCCGTTCCCCCGGCCCGCCCGGCCGACTTACCCCACAGCGCACCCAGCCAGCCCCTGACCTCGGGCGGGTACCACTGCCAACGGTCCTCAACCATCGCCTCAACCTCCACACGCAGGTACGCTTCGAGAGCCTAGGACACCCCACTGACAACTCACCTCGGAGCAAAGAAATATGACGGTCATACATCAGCTCCCCTTCGGGCCGCCATCCGATCGAACTGAATCAATCAGGCCCCTCGGCCGCTAATCACCGCAGGTCAGAAAGTGTCGGCCCCGCGCTCGCGGGGGTTGCCCCACGATCATCGCCGCCGAGCGGATCTCCGGTGTGTCGGCCCCGCGCTCGCGGGGGTTGCCCCCCGTCGGTCCACGGTCGGCAGTCCTGCGGCGGTCGGCCCCGCGCTCGCGGGGGTTGCCCCTGGGCGTTCAACCTCGGCGCAACGATCAGCTGGTCGGCCCCGCGCTCGCGGGGGTTGCCCCCTGCGTCACGTCCTGCGGATCGCCCGGGACGAGTCGGCCCCGCGCTCGCGGGGGTTGCCCCACCTCATCCCGGGCATCGTCCGCCGGCACCTGGTCGGCCCCGCGCTCGCGGGGGTTGCCCTGATGAGGTCTGATCCCTGAGGCCGGTCGGACTGTCGGCCCCGCGCTCGCGGGGGTTGCCCCGCCGCCCGGTGTCGGCCGTCGCCCCTACGATTGTCGGCCCCGCGCTCGCGGGGGTTGCCCGAGGACTACTGGCCGGAGCCGGAGCCGGAGCCGGTCGGCCCCGCGCTCGCGGGGGTTGCCCCGAGGCGGGCCCGCACCCGGTCCTCCTGGAGGTGTCGGCCCCGCGCTCGCGGGGGTTGCCCCGAGGCGGGCCCGCACCCGGTCCTCCTGGAGGTGTCGGCCCCGCGCTCGCGGGGGTTGCCCCCTGGCGTCGAGGGTCCTCGGCCGCCCCGTCGAGTCGGCCCCGCGCTCGCGGGGGTTGCCCCCTTCGCCTGGAGTGCGGGTACGAGGTTCAGCAGTCGGCCCCGCGCTCGCGGGGGTTGCCCCCCGCGCCAGGGGCAAGCCCTGCCGCCGAGGAGGTCGGCCCCGCGCTCGCGGGGGTTGCCCCTCCAGGCCGTGCGGGTAGTGGGTCGGTTCGCCGTCGGCCCCGCGCTCGCGGGGGTTGCCCGACCGCGCCGAGGACCAGGGTGGCGATCATGCTGTCGGCCCCGCACTCGCGGGGGCTCCCCCGTGTGTGCCCATAGAGACGCAGCAGGCCGGACTGGACAGGCGGACCGTCGGCCGGTTCGAGAACGGGCCCGTGCCGCCCACGCTCGACAAGTTCAGCGCGATCGCCCGTGCAATCGGGGTGCCGCTCCGGCGACTGCTCCGTGATGGATGACGCTGACCGGCCGCACCGTGGTACGGCCGGTCAGGGCTTGCGATGCTTCCCCGCCGGCTTCTTCGGAGGTTGAGCCGAAGACATCGGAATCACCTCGTCGCCGTCGATGCCGTGCAGGAGGCGCTGTGCGGCAGCGTAGTTCGGCGCGATCGTCTCCGGTACCCACTGGTAGCCGTCCCAGCAGGAGATGAGTCGAGGTGCGCCCTGGTACAGGTGGGCCGGTGCGGTCTCGTGGCCGATGGTCGCGGCCTTGAGTTCGCCGACCGGCCGACGCCGCGCGTCCCGCCGCGCTGCCCACTGCCCCAGGGGTTCGTCCTCGTCCATCTGGTCCTCCTCCGCGACGGGGCAGCCCAGAGTACCGGCAGTCAGCAGGGGAGGAGCCAGCTCGGGCCGCTCGGATCCCCGATCCAGACCCGCTGGTCCTCGCCGCTCACCATGAGGCCGAACGCGTCCTGTCCCGGGCTACCGACCTTCTCCCAGCGTTCGACAGTTCGGGGACGAGGAACACATCCCGGCTCGACTGCTCGCCGCGCACCTGTCCACGCATATCGACCACATCACTGCGGTCCTGCCGAACGCAGGCACCCACCGGGGCGCGCTCACCATCGCCGCTGGAGAGACCGCGGCTCTGGCCGGATGGACCCACTGGGACCTCGGCGACTACTCGCACGCCGGTCACTACTACCGGACGGCTCGACTCGCGGCCGACCGCGCCGGACACGGCCCGCTGCATGCCCTCGCCCTGGGCTACGCCTCGTACGGGGTGGATGCAGCGACGGCTCGGCAGATGCTCGCCGCTGCACAGGAGAATGTCCGGGGCCGAGGCCTGGAAGCGGCCCGGGCCTGGCTCGCCGCAAGGGAAGCCGAGGAGGCCGCGGCGGACGGCGACAGGGAGTCGGCACTGCGTGCACTGGACCGCGCCCGGACTGCCTTCGACTACGCGGAGCCCGACACCGCTCCGGCCTGGTTTTCCTTCTTCGGCGAAGCACGCCTCAGCTCAATGACGGTGGCGACCTACGCCAAGCTGCGACACCGAGACCTCGGCGCGGCCGCAGACCAGACCCTGGCCGACCTGGGCGAAGACGACCGGAAGATCAGGGTCGCAGTGCTCGGAGACGTCGCGGCCGGCTACCTCACGGCGGGCGCCGTCGACCAGGCCGTCGAGATCGGCCGCCGCGCCCTCGCCGCCACGCTCGAAGCCCAGACGACCATGGGTCGAGTACGGCTGTCCGCACTGGCCGACCAACTCCCGGCATCGCCGGCGGCCCAGGCCTTTCGAGACGAGATCCGGGCCTCCTTGGAGCAACTGCCGATCAGCTTCGCGTCTCTGCGGCCACCCAGTCCAGGTAGGCGGCGGATCCAGTGATCACCGGCACCCCGACGACCTCCGGCGTGTCGTAGGAGTGCAGCTCAACGATGCGCGCGGACAGCCGATCAGCCAGGCTCGCCCGGGACTTGAAGTCGATCCGCCACTCGGCGGAGTCCTGCACCCCGCCGTCCCACCAGTAGACGGACTGGACGCGGTAGACCTGCGCACACGCGGCCAGGCGGTCACGGATGACCGCCGAGGCGAGCTCACGGGCCTTCGTCTCGTCGTCATGGGTCGTCGTCACCACAACGAAGTCACCGGTCGTCATACCGTGACGGTACCCGGCATCAACCGCCGCCCCCAATCTGCCCAGCGGACTTACCCCACAGCGCGCCAGCCAGCTCCCGACCTCGGGCGGGTACCCCTGCCAACGGTCCTCAAGCATCGTCTCAACCTCCACGTACGAGTACGCTTCGAGAGCGTAGGCCACGACACCGACAACCAGCACTGGGACAAGGAGAGATGGCAACAACGCATCGGCTGTTCGACGAGCCCTCTACCAATCGAACTGAATCAATCAGGCCCCTCGCCCGCTAATCACCGCAGGTCAGGAAGTATCGGCCCCGCGCTCGCGGGGATTGCTCCCAGCCCACCGGAGACCGGCAGTGACCGAGCACATCGGCCCCGCGCTCGCGGGGATTGCTCCGCGACGGCCGCGGCGCCGGCCGACTGGGTCTCATCGGCCCCGCGCTCGCGGGGATTGCTCCACAGCGGGCCAGGCACGGGGATCACAGCCCCGATCGGCCCCGCGCTCGCGGGGATTGCTCCGGTCGACGTTTCCTCGGCAAGGGCCTGCTTCTATCGGCCCCGCGCTCGCGGGGATTGCTCCACCGACGAGCTGACCGTCATCACGGCGGCGGCATCGGCCCCGCGCTCGCGGGGATTGCTCCTGGGAGACCGTGAAGCAGTGGACCGGCCAGGCATCGGCCCCGCGCTCGCGGGGATTGCTCTCACTGCTGGTCGCGAGGCAAATCGCCCCGCAAATCGGCCCCGCGCTCGCGGGGATTGCTCGGCCTACCTCGGCATCCCGATGACCACCGCGTTATCGGCCCCGCGCTCGCGGGGATTGCTCCACGAAGGCGGAGTGGGTGGGGGTGCCGATCGAATCGGCCCCGCGCTCGCGGGGATTGCTCCACGGACCGATGGTTGTCAGCCTCGGGCAGTGGATCGGCCCCGCGCTCGCGGGGATTGCTCCGGCCGCGAGCACGGCCGGTCCATCGCCGACGCATCGGCCCCGCGCTCGCGGGGATTGCTCCCTCACCGGCCGCCTCGGGGTCCGGCTCACCCCATCGGCCCTGCGCTCGCGGGGGGTTGCTCCGCCTGCTCGACCACGTCATGGCCGTACCCGAGATCGGCCCCGCGCTCGTGGGGGTTGCTCGTGATCATCCGCAACCACCCCGCCCACGTCCCGATCGGCCCCGCGCTCGCGGGGGTTGCTCCCCCGCCGCCTGGAACCGCGCCCTCGACCACGCATCGGCCCCGCGCTCGCGGGGGTTGCTCTGACCTAGCGGCGCTCCGGGCGGCCCGGCTGGTGTCGGCCCCGCGCTCGCGGGGATTGCTCGCACTCACCGCCTTCCACACCGGCACCCTCGCCATCGGCCCCGCGCTCGCGGGGGTTGCTCCCGCGTCGACCTGCAGACACCGGCCGGATGGGAATCGGCCTCGTGCTCGCGGGGGTTGTTCCACTTTGTTCACGGTCGGCGTCCGTGTGGGGGCGTCGGACTCCCGGTGATGTCCCTTTGCTGTCCCGAGGGTGGCGGCCGGTGAGCCCCTGCCACCGGCCGTGGGAGGGCTTCCGGTCGTTGCGCGCCTTCGAGGACCGCTTGGTGCCCTTGACCTTGCGCGAGCGCTTGTGGGCCTGCGTCTGCCTGCCCGTGTCGGTGCTGGCGGCTTGGGGGATCGCGGGTGGTTCGGGGAAGACCGCGAGCCCTGCCGTGCCCCGCACAGCAGAGGCCGGGGCGGCGCCGTTACCGCGGGCCCGGGGCCGCGGCGCTTGCCCGGCCTACGCCCGGCGCGCGCCCGCGCCGCACGCGTGCGGTGCCCGGCTGACGGCCGCGTGGCGGAGGAGGGTGAGGGCCTGCTCGGAGGGGGAGTTGGCGGGGGTGGTGCACACGATGAGCGCCTGGTCTGGCGAGCGGGCGATGGACAGGGTCTGCTGGGTCACCGTGACCGTGCCGACGACGGGGTGGTGCAGCTCGTAGGACGAGGCGTCGCACGGCACTACGCGGTGGTCTGCCCACAGGGCGACGAACTCCGGGCTTTTCATGGTCAGTTCGCCGATCAACTCCGCGAGCAGCGCGTCCTCCGGATGTCTGCCGACGGCGATGCGCAGGTTGCCGACCACCGCGCGCGCCTTGCGTTCCCAGTCCGCGTACAGCTCCCGGCAGTGCAGGTCGAGGAAGAGCATCCGGCTCATGTTCGGCCGTCGGGCCGGGTCGTCCGGGCTGAGGAGGTCGAGGTGGCCGGCCAGCAGGGCGTGTCCGAGGGTGTTCCAGGCCAGGACGTCGGTGCGGCGGCCGAGCACGATCGCGGGGACGCCGTCGACGGCGCGGAGGAGGTCACGGGTTTCGTCGGCGAGCTTCTCGGGCCGTGGGCGGCGTGGCCGGGGCGTGTGGCGGGCGGTGTCGGCGAGCCGGTCGAGGTGGGCGCGTTCGTGGGTGTCGAGCAGGAGGGCGCCGGCGATGGCGTCGAGCACCTCGGCGGAGGCCCCGCGGGACAGGCCCTGTTCCAGCCGGGTGTAGTAGGAGACGCTGACGCCCGCGAGTTGGGCCAGTTCTTCGCGCCGGAGCCCGGCCACCCGTCTGCGGGGCCCGAGGTCGCGCAGGCCGACGTCCTCGGGCCGCAGCTGCGCCCGCCGGGCTTGGAGGAAGGCGCCGAGTGGGCCTGGTCCGTTCATCGCCCCAGTATTCGACGGGCGGCCCGGTCCCTGCCACACCCTGCGAGGGGTAGGACAAGCCGGGAGTGGCTGGTGCCCGTCCGGGTGTCCAGGATCGATCTCAGTCGGCCGCCGATTCGGCCGCGTATCCCGGACCCGAGGACGGACCTCATGGATCAGGACATGAACCAGAACATCGATCACGACATGGATCAGCACATGGGCCAGGACCCCGAACAGATCACCTTGGGCGACGTCACCGTCACCCGCGTCAAGGAGTTCTACGGCTCGGCCGGGCTGACGCCGGGCCAGTTCTTCCCGGACAGCCCCGACGGCTCGTGGGACGAGCACCGCGACTGGCTGGCGCCCGACTTCTGGGACCCGGAGACGGACGAGTGCCGTACGGCGATCCAGTCCTGGCTGCTGCGCAGCGAGGGGCGCACGATCCTCGTGGACACCGGCGTGGGCAACCACAAGGACCGCCCTTACGCGCCGGTGTGGAGCCGCCTGGACACCGGCTACCTCGACAACCTCGCCGCTGCCGGGGTGCGGCCCGAGGACGTCGACGTCGTGGTCAACACCCATCTGCACGTCGATCACGTGGGCTGGAACACCCGTCTCGACGGCCGGGACTGGGTGCCGACCTTCCCGAACGCCACGTATCTGATGCCCCGGCGGGACTTCGAGTTCTGGGACCCGGCCAACGGGCACAGGAGCGTGTTCGGCCGGGGGAACCAGAACGTGTTCGAGGACAGCGTCGCGCCGGTCCACGCGGCGGGGCTGACGCACCTGTGGGAGGGGACGTACCGGATCGACGGGAACCTGCGGCTCGATCTCGCTCCCGGGCACACTCCCGGCTCGTCCGTGCTCACCCTGGAGTCCGGCGGCGACCAGGCCTTGTTCGTCGGGGATCTGGTGCACACCGCGTTGCAGATCGCGGAGCCGGAGACCAATTCCTGTTTCTGCGAGGACCCGGCGGAGTCCCGCGCGACCCGGCGCAAGCTGCTCGGCCGCGCCGCCGAGAACAACGCGCTCGTCCTCCCGGCGCACTTCGGCGGCCGGGGGGCGATGGAGGTCGCGCGCAGCGGGTCGAAGTTCGCGGTCAAGGAGTGGGCGGGTTTCTCCCGGATCTCCTGATCTCCCGACGTCCCGACCTCCCGACCTCCCGACCTCCCGACCTCCCGACCTCCCGACCTCCCGACCTCCCGACGTCCCGACGTCCCGTCCGGAGCTCCCCCGATCGATGTCCCCTTCGCTCCCTTCCAGAGAGGAAGTCATCCCGTGCCCCGACAGGCAGATCCGGTCGTCGAAACCCCGGCGGGCGCCGTGCGCGGCGTCCGTGACGAGTCCGGTGAGCGCTTCCGCGCCCTCCCGTACGCGGCGGCGCCGGTCGGTGCCGGCCGGTTCGCCGCGCCCGTACCGCACCCGGGCTGGCCGGGTGTCCGTGACGGCGGCAGGCCCTCGCCGACCGCCCCCCAGCCGGCCCGGGACTTCGGCCGGCTCGACATGAGCCCCTACTTCGGGCCGGGCTGGGTGCCCGGCGAGGAGTACCTGACCGTCGACGTCCACACGCCGGCCGCCGACGGGGGCGGGCGCCCCGTCATGGTCTTCGTGCACGGCGGCGGGTTCGTCACCGGCTCGAACCGCGCGGCGCTCTACGGCGGCGGCGCGTTCGCCCGCGACGGTGTCGTCCTGGTGACGGTGAACTACCGTCTCGGCGTGCCGGGGTTCCTGGAGCTGGCGGGCGCTCCGGCCAACCGCGGGCTGCTCGACGTGCTCGCCGCGCTCAGGTGGGTGCGGGGCTCGGTGGCGGCCTTCGGTGGCGACCCGGGGAACGTCACGGTCTTCGGCCAGTCCGCGGGCGCCACGCTCGTCGGCGCGCTGCTCGCGACTCCGGCGGCCGCCGGTCTGTTCCGGCGGGCGATCGTCCAGAGCGGCAACGGCTGCGGCGCGTTCACCCCGGAGCAGGCACAGCGGGTCACCGCCGCGGTGGCGGCCGCGCTGGGCGTCGAGCCGACCGTGGAGGCGTTCGCCCTGGTCCCGGACGAGCGTTTCGTGGCGGTCCTGCCCGCGCTGGCCGGCCTGGATCTGCGGACCGACGCCGCTTCGGACCCGCTGGCCGGGCTCAGCCCGTTCAGCCTGGTTCTGCCGGCGCAGCCCGCCGACGCCCTCGCCGACGGCCCGGCCGCCGACGTCGATCTGCTCATCGGCACCAACACCGAGGAGGGGCACCTCTACGTCGTCCCGCAGGGCGGTCTGGAGTCCACCACGGACGCCGACGTGCTAGCCGTCGCCGCCTGGGTGCACGCGGACCCGGAGGCCGCCCTCGCCGCGCACCGCGCGGCCCGGCCGGGCGCGACACCGGGCGAGCTGCGCTCCGCCGTGCTCGGGCGGGCCCTGTTCGAGGCCGGTACGGCGCGTCTGGCACAGGCCCACGCCCGGATCTCGGGCGGCCGTACGCACCGCTACTCGTTCGGGTACCGCTCGACGGCTCTGGGCGGGCGGCTCGGCGCCGCCCACACGGTCGAACTGCCCTTCGTGTTCGACGTCGCCGACGAACCGTGGCTGCACGGGGACACCGGGCTGCTCGGCCCCGACCCCGCCCCGGCGGGGCTCGCAGCCCGGGTCCACGGTGCCTGGGTCGCGTTCGCCGGCACCGGGGACCCGGGTTGGGCCGCCTACGACCTGCGGCGACCCGTGGCGGAGGCCTTCGGCGGCTGAGCGCCGCCAGCGACAGCCGGGGACCGCGGGGACCGCCGGGAACCGCCGGGAGCCGCCAGGAACCGCCCGAGACATGGCTTCCCTGAGGCCGGACGGGAGGAAATCCGGTCGGCTCGACGGCCGCCGACGCATAGTCTGGCCTCATGGCCCATGCAAGGACCTCGTACGTCTGTCTGCCCTGCCGGGCCTCGTACAAGCAGCCCTACCCCGGGACGCACGAACGGCGCTGCCCGCGTTGCACCGAGGCTCTGATCCACGTCGGGTCCGCCTTCGCGGCACCGCGTCGACGGGACGCCGCCGGTTGGCGGACGCTCTCCGTGCTGCTGCACGCGGGGGTCCGATTCCACAAGGGCTGCTGCGGTGGCCCCGGCTACCGGCCACGCACGCTCGGCGAGGTGCGCGAACGGATGGCACACGCCCGGCTCACCGGGGAGCCTGCTGCCCGTGTGCTGGTGCGCCGCGAGCTTCCCTGACGAAGCTGTCCCGCACGGGCATTCAGGTCTGGGCGAGCAACGGCGTTCCTCCCTGGCTCTGGTGAGGCTGGCCTGGGGCCCTTGGATCTCCCCGCGACCGCCGCTGTCGCGGGTGGTCGCGGGGCGCGGTCAGGTGACCAGGCGCAGCCAGGCTGCCGCGAGTGCGGCGTGGCCGGCGGGCGTCGGGTGGACGCCGTCCTCGGACCAGTGCTCCGGGCCGGCCGCGGCGGCGAGCTCGGCGAACATGCCGTCGGCGGCGAGCAGGTGCGCGCCGTAGGTGCGGGCGAGTTGGCGCACGGCCTGGATCTTGGGGTCCAGGTCGGTGCGCCATTGCCGTCGTTCTTCCGCTCCGATGAGGGCGGCGCCGGCCTCGATGACGTCGTGGATCGGCAGGAGGAACGGCTCGATGAGGATCAGCTGTGCGCCCGCCTCGGCGAGGGGCGCGAGCAGGCGGTCGTAGCCCGCTTCGAACTCCTCCGCGGGGATCACGCGCCCCTCCGGGTCCAGCGTGTGCCAGCCCATGTCGTTGACTCCGACGAGGATCGACACCACGTCCGGTCGGGCGTCGAGCACGTCGGTCTGCCAGCGGGCTTCGAGGTTCATCACCTTGTCTCCCGCGTTCCCGGTGTTCAGCCAGGTCACGGTGCGGTCCGGGTGCCGAAGTCCCCACTCTCCCGCGACGCGCAGCGGGTAGCCGTAGCCGAGGCCGTCTTCGCTCTGCAGCCGCTGGCAGTCGGTGATCGAGTCGCCGGTGAACATCACGGTGCTTCCCGGTCGGATGGTGATCGTCATGTGCGCTCCTTGGACGTGGACGTGGACGTGAATTCGGCTGATGTGAACGTGAATTCGGGTGAGGAGGGGCAAGGCCGGACCTCTCGAAGGTGTCGGACCTCGCCGTCATCGGGCTGACAATCACCGGCACGCCACCGTCATCGCGCTGACGGCCCCCGAGGCCGGTGGGCCGCCGCCACCCGGACCGGTGGCTTTTCTGCTTCAGTCGAAGGTTCAGAGGATTCAGCAGTCGCGGATCCGACAGCAGAGACCGCGAGACCGAGGTGCGGATGACGTCCAGCCCAGTTCCCAGTCCGTCCGCCGGTTCCTTCCCGAGCCCGCCGGAGCGTACGTCGGGCCGTTCGTCGGGCCGTTCGGCCGGCCGTCCGCCCGCGCCCGGTGCGGTCGCGTTGTCCGGGGTCAGCAAGGCGTTCGGCGTGGTCAGCGCTGTGGACGGGATCGATCTGGAGATCAGGCCGGGCGAGTTCTTCTCGATGCTCGGGCCGTCCGGGTCGGGCAAGACCACGGTACTGCGCATGATCGCGGGCTTCGAGGCGCCGAGCGCCGGCCGGGTGCTGGTGGGCGGGGTCGACGTCACCGGATTGCCCGCGTTCGACCGCGACGTCAACACGGTGTTCCAGGATTACGCCCTCTTTCCGCATCTGTCGGTGTGGCAGAACGTCGAGTACGGGCTGAAGGTCAAGCGGGTGCCGCGGGCGGAGCGGGCCGCACGGGTGGCCGAGGCGCTGGCGAGCGTGCAGTTGCCCTCCTTCGGTGACCGGCGCCCCGCCGAACTGTCCGGCGGGCAGCGCCAGCGGGTCGCGCTGGCCCGGGCGCTGGTCAACCGCCCGTCCGTACTGCTGCTCGACGAGCCGCTCGGCGCCCTCGACCTGAAGCTCCGGCTGGAGATGCAGCTCGAACTCCAGCAGATCCAACGCGAGGCCGGGATCACCTTCGTCCTCGTCACCCACGACCAGGACGAGGCGCTCACGATGAGCGACCGGATCGCGGTCCTCAACGCCGGCCGGATCGAGCAGGTCGGCACTCCCGCCGAGGTGTACGAGCGACCGGCCACCGCGTTCGTGGCGGGCTTCGTCGGCACCTCGAACCTGCTCCGGGGCGCCTGCGCCGAGCAGGTCTTCGGCCGGCCCGGGACGTACTCGGTGCGCCCCGAGAAGATCCGCATCGCCCGTCCGGACGACCTGACGGGGCCCGACGAGTACGGCGTCACCGGGACGATCGGCGAGGTCGTCTACGCCGGCGCGCAGACCCGCTTCCTGGTCGACCTGGCGGCGGGCGGGCGGCTGGTGGCCGTCCGGCAGAACCTCGACGGCTCCGGTCTCGACGCCTCCGGTACCGACGCCTCCGGTGCCGATGTCTCCCGCCGCCGGGGGGCGAGCGTCCTCCTGGCCTGGCGGCGACAGCACACCGTCCGTATCAACCCTTGACCCGCGTCAACTCCTGACCCTCAACCCTTGACGAACAACCCTTGACGAAAGCGATCGAGTTCATGAGCACCACACGCCCCCTACGCCGCCGGACCCTGCTTCGCCGCCCCGTCCGCCGCCGCCCCGTCCGCCGCCGCCCCCTGAGCGCCCTGGCGGCCGCGGCCGCCCTGCTGCTTCCCGTGGCGTGCGCGTCGAACTCCGGCGGCGGCGGCACGGGCAGCGGGTTCACCGCACCGGACATCCCCGCGCAGAAGTCCCTCGGCCCGGGCGAGGGCACCGTCAACATCGTCGCCTGGGCCGGCTACGTCGAGTACGGGCAGGACAACAAGGCCGTCGACTGGGTCACCCCGTTCACCCGGCAGACCGGCTGCAAGGTGAACCTGAAGGTGGCGGGCACCTCGGACGAGATGGTCGCGCTGATGAAGACCGGCCAGTACGACACCGTCTCGGCTTCCGGCGACGCGACGCTGCGCCTGATCGCGGGTGGCGACGTCGCGCCGGTCAATACCGCGCTCGTCCCCAACTACGCCGATGTCTATCCCGGGTTGAAGAACCGCCCGTGGAACTCGGTCAAGGACGTGCCGTACGGAATCCCGCACGGGCGCGGCGCCAACCTGCTGATGTACAACACCGACAAGGTCACCCCCGCGCCGACCTCCTGGGGTGCGGTCTTCACCCCGGACTCGCCCTACGCCGGGCACCTCACCGCGTACGACAGCCCGATCTACATCGCCGATGCCGCGCTGTACCTGATGAGGACCAAGCCCGAGCTCGGCATCAGGAACCCCTACGCCCTCACCTCCTCCCAACTGGACGCCGCGGTGGCGCTGCTCAAGGTCCAGAAGAAGCAGGTCGGTTCCTACTGGAGCGACTACACCAAGGAGCAGGCGGCGTTCGACTCCGGCGACGCCCTGATCGGCACCACCTGGGAGGTGATCCAGCGGGCGGTCGCCGCCGAGGGCAGGGTGAGGACGCAGGCGATCCTGCCCGTCGAGGGTTCCACCGGCTGGTCCGACACCTGGATGGTCTCGTCGCACGCCCAGCACCCCAACTGCGCCTACGCGTGGATGGACTACATCGTCTCGCCGTCGGCCAACGCGCAGGTCGCCGAGTACTTCGGCGAGGCCCCGGCCAACTCGAAGGCCTGCGCGCAGATCACCGACAACCCGGGCTTCTGCGCCGACTACCACGCCACCGACGAGAACTGGTGGAAGGACGTCTACTACTGGACGACGCCCACCGCGCAGTGCGCCGACGGCAGCGGCCGCGACGACTGCACCGCGTACGCCCAGTGGGTCACCGCCTGGAACGGGATCAAGAGCTCGTGAGCGCCCCCGCCGCGGCACGCACCCCGGCGCACACCGACGCGCGCACTCCGACGCGCACCCCGATGCGCCGGTTGGCCGGGCTGCTGGACCGGCGCCCCGGTCTGCGGCTCGCGGCGCTGCTGGCGGCGCCGATGACCTGGCTGGTGCTGGCGTACCTCGGCTCGCTGGCGGTCCTCCTGCTGTCCGCGTTCTGGAGCACCAACGCGTTCACCTCCGCCGTCGAACAGCGCTGGACCGTCGACAACTTCCGGTCGCTGCTGACCGATCCGCAGTACCGGACGGTCGCCGTGCGCACGCTGGGCATCGCGGTGTCGGTGACGGTGATCGACGCGGTGGCCGCCCTCCCGATGGCCTTCTTCATCGCCCGGGTGGCCCGGCCAGGGAGCCGGCGCCTGCTGCTGGTGGCGGTGCTGACGCCGCTGTGGGCCGGCTACCTGGTCAAGGCCTACGCCTGGTGGGTGATGCTCAGCCACGGCGGTGCCCTGGACTGGGTCGCCGCCCCCTTCGGCGGGCACTCCCCCGGTTTCGGCGTTCCGGCGGTGGTCATGGTGCTCGCGTACCTGTGGCTGCCCTACATGGTGCTGCCGCTGTGCACCGCGTTCGGGCAGCTGCCCGACAGCCTGCTCGCCGCGGCGGCGGACCTCGGCGCCGGCCCCTGGCGGACCCTGCGCACGGTGGTACTGCCGCTGGCCAGGCCGGCGCTCATCGCCGGGTCGGTCTTCACCTTCTCGCTGAGCCTGGGCGACTACCTGACGGTGCAGATCGTCGGCGGCACCACGTCCATGCTCGGCAACGTCATCGCGTCCAACGTGACGCTGAACCTGCCCCTGGCGGCCGCGGTGTCCTGCGTCCCGGTGCTGCTGATCGTGGGCTACCTGCTCGCCGTGCGCCGCACCGGCGCGCTGGACAGTCTGTGAGGCCGAGGCCCTGATGCAACTCTCCCGCGGTGCCCGGATCCTGCTCCGGACGGCGACGGCCCTGGGGTTCGCCGTCATCTACGCCCCGCTGCTGCTGGTCCTGGTGAACTCCTTCAACGCCTCGCGCTCCTTCGCCTGGCCGCCGTCCGGCTTCAGCACCCGCTGGTGGACGGCCGCCTGGCAGGAGACCGGGCTGCGCGAGGCGCTGGCCACGTCGCTGAAGGCCGGGCTCGGCGCGACCGCGGTGGCGCTGGTCCTGGGCACCATGGCGGCCTTCGCCGCGACCCGGTACCGGTTCTTCGGCCGGCAGTCGGTCTCCTTCCTGCTGATCCTGCCGATCGCCCTGCCCGGCATCGTCACCGGCATCGCGCTCAACGCCGCGTTCCGCACCGTGCTGACCCCGCTCGGGGTGGGCTTCGGCCTGTTCACCGTGGTCGTCGGGCACGCCACCTTCTGCATCGTGGTGGTGTTCAACAACGTGTCGGCGCGGCTGCGGCGCATCGCGCCGTCGGTCGAGGAGGCGTCGGCGGACCTCGGGGCGGACACCTTCCAGACCTTCTGGTACGTCACGCTGCCGGCCGTGCGCAGCGCGCTGCTCGCCGGGGCGCTGCTGGCCTTCGCGCTCTCCTTCGACGAGATCGTGGTGACCACCTTCACCGCGGGCCCCGGCACCCGGACGCTGCCGCTGTGGATCTTCGAGAATCTGGCCCGGCCCAACCAGGGCCCGGTGGTGGACGTCGTGGCCTCGGTGCTGATCGTCCTGGCGGTCGTGCCGGTCTACCTGGCGCAGCGCCTGTCCGGCGAGCCGCTGGAGGGGCGCGGCCTCTGAGTCGGCACCGCCGAGGAGAGGCGCCGTTGACATCGTCGTATCCTGGATTACGCAGGCTGCCTGCGGGTGTCGGAGGCCCTCCCCCGACGGCCACCGGCCCTGTTCACCGTGTCACGGCGCTGTTCGCGCTTCCGCGGCAGCGTGCACGTCTTCGAGACGAAGCGCTCAGGAGTGACCATGCTGACTGGCATCAGGTTCCCCTCGCAGGAGATCGGTTCGGATCGTGCGGTCATCCGCGATTGGGCCCTACAAGCGGCCGGGACCGGCTTCTCCTACCTCGTGGTGAACGACCACGTGGTGGGGGTGGACCCGGACTCGCGGCCCGACTACGGCGCCCGGTTCCCGGGCGGCGCGCAACGGACGGCGGCGGCCTACTCGATCAACACCGCGTTCCACGAGCCGCTCACCACCATCGCCCATCTCTCGGCCCTCTGCCCGGACCTCGGCTTCTCCACCGGCGTCCTGGTCTGCCCACAGCGGCAGACGGCGCTCGTCGCCAAGCAGGCCGCACAGGCCGACATCCTCAGCGGCGGCCGGCTGCGGCTCGGGATCGGCGTGGGCTGGAACCCGGTCGAGTACGAGGCGATGGGCGCCGACTTCCGGACGCGCGGACGGCGGATCGAGGAACAGGTGTCGCTTCTCCGGGCCCTGTGGACCCGTCAGATCGTCGACTTCGAAGGCGACTTCGACCGCGTCGTCGGTGTGGGCCTCGAACCGCGGCCGCTCCAGCAACCGATCCCGATCTGGATGGGCGGGTGGAGCGACATCGTGTTGGACCGCATCGGACGGATGGCCGACGGCTGGTACCACGGAGGCGAGTTCAAGCCGGACGTCCCCCAGAAGATCGAGGCGATCGCCACCGCCGCCGAGCGAGCCGGTCGCCGGGCCGACGACATCGGAGTGGAGGGCGCGGTCGAACTCCGGTACGGCCTCGAAGGGATCGAGGAGCGGGCCCGGAGGTGGGCGGAGGCGGGCGCCACACACCTGGTCGTCGACCCCATGCACGCCGGGTACCACGGCGGCGAGCACCTCGACCACCTGGCCCGGATCGCCCAGAGGCTGCCGCTCCGGGCCTGAGCTCACGGATTCCGGCGAGCCCCGGGCCTGAGCTCACGGATTCCGGCGAGCCCCGGGCCTGAGCTCACGGATTCCGGCGCCATCGACGGGGCACGGGCGACAGAACGGCATCCGGAAGCTGGACCGGTGCCGCTACGACCCGTTCGGCCCCTGCGGGCGGGCGACGCCGCCACGCGGGCGCGCGGCCACCCGCCGGGAGGCGGCCGTGGGGGTCGCCGCCGGGTGCCGGGGCCGCGCCGGATTCCGGCGGCGCGGCCCCGCTCAGAACGAGCACGCTACGGCAGCTGCACCGGGGTGAAGGTGCCGGCCGGGGTGTCGGCGAGGGCGCCGTTCATGGCGTCGCGCCAGATCGGGCTGGCCAGGGTGCCGCCGAAGGCCTGGCCCACGACGGTGCCGCCGATGCGCTGGCCGTCCAGGGGCTTGGGGTTGTCGGTGTCGCTGACGACGGTGGCGCCGGCCATCTCGGGGGTGTAGCCGACGAACCAGACCTGGCGGCTCGCGTCGGTGGTCCCGGTCTTGCCGGCGCTGTCGCGGCTGCTGAGGCCGGCGGTCTGGCCGGTGCCGTCCTCGACGACGCCCTTGAGCATGGCGGTGACGGTGTCGGCGGTCGTGTTCGACATCACGGCGGAGCAGTTCGCCTGCGGCACCGCGAGCTGCTTGCCGTCGGGGCCGGTCACCGAGGCGATGGCGGTCGGCGCGCAGTAGGTGCCGTGGGCGGCGAAGGCCGCGTAGACGCCGGCCATCTCCAGCGGGGTCAGGTCGTTGCTGCCGAGCGTCATCGACGGGACGACCTGGAGCTTCTCACCGCCCGCCTGCTGGGTGATGCCGAGCTCGTTGGTCATCCGGGCGACGTTGCAGAGCCCGGCGTCGCCCTCCAGCTTGGCGAAGTAGGTGTTGACCGACTGTGCCATGGCCGTCTTCATGTCGAACTGGCCGGTGAGGCTCTGGCTGTCGTTGTGCACCTGCCCGGCCGAGGGGAACCGGCCGCCGGAGCAGTCCGTCATCGCCGGCCACGGGATGCTGTAGTCGGTGGTGTAGCTCTGGCTCGGCGAGATGCCGTTCTCCAGGGCCGCCGCGGCGACGATCGGTTTGAACGTCGAGCCGGTCGGGAAGCCGAGCCCGCCGCCCATGGCCTTGCCGACGTTGTAGTTGATCTGGGTCTGGTGCTGCTTGCCGTCGACGCCGTACGGGCGGCTCTGGCCCATCGCGAGGATCTTGCCGGTGCCCGGCTCGACGATGCTCATCGCGGTCGCGGCCTGGTCGCCGGCGTTCACGTGGGCGGTGACGGAGGCGTAGAGCGAGGCCTGGGCCTTGGGGTCGAGCGTGGTGTGGATCTGGAGGCCGCCGCGCTTCCACACCGCCTGCCGTTCGGCCGCCGACTTGCCGAAGGCCGGATCGGTGAGCACCGTCTGGCGCACGTAGTCGCAGAAGAAGCCCTCGCCCTGCTTGGCCAGGATGCAGCCCTGCTGCGGCGCCTGGACGTTGAGCCCGAGCGGGGTCGCGATGGCCTGCTGGGCCTGCTCCTTGGTGATGTGCCCGTACTCGGCCATCTTGCGCAGCACGGTGTCGCGCCGGTCCTTCGCCGCGGTCGGGTTGACCGTCGGGTCGTAGCCGGTGGGCGACTGCACCAGGCCGGCGAGCAGCGCGGCCTGCGGCAAGGTGAGGTCCTTGGCGTGCACGCCGAAGTAGCGCCGCGCTGCCGACTCGATGCCGTAGGCCTTCTCCCCGAAGAAGGTGATGTTCAGGTAGTTGGTGAGGATCTGGTCCTTGCTCAGGGTCTCCTCGACCTTGATCGCGTACTTCAGTTCCTGGATCTTGCGGCCGATCGTCTGGCGCTGTGCCTCGGCCACCTTCTGCGGGTCGTCGCCCGCCTCGTCGACGAAGACGTTCTTCACGTACTGCTGGGTCAGGGTGGACGCGCCCTGCGCGGTGCCGCCGGAGGTGGCGTTCTTGTCCAGGGCGCGCAGCACGCCCTTGAGGTCGATCGCGCCGTGCTCGTAGAAGCGGTTGTCCTCGATGTCGACGAGTGCGGTCTTCACCAGCGGGGACATCTGGTCCGCCGGGACGACGGTGCGGTCGCGGTCGTACACGGTGGCGATCGTGCCGCCCTGCGCGTCGAGGATCGTCGAGGCCTGTGAGAGCGCCGGGGTCTTGAAGTCGTCGGGCAGGCTCTGGAAGTCGTCGGCCGCCGACTGGGCGCCGAGCCCGACGGCCGCCACCGCGGGCAGGGCTATGCCCGCCGCCACGATCCCGGCGATCACGCTCACCCCGATCAGCCGCGTTCCGTGCCCCAGTTTCCGCATCTCCATCGCCTCCCGCTTCTCCGCCATGTCGTGCGCGACCCTACGGGCGCGTCATGAGGAACTCCTTGGGACGTGGGCCCCGCCGTGTCACAGCCGCGTGACAACCTGCCGCGCCACCGCCCCCGTGCTCCCGGCGCCGCCGGCAGACCCGGCCGCGCCTTGATCACCTGGACCCGGAGGTGCGAAGTCTCGGAACACCCCGTGCGGCTTGAGCGAACTCCCCGTAGCCCGTCATTCAGACGGCAGAATTGACACTTCCTGCCGTATGCGCCCGAGAGCGCAAGGGCGGTCTTTCCGAAGCCGGCGGCCCCCGGGGGGAGGCTCCCGCGAAACCCGGGGTGAAATATTCGCCCATGGCGGGCCGGAGCCTGCTAGAGTCGTTTTAGTTGCAGTAGTGGTTCCCATGAACTTTGTGTGCGCCTGCTGATGTTTCGCAGGCGCATTTTTGTTTCCCGGCTCTTCCCCGGGTGGGTGCTCATCGCGGCGACTCGGAGCCTGCATGGTGCGGGCTTCGGACAGCCCCTTGAAGGAGATTTTTTTATGGCTAATGGCACTGTGAAGTGGTTCAACGCGGAAAAGGGCTTCGGCTTCATCGAGCAGGAGGGTGGCGGCCCGGACGTCTTCGCCCACTACTCGAACATCAACGCCAACGGCTTCCGTGAGCTGCTCGAGGGCCAGAAGGTCGAGTTCGACGTCACGCAGGGTCAGAAGGGCCCGCAGGCCGAGAACATTCGTCCGCTGTAGTTTTTCTGCCACGGCACCCGCCTAGCAGCGAGGGGCCCGCACCGCGTACATGTTGCCCGGTGCGGGCCCCTCGGCATTTGCGTCACGACGCATTCCCGGCCGTTCAGGCCCCCTGGCTCCGCCACCGGCAGCCATCCCCACGCGAGACGCACAGCGCCGCGTCCGGATCGGCGCCCTGCCGTGACAGCTCACGGTTCGAGGTCGTTCGCTCCCACCCCTCTCGGTGAGCGCCGACCGTAGGTGACGTGCCGCACGGTTCTACCGTCCACGCCCCGCCCGTCACACTTCCGGCCCGTTCCCTTGCGGTCTCCGTCGGCGCCCCGCGCCACGGGGCCTTCCTCGTGACGCGCCGCCCTGAGGAAGGTTTCCACGTGAACCGCTCCAGTCGCTCCTCGTACCAGAACGCCAACTCCCGCTCCGCCTCCGGCTCCCGCTCCGGCGGCGGCTCCGGTTCCGGCTCCCGCTCCGGCGGCAGCTCCTTCTACGGCTCCCGTCCGGCCGGCGGCCGGCGCCCCTCCGATCGGGGCCGCCGCCAGGACTCCTCCCCGCAGGGCGAGTTCGCGATGCCGGTGAGCACCACCCCGGCGCTGCCGGCCGTCGAGTCCTTCGACGAACTGGACATGCCCGCGGCCCTGTTGAAGACGCTGACCCGCCAGGGCGTCACCTCGCCGTTCCCCATCCAGGCCGCGACGCTGCCGAACTCGCTGGCCGGCCGCGACGTCCTCGGCCGGGGCCGCACCGGCTCCGGCAAGACCATCGCCTTCGGTCTCGCCGTCCTGGCCCGCACCGCCGGGCAGCGGGCCGAACCCCGCCGCCCGCTGGCCCTGGTGCTGGTCCCGACCCGCGAGCTCGCGCAGCAGGTCACCGAGGCGCTCACCCCCTACGCGCACTCGGTGCGGCTGCGGATGGCGACCGTGGTCGGCGGGATGTCGATCGGCCGCCAGGCGCAGGTGCTGAACCGCGGGGCGGAGGTCGTGGTGGCCACCCCCGGCCGGCTCAAGGACCTGATCCAGCGCGGCGACTGCCAGCTGGACGGGGTCGGCGTCACCGTCCTCGACGAGGCCGACCAGATGGCCGACATGGGCTTCCTGCCCCAGGTCACCGAGCTCCTCGAACAGGTCGCCGAAGGCGGCCAGACCATGCTGTTCTCCGCCACCCTGGACCGCAACGTCGACCGCCTCGTGCGGCAGTTCCTGAACGACCCGGTCACCCACTCGGTGGACCCGTCCGCGGCGGCGGTCAGCACCATGGAGCACCACGTGCTGCACGTGCAGAACCACGACAAGAACACCACGATCGCCCACATCGCCTCCCGCGACGGCGGGGTGATCATGTTCACCGACACCCGGGACCGTGCCGACGCGCTGGTCGAGGACCTGCTCGCCAACGGGGTCAAGGCCGCGGCCCTGCACGGCGGCAAGTCCCAGCCCCAGCGCAACCGCACCCTGGAGCAGTTCCGCACCGGCCAGGTCACCGCGCTGATCGCCACCAACGTCGCCGCCCGGGGCATCCACGTCGACGGCCTCGACCTGGTCGTCAACCTGGACCCGCCGAGCGACCACAAGGACTACCTCCACCGGGGCGGCCGCACCGCCCGGGCCGGCGAGTCCGGCACCGTCGTCACCCTCGTCCTGCCCAGCCAGCGCCGCCAGATGGCCCGCATGATGACCACCGCCGGCATCACCCCCGTCACCACCAGGGTCCTCGCCGGCGACGAGGACCTGACCCTCATCACCGGCGCCCGCGTCCCCACCGGCGTGCCCGTCGTCATCGCCGACCCCGTCGTCGAGCGTCCGCGCCGCAGCGCAGCCGCGAACCGCGGCCGCCGCGGACGCCCCGCCTCCACCGGCGGCGACACCCGCGCGGCCTCCGGCCGCGACAACCAGGGCTCCTCCGGCCGCCGCCGGGCGCCCAGGCGCGTCGCCCTCGCCGCGTAGCACCCCGACGCGGGCCCGACGCCCGGTGCGCACCGGGCCCGCGCGGCCCTCCCAGGCCCTCCGAGGCACGCCGGTTCCCGCGACCGCCGACCCCGGAAGCCGGAACCGACCCTACGGTCCGCTCCGACGCACGCCGCCAGCCCCCACTCGCCCCTCCGCCAGTGCCCCGATCACCGCCGACCCCGGCGGAAGCGACACGAAGGAGTCCGCCCATGACCATCGCCCTCGACCACCCCGCAAGCACCACCACGGTCGGCGACCTCATGAAAGGCCCGGAACTGCAGATCAGCGACGATGTCATGGTCGACACCGCGATGGACATCCTGCAGAGCTCCGGCACCGACCACCTGCTCGTCCGCGACGACGACGGCCGCTGCGCCGGGCTGCTGACCCGCCTGCACCTCGCGCCGTTCCAGGCCCGGTCCTGGTACACCGAGCGCACCCCGGTGCGCGACATCGTCCTCGACCGCGCCCCCTTCGCCACCACCGACATGCCCGCCACCGCGGCGGCCGCCGCCATGCGCTCCCGCGGCCTGGACGCGTGGCCGGTGGTGGACCACGACGGCCGCGTCATCGGCCTGCTCAGCCTCTAGACACGATCCCCTCGACGATCCTCATCAGGCGCTCCCCCGCCTGGTCGACGCTTCCGTTCTGCGCGCAGACCTGCGCCCCTTCGAGCACGAAGGTGATCTCGGCCGCGGTCTGCGCCGGGTCGGGCAGCCGGGCCTCGGCGCACATGGCGACCAGCCTGCGCAGCTGGCGGGCCTTGTGCTCCTCGATCACCTGCCGTGCCGGGTCGGAGCGGTCGGGCAGTTCGGCGACGGACTTGATGCTCGCTGCGGATCGGCGTCCTCACCCAGGCGTGGGGAGGACGCCGGACCACCGCACCGGTGGCCGACGCCCTCTCCCGAACCGTGCGCCTGCTCGAATCCCTCGGACACCAGGTGGAGGAGGCCGAGGTCGACCTCGGGGGCGGCTGGGAGGAGTTCGTCCTGGCCAACGCCCGTCTGATGGCGGCGAATCTCACCGCCATGGTCGGCTGGATCGACCGCCTCCTCGACCGCTCGCCGTTCACCGCGGCGTTCAACGTGGCGGGCACGCCCGCCATGTCCGTACCGCTGACGGCCGACACCGAGACGGGACTGCCGATCGGCATGCAGTTCGCCGCCGGGTACGGCCGCGAAGGCCGCCTCTTCCGCCTCGCCGGACAACTCGAACAAGCGAGCCCGTGGTCGCACCGCACGCCCTCCGTGTGGGCGGGGAACGCCCCGGGCCGCTGACGAACGCCTCTGGGGGAACCGGGTCGTACGACTGCGCGGAAATCGGCTCAGACGAGCACGACCCGGCGCCCCCGCGTGTGGCCGGCGTGGCTGTCGATGTGCGCCGCCGCGGCCTCGGCGAGCGTGTACGACTTCTCGACCGGGATGTGGAGCCTGCCCCGCGCGATGAGGTCGACGGCCTCGGCGAGCGCCTCCGGCATGCTCCCGGCCACGCCGGAGAACCGGACGCCGAACTGCGGCGCCGAGAGATCGGCGATGGAGATCACCTTCTGCGGATCCCCCGTCAGCTCGACGAGTTCGCGGATCACGCCCGAACCGGCCAGGTCGAGCGCCGCGTCGACCTGGCCGAGTTGCCGCACCCGCTCGACCCAGCCCTCGCCGTACGTCGTGGCGGCGGCACCCAGGCTGCGCAGGTAGTCCTGGTTCGCGGCCCCGGCCGTGCCGATCACCGTGATGCCGCGGTCGCGGGCGATCTGCAGCACCGCCGAGCCGACTCCGCCGGAAGCGCCACTGGCCAGCAGCGTCTGCCCGGGCCGCACGCCGACCTGACGGATGATGCGCAGCGCGGTCTCCACCACGGAGGGGTACCCGGCCGCCTCTTCGAACGTCAGCCCTTCGGGCATCCGGGCCCAGGCCGACAGCACGGCGAACTCGGCGTAGGTGCTCAAGCCCTCGCCGAACACGTGGTCGCCGGCCTCGATCCCTTCGACGCCCTCGCCGACCTCGTCCGCCACCCCCGAGGCGTCCTGCCCGACGCCGGAGGGCAACTCGATCGGATGGGCCTGGAGGAACTGGCCTTCGCGGATCCTCCAGTCGACGGGGTTGACGCCCGCCGCCCGTACGGCGATGCGGATCTGACCGGGGCCCGGGTGGGGCCGCTCGGCGTCGACGAGCTGCAGAACGTCCGGCCCGCCGAACTCGGCGAAGCTCACCTTCTTCATGTTCTTCATGCGGCCGACCGTAGCACTAACAGTTAGTGTTTAGTAACTGTTCCACCTTCGTATCTGCTAGCGTGAGGGCATGACCGTGCCGCCCGGACGCCGCGAACGCAAGAAGGCCGCGACCCGCGAGAAGATCGCCGACGCCGCCCTGCGGCTCTTCCTGGAACGCGGGTACGACGCGGTGGGAATCCGGGACGTGGCCGCCGAAGCCGACGTGGCCGTCACCACGCTCTTCTCCCACTTCGCCTCGAAAGAGGCCCTGGTGTTCGAGCGGGACGACGACTTCGAGCAACGCCTCACCCGGGCGGCCACCACCCGGGCGCCGCACGAGCCGCTCGTCCCCGCGCTGCGCCACGAGATCCACGCCCTGGTGCGCCATTGCACGGCGGACGCCGCCGCCCCGATCTGGCGCATGATCGAGGAATCACCCGCCCTGCGGGAGTACGAGGAGTCGATGAGGCTGCGCCACGCGGACTCGCTGGCCACGGCCATCGCCACCGACCTCGGCCTGCCGCAGACCACGACGGCCTGCCGGGCGATCGCGAGGTTCGCGATCGACGCCTACACGCTGGCCCGCGAGGCGGCCGATCCGGAGGCCGCGGTGGACGAGATCTTCCGGATGATCGAGGCGGCCTGGGAGGTCACCGGCCCTGCTCGACGCGCGTGAAACGTCGCGGAGCAGCCCCACAACCGCGCTGAAGGCCCCTTCGACAACTCGAAGGGGCCTTCGGAGGGGCCTTCGGAGGGGCCTTCTTGTCTGCAACACATCTACGGCGGTTATTTGTGTTCAGGATCCGGGGCTGCAAGGGTGTCGAACCATGAGGATCACGATCACCGTGGAGAATCCGACCCCCGAGGCGCTGGAGAAGCTGCTCGCCTTCGCCACCATGCCGGACGCCGTCGTGACGGCGCTGCCCGATGACCGCTGGACACCGGAGCGGGCCCGCTCGTACTACGACCGCCTGCCGCCCCGGGCGCAGCAGATCCTGCTTCAGGTCGTCGAAGGCGAAGGCGAGTGTGCCGCAGAGGAGCTCAAGGCGAACGGCCGCAGCCTGCGGGGATCCACCGGCGCGTTCCGCCGCGTCCTCTCCGAGGGCAAGCGGACCGGCCTCTGGCCGGACGCCCTGCCCGTGCCGCTGGTGTCCCACGTCGTCGGCGGGCAGCTCAAGAAGCTCGAAATGCCCGGATTCGGCACCGACCAGTACCCGCACTCGGCCTTCGAGGAGGGATTGCGTGACGCCCCGGCCCGCGATCGCTGATCGCCCGGGAAGCCACTCATGTACACACCCCCACCAGTCAGTTGTCGCTGTTGACGTTGGCGAGGGCGGCACTGTAGCCCGTGGGACAGTACAGGATGTCAGAGCCGTCGCCGGTGTGCCAGCGGCCGTTGACCGTCTGCCGGATGCCCTTGACGCTGTCGCTTTCACAGATCAGGACGAGTTGCCAGTGGTTCTTCGGGGCGCTGGTCTGGCAGTTGACGGAGCCCCAGTTCTGGCCCTGGTTGGTGACGCAGTAGGAGATCGCCGAGGCTGACGGCGCGGCGATCAGCCCCGCTCCCATGAGCAGTGCCGCCCCGGTGCCGATGGCTGCGATTCGACGCATGACCTTCTCCTTGCCGTAGATCCGACAGCATGTGCGGTCAGCATTCCGAAGATGTGAATGCGTGTATACATGAACAGCACAACTGGCCGAAACCGGACCCTTCCGCTTCGGTTCGGCGGCGCGCCGACCTGCAGTGCAGGTGAGGGCCTGCGGTGCAGATGAGGGTGCGGGGAGGGCGTAGCAGTCTGGTGACATAGCAGGGTCTGTTTCGTCGACTGCTCACACTAACTTCGTTCCTGTACGCAGCCACGTTGCTCCTGTCCCCGCAGGAGGGGCCACAGGCAACTCGCTGTTCCTCACCCGTACTTCGCTCAGGAGCACCGCATGTCGACCTTAACGAACCGCCGCTCGTCCGCCGTCCGCACGCTGGCAGGTTCCGCCCTGGCGGCCGCCCTGCTGGTGTCCACCGCGACAGCTTGCTCCAGCCCGTCCCCCGCGAACCAGACCGCCGCGCCGGCCGCCACGCCCACCACGCCCAGCGCGCAGGGCACCACCCCGCCGGCCGCTGCGCCCAGCGCTCCCACCCCTCCCGACGCCACCGCGCCGGCCAGCACGCCGGCCGCGCCCCCCGCGCCCGGCACCGCCCCACCGGCTGCCACGCCCACCGCGCGCCACACCACCACGCCGCCGGCCGCCCCGCCCAAGGGGACGTCCCCGGTCCGCACCCAGAAGCTGGTGGACGGCAGCACGGCCGAGATCCGCGCGACCGGCAACCAGAACTACGTCGCCAAGATCGTCAACAACGGTACGGAATACGGCACGCTGGAGACGCACGACTCCGACGCCGGGGTCGACTTCAACGACATGTTCATCGTGCTCTCGATGGACGGCACGGCCCACTCCTGGATGGGCGGCGGACACCAGGGGCCGGGCACGTTCAAGCTCGCGGGCGGCTGGACGGCCAAGGTCACGAAGATCGGCGAACTCCACTACCGCGCGCAGATCCTCGGCAACGACGGCGCGGTGAACGGCACGCTGGAGGCGAACCAGCAGGACGCCGGAGCCGTCGCCAACGGCGTGTACATGGTGCTCAGCACCGGCGGTGAGATCAGCGCCAACATGTGAACATGACAAGGTCGTGCTATGAATGCCCAGGAACCCGCCGGCGGGCCGCTGGCGGAAACCTCCTGGACCGCCCGGCCAGCCGAACGAGTGAAGCCGGAGGCGGCCGCTCCCCGCGCGGCCCCGCCGCCCACGCCGGCGTCAGCAGCAGGCTCGCAGCCTGCCTGACGACCGCACTCGAACAGGCTCTGGCCGCCCGTGCGCTGGGCTCCGCCGCCCTGCCGACCGCCGTTCGCGACCGGCCGGAGGGCGTACCCGCCGCGGCGGCGCGGTGCTCGAAAACTCCCCGTTCGACCCGGGCGCGCCCGGAGATGACCTGCTTGAACCCCGCGTTCGAACAGCGCCATCATCTGTCCCCTGCCGACCACAAGGCCACCCCAACTCAGCTTCCCTGAGGCCGGTTTGGACTGCCCCGGCGCGTCGGCAGGAGGAGCGTCCCGTCGCCCCCGCTCAACAGCCCCGTCGGCCCGAGTGAACGAGGAGTCCGCGCAGTGATCGATTTCGAGGTGCTGACCGCACTGGCCGCCCACGAGGGCATCGAGCGGATCGGCGTCGGCGTGGTGCTCCGCGACGCCTCCGGCCGGATCCTGCTGATCCGCCGGGCCGCGCACGACCCCCTTCCCGGCCCGTGGGAGTACCCGGGCGGCGGCCGGGAGGACGGCGAGGGGATCGAGGCGGGCGCGGCCCGGGAACTGGCCGAGCAGACCGGGCTCGCCGGGCTGCCGCTGGAGTACGCGCGGAGCCTGGACCTCACCGACCGGAACGGCCGGCGGGTACGGCAGTTCGTGTTCACCACCGTCGTGCCCGACGGCACCCCGGTCACGCTGTCGGCCGAGCACGACGACCAGCAATGGGCCCGTCCCGACCAGCTGCCGCAGACCGGCGACGGAGAGCGCGAGGTGATCAGGTGGCTCACCCGTCGCCTGGCGATCCCGGGCTGGCGACCGGTCGGCGGCTACCTCACCACCATCGCGCGGCCCACGGTCTACGGGTGCTTCCTGGTCACCGACCCGGACGGCCGCGTCCTCGGGATGCGCTCGACCATCAACCCGACCGTGTGGAACCTCCCCGGCGGCAACGTCGAACACGGCGAGACCCCGTTCGACACGGCACTGCGCGAGGCCCAGGAGGAACTCGGCCTCGACCTCGCCGCGGAGAACCCCGAGGTGATCGCCCGGCGGCGCCTGGTCGCGGTCGTCCACGAGCAGGTCGGCACGGAGTACCCGGTGCCGGTGTGCGGATACGTCTTCGACGGCGGCGTCCTGACCCGGGAGCAGCAGGCCCGCATCCGGCTCGACCCGGCCGAGCACACCGAGTGGCGCTTCGAGACCGCCCACGACTGGGACGCCCTGATGCCACCGGACCGCTACCAGCGACTCCTCCAGGTACTGCGCGCCCACCGCTGCGGCACCCCGCTGTACCTGGAACGCCCTTCCCCGGAGGACGAGTTCGAAGGAATCATGGTCCTCGTCACCGACCGGCACGGCCGCCTGCTGATGCACCACCGCGACGACAAGCCGGGCATCGCCTGGCCGGGCTACTGGACCCCCATCGGCGGCTGGCGCGAGGGCGACGAGACCCCGCAGGAGAACGCGGCGCGCGAGGTCCGCGAGGAAGCCGGCATCGAGATCACGGGGCTCCGGATCCTGCCCGGCCCGCACCACGAACTGGTCTCCCCGCTCACCCGCGTCCTGCACGCCGCCTGGGACGGCCCGGAGACGGACCTCCGGCTCGGCGACGAGGGCCTGGCCGTCCGCATGGTCCCCCTGGCCGAGGTGCTCGACCTCAAGGTCCCGCCCTACCTCCAGCACTACCTGCCCCTGCTGGCCGAAAGCGCCGACCGGCCCGCGAGGAGGACCTCGTGAACCAGCCCCGGCGCAGCGAAACCAGCCGGTCGGGCCGCCCGGCCCCGTCGGAACCGACCGGCTGAGGATGGCCGGCCGCCACCGCCGCCCGCCCGAGCCGCAGCTGCCGGCCGACACCGATGCCCGGCTGCGGGCCATCGCCGACCAGCGGCCCGTCGTGGAGGAAGGCATCGTCACCTTCCCCGCCAGCCCCGTCCCATACGCCTACCGCACCGTGCACCGGCCCGACGGCGGCACCGACCGGCACCTCGTCCGCCTCGACCTGCCCCGGCGACCACCCGGGTGACCGGCTCGGCAGCCGATGCTCCTGACGATCCGTCACCACGGGTGGACCGCAGTCCAGTACCAGGCCCCACCCCCGCCCCGAACGTCTACCTCTGGCCGACCCGCTGCCGGCCGGTTCGCCGGGAGGCGGCCACGACGGAGAAGGCGTACTCCCGCATCCGGAGCTCGTAGGCACGTACGCCGTCCACGAGCGGCACGCCGGAGGCCGCGGCCTCGGCCAGGGTCCGCGTCAGCTCGGCGGCGTCGCGGATCGCGGTGTTCGCGCCCATCGCCAGCACCGGGCTCATGGCGTGGATCGCGTCCCCGAGCAGGGTGACGGGGCCCGGCTCCCACGGCGGTACGGGGCTCGCCGTGGAGATGCGCAGCGGGAACAGCGAGTCGGTCTCCCAGCGGTCCAGGAGGCGGTGCACATCGGGGTGCCAGTCGTCGCCCACCAGGCGTCCGGCCAGCTCGCGCAGGGCGGGGCCGTCGAGACCGCGCAGCGCTTCGAACGAGGGCATGGCGGGGTGGTCCGCCGGCGCTCCCACCAGGCAGGCGACGTAGTCGCCGACGGGGGTGAGGGGGACGGGCGGCGTGTGTGCCGGGCCGGCGGCACCGGGAGGGCGGGCGAACCGCACGGGCCCGAAGCCGACGTGCGGACTTCCCGGCCCACCGGTCACCACGGTGAAGATGCTGTCGAACACCCACGGCGGCAGTGCGGCCGCGGCCGCGGCGGCCGCTGCGCCCGTCTCCGACTCTCCGGCCTCTCCCGCCTCTCCAACCCCGGTTTCCGGCGCGTCCAGCGGGATCCTGCCGTAGATCAGCCGCAGTCCGGCGTCCTCGACCCGGGCGTGCGGCAGCAGCTGTCGGCGTACCGCCGATCCGACCCCGTCCGCGCCGACCAGGAGGTCGGCGCTCGCGCTGCGGCCGTCGGCGAACCGCACGGTGACCGTTCCGTCCTGCTCCCTCTCCCAGCTCAGCAGTTCCGCGCCGTAGCGCACGGTGTCCGCCAGGCCGGAGAGCAGGATCTGACGCAGCGTCGGCCGGTTGAACGCGTACGAGCGGTACGGGCGAGCGGTGCCGTCGGCGGGGTCGGGGTCGGGCGCGGTGGGCCGGTCCGCGAGCGTGCCCAGGTGGCGGTCACGGACGGAGACCCGGGCGGGCGGCGAGGCCGCGGTCGCCAGGCCCAGCCGGAAGAGGTGCTCCGGCAGGCAGCGTTCCAGGCCCGCGAGCCCGGGTTCGTCGAGCTGGACGCGGTAGCCCTGCGGCCTCGCGTCCGGGTGGAGGTCCCGCTCGTACACGGCGACGTCGAAGCCGCGGGCGCGCAGCCCGTGGGCGAGGGTGAGGCCGCCGAGTCCGGCGCCGGCGATGATGACACGGTGCTGGTGCACAGTCTTCTGCCTTCGTTGTGGTCACGAAGGAAGCACTGGGGTTCCGCGAAGGGAACAAACACCGCGAGGGCGCCGCTCAGAAACACCATTCAGGAGCGATTTTTCGCGCATTCCGTTGAATCTGGAGCCACAGTAGCAGTGAGCCGTCGGCGGAACCG
The DNA here is from genome assembly GCF_044750105.1 of Kitasatospora sp. NPDC088861. Lineage (NCBI taxonomy): Bacteria > Bacillati > Actinomycetota > Actinomycetes > Kitasatosporales > Streptomycetaceae > Kitasatospora > Kitasatospora sp. NPDC088861. The sequence goes on from NZ_JBIVJF010000011.1 coordinate 233,015, forward strand.
ACCAGCCTCCTCGACGAGAACCGGCCCGGAGGCCGGGGCTCATCAGCTGAAGGGGCTTGGCCCAGGTCGTGCTCCGCCGGCCGGCCCGGCAAGGCGTGGTCGCCGACCGACGACGCGCGGGAAGGTGCCGTCCGGCACGGCCCGATTGGCATGACTGTTCAAGTGATACGCTCACAAGATGACGAACCAGGAGGGAACGCCCGAGGCGCCGGACGAGCATGCGGACCTGTGGCTCACGCCGACCGAGCTGGCCTCCTGGATGTCGGTGGTCCGCCTGATCACCCGGCTCCCCTGGGCGGTCGACGCCCAGCTCCAGCGCGACGCCGAGCTGAGCATGGTCGAGTACATGACCCTCGCCATGCTGTCCGAGGCGCCCGAGCGGACCTTGCGCATGAGTGTCCTGGCCGAGCACACCAGTACGTCGCTGTCGCGCCTGTCGCACATGGTGAAGCGGCTGGAGAGCCGCGGCTACGTCCGGCGGGAGCCGGATCCGGCCGACGGACGGTTCACCAACGCCATCCTCCTGCCTGCCGGCATGGGCAAACTGGAGGCGGCCGCCCCCGGACATGTCGCCCAGGTCCGCCGCCTCGTCGTGGACAACCTGTCCGGCGAGCGCCTGCGCAGGCTCGGGCAGGACGCGGAACGCATCCTCCAGCGCATCGACTCGCCTGCGCGCTGAGTCCAGGGCTTGATCACTCAAGTCATAGCTGCGGCCACAGGGCCTCTCGACCCACCACAACAGCGAAGCGCCGCGACCTTTCGGCAGATTGACTTGAAGGTTAAAGTAAATACACGAGGGCGTCGATCCCGGCGCCGCCGCGCCACCTCCGCGCGGCACGGATCAGGGAGCTGAGATGTCGCTGGAGAACGAGAAGATCATTCGCAACGCCTACCGGGTCGCCGAGGAGCAGGACGTCGCCGGCTGGATCGCGGCGTTCACCGAGGACGGAACCTTCACCGACATGTCGGTCCCGTTCACCTACCGCGGCGCGGACCAGCTGGGCAAGACGGTCGAGACCTACGCGCGGGCGTTCCCCGACATGCACCGGGAACTCGAACGGTTCTACGTCACCGGCGACGTGGTGATCGTGCAACTACGCTTGCAAGGCACCCACCTCGGCCCGCTGGAGCTGCCGTCCGGCACCGTCCCGCCTACCGGCAGGCGCATGGACGCCCCGTGCTGCGACGTGTTCGAGCTGGTCGGCGGAAAGATCAAGCGCTTCGACTGCTACGCGGAAGGTTCCGTCATCGCCACCCAGCTCGGCCTGGCCTGAGTTCCACCACCGCTTGAGCCTTCAAGTCGTCGGGTCTAGAATCCGACATGGAGGCTCAAGCGGGAACGTCGGCACCTGCACCTGTACCTGCACCTGGCCGCGCCCGACGGAGCCCGCCGCACCACCGCCAGCCTGCCCAGCAGGACTGACACGGAAGGAGCGCCCACCGTGAGCACCCTCAAGATCGCCGTGATCCTCGGCAGCACGCGCCCCGGCCGCAACGGCAAAGCGGTCGCCGACTGGGTCATCGACCGCGCGGGAGCCCGCGCCGGCGTCGAGTACGAGCCCGTCGACCTCGCCGACTGGCCCCTGCCCTTCATGGACGAGCCGCTGCCGCCGTCCATGGGCCAGTACCAAGGCGAGCACACCAGGGCGTGGGCCGCCAAGGTCGCCGAGTTCGACGGCTACGTCTTCGTCACCCCGGAGTACAACCACTCGATCCCCGGCGTACTGAAGAACGCCCTCGACTTCGCCTACGCGGAGTGGAACAACAAGGCCGCCGCTTTCGTCTCCTACGGCACCGTCGGCGGCGTCCGCGCCGTCGAGCACCTGCGCAGCATCGCGAGCGCGCTCCAACTCGCCCATGTCAACCAACAGCTTTCCTTCTCGCTGTTCTCCGACTTCGAACAGCTCTCCCTCTTCAAACCCGGCGAGCACCATGACGCCTCGGCCACCAGGCTGTTCGAACAGCTGGAGGCCTGGTCGGCCGCCATGAAGACGCTGCGCTCCTGAGCCGACCCGCGAGGACGACGACGCGGCGGCGCGACGGTGACGCGGCGGCGCGGCGGCGCGGCGGTGACGCGTTGCCGGTTGCGGCCGGGGAGCAGGACCAGGTCATCCGCTCCCATGCGGGCTGCCGGCCCCTCGGTGAGGACCCGGCCGAGGCCCTGGTCACCGATGTGTCACTGACGGCGCTGCGGGTGTTCCGCACGGCGGCCGAGCAGGGGACCTTCACGGCGGCAGCGGAGTCGCCGGGGTACACCCAGTCGGCGGTGTCCCGGCAGATCGCCTCGATCGAACGGGTCGACGGCGCCGACCCGGAGCCGTGGGTGACCACCACGGCGACGGCCCATCTGCGGTGAAGAGCCCGGAGCCGTGGGTGACCGCCGCGACGACGGCCCGTCCGCGGCGAAGAGCCCGCCGCCGGGACTGTCCGCCGGCAGGGCAGCCAGGTCGACGACCACCCCGACCAGCCGCCTCGGCCACCGTTCGCCCCCGGAACTCGTAGCTCGTCGCCGACCCTCCGCAGGCAGCGTCGCGCCGGGGCCAGGCCGCTGCGGGTGCGCCGACGGCCGCCTCGGCGCACCGTGGATCCATGGCCCTCATCGGGCCGCCGGGGCTGCGGACGCCTGGGCGATCTTGGGGTGCGAAGAGCCGGTGGAGCCGCCAGGGCCCGCCCCGCAGGGCGCTTCGGACGTGCTCGGCGCCCCGGGCCGAGCGCCGCCGCCCTGCCCGTCAACGTCGGCAGTCGGCCGGGCCCACGTCGTTTTCGTCACCGAGGGGACGGACCACCACCGACCAGTCACGCGAACACCTCGAAGGGGAAATCCGCCATGTCCTACCCAATGGCTCACTACTGGGGTGAATCGGGCGAGAATACGGCGACGCTCCGTTCCGGCGCCACCACGCCGGACGTGTTGATCGGCGCGGGGGGCACAAGAGTCCACTACCTGGTCGACACGCCCTCCGCGAACAAGACGTTCGGCCTGTACCGATTGGACATGGGGCCCCGGCCGACAGGCCCTGCTCCACATTTCCACCGGACCATGTCCGAGTCCTTCTTCGTCCTGTCCGGGATCATGCGCCTGTACGACGGTGAACGATGGATCGACGCCGAGGCGGGTGACTTCCTGCACGTGCCGGAGGGCGCTGTGCACGGCTTCCGCAACGAGTCCAACGAGCCGGCCTCGATGCTGATGCTCTTCGTGCCGGGCGTGCCACGCGAATCGTTCTTCGAGGAAATCTCGGAGATCGCGGCCGAAAAGCGCCCGATGAGCGAGGCGGAATGGGCGGAACTCTACCGCCGGCACGACCACTTCCTGGCCTGACCGGCTCGTCCGGCCGGGGTCGGCTGGAACGACGACTCGGGCGATCACGTACTGGCCGGGGTGGTCAGCCGCGTGGGGCTCGGAGTCCGCTACTGCGTGGCCGCGGTGACCACGCCGATGGGGGCCTGCACGGTGCCCGCGTCGGTCCGGCTGGGACAGGAAGATCCTGGACCGGGCATGCGCGGTTCAAACGCCTCGCCACTCCGCACTCAACACGTCACCTTGTCCAACAGAACGCAGCCGGCGCCGGGGCCCGGGCGGTAGGGCCTGCGGCCTGCGGCTGTTCCCCACCCTCGGCACGGGCGCGGCCGGTGTCAGCCGAAGTGCCGGACGGTCGCCGGATCGGCGGGTTCGTAGGGGTGCCACTGGTCCGCGGCGGGACGGCCGGTGGCGACGAAGGCGGCGATCGCGCGGGAGAAGGTGCCGCCGAGCGAGCGGACGGCGGCGGTGGCCTCGCCGAGCATGGGGCTGTCGGGGTAGGCGTCGAAGGTGTCGAAGAAGAAGGGGAGTTCGACGCAGTGCGCGGCGCCCAGGCCTGCGGGGTCGGGCACCGGGACGTGGTCGAACCGGTAGACGTAGGTCGGGTTTCCGGCCGCAGCGTGGCGGTCGGCGATGGCGAGGGTGTCGTCACGGAAGACGAGCCCGGTCTCGAACTCGGTGAGGATGTCGGCCGGGGTCGCGTTCGGCCGCCGGGCCGCGATGCGGTCATACCGCTCGTCGCCGCCGTCGGCCTGGCCGGCCGCGATCGAGCGGGCCCGGTCGGCGGTGATCTCCCGGATGCGGGGGGCGAGGGCGAAGAAGGATGCCATCTCGTTCCTGGTGGTGCCGGTCAGCAGGCCTTTGCCGTCGAGGCGTCCGTCGACCAGCGCCTGCTGCCACGTCGCGGGGATCCCGGAGGCGCCGAGGACGGGGTACATGGGCGGGGCGACGTTGCCCGGGCGGGCGGCCTCCCGGGAGAGCCGCTGGTAGGCGGCCAGGAGCCGGTCGGCCGGGACGGCGCGCAGCGCGGCACCCCGGTCCCGGGTGCCGCCCGGGCCGAGGATGCCGAGGAAGCCGAGGAAGCGCCGCGCGTGGTCGCTCGCCTCCTCGGGGTCCTGCGGGGCGAGCCCGAAGGGACCGCTCTGGGCGATGACCCGGTTGACGAGCGGGCCGGTGGTCGGGGAGACGGCGAGGTAGAGGGCGGAGAACGCCCCGGCGGACTGGCCGCCGACGGTGAGGCTGCCGGGGTCGCCGCCGAAGGCCGCGATGTTGCGCCGCACCCAGGCGAGGACGGCGGCCTGGTCCTGCACGCCGAGGTTCTCGATGCCGAGGTCCGGCAGGTAGAGGTAGCCGAGCGGGCCGAGGCGGTAGTTGGCGGTGACGACGACGGCCCGGCCGGCGGCGGCCAGGTGCCGGCCGTCGTACCAGTCCCAGCCTCCGGACCCGCTGGTGAACCCGCCGCCGTGGAACCACACCAGGACGGGCAGGGCACCCGGGGCGGACCCGTCCGCAGGCGGACGAGGGGTCCACACGTTCAGCGTGAGGCAACCGTCCTCGTCCCAGTCGGGGGTGCGTGGCCCCATGACGGCTTCGAGCCGGGAGGGGCTCTGTGGGACGGACGGGCCCGGGCGGTCGGCGTCCCGGACGCCCGACCAGGCGGGGTGCGGCACGGGGGCGGCGAAGCGCCGCTCGCCCACGGGCGAAGCAGCGTAGGGGATGCCGCGGAACGCGGCGACGCCGTCCTCGACGGTGCCTCGGACGCTGCCCGACTCGATGGTCACGACGGGGCTCTCGCTCAGGGTCATCGGTGTCGCCTTCCTTGCAGACGTGGGACGGCTCCGGTCTATCGCAATCGCCATGAGACGGGAAGATGTGACGGTTCGGCTCTCCGCCGCACGTAGGCGCCGTCCGCGAGACCGGGGTGCTCCCCGGCCGCTCCCAGCCGCGCACCCCGGGCGTCCAGCGGCGTCCTGTCCGTCCAGTCGAGATCGACCACGAGTACCGTCCTGTGTCCGCCCGCACCCCGACCGACGATCGGTCGGCCGCTGCTCGTCCTCACCGGTGACCACCACCGGGCACCAGCACCCGCGCACCGCAGCAGCCGAAGGGCTGGTCCGCGGACGGCAGGCCGTCGGCGAGCTGTCGGCGCTGGGGCTGGGGCTGGGGCTGGGGCTGGGGCCAGGTTGTCGGAAAACTTTCTCTCCCGGGACCGATGAGTTCGGGCGGTGGCGGCGGTCATACCTGGGAAAGCAACGACAGCCGACCGGGGAGACCTGAGATGTCCAGCACCGCCACCGCCACTGCTACCGCCGCTACCAACGCCACCGCCGCTACCGCCGTCGCCACGAAGTCCGGCAAGGCCGTGGTCCGGGTGGTCTGGACGCTGCGGATCCTGCTGGCGCTCTTCTTCGCCGTGGCCAGCGCGCTGCCCAAGCTGCTCGCGGTCCCCGCCGCCACGACCGTCTTCGACGCCATGGGTGTGGGCCACTGGTTCATGTACCTGACCGGGCTGGTGGAACTGGCCGGAGCAGTCGGGCTGCTGGTCCGCCGGCTGGCCGGGCCGGCAGCCACGGCGCTGATCGTCTTCCTGGTGTTCGCGTTCGTCACCCAGCTCACCGCGATGCACGGCGAGAACGCCGGGACCCCGTTCATCTTCATGGTGCCGCTGGCCGTCATCGCCTGGAACCGGCGCGCCGAGACCGCCGAACTGCTCGGCCGCCGACGCTGACCAGTGCAGCGGCCGGTTCGGATGGGCGTCGCCGTGACGCCCGTCCGAACCGCGACGCCCATCCGAACGGCTGCGCTGCGTGCGCGGTGGTGCGGCCGAGTCCGTCGGCGGTCAGCCTTCGTGGACCGGCTGCCCGGCGCTGGGCAGGGCTTCGCCCGTCTCCAGCAGTGTCTTGAGGCTGGAGAGGATGGCAGGCCAGCCCTGGCTGCACATCGAGCGCAGGGTCCCTCCGGGGCCGAAGTCGTCGTGGGTGACGGTCAGCTTCACCTGGTTGCCGTGCGGCACCAGCTCGAAAGTGACCTTCGACCGGCGTTCCGCGGCCAGTTCGGCGCGCAGTTCCTCGCCGGCACCGGCCGTCTGGGCCCACTGCGGAGTGAAGGTGTGCCAGGTGTAGGAGAGCCGCCGGTACGGCTCGTGGACGAGTACGACCTGCTCCGGGTCGACGGTCCGTGCGCCGCGCTCGGCCCAGACGACAGGTGAGCCCTCGACCCAGTCGGTCTCAAAGCGCACGCCCCAGTAGCGCTCGGTGACGGCGGGGTCGGTGAGCGCCTGCCAGAGCCGCTCAGGTGTGGTGTTGATGTACGTCGTGTAGACGAAGGCGTTGTTGTCCATGGGTGGCTGCTCCAGTGCTCTCTTCAGATCGGCGAGCGCGGCGGCCCGGGCATTCCGGCCAGCTCCAGCGTCGACGCTCCAAGTCCTTCGGGGGTTGACCCTGCGGCCGGTGAGATGCGTGCCGGATGCGGACGATCTGCTGGTGAGGCTCGACCGGCACACCGCCGATCATCAGGAGAACCTGCCAGGACTGCGCCAGTATTCAGTCGCGACACCCCTGGGATGCCAGGAAATCGCGAAGGTAGGTGTGCTTTTCGCGGACCTGGGGGTTCGGGTGATGCTCCGCGGCCTGCAGAAAGGGCTCCGCGTCGTCGGCGTCGACCTGGCCGCGGAACAGAAGCTGGTCGAGGACGCCGATACCCCAGATCTGGATGGCCGGATCAGCGTCAACGAGGAACTCACCGACCAACGGGAGGTCATCAGCCGTGGCGACGACGCGCAGCAACTCGACCGCGAGGTGCCGACGTTCCGGATCCGGGTCGGTGCGATAGATCTCCAGGCAGCGAGATCGAGCAGCGTCGGGCTGCAGCAGCCACAAGACCGAACGCGCGTGCTCGGAGGCCGGGAGACCTTCGACGTACCAATCCACCGCCCCACGAATCGCCTCATCACCCAGCAGAAAGGCGATGGCCCGCCGAGCGATGCGGTCACCGCTGGATTCCGGACCAGCGCCGATACTGTGGGCCAGTGCCTGCCAGTCGATCGGTTCGCTTCGGCTCGCCACACTCGTAGCGGGGGCGGCGAGGTGGAGCTGGCAGGCGCAGTCGAGGGCGTCCTCGGGGGTGCCGGCGAAGCCGCCGGTGGGTAGCAGGGGGTCTTCGTGGCGGTCGCTGCCGGCGTAGTAGAGGGCGAAGCCCCATCGGCTGGCGGTACCGCTGTAGCGCAGGCGCATCAGCTTGACCCGTTCGCCGTCGGGCAGTTCGCCTTCCACGTAGGCGAACTGCCCGCGATGGCGGATGTGCAGGTCCGTCAGTTGCGGCCAGGCGGTGCGGGCGTGTTCGGTCAGCCGCTGGGCGAGCGACAGCTGGGTGTACTCCGGCGTCGTGGGCATGGCGGCCATCCTGCCGGACCGCCCCGGCAGCGGATGCGGCAGGCTGGGGGGACCCAATGCCCCGGAAATGCAGAGAACCCCCATCCGGTTTCCCGGATGGGGGTTCTCTGTGAATGATTGTTCGGCGGCGTCCTACTCTCCCACAGGGTCCCCCCTGCA
>NZ_JBIVJF010000012.1:0-225368 GCF_044750105.1 Kitasatospora sp. NPDC088861
CCTGGACCAAGACCGCCGACGAGATCCTCAAGTCCCTCGCCGACTACCTCGCCAAGATCAACCCAGTCGTCCAGGCATCACGGTAATTACTACCCCCATGATTTGTGGCGCATCACACTAGTGCTGCGACCGGGATGGTTCGCCGCGTTTGGGGCGTCCCTCCGTCTGCCCGCGGTAGGTCTGATCACTCGGCCACCGCCGCCTGCCATGTCCATGAGCTGCGGCGGGGATGGCCGTCCAGGTCGCCCCGGCCGGTGCACCAGAGGAGGACATGAGCCGGGTCACCGGGTGGGGCATCAGGGAAGAGCCGGTGGAGCACTGCCGCACAGAGCGGCGCCGGGGGCAGCCACGGCACGCCCAGCCCCTGCGTGATGTCGTGGGTGTGCAGGAGAACCTCGGCGACACCCATTGCCGCGAAACCTGACGGGTCGCAGGGACCCCAGTGCCAGGCCCGGACCTCCGGGCTGGCGGTGGCCAGTGCACTGCCGAGTAGCCCTGCGCAGGCGGTGACCACCTGGAGCACCTCGCGCGGGGAGCTGTCCGAGCGGACGGAGAGATCGAAGGGCAGGTAGGCGTCCGTAGGGCGTGCGGCGATCTGCCCGGCGTAGGCCAGCAGGTCATGGGCGATGTGGGCGGCCGTCGTCCAGCAGCTCCATTCCAGCGGACCTGCTGGTACCGACCAGTCCTCCGCGTCGTGCGGGCCGAGTACCCGCACCATCTCGGTCACGGCCTCGTTGACGTCTCGGTTGTCGATGTAGCGCATCAGGCGATGCTATGGCTGCGGTCAGGAGGGTTCATCCGTCCAGGGTCATGCTGCCGCGCTTGCGAGGGGGCGTCCGCCCCAGCGGAGTCCCTTCTCGCTGCGGATGCGGGCGCGTTCACGGCGTTGGGCGGCCAGGACGTCGGGGTGGCGGGCGTTGGCGTTCCGCCAACGGAGGTATCGGTGCAGTTCACGGGTCTGGGCGGTGTGGTTGGGGTGGTTGGAGTTGGCGAGGGTGAACTGCCGCAGCGGTCCGAAGTGCGCCTCGATGGGGTTGGCCCAGGAGGCGCTGGTCGGGGTGAAGCACAGCTCCACCTTGTTCTTCCGGGCCCATTGGCGGATCTTGGCGCCCTTGTGGGCGGAGAGGTTGTCCATGATCACGTAGATCGGGGCGCCGTCGGGGCGGGCGGCGCGGATCGACCTGAGCGCGGCCAGGCTGTTGGCGGTGCCCTTGCGGCGGCGGTTGACGCCTCAGAGGGTGTCGTCGCCGACGGAGTAGCAGCCGTGGAAGTAGGTCACGCCGTGGGTGCGGTGGTAGGTCGCCGGGACCCGGTCCGGTCGGCCCTGCTTGGCCCAGCAGGATCCGCCGGTGGGGCGGATGCCGAGCGGCCCGAACTCGTCGAACGCGAGAACGCGGTCGGGGAAGTGCTCCAGGACGTGCTCGATCCGATCGAGTTTGGCGTCGCGGTCGGGGTCGGTGGACTCCTTCCAGGTCTTGGTTCGTTGGAAGGTGACGCCGCGTCGGGCGAGCAGGCGGCGCAGGGCCTCGCGGCCGATGCGGATCACCCGGCCGTGAACCCTACGGAGGTAGGCGGCGAGCTTGCGGATGGACCAGCGGGTGAAGGGCTGGGCGAGCTTGGTCGGGCGGGTGGTGGCCGTCTTGACGACGAAGTTCTCGTCTTCAAGACTGAGTTGGCGGGGACGGCCTCCCGCCCACTGAGGGTCCAGACAGGCCAAGCCGATCTCGTTGACGCGGTGAACGACGTCACGCACCGTGTCCTCGTCAGCCGCCACGGCGAGGAGGCCGTGACCAACACTTCGCAGCAGACCCCGGCTCTCCCCCTCGTTCGCCGAACGCCGCGCACGACCTCCCCGGTCGGCGCGGCGTTCCGCTCCACGGATCCACTGTCGCAACAGGTCCCGACTCGGCGGGAGGTCGACCGTCGACCACGCGAGGTCTCCGGAAAGAGGCGGGCTCGGTCGCTGCACGGGCTGCGCCAGGGCAACCGCTCGGCCCCGGGGGCCGTCATTTCACGGATGTCGGGGTACGACCGCCTCGCCTCAAGGACACCGGGAGCTGGTCTCGTTGCAGCGGAAGAAGCCGTACTTGCAGCCGTACTGGTGGCGACTGCTGTTCCGTGCGGACGGCACGGCGGCGTGGGAGGCGATGGACCGGGGACCGCTCGTCCCCGTCCCGAACGCCGCACTGACGAGGGCGCCCCTTGAGGTGTGGGCCGATGCCTTGCTGGAGGAGGCGCCGTACGAACTCGAAGACCTGCACGGCGATCTGCTCCTTGAGTGCTACGCGGAGCCCGCCGTCACGGACGGCACTCCGCCGGTGTACTCACGCCAGGTGCGGCTGCCCGGGAAGTGAGTCCGGGGTCGGTTCGGCGCGGGAAGTCGGTGGGGCCGACTTCCCATGCCGTATTCAGCGGACGGGGGCTGGGGTTGGGGTCGGAATCGGGTGGGGGTGGTGGACGGTCGGGTGACCGGCGGTGAGGGGGTAGATCCAGGCGAGGAGGGCGAGCAGGAGGGCGAACGGGAGGAGGGTGTAGGCGGTCGCGGCGCCCCAGGTCACGTCAGGACGCATCGAGGGCGACGGGGAGATCGAGTTCGGCCCAGACGGTCTTGGCGTTGGGGTGGCGGGGGATGGTGCCCCAGCGGTCGGCGAGGGCGTCGATGAGGGTGAGGCCGCGCCCTGACTGGGAGTTGGGGGCGAGGACGGCGGGCAGGGCGGGGAAACGGTCGCCCCGGCAGTCCGAGATCTCGATGCGCAGGGTGGTGCCCCGGCGCACGGTGGTGGTGAGGCAGAGGTGAAGCTCGAAGCCGCGCCCCGGAACGCGGCCATGGGTCGTCGCGTTGGCGGCGAGCTCCGCGACGATCAGGAGAGCCGAGTAGTACGGCTCTGTGTGGGACAAGTTCACCCCCCAGGTGGTCAGTTGACGCCTGGCGATGCGCCGGCAGATCGCGGCGCCCTTGGGGGTGGCGGCGAGGGTGATGGTGTGGCGGCGGGGACTGTCGAGGGGGATGTCGGTCGTCATGGAAAAAATCGTGACGGTGCGGACGTACGCTGACCATGCATCTGGGGGGTACGGAGAGTGCTTGTCCAGCTGCGGACAGCTTTTGTTCGTGTGACCGAATCACAAGCGGGGTGATCGCGGTGGGTGCAGCGCGGAACATCGAGTCAAGCGACGACGTTCGTACGGAACTGCCGGAGGACCTGGGAGAGGTGTCGGACTTCTTCCGCGCCATCGGGAAGCAGATCAAGCTGCTCCGGGAGCGGGCCGGGATGACGCAGAAGGAACTCGGCGAACGCGTCGGCTACGGGGAGCACCTGATCGGCGCGGTGGAGCGCGGAAAGCGCACCCCGCAGCCGGAGTTCCTGGTGGCGGCGGACAAAGTCCTCAACGCCGGCGGCCTGTTGGCCATCACGAAGGACGACGTGATGCGGGCGCGGGCCAAGGCGCGGCTGCGACACCCGGCCTGGTTCCGTGGGTACGCAACCCTGGAGGTCGACTCAATCGAGTCCCATGACTTCGCCACGCTCGACATCCCCGGGTTGCTCCAGACCGAGGAGCACGCCCGAGCTGTCTACGCAATGAGGCAGCCCCCCTTGTCAGAGGAGGTGATCGAGATGCGGGTCGCCGCGCGAATGGCGCGCCAGGAGGTACTGACCCGGTGGCCCCGGGGGATGTTCAGCTGGGTGATCGACGAGAGCGTACTACGCAGACCCCTGGGAGGGTGGGACGTGCATGCAGCCCAGCTCCGCCGGCTCCTGGAGGTCGGGCGGACCCGCGGCATGGTCATCCAGGTGCTGCCCCTGGACAGAGCTGAGCACGCCGGAATGGGCGGGCCGTTCATTCTGATCGCACCAAAGGGTCGGCCTCAGCACGCCTACATCGAGGTACAGACGAGCAGTAGGCTGATCGCCGACCCGGAGGAAGTCCGGATCATGAACGCGCGCTACAACATCCTCAGGGCGCAGGCCCTTGGTCCCGAGGAGTCCCTGGCCTTGATCGAGAAGATCCTGGGAGAACGATGAGCACCGAGCTGGCATGGTTCAAGAGCAGCTACAGCGGCAACGAGGGTGGCGCTTGCGTCGAGGTGGCAGAGACCCCCGGTGTCGTCCACGTGCGTGACTCGAAGGACAAGAGCGGCCCGCAGCTGGCGTTCGAGCCGGCCACGTGGCAGACGTTCGTGGCGTTCGCCGCGACCGCCGAGGTCTGAGCACTGTCCCGACGGCCCACCGCTAGGCAGCGGTGGGCCGTCGGCGTACCGCCAGAAGGCATGGAACTCGTCTGGTTCAAGACAAGAGCAGCCACAACGCCGCCTGCGTCGAGATCGCCGAGACGACCGCCGCCGTCCACGTCCGTGACTCCAAGGACAAGGACGGCCCCCAGCTCACCTTCTCCCCCGCCGCCTGGCAAGCCTTCGTCGACTTCGCCCCGACCGCCGCCACCTGAAGGCCCGAGGCTGCCGTCTCCATCCGGGTCTGGAGGCCGAAGTCCTTCACGCAGCGGACGGTGACGAGCGGCGGGCATCCGGCATGACCGTCGCCTCGATGCGGGCGGGCCGCCTCCGTGGCGCCGGGGCCCTTTCTTCCGTCCGTGCCGGTCAGGGGCTGGTGAAGGTCACCTCGGGGAAGTCCCGGCTGGGGCCGTTGAGCAACGGCTCGCAGGTTCCCCTGAGTTGGCGTTCGAAGAAGGCGCCGACATAGCTGGTGGTGATCGCGATCGACCGGGGGGCGTTCGGGATGGGCAGCACGCCGCTCTCGTTGACCAGGTAGTCCAGGTCGGTGAAGGTGTAGTGGTCGGCGCCGGCGACGGTGAGCCAGCGCTTCCATCCGTCCAGGTTCGGCCAACTGCTCTTCCAGGACGGCACGATGTCCGGGCCGCTCGGGTCCGCGGCCGCGATCAGCAGGACCGGGCGGCCGTCGATGCCGGTCGCGGGAACCGGTGGGGTGATGGCGCCGTCGAGGTCGACACCGGCCAGCACGCGTCGGTCCGCGCCCATGGCGGCCAGGGTCGCATCGCCGCCGACGGAGTGTCCGGCCATGCCGATCCTCGCCGGATCGATGAGCGTGGAGTACCGCCACACCGGGCGCGGACCGGTGAGCTCGGTGAGCAGGAAGGACACGTCCCGGGCGCGGCCTGCGGCGATCTGTTCCTGGGTGGCGGCGCCGGAGTTGTACTCGTCGCACGCCGTACAGGGCAGGATGCCGTCCGGAAAGCGGGTGGCCGCCGATTCGTGGGCGTGGTCGACGGTCGCCACCACGAATCCCCGGCTGCTCAGTTCCTCGGCCAGCGCGGTGAGGGTGTAGCGGGGCACCGTGAAACCGGGGGACAGCACGACGAGCGGGTAGCGGCCCCGCGCCGGTGCCGCGTCGGCCCGGGCCCAGGTACGGGTGTCGGCGAGGCGAGCCGGTTCGAGGGCCCCCGACAGACCGGCATAGGTGATCAGCGCCGACGCTTCGGCGGTGCTCATGTACGCGGCAGGCGTGCCGCTGTTGGTGCGGGCAGGGTAGTAGAGGTCGACCATCAACTGTCGCGGTCCCGACTGCGGTGCCCACGGATCGGCGCGCCGATCGTCGACGAGGTGCAGGGTGTCACGACCGACCGCGTACGACCCGGTCGGCCTCGGCAACGACAACGCACTCGTCGTCCGGGCCGTCGGCGCACTGGACGCCGCCAGCGGTGTCGCGGCGGGTGCCGCGACAGCTGGGGCCGACACGCTCAGGGGGATGATCGCCATGGCGGTGGCACAGCTGACCGCGTATCTGGTTGCCCGCCGGATTGTCTTCATGGCGGCGATTCTTTCCACTCGCGCGGGGGTGCAGCATCCGGGTGGCCCCCCGACAAGTCCCCGATTTCGGCGTCGACATTCCCTACGGGCCATCATGACGGCGTCGGAGGGCTCGAATTGTCGACGTCGATCCGATCGCCGATGCGTGGGCGGTGGCAGCCCGGGGTGAAGGAGGTGGCCGGCCGGCAGCGGCGCGGCTAGCGTGACCGCATGGATCGAGATCAACGCTCACTCCACGCCTCGTCGTTCGGCGCGGCGGCGATCGCGTACGCCGAGCACCGCCCGGACTACGCGCAGGACGCGGCGCGTTGGGCGCTCGAACCCGCTCCCGGCCCGCGCGTGCTCGACCTCGGCGCCGGAACCGGCAAGCTGACCGGCGTGCTGGCCGCGCTGGGTGCCGAGGTCATCGCGGTCGAGCCCGACCCGGCGATGCTGGCCGAGTTGCGCCGTTCGCTGCCGGAGGTCCGTGCCCTGTCGGGGAGCGCGGAGGCGATTCCGCTGCCGGACGCTTCCGTCGACGCCGTGGTCGCCGGCAACGCCATGCACTGGTTCGACATGGCCGCCGCAGGGCCCGAGATCGCCCGGGTCCTCGCCCCCGGTGGCGTCCTGGCCGGCCTGTGGAACGTGCTGGACGACCAGGTCGCCTGGGTCGACGGGCTCGCGCAGATCAGCGGGGGCGAGACCATCGGCCCGCGTGACACGCCCGCCGGGTGGCGCGCCGAGACGACCGGCATGCACCTTCCGAAGACCGGCGCGGCCGCCCGGTTCGGCTCGCCGGAACAGGAGGAGTTCCCGCACGGGCAGCTCCGCACCGCCGACTCCCTCGTCGCGACCCTCGCGACCCGCGCGGGCATGCTCGTCATGCCCGAACAGGAGCGGGAGGCCAGGCTCGGCCGGATCCGCGCGTTCCTCGCGGACAGGCCGGAGACCGCCCACGGCGAGTTCGCCCTCCCGATGCTGACCGCCGTGCTGCGCGTCCGGCGGCTGACTCCCGCCCCGGATCCGCGAGCTTAGAGACCCGCCTCCCAGAGCGCGCGCCGCACCGTGTGCAGGGCGGTGGCGGACTGTTCCCAGCCGTGCCACCAGAACAGGCCGCCGCCGTGGCTCGCCTCGGCGGCCAGCGCCGTCAGGTGTGCCCACGGCCCGGCCGGGAGGCCGAACTGCGGTCGGGCGGCCAGGCGTTCGGCCTCCCCGGCGGCGACCGGCACCATGCCGACCACCGGCAGCGGTAGGCCGTCGAGCGCGCGGCCGGTGCCGGTGCCGGTGTCGGTGCCGGTGTCGGTGTCGGTGTCGGTGCCGGTGTCGGTGTCGGTGAGGATCGGGCCGCCAGGAGCGCGGCCGGTGCCGGTGAGCATCGGGTGCAGGGTGATCGGGTCGAGCAGCAGGGTCAGTTCGGCGGACGGCAGCGGTGCGGGGCCGTCGCGCCAGGTGAGGCGCTTGCCGGTGAACTCCGCGTGGCGGATCGGCTGTTCGTCGAGGGCGACGCCGTCCTCGGCCACCCGCAGCTGCGCGCCGCGGCCACCCGGCAGCTGCACCCGGTAGCAGCCGTACAGATACGGCGGCACGGCCGGTGCCGCCACGGCCTGGGCGTAGGGGACGGCGACGCCGTCCACCTCGAAGCCCGCCGGGCCGACCACGACGGCGGCCGCCGTGGGCACGCCGTCGACCGTGACGCGGACCCGCAGCGTCGGGCCGTCCCCGCCCGGGCCGACGGAGACGACCAGTTCGCGCCCGGCCTCGTCCGCCGCCCGATAGTCGCCGACCAGGTCGGCGAGCGGAGGCACGTCCGGCAGGACGTACTCGGCGAGCTGCACCGAGAACTCCGCCGCCGCCACCCGCCCGGCGGGCCACACCGCGCCGACCAGCCGGCGCCGCCCGTCCCGGCCGACCTCGGTGCGCAGTTCGCCGCCGCAGTCGTTGCCGTCCTCGACCCGCCAGCGCAGCACGCCGTGGGCGTAGCGCGGGCCGGTGATCCGCCGCCCGTTGACGTGGATCCGGTGCCGGGGCGGGTCGGTGGCGCGGCCCAGGACGTAGACGTCGAGGTCGCCGTCCGGCGTGCCGTAGAGGCCCGTCCACGGGTACAGAGCCTCGGCGAGGACAGTGTCCAGGTCCCGCCGAATGTTGCTCCCATCGACTCCAAGACCACCCCCGGGCCCGCCGTCGCGCACCGACCGGAGCAGCGCGCGCGCCTCCGACTTGCGGGTGAGCAGGGCACGCAGCCGCCGCGCCGCCTCCGGGGTCGGCCGCCGGTAGCGGCCCTTGGCGGCGGCCTGCATGGCCGCGTCCTCGCGGCGGGCCAGCAGGGCGCGTTCGGCGTCGGCGAGATCCGGCGGCGCCCAGGACGCCACCGCCGCCTCGGGCTCCCGGACGAAGCGTTCGCGCAGGGCGCCGTCCTCCCCCAGGGCGAGGACGAAGCGGGCGGCGGGCGTGTCCTCCTGCCAGTGGTAGCCGCCGGGGACGTGGAAGTCCGTGAAGCCGTCGAGGGCGGCGAGTTCGCGCGGCCCGTAGTCGTCGACCGTCCGGACCGGGCCGGTGGGCGGCCGCACGGTCTGGCCGGGCCGGATCAGGCCCAGCCGTTCGAGCATCCGCGGATCGGCCGGGGCGGCGACGGCCGGCGGGAGGTACCAGGTGGAGGCGCTGGTGACGGTCCGCTGCACGGCCCGGTCCCGGAGCCCGGCGACGGTGTGCCGGTCGGTGACGGGGGCGGTGCCCCGGTAGCGGGCGCCGATGTAGTTGACCACGGCGTGGTCCGGGCCGTAGACCTCCTCCAGCCGGTCGACCAGGACGGGCAGCCGGTGGTTGAAGAACCCGGTCCGCTGGTAGCCGAGTTCGCCGACCAGCCCGACCTGCCAGAGCACCAGGTGCAGGCCCGGGTCGATCCGCCGGCCGCGGATCAGCAGGTCCGAGGCCTCGAAGGTCTGCATGCCGGGGCTGCTCGGGTCCACGCCGAGGTCGGCGCACAGGACGTCCAGCGCGCTGATCCCCGGCCGCATCACGGCCGCGTGGCCCTCGCGGCGGGCGATCCGGACGGCGCGGTGGCTGGAGAGGACGAACACGCCCGGGTGGCCGTAGAAGACCGCCGCCACCCGCCGTCCGGCCCGGACGAAGTGCAGGATCGCCTCGGACATCTGCACGTACGTCAGATAGCGGTCCTTGGCGTCGTCGTAGAGGACGCCGAGGTCGTAGGAGTCGGGCCGCCAGGCCTTGATCCGCACCACCGTCACCGGGTCGGCGACGCAGTGGAAGACGTGGTCCGCCTCGCGCAGCAGCCGCTCGTCGGCGCGGGTGAACCCGGCCGCCTCGATGCCGGAGCCGAGCACGGTCAACTCGCCCTTGGGCGTGGCTGGTTCGGCGCGCCCGCCGTCCAGCTCGGGGCGGTCCGGCCCGGGGGCGGCGGCGATGGCCCGGGCCAGCTCCGCCCAGCGGTCCTCGTGCTCGCGGCGGGTCGGGAAGCGGTCGAAGGGGCGGCCGTACGGGCGGTTCGGGTCCATCGGGCGGCGTCAGTCGGTGTCGGCGGCGTCAGGCGATATCGACGGCGAAGTCCATCTGGACGACCTGCGGTGGGGGATCCATCAGGCCCGGGGCGTCCACCTCGAAGTCCATCTGGGTGATCTGCGGCGCGGGCTCCGTCAGGATCGGGCTGTCCAGGTCGAAGTCCGTCCGGCCGACCTGGCGGAAGGGCCGGTCCTCGGCGGTGTCGGGGCCCAGCGTGAGATCGGCGTCCACGTCGATGTCGACGACGTCGAAGGCCAGGCTGCTTGCGGTCACGGTAGGCACTCGACAGTCACTCGTCCCCTCGGAGCCACGGGCGTTGGCGACTTCATGCTACTGAACACCAGTTCGCGCCGACAGCCCTCACGGGCGCCTCCGGTGCGCCAGCCGGCCGAGGCCCTGGTCGGGCGCGGTCAGCGGTCAGCGGGCCGACGAGCGCGCCGCCCCGGCCGCGCGCTGGGCCCGCTGAGCCCGCTGAGCGAAGACGTCCTCCCGGCGGTCGGCGGTCTGGCGCAGGACCCGCTTACGGTCCCGGCCGGACAGCCGGTCGATGTACAGCTGCCCGTTCAGGTGATCGGTCTCGTGCTGGAGGCAGCGGGCGAAGTAGCCGGTCCCCTCGATGGTGACGGCGGCGCCGTACTGGTCGAAGCCGTGCACCACCACCTCGGCCGGGCGGGCGAGTTCGGTGCCGGCGCCGGGGACGGAGAGGCAGCCTTCGGTGTCCTCGATCAGCCGGCGGCCGGGCTCGCGGGGCTCGACGACCGGGTTGAGCACGTGGCCGACGTGCCGGACGCCCTGGTCGTCGCGGCAGTCGTAGACGAAGAGGCTGAGGTCCACGTCCACCTGGTTGGCCGCGAGCCCGCAGCCGTCGGCGACCTGCATGGTGGCGAACATGTCCTCGATGAGGCGGGCCAGCCGTTCGCTGCCGTAGTCCTCCCCGGTCGCCGGGCGGCAGGTGCGGCGGAGGATGTCCTCCCCCACCTCGGTGATCCGCAGGACGGTCGGGCGTTCACGCGGTTCGGACATCGGCGCTCCCTCGTCGACACCGTCGACACGACGGCGAGGATGACGGCTTGTCATCGACTTTGCAAAGTAGCAGACTTTGCAAAGTGACCGAAGATGCCAGAGGCGCCGAAGACACCGAAGACCTCACCGCGCCCGCCACCGGCGCCCTCCCCCAGCACCCCGTACGCACCGCGCTCCTCGGCCTCCTCGCCGAGAAGGCCGCCCTCACCTCCACCGAGGCCGCCGCCGCCACCGGGTACAGCTCCGGCCTGTGCTCCTTCCACCTCCGGCAGCTGGCCCGCCACGGCCTCATCGAGGAGGCTCCCGCCACCGACGGCCGCGCCCGCCCCTGGCGGCTCCCGCAGCAGCCCCACGAGCCCCACCATCCCTCCGCAGCCGAAGAGTTCGGGGACCTCGCGCGCGGCCTGGAGGACGAGAGCTACCAGCGTTGGCTCGCCCGCCGCGACACGGCCCCGGCCGACTGGCGGCAGGACGAGGCGTTCAGCACCGTCCTCTACCTGACCCCCGCCGAACTGGCCGCCGTCGGCGAGGCCGTCCGCCAGGTGCTGGCCCGCTACCGCGACCGCGAGGCCGACCCGGCCGGCCGCCCTGACGGTGCCCGCCCGGTCGCCGCCGTGGCCCGCCTCTTCCCGCTCCTCCCGGACGAGCACTGACGAGCACTGACGAGCGCTCACAAGCGCTGACGAGCACCGACGAGCAGGGCCACCTACAGACGGAGCAGGAAGTCGGCCGGACCGACTTCCTGCTCCGCGACCGTCGACTATCACGGGGAGTTCAAGGCCAGGCCGCCCGGCCGGCGGCCTGCCGCTCCCGCGCGCCTACCCGGCTCAGGCCCAGATGGAGAGGCGGGCCGTGTTCGGGGCGACATCACAGAAGTAGCTGACCGCCTCGCCCCGGGCCACGTAGGCCCGGCCCGCGGCGTCGCACGCGGCGCCGCTCGGGTACATGCCGACATAGACGTATCCGGTCGTCACGCTCGTGGATGCCTGAGCAGCCGGGGCGGCCATCAGCCCGCCCGCAGCCAGCAGTCCAGCAAGGGCCATGGTGGAAACCGCTTTGCGCATTGCCATGCCGGTGCCTTCTTCCCTCCAAGAGGAGCGCCGGAGTCCGCCCCCCGGCGCTTCGCGGTGATCCTCCTCCACTCCCGAACCCAAAGCAATGGTCAAGACCAAATGGTCGAGACCAATTTGGCAGTGCGTCAGCGGCGGCGTCCGGGCGGCGCCCGGGCGGCGTCCGGGCGAGGGAAAAACCCGCTGGCGCACCGGCCCCACCGGCCTGCAAGCTGGCCCGATGCGCGTCAACGGCCCCCTCTGCACCCGCCAGTCCCTCGCCGCCGAGCTGCGTGCCGCCGGGGTCGAACCCGGCGGCACGCTGCTCGCGCACTCCTCGCTGCGCTCCCTCGGCTGGGTCTCCGGCGGGCCGGTCACCGTCGTCCAGGCCCTGCTCGACGCCCTCGGACCGACCGGCACCCTCGTCGTCCCCACCCACACCGGGGACAACTCCGACCCCGCCGGCTGGTCCAACCCGCCGGTGCCGGAGGCCTGGTGGCCCGACATCCGGGCGTCCTGGCCCGCGTACGACCCGCAGGTGAGCCCCACCCTGGGAATGGGCGCCATCCCCGAGACCGTCCGGACCTGGCCCGGCGCCCGGCGCAGCGCCCACCCGCAGACCTCCTTCGCCGCCCTCGGCCCGGGCGCGGCCGAGACCACCGACGGACACGCCCTCGACTGCCTGCTCGGCGAGTCCAGCCCGCTCGCCCGGCTGGAGGACCGCGACGCCCAGGTCCTGCTGCTGGGCGTCGACTTCGGCTCCTGCACCTGCTTCCACCTCGCCGAATACCGCGTCCCGGGCCCGAGCGAGGACATCTCCTTCGCCGCCCTCACCCCCGAAGGCCGCCAACGGCTCACCGTCCGCGACCGGGCCATCTGCGCCGACGACTTCGCCGAACTCGGCACCGCCTTCGAGGCCGACCGCCCGAAGGCCGTCCGCCACGCCACGGTCGGCGCCGCCACCACCCGCCTCTTCCGCCTCCGCGACGCCGTCGCCTACGCGCAGCACTGGCTGCCCGAGCACCGGGCGTAGGACAGGACGTGTCCGATTTCAGGTCCGGGGCGTCTTCTCCCCGTGGACGGCGGTGTACTCGGCCGCCAACCACGGCCCGAGGTCCTCGGTGAGCACCTTGAGGACGGTCGGGTCCGCCGTCGGCGTACGGGCCACGGTCGCCGCCAGACGCATCTGCTCGGCGCGCTCCGGGTAGTAACGGGCGAACGCCCCGGCGGACTCGGTGAGATCGCTGGTCCAACCACCCCACCGCGGCATCACCAGGGTGAAGCCCGTCCGCACGATCCGGCGGGCGACAGCGCGGCTGAGCGCCCGGCGCTCGGCGGGCGTACCGGCCGAGCCCGCCCGCTCGCGCCAGCGCGGGAGGGCAAGGGCGAGATCACCGTTGGTCTCGCGGGCGAGCGTGGAGGTGGGGCGGTAGCGGGGCAGTCCGGCGGCGAGGTCGTCACCGAGCAAAGGGGTGCACAGGCAGGCCACGAACCAGCCCAGATCGTGACGTTCGAGCTCGCTCAGCAGCGTGTCGGCGCTGAACAGGAGGATTCCGACACCGTTGACCTGCGGGAAGGAGGCATCGAGCCGGGCTTCGAGCGCACCGGCATCAGCCCGGTCGGCGGCGGAGGGCTCCTGCCTCAGCGCGAGCAGGAGATCGAGATCGGAGACCTCGGGGATCGCGGTGCCGCGCGGGATGCTGCCGTAGAGGTAGGCACTGTGCAGCCGGGGTCGGTCGAAGACCTCGGCGATCAGCGTGCGGGCGGCGACGACCACGGGTGCGAACGCCCGGGGCACCCGGCCCAATGAGCCCTCCCGTGCGATGAAGCCGTCGTCGTCCAGTCCCGCGCTCGTCATGGGGGTACTCTGCCGGTTCCCGCGCCCCCCGGGCGAGCCGATTTCGGACGCCGGGCATGGCCAATCGTCAACTCTCCGGCGATTACCGGGCATCATTCCAGGCACGGACGCGAGGGGAACGGCGTTGGACCCAGGGAACACCTCGCGCCACCGTCGCCGCACTCCGACGAGCACGCTCCCCGGAACGACGAGCCGCAGGACGGGGAGCAGGGCCGCGCACCGCGCGCGGGCCCGCGGAGGGGCGGCGCCCGTATGCGGCCTGCCCTCCGGAGGATGATCCCCATGCAGCCCGACCCTCAGACCACCTCGCAGCCCACCTCGCAGCCCGCCCCGCAAGCCGCCCCGCAAGCCGCCCCGCAGGCCGTCAAGATCGGCCTCGGTCTGCCCCTCCAGGACCCCGTCCTGCTGTTCGAGTGGGCCCGGCGGGCCGACGCCGGCCCGTTCAGCACGCTGGGCCTGGCGGACCGGGTGGTGTTCGACAACCCCGAGCCGCTGGTGACGCTGGCCGCCCTGGCCGGCGCCACGTCCCGCGTCCGCCTGCAGACCGAGGTGCTGCTCGCGCCGCACCACGTCCCCGCGCTGCTCGCCAAGCAGACCGCCACCCTGGACCTGCTCTCCGGCGGGCGGTTCACGCTCGGCCTCGGCGTCGGCGGCCGGGAGGACGACTTCCTGGCCGCCGGCATCGACCCGCGCCGCCGGGGCCGGCTCCTGGACGAGCGGATGGCGGTGCTGCGCCGCCTCTGGGCCGGTGAGTCGTTCGGCGACGGGGTCGGCCCGGTCGGGCCCGCGCCGGTGACGCCGGGCGGCCCCGAGGTGCTGTTCGGCGGCTTCGCCCCGGCCGCGCTGGACCGGGTCGGCCGGTTCGGGGACGGCTTCCTCGGCGCGGGGGTGCCGCCGGAGGCGATGGCCGGGCTGTTCCAGGACGTCGAGAAGTCCTGGCAGCGGCACGGCCGCGACGGCCGGCCCCGGCTGGTCGCCCAGGCGAACGCCGTCCTCGGCTCGGCGGAGACGGTCGAGCAGGCCCGGCGCAACATCCGTGCGTACTACGAGTCCAGCGGCCGTGCCGACCGGATGGAGGAGGGCCTGCTCACCACGCCGGAGGCGATCCGGACCGCCGTGGCCGGCTTCACGGCCATCGGCGCGGACGAGGTGATGCTGTACTGCTGGTCCCCCGAGGTGGACCAGGTGGACCGCTTCGCCGAACTGCTGTTCCGGTAGCGGTCGCAGAGCCGGAGATCAGTGCGGGATGCCGGAGATCAGTGCGGGATGCCCGCGATCAGCTCCTGTGCGCCCTGCCGCTTGAGTGCCAGCGCCGTGGAGGTGCCGAGGTCCTCGGGGCTGAGCGCGCCGGCCCACTCGTGGGCGTCCAGCACCTGCTTGCCGTCCGGGCTGAAGACCCGGCCGCGCATCGACAGCCGGCCGTCCGGTTCGGCCTTGGCGTAGCCTGCGATCGGGCTGTTGCAGTGGCCCTGGAGGACGTGCAGGAACATCCGCTCGGCCGCCGCCTCGCGCCAGGTGTCGCGGTGGCCGAGCGCGGCGACCGCGTCGACGGTGACGACGTCGTCCTCGCGGCACTGCAGGACGAGGATGCCGGCGCCGATCGGCGGGCACATCGCGTCGAGGTCCAGGATCTCGGTGATCCGCGCCTGCTCGCCGATCCGCTCCAGCCCGGAGACGGCGAGCAGCAGCGCGTCGGCCTCCCCGGCGGCCAGCTTGGCCAGCCGGCTGTTGGCGTTGCCGCGGATCGGCACGCACACCAGGTGCGGGTGGGAGGCGGCGAGTTGGGCGACCCGGCGAACGGAGGAGGTGCCGATCCGGGTGCCGGGCGGCAGTTCGGCGAGGGTCAGGCCGCCGGGGTGGACGAGGGCGTCGCGGATGTCGTCGCGGCGCAGGTAGGCGGCGAAGACGGTGCCGGCGGGCAGCGGGCGGTCGGCGGGCACGTCCTTGAGGCAGTGCACGGCGACGTCGGCCTCCCCGGCGAGCAGCGCGGCGTCGACCTCCTTGGTGAACGCACCCTTGCCGCCGAGCCGGGCGAGGTCGCCCATCCAGCGGTCGCCGGAGGTGGTGACCGGCACCACCTCGGTGCGCAGGCCCGGGTACAGGGCGGCGAGTTCGGCGCGGACCCGCTCGACCTGGGCGAGCGCCATGGGCGAGGAGCGGGAGACGATGCGGATCAGCTCAGCGGTGGCCATGGCGCGATGATAGGCGCTCGACCGCCGGGCCTTGACCCGGCGTCAGCCATGCGGCCGAAGGCCCGCCGGGCAGCGCACGGCCGGCCGGGCGACGAACCGCCCGGCCGGCCGTGCGCTGCCCGCGGGCCGGCCGCGCGACGCCCCCGCTCACTCGTTGTGCAGCACCTCGGCGATCGGCAGCCGGGCCGCCGAGCGGGCCGGGACGAGGGCGCCGAGGACGGCGATCGCGACGCCCGCCAGTGCGAGCCCGGCGAGCAACGGGGCGCCCCAGACGTCGATCATGTGCTCCGGGAAGGCCAGGATCCGGACGTTCTCGGCGATCAGCCGGTGCACCACGATCCCGACCGGGATGCCGATGACGCCGCTGAGCGCGCCCTGCCAGGCCACCGAGGTGACCGTCATCGCGACGACCTGGCGGGGCGTCATGCCGATGGACTTCAGCATGCCGATGTCCCGGCGGCGCTCGCGGATGGTGAGCAGCAGGGTGTTGAAGACGCCGAGCGAGGCGACCACCGACAACAGGACGGTGAAGACCGTGCTGAAGGTCTGGATCGCGACGACGGGCCCCACCGAACTCGCGGTGACCACCGAGGGCGTCAGGCTCGGGTCGGCGTCCGTGACCGCCTTCCGGTAGGCCGCGGTGTCGGCGCCGTCGGCGAGCCGCACGTCGTACTCGACCGTGTGCGGGTCGGGGGTGAGCTCGGCCCGGGTGGCGTCGTTGGAGGTGATCGCGTTCGCGTTGCCCTGGATCTCCTCGCCGACGATGGTGACGGCCAGCTGTCGGCCCTCCAGGGTCAGGGTGATCCGGTCGCCGAGCTTGAGCCCGCGCTGGTCGAGGAAGGCCGGCCCGGCCTGGACCTCGTCCGGCCCGGTCGCCGGGCGGCCCTTGACCACCCGCAGCCACCTGGTGGCCGCGATGTCGTCGCCGCCGTAGAAGTCCATGAAGACGGGCTGGGTGTGGCCGACCACGCCCACCCGGACCAGCCCCCGGGTGACGACCTGCGCGGCTCCGGGGGTGGCGCGCAGCATCGCCTCGGTCTGGGCCGGGGTCAGCCGCGGCTCGGTCGGGTTGCTCTGGAAGTGGCCGGTCTGCACGTTGACGTGGGTCTTGTCGTCGGCCGGGGCCATGCTCCTGGCCAGGGTGCTGCTCAGGCCGGTGGTGACCGTCACGGTGACCACGCCGAGCACGATCGCCGCCATGGTCAGCGCCGTCCGGCCCGGGCGGGCGAAGGGCTGGCCGAGGCCGAGGCTGACGGCGCGCGGCAGCCGGGTGCCGCTCAGCCGGCGCTGGACCTTCAGCCCGCGCCCGGTGCGCGGCGCGCTGCCGGCCGATATCGCCTGGGCGGCGGAGAGCCGGTGGGCGCGCGAGGCCGGGACGAACGCGGCGGCGACGACCAGCAGCGGGACGCCGACCAGGGTGGCGGCGGGCAGCCAGCCGGCCGGCTCGATCACGGCGGTGCCGGTCGAGATGCCGCTGAAGGCGGTCTTGAGGATCGGGTATGCCCCCGCCCAGCCGGCCGCCGTCCCGAGGACCGTGCCGACGACCGCGGGCACCGAGACCATGGTCAGGTAGACCGTGACCACCTGGCGCGGGGTGAAGCCGATCGACTTCAGCACGCCGATGTGCCGGTAGCCGGAGACCACCGCGCCGCTCACCACGTTGCCGACGATCAGCGCGGCGACGACCAGGCCGAGCACGCCGAAGACCGTCATCAGCGGGAGGTAGGCGTCGGCGCCGGCGGAGAAGGCCTGCTTGAGCACCAGGTACGACTGCGCGCTGGCGAGCGCGTCCTCGGGCAGGCCCTCGGTGGCCGCGCCGAGGGAGGCGGTCAGCTGCTGCTCGGTGTCCGCGTCGGCGAAGCGGTAGAGCATCTGGCGGCCGGTGGGGTGCAGGGCGGCCGCCTGCTCGGGGACGACCCAGCCGCCGGCGGACTGGCTCATGCTGCCGGCGAAGCCGACGATGGTGAGCTTCAGCCCGGTGGCGGTGGTGAGCGAGGTGCCGAGGAACGTCGTCGCGGCGCCGCCGCCCGGTTGCTGGATGACCACCTCGCCGGGCGCCGTGGCCCAGCGGCCGCCGAGCAGCCGCACCCGGTCCACCGGCCCGGCCGGATCGGCCCGGCCGACCAGGGTCAGCGGGCCCG
Source organism: Kitasatospora sp. NPDC088861 (assembly GCF_044750105.1). Taxonomy (NCBI): domain Bacteria; kingdom Bacillati; phylum Actinomycetota; class Actinomycetes; order Kitasatosporales; family Streptomycetaceae; genus Kitasatospora; species Kitasatospora sp. NPDC088861. Next base: position 17,541 of record NZ_JBIVJF010000012.1, read on the forward strand.
GCGGGCGACCGACCCAGTCGGTGGGGATCTCCACCACGGCTTGGTCGAACGGCCCGGCGGCGGCCTCCACGCCCGGCCGGTGGGCGGTGGCGGCCAGTTGCTCCGCCGAGGCCCTGTCCGGGTCGAAGGCCGCGACGACGTGGGCGCCGCGCTCGGCGGCGAAGGCGTCGTCGAAGGGCGCCCGGGCGGCGCTGATCACCGCGAGGGCGAGCAGCACGGTCGTGGTGGAGCAGAAGACGACCAGGCCGATCACGAAGGTCTGCACCCGGCGGCGCTTCACGGCCGCCCGGGACGCCCGCCACACGGCGCCGGTCATGCGGACGCCTCCAGGGCCCGCTCGCGCGCCACCTTGCCGTCCGCGACCTCGACCAGGCGGCTGGCGCAGCGGGTGGCCAGGTCGGGGTCGTGGGTGACGATCAGCAGGGTCTGGCCGATCTGGTTGAGGTCGATCAGCAGGTCCATCACCTGCTCGCCGGAGCGGCTGTCCAGTGCGCCGGTCGGCTCGTCCGCGAGCAGCAGCGCCGGGCGGTTCATCAGGGCCCGGGCCACCGCGACCCGCTGGCGCTCGCCGCCGCTGAGTGCGGCCGGGTAGGTGTCCTTGCGGTGCGCGACGCCGAGTTCGTCCAGCAGTTCCAGGGCGCGGCGGCGCGCCTGGCGGGCCGTGGTGCCGGTCAGCTGGGCGGCCAGGGCGACGTTGTCGAGGGCGGGCAGGTCGTCGATCAGGTTGAAGAACTGGAAGATCATGCCGATGTGGCGGCGGCGGAACAGGGCCAGCCCGGTCTCGTTCAGCCGCCCGAGGTCCTGGCCGTGCACCCGGACGGTGCCGGAGGTCGGCCGGTCCAGCCCGGCGACCATGTTCAGCAGGGTGGACTTGCCGCACCCGGAGGGGCCCATCACGGCGACCGCCTCGCCCGCCCGGATCCGCAGGTCGACGCCGTCGAGCGCCTTGGCGTCGCCGAACTCCTTGTGGACCCCGGACAGCTCGACGACGGTCTGCGCGTCGTCCGGCGGGGTGGTCCCGTCGTGGTCGTTGCTCATGGTGGACGACGGTAGGCGCGGGCCCCCGGGCCCGGCGTCCCACCCGGGGTGTAGCCGGGGCGGCCGTAGTACCCGGGATGTACGCGGGCGGCACCCCCGGATGATGTCGATCATGGCCTGGACTGGGAAACTGGCGGCGTGTGGGGAACGGGGACGAACTGGGCCGCCGTAGCGGTGGCGAGTGCGGCGGTGGCGGGTACGGCGGTCGCGGCGGCCGGCTGGCTGGGCGTCGCGCTCGCCCGGGCGCGGCGGCTGCACCGGGCGGCCATCGGCGAGCGCGGCTGGCTGCTGGAACGGGAGCGGGAGAGCGCCGCCCGTACCGCCGTGGAAGCCGAACGGGCGCGCATCGCGGCCGAGTTGCACGACATCGTCAGCCACAACGTGAGTCTGATGGTGGTCCAGGCCGGGGCCGCGCGCGAGGTGATCGCCACCATGCCCGGGGAGGCGGCGGCGGCGATGGGCGCCGTCGAGGCCGCCGGGCGCGACGCGATGACCGAGCTGCGGCACCTGCTCGGACTGCTCGCCCCGGCCGCCGACGGCACCGGGGAGGAGGCGGACGGTTTCGCGCCGCAGCCCAGCCTGAGCCGCCTCGGGCCGCTGATCGACCGGTTCGCCTTCGCCGGGCTGCCGGTGGAGGTGCGGATCTCGGGCGAGCCGAGACCGCTGCCCGGCGGCGTCGACGTGACGGCGTACCGGATCATCCAGGAGGCGCTGACCAACGCGCTCAAACACGGGGACGGGGTGACGGCCGAGGTGACGGTGCGCTACGCGGACCACTACCTGCGGGTGGAAGTGCTCAACAGCGGGCCGAGCGTGCTGGTGGGCGCCCACGCCGCGCCCGCGCAGCCCGCCCGGCCGGCCGACGGCGCCGGGCGCGGGCTGCTCGGCCTGCGCGAGCGCGTCGCCGTGTACGGCGGCGACCTCGACGCCCGGCGCCGGCTCGGCGGCGGCTACCGGGTCCGCGCCCGCATCCCGCTGGACCGGCCGTGACCGGGGCCGAGGTGCAGCGGGGGCCGGAGCAGCAGCCGGAGCGGGAGCGCCGCCCCCGGGTGGTGATCGCCGACGACCAGGAGCTCGTCCGCACCGGCTTCCGGATGATCCTCACCGCGCGCGGCATCGACGTGGTCGCCGAGGCCGCCGACGGCGCCGAGGCGGTGGCGGCCGCCGTCGCGCACCGGCCGGACGTCGCGCTGCTGGACATCCGGATGCCCGGCATGGACGGCCTGGAGGCCGCCCGCCGGATCCTCGCCCGGGCGCCCGGCTGCCGGGTGATCATGCTGACCACCTTCGACCTCGACCACTACGTCTACGCCGCCCTCGCCGCCGGGGCCAGCGGCTTCCTGCTGAAGGACGTCACCTCCGCCCATCTCGCCGCCGCCGTGCGCCTGGTGGACACCGGGGACGCCCTGCTCGCCCCCTCGATCACCCGGCGGCTGGTCGAACGCTTCGCGGCCGGCGCCCCGCGTCCCGCCCCCGGCACCGACGGCCCGCCGCTGCACCGAAACCTCGCCCCGCTCACCCCGCGCGAGGCGGAGGTGCTGGCGCTGCTCGGACGCGGGCTGTCCAACACCGAGTTGGCGGCCGAACTGACGCTCAGCGAGTCGACGGTGAAGACGCACGTCGCCCGGATCTTCGCCAAGCTCGACCTGCGCGACCGGGCCCAGGCGGTCGTCCTCGCGTACGAGACCGGGTTGGTCTCGCCGGGAGGAGGTTCCGGTTGACGTCCAGTCAACTCCCTTGATTCGCATGACAATCAGCTATCTAACTCGTTAGAGCTAACTCCCGGTCTGATTCACATTTTTGCCAGTTCATGGGGGAACATCTCTCTGTCCGCGCCCGAACGAGAAATGACCGTTCGGGCGGCATTTCCAAGACATTTGGACAGGCCCGTGACTACCTCCGCCCCCGTGTGGGACTGCCCCTTCAACCACACCGACGGCCTGGAGTTCGACCCGCTCCTCAAGCGGCTGCTCACCGAGGCCCCGATCGCCAGGATCCGACTGCCGCACGGCGAGGGCGAGGCCTGGCTGGCCACCCGCTACGAGGACGTCCGGATCGTCACCACCGACCGGCGGTTCAGCCGCGCCGCCGGCATCGGGCGCGACCTGCCCCGGATGACGCCCGCCCCGATCGCCCAGGCCGAGGCGATCAACCTGATGGACCCGCCGGCCCACAACCGGCTGCGCCGCCTCGTCGCCCAGGGCTTCACCAACCGCCAGGTCGAGCGGATGCGCCCGGCCACCCAGCGGATCGTCGACGGCTACCTCGACGAGATGGCCGAACACGGCTCCCCCGCCGACCTGGTGCACTTCCTCTCTAGCCGGCTCCCGCTCACCACCATCTGCGAGCTGCTGGACATCCCCGAGCAGGACCGCGCCGAACTGCGCGGCCACGCCGTCGCCATGATGACGATGGGCCCCGGCAGCCGGGCCGGCCAGGAAGCCGCCAAGGCCGCGCTGCGCGGCTACTTCACCGAGCTGACCGCCGCCCGCCGCGCCCACCCCGGCGAGGACCTGATCAGCTCCCTCGCCACCGCCCGCGACGGCGACGAACTGCTGGACGACCAGGAGCTGGCCGTCATGGCGATGGTCCTGCTGGTCACCGGCCACGACACCAGCACCTACCAGCTCAGCAACATCACCTACACCCTGCTCACCCACCCCGAACAGCTCGCCAAGCTGCGCGCCCAGCCCGAACTGCTGCCGCGCGGGCTGGAGGAGCTGCTGCGCTTCATCCCGTTCCGCCAGGGCGTCGGCATCGCCCGGGTCGCCACCGAGGACGTCGAGCTGGGCGGCGTGCTGATCCGGGCCGGCGAGGCCGTCCACGTCTCCTACCTCACCGCCAACCGCGACCCGGCGATGTACGAGCGCCCCGACGAACTCGACCTCGACCGCGGCGCCCCCACCCACATGGCCTTCGGCCACGGCCAGCACCACTGCCTCGGCGCGCACCTGGCCCGGATGGAGCTCCAGGTCGCCATCGGCACCCTGCTGCGGCGATTCCCCGGCCTGCGGCTCGCCGTCCCGCCGTCCGAACTCGACTGGCACACCGGGTCGATCTGGCGCTACCCCCGCACCCTGCCGCTCGCCTGGTGACCTCCTCCCCGCGCCGCCGCCTCCGCCACGGAGCACCGCACGGCGCCCGTCCGACGCATCCGTAGGCCGCCTGCCCGGGCCGCTCGCCAGCCCGCCCGGCCAGGCCACCCAGGGGAGACCCGCACCATGGCAACACTCTGCCGCCCTGCCGTCGCCGTACCCGAGAACGTCATCACCCTCGACCAGACCCTCGACCTGGCCCGCAGCCTGCACGCCGGCCACCCGCAACTCGGCCTCGCCCTGCGGCTGATCGAGAACACCGGGGTGCGGACCAGGCACCTGGTCCAGCCGATCGAGCAGACCCTCACCCACCCGGGCTTCACCGCCCGCAACGCGGTCTACGAGCGGGAGGCCAAGCTCCGCGTCCCCGAGGTGGTCGAACGGGCGCTGGGGCACGCCGAGTTGGGCGCCCGGGACATCGACCTGATCATCTATGTGTCCTGCACCGGCTTCATGATGCCGTCGCTGACCGCCTGGCTGATCAACGCCCTGGGCTTCCGCTCCGACACCCGCCAGATGCCGATCGCCCAGCTCGGCTGCGCGGCCGGCGGCGCCGCCGTCAACCGCGCGCACGACTTCTGCCGCGCCTACCCGGGCGCCAACGTGCTGATCGTGTCCTGCGAGTTCTGCTCGCTCTGCTACCAGCCGACCGACCTCGGCGTCGGCTCGCTGCTCTCCAACGGCCTGTTCGGGGACGCCGTCGCCGCCGTGGTGATGCGCGGACACGGCGGCACCGGCGTGCACGTCGAGCGCAACGGCTCGCACCTCGTCCCGGACACCGAGAACTGGATCTCCTACGGGGTCAAGGACACCGGGTTCCACTTCCAGCTGGACAAGCGGGTGCCCGGCACCATGGAGATGCTCGCCCCGGCGCTGCGCGGCCTGGCCGTCGAACACGGCTGGGACGTCTCCGGGTTGGGCTTCTACATCGTGCACGCCGGCGGCCCGCGCATCCTCGACGACCTCTGCCACTTCCTCAACCTGGAGCCGGCCACCTTCCGGTACAGCCGCGCGACGCTGACCGAGCGCGGCAACATCGCCAGCGCCGTCGTCTTCGACGCGCTCGCCCGGCTGTTCGCCGACGGCGGCGTGGCCGACGGCACCACCGGCCTGATCGCCGGTTTCGGGCCGGGCATCACCGCCGAGATCTCGCTGGGGAGTTGGGTCGGCGAGCCGGTCGAGGCCGCCCGCCGCCGGCCGCGGGCCATCTCCACCTCGGACATCACACTCGTCCATCCGAGCGCCCCCCGGCGTTTCCCGGCCGGCACTACGATCACCGAATGACTGACACCACGCACCAGGCGGACACCGACGACAGATCCGCCGAACTCGCCACCCTCTTCCCCGCGTTGCACGCCCCGCAGTACTGGACCTGGGGCCGGTACGACGCGCTGTTCTCCACCGTGCTGCCGCCGGACGAGCTGGTGACCAACATCCACCTGGTGGGCTTCGCGGACGACAAGGTGGTCCTCTGCCGGGACGACCGGGACCACTGGTTCCTGCCCGGCGGCACCCGGGAGCAGGACGAGAGCATCGCCACCTGCCTGGCGCGCGAGCTGCGCGAGGAGGCCGGCGCCCGGCTGCTCGGCGAGCCGGACTGGCTCGGCGCGCACCGCTGCCGCACCGAGGACCCGACGCCGTACCGGCCGTGGCAGCCGCACCCGGAGAAGGCGTGGCTGTGGGGCTGGGCGGAGGTCGCGGTGGACTCGACGCCGACCAACCCGGCGGACGGCGAGCAGGTGGTCGAGGTGCGGGCAGTGTCGGCGGACGAGGCGCAGCGGCTGCTGCTGGCCGGGCACGACGCCTGGTGGGGCGAGCTGATCGGGCTGGCCGTGGAGCTGCGGCGGCGGGCCGGGCGGGGCTGATCCCCCGCCCCTCCGAGCCCCCGCTCCGAGATATTCCCGCGGGGCCGGAAAGCCACTGGAACGGCCGAACAGCAGAGAGCATTGTCCGTTTTGCGATGATATGACTCGGCCATGGACACCAACATGCTGGCCGTGGACTACCCGGTGCTCAACATCTTCTGGACGATGCTGGAGCTGTTCCTCTGGATCCTCTGGTTCTTCCTGCTGTTCAAGATCATCACGGACATCTTCCGCAGCCACGACCTGGGCGGCTGGGCCAAGGCCGGCTGGCTGCTCCTGGTGATCGTGCTGCCGCTGATCGGTGTGCTGGCCTACGTGATCGCCCGCGGGAAGTCGATGAGCGAGCGGGACGCCGCCCAGGTCCGGCAGAGCGAGGCCGCCGTCAAGGCCTACATCCGGGAGGCGGCCGGAACCGGCACACCCGGGGGCGGCGGCAGCCACGTCGACGACCTGGCGAGACTGGCGGACCTGAAGGAGAAGGGCGCCATCTCCGAGGAGGAGTACCAGAAGGCCAAGGACAAGCTCCTGGCCTGACCCGGCCCAGCCCAGCCCGACCCGCACGGCGGCCGGGGCCGGCGGACGCGCAGACGTCCCCCGGCCCCGGCCGCGGCGATAAGCCGCTCAGCACCTCAGTACCTCAACCGCTCAGCCGCTCAGCCGCTCAGCCGCTCAGCGCCTCAACCGCTCAGCGCCGCCCGGAGCGGCGGTCACCCGAGGCGTCGCCGCCGGTCAGGCCCGCCCGGCGCAGCGCGTCCGCCATCGCGCTGTTCGCCAGCGGCGCGCCGCCGCCCGAACCGCCCGAACCGCCGGAGCCGCCGCCCTGGCCGCGCCGGTCCTGGCCGCCGCCCCGGCGCTCCTGGCGCGGCGGGCGGGCCTGCCGGTCGCCGCGCTCGCCGCCCCGGCCACGGTCGCCACCACGCTCGCCGCGCTCGCCCCGGTCACCGCGGTCGCCGCCCCGGTCGCGACCGACCTCGTCGTCCAGCCGCAGGGTCAGCCCGATGCGCTTGCGCGGCACGTCCACCGAGACGACCCGGACCTTCACGATGTCGCCCGGCTTGACCACCTCGCGCGGATCCTTGACGAAGGTCCTCGACAGCGCCGAGACGTGCACCAGCCCGTCCTGGTGGACGCCCACGTCGACGAAGGCGCCGAACGCGGCCACATTGGTGACCACGCCCTCCAGCACCATCCCGACCTCCAGGTCGCCGATCTTGTCGACGCCCTCCTTGAAGGTCGCGGTGCGGAACGCCGGGCGCGGGTCGCGGCCGGGCTTGTCCAGCTCGCCGAGGATGTCGGTGACGGTCGGGATGCCGAAGACCTCGTCGGCGAAGTCGCCCGGTCGCAGGGCCCGCAGCCGTTCGCCGTTGCCGATCAGCCCGCTCAGCTCCCCGCCGGTGGACGCCAGGATCCGGCGCACCACCGGGTACGCCTCGGGGTGCACGCTGGAGGCGTCCAGCGGGTCGTCGCCGTCGGGGATGCGCAGGAAGCCCGCGCACTGCTCGAAGGCCTTCGGGCCCAGCCGGGAGACGTCCTTGAGCTGCCGGCGGGTGCGGAACGGGCCGTTGGCGTCGCGGTGGGCCACGATGTTGTCGGCGAGCGTGCCGGTGATGCCGGAGACCCGGGTCAGCAGCGGCGCCGAGGCGGTGTTGACGTCCACGCCCACGGCGTTGACGCAGTCCTCGACCACCGCGTCCAGCGAGCGGGAGAGCTTCACCTCGCTCAGGTCGTGCTGGTACTGGCCGACCCCGATCGACTTCGGGTCGATCTTGACCAGTTCGGCCAGCGGGTCCTGGAGGCGGCGGGCGATCGAGACCGCGCCGCGGATCGACACGTCCAGCTCCGGCAGCTCCTGCGAGGCGAAGGCGGAGGCCGAGTAGACCGAGGCGCCCGCCTCGCTGACCATCGCCTTGGTGAGCTTCAGCTCGGGGTGGCGCTTGAGCAGGTCCTCGGCGAGCTTGTCCGTCTCCCGGGAGGCGGTGCCGTTGCCGATCGCCACCAGGTCGACGTCGTGCTTCTTCGCCAGCGCGGCCAGGGTGGCGAGCGCGGCGTCCCACTTGTTGGCGGGCTGGTGCGGGTAGATCGTGTCGTACGCGAGGACCTTGCCGGTGGCGTCCACCACCGCGACCTTCACCCCCGTCCGGAAGCCCGGGTCCAGGCCCATGGTGGCGCGGGTGCCGGCCGGCGCGGCCAGCAGCAGATCGCGCAGGTTGGCGGCGAAGACGCGCACCGCCTCCTCCTCCGCCTCGGCCCGCAGCCGCGACCGCAGGTCGATGCCGAGCCGGACCAGGACGCGGGTGCGCCAGGCCCAACGGACGGTGTCGCCCAGCCACTTGTCGGCCGGGCGGCCGTGGTCGGCGATGCCGAAGCGGGCGGCGATCCGCCGCTCGTAGTCGTTCTCGCCGGGCAGATCGCCCTCCTCACCGTCGTACGGCGAGAGGTCGAGGTCCAGCACCTCCTCCTTCTCACCGCGCAGCATCGCCAGGATGCGGTGCGAGGGGAGCTTGGTGTACGGCTCGGCGAAGTCGAAGTAGTCGGCGAACTTGGCGCCGTCCTGCTCCTTGCCGCCACGCACGGTGGCCACCAGCCGGCCCCGGGTCCACATCCGCTCGCGCAGCGAACCGACCAGGTCGGCGTCCTCGCCGAAGCGCTCCACCAGGATCGCCCGGGCGCCCTCCAGCGCGGCGGCCGGCTCGGCGACGGACTCGTTCAGGAACCGGGCGGCCAGCGCCGCCGGATCCTGCGAGGGATCGGCGAGCAGCGTCTCGGCGAGCGGCTCCAGGCCCGCCTCGCGGGCGATCTGCGCCTTGGTGCGCCGCTTCGGCTTGAACGGCAGGTAGATGTCCTCCAGCCGGGCCTTGGAATCGGCGGCCAGCACCTGCGCGCGCAGCGCGTCGTCCAGCTTGCCCTGGGCCTCGATCGACTCCAGGACGGCCGCCCGGCGCTCCTCCAGCTCGCGCAGGTAGCGCAGCCGCTCCTCCAGGGTGCGCAGCTGGGCGTCGTCCAGGGAGCCGGTGACCTCCTTGCGGTAGCGGGCCACGAAGGGCACGGTCGCGCCGCCGTCGAGCAGCTCGACGGCGGACTTCACCTGCCCGTCGCGAACGCCCAGTTCCTCGGCGATCTTGCGCTCGATCGCCTGCTGGGCCTGCCGGGCCACCTGTTCGACTGGCGTGGTCACGAAGCCGGTCACCTTCTCCTTCAGTGCTTTCGCCGTACGCCCTGCATTCTGGCAGGTACCGGGGACAGCTCCCGGCCGCGCCCGGGGCGCCCGGGCGTGGCGCCCTCCGCCCGCGGCCCCAACCAGACTCAAGCAGTGCCCCGTTGCGCCTTCCTACGCTGACGCGCATGGACACCTCCCCCGCACTGGACGCCTCCCGCGCGCCGGACGCCGCCGCCCGGCTGAGCGAACTCGCCGCCGCCAAGTACCTGCTGTTCACCACCCACCGCAAGAACGGCACCCCCGTGCCCACCCCGGTCTGGGTGGCGCGCGACGGCGACGCGCTGGTCTTCACCACCGTCACCCGCACCGGCAAGGTCAAGCGGCTGCGCAACCGCTCCGACGTGCTGGTCGGGCCGAGCGACATCCGCGGCACCCTGCTCGGCGAGCAGGTCCCGGCCACCGCCGTCCTCGACCCCGGCCGCGCGCCCGCCTACCGGAAGCTGCTGCGCCGCAAGTACGGGCTGCTGTGCGCGATCGCGCTGACCGCGAACGTACTGCGCTTCGGCAGGGGCGGGACGATCGGCGTGCGGGTCACGCTGAGCTGAGGCCGGCCGTACGCATTCCGGGAATCCGCTGAAGGGCACCGATCCGCGCTGTACGCTGCCGGGCATGTGCGCTGCCACCCGGATGCACCCCGACGGACTGGTCATCGACGCGGCCCTGGTACGGCGGTTGATCTCCGCCCAGTTCCCGGACTGGGTCGGGCTGCCGGTCACGCCGGTCCCCTCCACCGGGACGGACAACGCGATGTTCCGCCTCGGGTCCGAACTCGCCGTCCGGCTCCCCCGGGTGGAATGGGCGGCCGGGGACGTCCGCCGCGAGAAGCAGTGGCTGCCCGCGCTGGCCCCCCGACTGCCGCGGCCGATACCCGCCCCGGTCGCGGTCGGCCGGCCCGCCGCCGGCTACCCCTGGGAGTGGTCGGTGCTCCGCTGGTTCGAGGGCGCCAACCCGGTCGTCGGCGCCCTCGCCGCTCCCGGCGCGCTCGCCCGTGACCTCGCCGCCTTCGTCAACGCCCTGCGCGCCGTCAACCCGGCCGGCGGCCCGGCGGGCCACCGCAGCGTCCCGCTCGCCTCCCGCGACGGCGCCACCCGCGCGGCCATCGCCCAACTCGCCGGAGCGGTCGACACCCACGCCGCAACCGCCCTGTGGGACAAGGCGCTTCGCCTCTCCGAGTACGCCGGCCCGCCCTCCTGGATGCACGGCGACCTCACCCCCGGGAACCTCCTGCTCGACCGGTCCGGCCGGCTCGGCGCCGTCCTCGACTTCGGCCTGATGGGCGTCGGCGACCCCACCGCCGACCTGATCGTCGCCTGGAACCTGCTGCCCGCCTCGGCCCGCCCCGCCTTCCGCGCCGCACTCCACGCCGATGACGCCACGTGGGCCCGCGGCCGTGCCTGGGCCTTCTCCATCGCGCTGGTGACGATCCCCTACTACCGTCACACCAATCCGGGCCTCACCGCCAACGCCCGTCACGTCGTCCGCGAGGTGCTCGCCGACCGCAGCACCTGATCAGTCCGCCGCGAGGCCGGCGATACCGACGCAGACCCGCTGGGCGGCGTCGGGCGCGGCGTCGACCTCGTCGACGAGGTCGAGCTCCCCCGGTTCGTCCAGCGCCGCTTCACCCTCGGCTACTGAGTGACGGGCGGGGCCAACCGGGCCCACGAGCGGCCCTCGGCGGGGTCGCACCCCCAGGCGGCACAGAGCCGCCGCACCAGCCGAAGACCCGGGCAGTCCGGCCCCGCGCGGCCGGACTGCCCGATGGCGGTGACCTCGATCCAGAGGCCGGCGGGGGCGGAGTACTCGAAGAGCACGTCGATGAGGTGGTGTGCAGGGGGAGTCCGGACCGCACTGGCGACCAGCTCGGTGACGATCAACTCGCCGTCGCCCGCATAGTGTTCACCGTCCTTGAGCTCGGAGAGGAACCCCCGGAGCACCACCCGGGCGGCGGTCGGCGAGGAAGGGTGTCGCGGGAGCGTGCACAGCTGATCGGCGAGGGCTCTGTCAAGGGCTTCGGGCATAGCGGTGCCACCTTTGGATGCATTGAGGATTTCGCGCGCGGGCAGGCCGCTTCGTGCACTCACTAGTGCGATTGCGCGATCAGTTCCATGATTAAGCATCGGCGATCACCGTGCCGGTGACGAGTGATCAGCCGGTTCCAAGGAACGTCCTGACACAGGGGGGCCTGCGCCGTGACCCGCAAGAAGTCCACGAACCCAAACCTGCGATCGAGTGCGGGCGCCGTGTTCGGCGCGGTGCTGAAGCAGCTGAGAGAGTCGAAGGGGATGCCACAGGGCCAGCTGGCGGTCCTCATCCCGTGCAGCCGCCCGCACATCTCCCGCATCGAGGCCGGCACCCGCAACCCGCAGGAGGACTTCGTCCTCACGGCGGACCGACTGCTGGAGGCGGGCGGCCAGTTGATCGATCTCTGGAAGGAGATCGACTGGTACGCACGGGTGGAACACCCCGACTGGTTCCGACGCTACGCGGGCTACGAGAACAAGGCCTCGACGATCGGCGAGTTCCAGGTCCTCCGCATCTCAGGTCTGCTGCAAACAGAGGGGTACGCCCGCGCGCTGTTCAGCGGAGGCACCGCAGCAGGCAACTCCGAGCTGATCGAGGAACTGGTCGCGTCACGACTCGCACGCCAGCGTCGCCTCTTCGAGGAGGACGCCCCGCTCCTCATGGTCGTCCACTGTGAAGCCGCTATCCGCACGATGGTCGGCGGCCCTGAGGTGATGTACGAGCAGCTCGGACACCTGCTGGAGATGAGCCAGCGCCCGAACATCGTCCACCAGATCGCGCCCTTCAGCCTTGGCGAGCGGTTCCCGTTCGGCACTTTCGTCTCCCTGGTGACCTCACCCGAGGGCAGGACTCGGCTCTACTCCGAAAGCCTGGATCAGGGTCACTTCATCGATGACCCGAAGGAAGTCCAGCGCAGGCAGCGGACCTATGATCTGCTGCAAGCGGAGGCGCCGTCTCCCCGCGACAGCGCAGATCTGATCCGCAGCGTGAGAGAAGGACTTCTCAACATGATGCCCAGCAAAGCGACCGTCCCCTGGCGCAAGTCCAGCTACAGCGACAACAACGGCGGCAACTGCGTCGAGGTGGCGACCACCCACCCCGGGCGGCTCGTCCGTGACTCGAAGGACCCCGAGGGCCCCGTCCTCGACTTCAGCCCCGTCGCCTGGCAGTCCTTCATCGACGCCGTCCGCACCGGCCGCCTGCGCTGACGGGGGCTGCCACCAGCGGCGACCGTTGCTATGGTTCTCCCCGCCACTACGGGTAGGGGGACGACTTGGCACGCAGAAGCAGTGTGATCGACGTCAGAGTGAGCCGGCGGGTGCTGTGGGTGGGCGGCGATGCCTATCCGCTCCACAACATCGCCCGGGCCCGGCAGTTCCAGCTGCTGCCGCCCAAGCGCGCGCGGGTGATCATCCGGTTCGCCCGGCAGGTGATCGGCCTGCTGGTGGCCACCGCCCTCCTCGGTTCGCTGCTCGGGAGCGGCGCGAACCAGGAGACGACCAAGAACGTGATCGGCGTGGTGGCGCTCGCGCTCTTCGCGGCCAGCCTCTACCGGCTGGTCAAGCGGCTGCAGATGCGCACGGTCTACCAGCTGATCATCGAGACCTCCAGCTCCTCGAACACGGCGGTGGTCAGCCACGACGCCCAGCAGGTCGGCAACCTGATCCAGCTGATCATGGAAGCGATCGACAACCCGCTGGCCGAGTTCGCGCTCCAGGTGGAGAACGTCCACATCGGCGACCAGATCAACCAGTACGGCGACCACAACACCGGAAAGAAGGTCAGCCTGTGAGCGGCGGCATCCACTTCGGGGACTCGGTCACCCAGCACGGCGACCACAACATCGGCATCATCAAGCACCAGGGCCCGGCCGACCCGCAGGCTGCGATGCGCGAACTCATCGCCGCCGTACGCCAGTTGCGCGATCAGGTGCCGGCCGAGGACCGCGAGGTGCTGGACGAGTCGCTGGCGGACCTCGGCAACGGGCAGGCCACTCCGCCCGCCACCCTGCGCCGCGCCCTGCGCAACATCTCCGGCGTCGCCGCCCTCGCCGCCGCCGGCGCCCCGGTGGTGGAGTCGATCCGCCGCATCCTGGACTCGCTGAGCTCCTGAGCAGCGGGCGGCGCCCGGCAGACGACACGCAACCGCGAGTAAATGTCATACCGGGTCAGGAACCTGTCCGGGTCAAGGCCTGCTGCTAGCCTGACGCCATGAGCGGACTGCGGGAACGGAAGAAGGAGCGGACGCGGCGGGCGATCTCCGAGGCCGCGATCGCGCTCTTCCTGGAGCACGGCTTCGACCCGGTCTCGGTGGCGGACGTCGCGGCCGCCGCCGAGGTGTCGAAGCCGACGCTGTTCAGCTACTTCTCCACCAAGGAGGACCTGGTCGTCCACCGCTTCGCCGACCACCAGGACCAGGCCGCCGGCGTGGTCCGCGGCCGGGCGGCCGGCGAACCGGTGCTGGCCGCCCTGCACCGGGACTTCCTGGACGGGCTCGCCCGGCGCGACCCCATCACCGGGCTCAACGACGACCCCCGGGTCCTGGCGTTCAGCGATCTGGTGTACTCCACGCCGAGCCTGAAGGCCCGGGGCGCCGAATACCTCGCCCGCGCCGAACAGTCCCTCGCCCGGGCGCTGCACGAGGCCCCTGACCTCACCCCGCCCCGGCGCCTCACCGCCCCCCTCCTCGCCGCCCAGGTCACCGCCGCCCAGCGGGTCCTCGCCGAACACAACTGGCACCGGATCCGGGACGACGGCCAGACCGCCGACGAACTCCACTTCGAGGCCGCCACCAACGCCGACCGCGCCTTCGAACTCCTCACCGCCGGCTACGAAGGCGCCGCCGGGCACCCGGGGCCCACCGGGCGCCGGGGCCCCGCCTAACACGGAGGCCCCACCGGGCATCGGGGGCCCGCCGGCCCCACGGGCACCGCTGGTTAGAGTGCCGCGCATGACAATGCGTCAGCTCACCTTCGAACGGCTGCACAACTTCCGCGACCTGGGCGGCCACCCCGCCGCCGACGGCCGGTCCGTCCGCCGGGGCCTGCTCTACCGCTCCGACTCACTCGGCAAGCTCACCTCGCCCGCCGACCTCGACCGGCTCCAGGCCCTCGGCGTGCGCACCGTGATCGACCTCCGCTACCCCTGGGAGATCGCCGCCAAGGGCCGGGTGCCCGACTACGAAGGGCTGGTCTACCACAACCTCTCGATCGAGCACCGCCCCTACGACCAGGCCGAGATCGACCCGGACGTCGACCCCTGGCGGTACCTCGCCGACCGCTTCGCCGAGGTCGCCGAGGACGGGGTGGAGGAGATCCACGAGGCCCTGGAGGTGATCGCCGCCGCCGAGGAGCCCGTGGCCTTCCACTGTGCCTCCGGCAAGGACCGCACCGGGCTCATCGCCGCCCTCGTCCTCACCCTGCTCGGCGTCTCCGAGGACGACATCGCCGCCGACTTCGCCCTCACCGAGCTGGCCACCCCGCACCTCATCGCCGAGTGGCACGCCGCCCACCCCGGCCGCACCCTGCGCTGGCCCGGCTACGGACGCGCCCCCGAGACGGTCATCCGCCTCGCCCTCGCCGACCTCGCCGCCCGCCACGGCTCGGTCGAGGACTACGCCACCGGCGCCCTCGGCCTCTCCCCCGCCCGGATAGCCGCCCTCCGCTCCCGCCTACTCACGGCCTGACCTTGCCCGACGGACCGTCAACGGCCGAGAAGGTGAAGGGAGTTCACTCGAACACGGGTTGACCTAAACATGTCATGTCGCGTTGCCCCCGCCTTCGCCGCGCTGCCAGGATCGGGCCACTGCCCAGACGAACCAACGGGAGAAAACCATGAGGATGCGTTCCGTTCTGCCCGTCGCCCTGCTGGCCGTGGCCGGCCTGTTCGCCGGCGCCAACACCGCCTCGGCGGCGGGGTACCCCGGCTACCAGTGCTTCAAGACCGCCGACCGCGTCGAGTACTGCAGCGACGCCAAGGTCAAGAACCACACGGCGGGCTCCAACTGGATCAAGACCTGCCCGGCCGACGTCGTCGCGCACATGGGCAAGCCGTACATCGCGGCGAAGCGCCCCTCCGCCGCGCACAGCTGTTAGCACCAGGCACCAGGAACACCGAGCCCGCCCGGCAGACACCTGCCGGCGGGCTCGGCCGTTGCAGCGGGCGGCCGCTAGCGGCGGCGCGGGCCGCCCGGACGGCCGCCGTTGCGCGGCTTGCGGGGGCCGCGCGCGCCGGTGGCGGCGGCCGGGGCGGGGGCCGTGGCGGGCCAGTGGGTGGGCCGGGTGAGGGTGCCCGGCAGGCGGGTGGTGGCGTCGCCGCGGGCCGCGTTCAGCTGGGCCTGGGTGAGGAAGAGGGCCTCGGTGAGGTCGGCGCCGGAGAGGTCGGCGTCGCGCAGGTCGGCGCCGACGAGGTCGGCGAGGCGCAGATCGGCGCCGCTGAGGTCGGCGGCGACGAGCAGGGCACCGCGCAGGTTGGCCCCGCGCAGGTCGGCGCCGCGCAGACGGGCGCCGAAGAGGTCGGCGCCGCGGTGTTCACGGCGGCGGGGGACGGCGGCGCGGACGAGTTCGCTGGCGCGCAGCAGCAGGTCGCTGACCCGCTGCCGGTGGGCGGGGACGTCGACGGCGAGGATCTCCTCGGGGGTGCCGCCGGCGAGCCGGTCGGTCTCCTCCAGGGCCTGCCGCAGGTCGGCGTGGACCGGGCGGGCGGGGGCGTAGCCGAGCGCCTCGGTGAGGTACCAGAGCAGTTCGTGGAGCTGGCGCACCACCGGGAAGACGTCGTACATGGGCTTGGCGTCGGCCGGTGCCTCGCGCCAGCTGCGGCCGCCGAAGGTGACCTGGGAGACGCGCTGCCCGGCGCCGAAGCAGTCGTAGACGGTGCAGCCCTGGAAGCCCCGGTCGCGGAGGCGTTCGTGGATGCCGCAGGTGAAGTCGGTCTGCAGGTTGCGGCACGCGCTGCCGGCGGCCTTGTCGACGGCGAAGTCCGTGCCGGCGCCGAAGGGCAGGGCGACGCAGCAGAGGCCGAAGCAGCTGGTGCAGTCGGAGCGCAGCTCGGTCGGCTGAGCCGCCGTGGGGTGCTGCGGCGGCTCGGTCTCGCGCACGTCGCGTGGTCCTTCCAGCGTGGGCACCGGCCGTCCGGTGCGTCGAACTGCCAAGCCTACTGGGCACTGGCCACACCCGCCCCACCATCGGTAAGGTGTCAACTGGCAGTGCACCTATTACGAGGTGCGCGCCCATCGCATATGGCATACGGGGGCAGGAGTGCAGGACCCGAGCATCAACGAACTCGTCCGGATGTGGATCGCCGGCTGGAGCGTCTCGCGCGGCGCGGCCGAAGCGGTGGACGAGCCCTGGGGCTGGACGATCGACGTCGGCGTGGTCGGCCACGTCGCCCGGCACGTGCTGCCCGAGCCGGCCGAGCCCGACGTCCGCAAGATCGCCGAGGCCACCACCGCACCGGGCACCTGGCTGAAGCTGTTCATCGAGGACGCCGTCGCCCGGCCCTGGCTGGGCCCGCAGTGGCGGCTCGACCAGCCGGGGTACCTGATGACCCTCCCGCTGAGCGCCGAGCGGCCCGAGGTGCCGGCCGGCTACACGGTGACCACCTGGACCCGGGGCGGGACCGTCCGGACCCTGGTCCGCACCGAGGCCGGACACCTCGCCGCACGCGGCCAGGCGGGACTGGCCGGCCCCGTGGCCGTCCCGGACCAGATCCTGACCGCGCCCGAGCACCGGCGCCGGGGCCTGGGCGCCCTGGTGATGCGGACCCTCCAGAGCGCCGGGCACGAGGCGGGCGCCGACACCGCCGTCCTGGTCGGCACCCCGGACGGCCGGGCGCTCTACACCTCGCTCGGCTGGACCACCCGCTCCTCGATGGCGAGCCTGGTCTACGAGCCCGCGGCCGTGCCCGCCGCCGGGTCCGCCACCGAACCCGGAGCCGAGTCCGGAGCCAAGTAGGGCAGCAGCTCGGCCCGCTTCGGCGGCCGGCCGTCGCCGGAGGAGCGCCCGGTGAGCCGGCGGCCGATCCACGGCCCCAGGTGGCCACCCAGCCAACGGGCGTCGGCGCGCAGCCGCTCGGCCCGGCCGGGCGGGGCGGCGGGCGGCAGCGGGGCGCGCCAGTCGAAGGCGACGGGGCGGCCGAGCGCCTCCAACACCCCTTCGGCGACCCGGCGGTGGCCCTCGGGCGACAGGTGCAGGCGGTCCTCGCCCCAGAGCCGGCGGTCGTCGAAGCAGGGGGCGGCGAACAGGTCGACGACGGCGACGCCCTCGTCCTGGCCGAGCTCGTGCACGAAGGCCTTCATCCGCAGGATGGCCGGGAGCAGCCGGGCGCTGCCCGCCATCCTGCGGGTCGGGTCGGTGCTGGTGAACAGCACCACGGTGGCGCCGGTGGCGCGCAGTTCCTCGGCGCAGCGGCCGAGCAGCCGCTCGACCCGGGCGATGTCGCAGCCGGGGCGCAGCGCGTCGTTGAGGCCGCCGACGAGGGTCACCAGGTCGGCGCCCATCGCGGTGGCGGCGGGGAGCTGCTCGTCGTGGATCTGGCCGATGAGCTTGCCGCGGACGGCGAGGTTCGCGTAGCGGAACCCGCCGTCGCCGCCGTCAGCGCCGGCCTCAGCGGCGAGCGCGTCGGCGACCCGGTCGGCCCAGCCCCGGTAGTGGCCGTCGGGCAGCAGGTCGTCGCACATGCCCTCGGTGAAGGAGTCCCCGACGGCGACGTAACTGCGGTAGGTGGTGGGCACGGGCGGTCTCCGCTCTCCTCCGATGGCTCCGTGGCCCGACGATGCTACGCGCGGCCGGTCCGGGCACCGGCATCGGACCCCGGCACCGGCACCTAACCCGCGACGGGCGCCCCGTCGTCCGCCGTGCGGGGGGTGAACCAGTGCTCGCGGACGGCGTCGGTGGGCCGCTGCTCGCCGAGGGCGGGCAGGCCCCACTCCCCCAGCGCCTCGATCACCGGGCGCAGTTCGCGGCCGCGTTCGGTGAGCTCGTAGACCGTGGCGTTGGCGGGCCGTTCGAGCCGGCGGCGCAGGGCCAGGCCGTCGCCCTCCAGCTGCTTGAGCCGGGCGGCGAGGATGTCGGTGGAGACGCCGGGCAGGTCGGCGTGCAGATCGGTGTAGCGGCGCGGGCCGCCGAGGAGTTCACGGACGATCAGGAGGCTCCAGCGCTCCCCCACCGCGTCCAGGGCGCGGGCGACGGCGCAGTACTGGTCGTAGCTTCGGCGTGACATGCGGATCAGCATAGCCAAAAGGTTGGACTTTCCAAGTGCCAACTTGGTAGAACAAAGCATCAGCAACGATGCGGTGGTGACGGTCGGGAGGCCGCAAGTGGAGTTTCGGCAGTCCAGCAAGCTGAACAACGTGTGCTACGAGATCCGCGGCCCGGTGGTCGACCAGGCCAACGCCCTGGAGGAGGCCGGGCACAGCGTGCTGCGGCTGAACACCGGCAACCCGGCCCCGTTCGGCTTCGAGGCGCCCGAGGAGATCATCCAGGACATCATCCGCAACCTGCCCAAGGCGCACGGCTACAGCGACTCGCGCGGCATCCTGCCCGCCCGCCGCGCGGTGGTGCAGTACTACCAGCAGCGCGGCGTGACCGGAGTCGGCGTCAACGACGTCTACCTCGGCAACGGCGCCTCCGAGCTGATCCAGATGGCCGTCACCGCGCTCGTCGACGACGGCGACGAGGTGCTCGTCCCGATGCCGGACTACCCGCTGTGGACGGCCGTGGTCCGGCTGGCTGGCGGCAAGGCCGTGCACTACCTGTGCGACGAGCAGGCCGACTGGTACCCGGACCTCGACGACATCGCCGCCAAGATCACCGCCCGCACCAAGGCCATCGTCGTCATCAACCCCAACAACCCCACAGGCGCGGTCTACCCGAAGGAACTGCTGGAGGGCATCCTCGACCTGGCCCGCCGCCACCAGCTGATGGTCCTGGCCGACGAGATCTACGACAAGATCCTCTACGACGACACCGAGCACCACTGCCTCGCCGCCCTCGCCGACGACGTCCTCACCCTCACCTTCAACGGCCTCTCCAAGGCCTACCGGGTGGCCGGCTTCCGCAGCGGCTGGCTGGTCGTCTCCGGGCCCAAGCAGCACGCCGCCGACTACCTGGAGGGCCTGACCATGCTCTCCGGCATGCGGCTGTGCCCCAACGTGCCCGCCCAGTTCGCCGTCCAGGCCGCGCTCGGCGGCCACCAGTCCATCAACGACCTGGTGCTGCCCGGCGGCCGGCTCACCGAACAGCGCGACGTCGCCTTCAGGGCCCTCAACGAGATCCCCGGCGTCAGCTGCGTCAAGCCCAAGGGCGCCCTGTACGCCTTCGCCCGGCTCGACCCGGCGGTGCACCGGATCGTCGACGACGAGCAGTTCGTGCTGGACCTGCTGCTCCGCGAGAAGATCCACGTCGTCCAGGGCACCGGCTTCAACTGGCCCCGCCCGGACCACTTCCGCTTCGTCACCCTGCCCCGCGCCGACGACCTGGAGACGGCCATCAACCGCATCGGGCGCTTCCTCGCGACGTACCGCCAGTCCTGACGCCTAGGCTTGCCGGTCATGACCGTCCTGCGTTCCGTCGCCCTGTTCGTCGTCGCCGCCCTCGCCGAGATCGGCGGCTGCTGGCTGATCTGGCAGAGCGTGCGCGAGCAGCGGCCGTGGTGGCTGGCCGGGCTGGGGGTGGTGGTGCTCGGCGGGTACGGCTTCGTCGCGGCGCTCCAGCCGGACAGCCACTTCGGCCGGGTGCTGGCCGCGTACGGCGGGGTGTTCGTCGCCGGGTCGCTGCTCTGGGGCGTGGTCGTGGACGGCTTCCGGCCGACCCGCTACGACGTGGTGGGCGCGCTGGTCTGCCTGGCCGGGGTCGCGGTGATCATGTACGGGCCCCGGCGCTGAGCGCACTGGGCCCTCCACGCACGGGGTTCTCCACGCACGGGGCCCCGGCGTCGAGGTGCGGACTCCTCGACGCCGGGGCCCGGCAAGCCGGTTCGGGGACTACCAGCCCCAGCCGCCGCCCTGACCGTCGTCGTCGTGGTCCGAGTCCCAGCCCTCGCCGACCTTGCGCAGGATCGTGTAGTTGTCGATCTGCGTGCCGTCCTCGGCCAGCGCGGTCACCTTCATGGACGACTTCTGGCCCAGGTGGGCCGGGGTGACGTCGACCTTGATGAAGGAGTAGCCGGTGTAGCGCACCCGCGACCACTGGATGGTCTCGGGGACCTTCACCTTGCCCTTCCCCCAGTAGTAGGTCTTCACCTCGTCCTGGTGGTTCTCGTGCCCCTCGTAGGTGTCCGGCACGTCGAACTTGTACAGGCTGCGGCCGGCCGCGCCCGCGGTCACGTAGACGACGCCGTCCTTCGCCGGCTCGATGGTGGCGCCGCTCGGCACCTGCTTCGAGACCTTGTTGCCGAGGATCGCGTCGGTGCGCTCGTAGATGTGGTTGTGGCCGTTGATGACCAGGTCCACCCGGAACTTCTCGAACAGCGGCACCCAGGCCTCGCGGACGCCGCCCTCGGAGGCGTGCGCGACGGTGGTGGAGAAGGCGCAGTGGTGGAAGAAGACCACGACGAAGTCGATCGTCTCGTCGTTGCGCAGGTCCTTGAGGGTGCGCTCCAGCCACTTGGTCTGCTTGTTCGCCGAGATCCCCAGGTTGGCCGGGATCTCGTAGGAGACGTCGTTGGCGTCGAGCGAGATGACGCCGACGTTCTTGTAGCGGAAGGTGTAGACGCCGGGGACCTTGCGCGGGTCCGGGCCGTTGTCCGGGAGGAAGAAGCGGGTGTTCTCGCCGCCGTACCCGTTGGGCGAGTACCAGGCCTCGATGTCGTGGTTGCCGTAGGCGACCATCCACGGCACGGTCGCCGCGACCGTCTCGGTCTGGACCAGGAAGTCGTCCCAGGTCCTGGCGTTGTACACGGACTTGTCGGGGTCCGTGCCGGAGCCCGCCGGGTCGGCGTAGCAGATGTCGCCGGCGTGCAGGTGGAAGGACGGCTTCTGGGCCAGGATGACGTGGTCGTTGCCGGCCGCGTGCGAGCTGACGCCCTGGTCGCCGAAGGCGGTGAAGGTGAACGGCTCGTAGACCTTGCCCCAGCGGTGGTCGCGGGAGGGCGCGGTGCGGAAGGTGTGCAGGGTGGAGATCTGCTGCTGCGAGGCCGGGTCGAAGCCCTCGTGGCCGACACCGTAGTAGTAGGTGGTGTCGGGGTGCAGGTCCTCCAGCGCCACGTGCAGGTAGTACTGGTCCACCGGCTGGCTGTTCGGGCTCAGCGCCGGGGTGTGCAGGGTGCGGACCTCGGCCTGGAGCTTGTGGCTGAGCTCCCACGGGGTCTTGCCGAAGCGCAGGAACGGCTTCTTGACCGGCGCCGGGACCTGCCAGGAGATGCGGAACTGGGTGTCGGGCTCGGGGCCGAACTGGAGGTGGCGCCCGATCGGCGCGACCAGCGAACCGTCGACGCCGGCCGTCGTGGCACCGGTCAGCAGCTGCGGGCTCGCCGGCGCGGCGAAGGCCGTTCCACTGCCCAGCGCGCCGCCGACGGCGACGGCACCGACGGTCACGGCGCCGGCGCGCAGCATCCGGCGGCGGGAGAAGCGGGCCCGCAGGTACTCGTGCTGCTCGGCCGTGCTCATGCGGTCGGCGAGCTTGGCCGGTACGCCCATGTGAGGGATATCCATGCGCGGGACTCTTCCAGCGGCGCGTTGACCGCACACGGACGCGGGGTGAACGGGCCGCAGCGCGCCGCCCATTCGAACACCAATGTTCGACCATGATCAGGTAAAGAAACGCGCCCGCACCGGGCCGACCCCGGATCATGGCCCCCGCCGGCGGCACGGCCTGAGCCACCGTCGGCGCCGCCGCGGACGGGGCGCTCAGCCGGAGGGCTCGTCCCAGGTGGAGGGGGACCGGTTGCCGGTGCCGTCGCAGGTGCGGCAGATCTCGTCCCGGTAGGCGTGCTTGGCGCCGGTCGCGTCCACCCGGTAGCGGACGTACACCCCGGTGCCGTCGCAGAGGAAGCAGTTTCCGCCCCCACCGCCCACCTCGGTGGTCCCGGTGCCCTGACAGGTCCGGCAACTGAGACCGGCGGTCCGGCCGGTGCCCGCGCAGATGCGGCAGACCGTCGTCATCGTCGTCCTCCCTGGGCGGAACCGCTGGCAGCCACCGGTCATGCTAGTGGGACCGCCGAGGGCGGCGTCCAGCGGATCCTGCTCGGCCGCCGGATCGGCCAACCCCGCTGCGTCCCAACCGTGATGAGGACGGATCGGCTCCACCGTCCGCTACTCCGCCAGGCCCTCGCGGACCCGGCGGGACACCGAGATCAGCTGGAGGTCGAGCAGTCCGGGCGGGTCGGCCAGCCCGGGGCCGCCCGCGTGCACCCAGGCGGCTATCTCGTCGATCATGTCGTCCGCCAGCACGAAGCCCAGCCAGACCGGACGCCCGCCCGCCGCCCGCCCCTCCCCGGAGGGGCCGACCACCACCACGTTGGACTGGGTGCACACGTCCAGGCACTTGACCGCGCGGACCCGGCCCGCCGTACCCACCGCGGCCCGCAGCCGCTCGTACTGCCCGGCGTGGTCCACCCCCGGGTGCTTGGCCTCGGTGCCGCAGCAGCAGCCCCGGCAGACGGTGACGGTCACCGGGGAGGCGACCGCCTGCTTGCGGTCCCGGTCTCGGCGGCTCATCGGCTCTGGAACTCCTCCTGGTCACGGGGCACGCTGCACGCGCAGCCTACCCGTCATGCCGAGAACCACTGCCGGGTACCGGGTGCCGGGGTTCGGCGGCGGTCCGTAGGATGCCCCCATGGGACACGCGACCACCGAGAAAGCCGTACCGCGGATGCGCCTGGACGCCTCCAACGCGGCCAAGGTCGCGACCACCCTCCAGGCGCTGGCCACCCCGTCCCGGCTGCTGATCCTCGCCGAACTGCGCGAGGGCCCGCGCGCGGCGACCGAACTCGCCGACGCCGTGGGCATGGAGCAGTCCGCCTGCTCCCACCAGCTGCGGCTGCTGCGCAACCTCGGCCTGGTCGTCGGCGAGCGCCGGGGCCGCTCGGTGGTCTACTCCCTGCACGACGACCACGTCGCCGCCCTCCTCGACCAGGCCGTGTACCACGTCGAGCACCTGCGGCTGGGCCTCACCGACGAGCGCTGAGGCCGCACCCGCCCCGGTCCCCTACGCCGTCGCCTCCGCCGCCGCGCGGCCGGCGGTGCGGCCGGAGAAGAGGCAGCCGCCGAGGAAGGTGCCCTCCAGGGAGCGGTAGCCGTGGACGCCGCCGCCGCCGAAGCCGGCGGCCTCGCCGGCGGCGTAGACGCCCGGGAGGGGTTCGCCGTCGGGGCGCAGGACGCGCGCGGAGAGGTCGGTCTCCAGCCCGCCGAGGGACTTGCGGGTGAGGATGTTGAGCCGGACGGCGATCAGCGGGGCGGCGCCGGGGTCGAGGATGCGGTGCGGCGGGGCCACCCGGATCAGCTTGTCGCCGAGGTAGCGGCGGGCGCCGTGGACGGCGGTGACCTGGAGGTCCTTGGCGAAGGGGTTGGCGAACTGCCGGTCGCGGGCCTCGACGGTGCGGCGCAGTTCGGCGGGGTCGATCAGCGATTCGCGGGTCCTGGCGTTCATGCCGCGGGCGAGGTCGGCGAGGTTGCTCGCGACGACGAAGTCGGGCCCGTGCCGCAGGTGGCTCCGGACCGGACCGGGGGCGCCGGGCAGGGCGCGGCCGAGGACGCCGCGCACGGACTTCCCGGTCAGGTCCGGGTTCTGCTCGGAGCCGGAGAGGGTGAACTCCTTCTCGATGATGCGCTGGTTGAGCACGAACCAGGTGTGCCCGTAGCCGGTGGACATGATGTGGTCGAGCGTGCCGAGGGTGTCGAAGCCGGGGAAGAGCGGGACGGGCAGCCGGTTGCCGCGCGCGTCCAGCCAGAGCGAGGACGGGCCGGGCAGGATGCGGATGCCGTGCCGGGCCCAGATCGGGTCCCAGTTCTCGATGCCCTCGGTGTAGTGCCACATCCGGTCGCCGTTGATGAGGCTGGCGCCGGCGTCGCCGGCGATGCCGAGCATCAGCCCGTCGACGTGGGCGGGGACGCCGGAGAGCAGCTTGGCGGGCGGGGTGCCGAGCCGGGCGGGCCAGGCCTTGCGGACGAGGTCGTGGTTGCCGCCGATGCCGCCGGAGGTCACGATCACGGCCTGGGCGCGCAGTTCGAACCGTCCGGCGGCCTCGCGCGAGCTGGCCTCGCCGCGGGCCGCCGGACTGGGCACCAGCACCTCGCCGGTGACGGTGTCGGTGACGCCCGCGGTGGCGGCCAGGCCGGTGACCCGGTGCCGGAAGCGCAGGTCGACCAGCCCGCGGGCGGCGGCGGCGCGGACCCGGCGGACGAAGGGCTCCAGCAGTCCGGGCCCGGTGCCCCAGGTGATGTGGAAGCGGGGCACCGAGTTGCCCGGGCCGTCGGCGAGGAGGCCGCCGCGCTCGGCCCAGCCGACGACGGGGAAGAACCGGACGCCCAGGCCGTGCAGCCAGGAGCGCTTCTCGCCGGCCGCGAAGTCGACGTAGGCCTCGGCCCAGCGGCGCGGCCAGGCGTCCTCGGGCCGGTCGAAGCCGGCGGTGCCGAACCAGTCCTGGCGGGCCAGGGCGTGCGAGTCGCGGATCCGCATCCGGCGCTGCTCGGGCGAGTCGACCAGGAAGAGGCCGCCGAAGGACCAGTGCGCCTGGCCGCCGAGCGAGGCCGCGGGCTCCTGGTCGAGCAGGATCACCTTCCGTCCGGCGTCGGCGAGTTCGGCGGTGGCGGCGAGTCCGGCGAGTCCTGCTCCGATGACGATGACGTCGGCGTCCAGGGCCATGCGCAGTCCTCCGTCGCGGCGAGCGGGACGGCGCGCGCGGGGTGGGCGCCGTCGCTGTGCGCCCGATACTGCGGCCTGCGGTGACGTCCGGTCAACCGGCCGGTAACAACCGACTGCGGCAATTCCGCTCCACACCGTTTCGGAAATGTCCTCGATACACGGCGGAGCGAAATGCGAAATGCGATCTGACGGAATTTCGGAAATTTCCGTGCACGGCATGGACGTCCACGAAACCAACAAGTAACTTACCTGCGAGTAGCCGCGGCCCGGCACGACCCCCACCCGTCGTTTCTCTCCCCCCAGGAGGAACCGTGCTCCCCCCTGCCCGGAAACCCCGACGCCTGCGCAGCTCCACCGCACTCGCCACCGTCGCACTGGGCGCCGCCCTCGCGCTCACCTCCACCAGCGCCCAGGCCGCCACCCCGGCGCCCAAGCACCTCGTGGCGCTCGGCGACTCCTACGCCGCCGGCGCGGGCGTGCCCGGCCAGTCGGCCGGCCTGTGCCTGCGCTCCGACCGCAACTACGGCCACCTGGTCGCCGCCGCCCTCAAGGCCGGCGCGTACACCGACGTCACCTGCGCCGCCGCCAAGGTCAAGGCCATGACGCAGCCGCAGTACGACGCCTTCATCCGGGTCAACGACCCGCAGCTGGACGCGGTGACCCCCGACACCGACCTGGTCACCCTCGGCATCGGCGGCAACGACCTCGCGGCCAGCGACCTCGGCCTCGGCGAACTCGTCGCCACCTGCATCGCCGGCGCGGTCGTCAACCCGCTCGGCACGCCCTGCAAGGACGTCTACCACCACGGCTACTGGGACTGGCGCAGCTGGTCCTGGCAGTACGGCGACGACGACCTGGCCGAGCGGATCACCGGCAGCATCGCGCCGCAGGTCGCCGACACGCTGCGGCGCATCCACGCCAAGGCGCCGCGGGCCCGGGTGCTGCTGGTCGGCTACCCGTCCGTGCTGCCCGCCGACGGCCGCTCGTGCATCCTGCGCCAGCCCGTGACCCCGGGCGACGTCGAGTACATGCACGGCGTGCTCGACAAGCTGAACGCCGCGCTCAGGAGCACCGCGGCGGCCGGCGGCGCGACGTACGTCGACACCGCCACGCCCACCGCCGGGCACGACGTGTGCTCGGACGACCGCTGGATCGAGGGCGCGCTGCCCGGCTCACCCGCCGTGCCGTTCCACCCGAACGCCACCGGCGAGAAGGTGATGGCGGACGCGGTGCTCGCCGCGCTGCGGTAGGCCCCGGAACGCCGAGGGGGCGGCGACCGGACTCCGGTCGCCGCCCCCTCCGCCCCGTCGCTACTCCGACTTGGCGGCCGCGGCGGCCAGGCCGGCCGACCACTTCTCCTCGACCTTGCCGAACTTCCAGTAGGCGATCGCCCCGACCCAGGTCAGCACGAACAGGCCGACGATCGCGTAGCCGACGAAGTTGAGGTCCAGCCCGCCGATCCAGGCGATCGGGCCGCTGGTGATGTCCAGCTTCTCGCCGAGCAGGCCGATCAGCTCGACCAGGCCGATCACCAGCGCGACCAGCACCGACAGGCCGGTGACGGTCAGGTTGTAGTAGATCTTGCGGACCGGCTTGGAGAAGGCCCACTCGTAGGCGAAGTTCATGAACGAGCCGTCGATCGTGTCCAGCAGGCTCATCCCGGCCGCGAACAGGATCGGCAGCGTGAGCAGCGCGTACCAGGGCAGCGAGAACGCGGCCGCGCCGCCGGCCAGCACCAGCAGCGACACCTCGGTCGCGGTGTCGAAGCCGAGGCCGAACAGCAGGCCGACCGGGTACATGTGCCAGGGCTTGGTGACGGCCCTGGTCACCCGGCCGAGGATGCGGTTCATCAGCCCGCGCCGCTCCAACTGGCGCTCCAGCTCGGCCTCGTCGTACTCGCCCACGCGCATCCGGCGGAACACCTTGAGGATGCCGTTGAAGGCGCCCAGGTTGATCAGGCCGAGGAGCAGCAGGAACGTCCCGGAGACGGTGGTGCCGATCAGGCCGGTCATCGTGTGCAGGGTCGAGTCGTCCGCCTCCACCTGGTCGGCGAGCGAGCGGATGCCGAAGGCGAGCAGCGCGCAGAGGCCGAAGACGATCGAGGAGTGCCCGAGCGAGAACCAGAAGCCGACCGACAGGGGCCGCTTGCCCTGGCCCATCAGCTTGCGGGTGGTGTTGTCGATCGCCGCGATGTGGTCGGCGTCGAAGGCGTGCCGCATCCCGAGGGTGTAGGCGGTCAGGCCCATGCCCGCGCCGAACACCTGGCCGCCGACGTCGTAGTGCTCGGGCGCGACCAGCGCGAGCAGGGTGAACCAGCCGACGACGTGCAGCACGAGGATGAAACCGCCCATCCCGGCCAGGCGCATCCACTCCTCCCGGGTGAGCCGGTCACGCCATCTGACGGGCGAGGCACCTGCGGCGGGGCTGGACATCCTGTGGTCCTTTCGGGTGGTCCGGGCGAAGCTGGGCCATCTTTCCCCCCTCGGGGAAGCAGTTGCAAGTCATGTGCAAATGCCGGACCGCGGCGAACAGGGGCACGCGGGCGCGGACGGGGGGCGTACGGCGGCGGGCACACGCCCGCTCGCGCCGGGCTCCACCCGGCCGCGCCGACCGGCGGACCGCGACCGCCGCGCAGCCTTCGTCAGGAAATCGGACGATTCCTCCCCTAGGGTCGAGATGCCGACACCCGCGGCGCGCTCCCCGTACGCGCCGCGGGCCCTCCGGCGCTCACCGGCCCGGGATCCGATGGGAGCGGCCATGCCGTCCTACCCCTTCCGCACCACCCGCGAGGACGTCCGCATCCCGCTGCCCGACGGCACCCGGCTGGCCGCCCGGCTGTGGCGCCCGGTCAGCGACGAACCCGTCCCCGCCGTGCTGGAGTACTCCGCCGGCCGGCTCACCGACCGCACCGCCGCCGAGGACGCCCGCCGCCACCCCTGGTACGCCGGCCACGGCTACGGCGCCGTCCGCGTCGACACCCGCGGCCACGGCAACTCCGACGGCCTGCCCGGCGAACCCGGCGGCGGCCAGGAGCTCGACGACGGCGCCGCCGTCCTCGACTGGCTCGCCCGCCGCCCCTGGTGCAGCGGCCGGGTCGGCCTGCTCGGCGTCGGCGCCGCCGGCACCACCGCCCTGCTGCTCGCGGCCCGTGCCCCCGACACCGTCGGCGCCGTGGTCACCGTCTGCCCCGAAGGCGGCCACCGCCTCGGCGGCGCCCTGCTCGCCGCCGACCTGCACACCCGGCTCACCGCCCTGGTCGCCGACGCCGCCCTCCCGCCCGACCCCCGGCACGTCGGCGACGCCTGGCGCACCGACTGGCTGGCCCGCCTCGAATCCCTGGACCCGCCCGTCGACGCCTGGCTCGCCGCCGGCGAGACCACCGTCCCCGTCCCCGCCCCCACCTTCGCCGTCGCCGGCTGGGGCGACCCGTCCTGCTCCTTCGTGCTGCGCCTGCTCGCCACCTCCCCCACCGCCCGCGCCCTGCTCGGCCCCTGGCCGCACGGCCTGCCCGAGGACACCCTCCCCGAGACCCTGCGCTGGTGGGACCACTGGCTGCGCGACCTCGACACCGGCGCCCTGGCGGAGCCCGCCCTGCGCAGCTGGATCGGCACCCGCTGGACCGGCGAGGAGACCTGGCCCTCCCCCGACGTCCGGGAGATCCACTACGGCCTCGACGGCCCGCTGCGCACCGCCGGCACCGCCTCCGACGACCGCCACGTCCGCGTCCGCTCCCCGCAGCACACCGGCCTCAACGCCGGCGCCTACGTCCCGCTCGGCCGCCCCGCCGACCAGCCGCCCGACCAGCGCGAGGAGGACGGCCGCTCGGTCTGCTTCGACTCCCACCCGCTGCCCGAACCGGTCGAAGTGCTCGGCACCCCGACCGTACGGCTGCGCCTGCGCGAGGGCGGCCCGCCCGCCCAGATCACCGCCCGGCTCTGCGCCGTCGGCCCGGACGGCACCTCCACGCTGCTCACCCGGGGCGTCCTGGTCGCCACCGGCCCCGACGCGGACGTCGAGCTCGCCGCCTGCGCCGGCACCCTCCCGGCCGGGCATCGGCTGCGGCTCGCCCTCTCCTCGGTCTACTGGCCGTGGGTGTGGCCCACCCCGGACGACGCCGGCTACGCGCTCGACCCGTCCCGCTCCGCCCTCACCCTGCCCACCCGGCACCTCGCCGCCGACGTCGGCGCCGCCCCCGTCGCCTTCGAGGCCCCCGCCCTGCCCGAGCCGCTCGACATCCACCGCACCGAGCCGCTGACCGCCCGGCCCGAGCACGTCACCGTGCACGACATCGGCCGCCGGGAATGGCGCGCCGAACTCTCCCCCGCCACCGACGGCAGCCGCACCCACCCCGACGGCCTGGTCCGCGACGAGCACACCGTCACCGCCTACCGGGTGCTCACCGACGCCCCGCTCAGCGCGCAGGCCCGCACCGACCACACCGTGCGCCTCGAACGCCCCGACATCGGCTGGGACGTCACCGTCCAGACCCGCACCCAACTGCGCTGCGACGCCGGGCACTTCCTCAGCATCGTGCAGCTGCGCGCGCTGGAGGCCGGTTCGGTGGTGTTCGCCCGGGAATGGCAGCACCGCGTGCCGCGCTGGATTCCGCAGGGCGATTCCAAGTAATCCTTATACCTTTGCTTTCAATTCCCTTATTGCTTTATAAATGGCGGCATGAAGACCCTCGGCCTGATCGGCGGCATGAGCTGGGAATCCACCGCCGAGTACTACCGCCTCCTCAACGAACTCACCCGCGACCGCCTCGGCGGCCTGCACTCCGCGCCGCTCGTGCTGTACTCGGTCGACTTCGCCGCCATCGAACGGCTCCAGGCCGACGGACGCTGGACCGAGGCCGGCGAGATCCTGGCCGGCGCGGCGCGGTCCCTGGAGGCGGCCGGCGCCGAACTGCTGCTGATCTGCACCAACACCATGCACAAGGTCGCCGACCAGGTCGCGGCCGCGACCCCCGTCCCGCTGCTGCACCTCGCCGACGCCACCGCGGACGCCGTCCGGGCCGCCGGACTGCACCGGATCGGGCTGCTCGGCACGGCCTTCACCATGGAACAGGACTTCTACCGCGGCCGGCTGGCCGCCCACGGCCTCGACGTCCTCGTCCCCGGCCCCGACAGCCGCGCCCTGGTCCACCGGGTGATCTACCAGGAGCTGTGCCTCGGCCTGGTCCGCGAGGAGTCCCGCGCGGCGTACCGCCGGGTGATCGACGAACTGGTGGCCGCCGGCGCCCAGGGGGTCATCCTCGGCTGCACCGAGATCGAACTGCTCGTCCGCCCCGAGGACAGTCCCGTCCCCACCTTCCCCACCACCCGCCTGCACGCCGAAGCCGCCGTCACCGCCGCCCTGGCCCCGTGACGGCCCGGCGGGTCGGGGGCCCTCGCGCCGGGTCGGCGGAGGCCGCGCCCTAGGCGGTCAGGGCCTCGACGGGGGCGACGGCCACCAGCTCCTCGGCGGCGCGGGCGACCTCCAGGTCGAGCGTGATGAACGCGTCGGCCTGAAGCCGGGTCAGCGCGATGTACTCGGCGTCGAGGGTGTCGGGCCAGCCGAGGCGCTCGGCGATCCCCCAGGCGGTGGACTGCAGGACGCGGTCCCCGAGGAGCCGGATCCTCAACGCGCGCAGGTAGTCCAGCCGGCGGTCGGCCTCCGCCCTGGTCAGCCCGCCCTGGCGGACGGCCTGGTAGAGGAGCGACAGCACCTGCGAGCGGAGCAGCGTCGGGGCCAGCAGCCGGTGCTCCTGCGGGATGACGGCCCGCTCGCCGGCCAGGCGCAGCGCCACGGCCGGCGCGATCACGTACTTGGTCACGGGCGCTCGCCTCCAGGAAGGGCCTCGCGCGACCTTGCCGCGCCTTCCGCAGGGTAGGCCCTCCCGGTCAGAGCCGGTCGTAGATGGCGACCAACTGCCGGAGCACGTCGGTCGCGGCGTCCAGGGCGGGGGCGTCGTGGTGCGCCAGTGCGGTGTCGAGCGCCTGCGCCAGGGTGGTCTGGCGTTCGTCGTGGCGGCGCCGGCCCGCGTCGGTGAGGGCGACCAGGACGGACCGCTTGTCGCCCGGGGGGCGTTCCCGGGTGACGTAGCCGGCGGTGGCGAGGTTGTTGACCAGCTGGGTGGTGGCGGCGCTGGTGGTCTCGGTGGCGGCGGCGAGCTGGCCGATCGACAGCGGGCCCGTCTCGGCCAGGACGCGCAGGGCCCGGGCGTGGGTGAGGGAGAGCGCGCCGGGGGTGCGGGTGGCGCGTCCGCGCAGTCGGGAGTCGGCGGCGCTGAGGCTGTAGGCGGCGCGGGCGAGCTGGTCGAGGGCCTGCTCGCGGGCGGGGGTGGGTTGGGGCTGCGACATGGGGGCGGCCTCCGCGGCTCGTATCGACGGTCGGGTTGACAACAGAATATCCTAAGTACTTAATAGATAAGTACTTAGCGACTCGGCGGCACAGCCACCGAGCCCCCTATCGACACGGAGGACACCCGTCATGACCGTTCGTTCGACCGGACAGAACTGGGCCCTGGACATCGCCCTCGCCCAGGGCGGCTTCGACGCCCTGCACCCCCAGGCCAAGGGCACCCTGGAGCAGCTCGGCCACGACCACACCGACTTCGACAAGGTCTTCGCGCTGGTGCAGAGCGGCGTGATGCTGCCCAAGGCCTGGGCCACCATCGCCGGGCAGGCCGAGGAACGCGCCGCCCACCACGAGCGCGGCGGCTTCGCCCAGACCGCCGCCGACCTCTACGTGCGCGCCTCGGTGATGTGGGGCCGCGCGCAGTACTCGATCTTCGACGCCGCCGACCCGCGCAAGCTCGCCTTCCGCGAGCACGCCAACCACTGCGTGGAGCGCCTGGGCGCGCTGCGTGACAACCGGGTGCGCCGCGTCGTCCTCGACTTCGAGGGCAAGCAGATCTTCGCCCTGCTGCACCTGCCGGCCGGTGAGGTCCGCAACGCCCCCGCGGTGATCCTCGGCCCGGGGATGGACATGATCAAGGAGGACTACATCCACGCGGCGGAGCGGTACTACACCTCGCGCGGCATCGTGGCCCTGTCCATCGAGGGTCCGGGCCAGGGCGAGAGCCGGGCCAACGGGCTGACCGTCGACCTCACCAACTACGAGCGCGCGATCAGCCGCTACATCGACCACCTGGCCTCGCTGCCCGAGGTCGACGCGGCCCGCATCGGCATGTTCGGCATCTCGATGAGCGGCTACTGGGGCTCGCGCGCCGCCGCCACCGACCGCCGCCTCGCCGCGCTGGCCGCCTTCGAGGCCGTCACCGGCGACTTCACCACCATCTTCGAGCGCGCCCAGCCGACCTTCAAGAACAACTACATGTACATGGCCGGCTACACCGACGAGGACGCCTTCGACACCGAGTTGGTCGCCCGGATGCCGCTGGGCGACCTGGTCCGGGAGATCGCCTGCCCGGTCGTCTACGGCATCGGCGAGTTCGACGAACTCACCGTGCTGGAGCAGGCCCTGGCCAACTACGAGCGCATCCGCGCGCCCAAGGAGATGCGCGTCTACGAGAACGAGTTCCACCCGCTGGGCGGCACCGCCGCCGAGGTCTTCCGCTTCGGCGCCGAATGGGTCGAACGCGCCCTGAACGGCGAGTTCGCCGAGCCCGGCCGCGACGTCCGGCACTACGTCCACAGCGACGGCCGCACCACCGACGGCACCGCCAACCCCACCTGGTGGCTCGGCACCACCCCGGCCGTGATCGCCGACGCCCGCCGGGCGTGACACCGGGCGGCCTCCGGCGCGCACGGTCCGGCCCCGGGGTGTGGAAGCCCCGGGGCCGGAGGTGTGCTGGCGATGCGTCAGCCGGTCTGGATGGAGGTGTCGTCGATCACGAAGCTCGTCTGCAGCGAGGCGTCCTCGGTGCCGGTGAACTTCAGGGTGACCGTCTGGCCCGCGTAGGACGAGAGGTCGAAGGTCCGCTGCTGGTAACCCGCCGCGGCGTCCGCGTTGGAGTACGTCTTCAGCGTGGTCCCGTTCACCGACACGGCCAGCTTGTCGTACGCGGTGCTGCCCGACTCAGCGGTGTCGATGTGCAGCCAGAAGCTCAGCGTCGCCTTGCAGCCCGCCGGGATCGTCACCGTCTGCGCCAGCGTGTCGGTGTGCGAGGAACCGTAGCCGTTCAGCCACGACTTCCACGAACCACCGTGCGCCGCCTGCGAGGAGCTGTTGTCCACCACGCCGGAGCTGGTCGTCCACGGCGCCGCCGAGCCCGTCTCGAAGCCCGCGTTGCCCAGCAGCTGCGCCGGCGTGCAGGTGCCGCCACCGCCACCGGTCACCGTCCACGTGAAGCTCGCCGTACCCGACTTGCCCGCCGAGTCCTTCACCGTCACCGTCACGTTCGACGAACCCGCCGTGGTGGCCGTACCGGTGATCGCACCCGTCGACGCGTTGATCGCCAGCCCGGCCGGCAGACCCGTCGCGCTGTACGACAGCGGCGCGGTACCACCGGAAGCGTTGATCTGGAGGTTCACCGCACCGCCGACCGCGGTCGACTGGTCACCGGGGCTGCTGACGGAGACGGCGCCGCTGCCGGCCGGCTTGGTGAGCAGGCAGCCGGCCACGTTGAGGTCGATGACCCGGCCGTTGCCGAGGCAGGTGGTGAACCAGTAGGTCTCCTCACCGTAGCTCTGGCCCTTGGTGGCCGTGGTGGTGCCGTCCGCGGCGACCTCGCACGGGTTGTCCAGGGTGCACATCTCACCGTTGTCGTTGCCGGTGTTGTTGATGCCGATGATCCGCCCGCTGGCGGAGTCGATGATCGGCGAACCGGAGGTGCCGTGCGTGGTGTTGCAGCCGGAGCTGTAGCGCAGCGAGTCGTGCCAGGTCCACTGGTCCTCGCGCAGGGTGGGCACGAACCCGTTGACGGAGCAGTTCCACACCTGCTTCCAGTACGAGGAGGGTATGTACATCGCGGCGCCGTCGGTCGGGTGCGTGTCGTTGACGGTCAGCGCGGTGGCGCCGTACTTGGAGCTGATCGAGCCGTAGGTGTCGGTGAGTTGGTAGAGCGCGACATCGGTGCCGGTCATGGTCGCGTAGACGACCTTGTCGGCCTGGACGGTGCCGAGGCTGTTGCCGGCGCCGTCCAGCAGGGTGCCGCTGCGGCTCGCGCTCGCGTTCTGGATGACCTGGCCGGCCGTGGGCATGGTCGGCAGGCAGTGGCCGTTGGTGAGCATCAGGGCCCGGTCGCCGGCCACCGATGTGGGGTAACGCACCAGCGAGGCCGAGCAGTTGCTCAGCGCGATGGTGGAGGTCAGGTCGCTGGCCTGGACGGCGTGCGCGGGGACGGCGGCGAGGGTCAGCCCGCCCGCGACGACGGCGCCGACGCCGGCCATCGCGGCAAGTCTCTTGAACATGGCTCTCCTTGTGGGGGATCGCGGGGTGTACGACTGGTCGCCGAGGCCCGCGCCGCACGAAAGTGCCATGGTCACTTCAAGTGGTCAACCGTATTGGCCGAACTCGCCGACGGCAATCGGCCGTTGCGGCCCGGGGCGGCAACCATCCGCCCCGGTATGCCCGTTAAGGGCGGGCGCGATGGCACCCCACGGCACCGGCCGTGCCCGCCCGCCGGAGCGTCCTGTCCACCCGTCGGCCCGCCCGCTCCGGCTGCGGCTACGGCTACGGCTACGGCTACGGCTGCGGGAAGGAGTCCGCTCCCACCTCGTCGGTCTTGGCGTTGCCGCCGACCGTCGGCTGGAGGGTGATCGACCAGGACGTCGCGGTGCGCCCGGTCTCGAACGCCAGCGTGTCCTGGAACTTGGTGAACCGGCAGCTCTGCGTGAACGCCTTCGCGTCGGA
Organism: Kitasatospora sp. NPDC088861; assembly: GCF_044750105.1. Classification (NCBI taxonomy): domain Bacteria; kingdom Bacillati; phylum Actinomycetota; class Actinomycetes; order Kitasatosporales; family Streptomycetaceae; genus Kitasatospora; species Kitasatospora sp. NPDC088861. The sequence goes on from NZ_JBIVJF010000012.1 coordinate 52,374, forward strand.
GTCCCAGTCCACCCCGCCCGCGAAGTACACCTCGTACGTGCCGTCCTCGACGCCCTCGATACTGGCCTTCTGCCCCTTGGTCACGTACACCGAGTGCACCGACTTGCCGTTCAGCGCGAGCGAGACGACCGCGTCCCCCCTGCCGCCGTTGTCGACCTTGAACACGCCCTGGCCGCGCAGCCGCCCCTCGCGCACCAGGGTGCCGTTGTCCAGCGAACGGGACTGCTGCTTCGGGGTCTGCGGGACGGCGAAGGTCGTCGGGTAGCCGGCCGCCGCCATCTTGGCCAGGGCCGCCGACACCGCCGCCAGGCCCTCCGAGGCGCCCAGCTCGGCCTGCGCGGAACCCACCGCGCAGACGCCCCTGCTCTTGATGTCGCCGCGGACCTTCGTCGCGTCGGCGGCCAGCGAGGTCAGCGCCGCCACCAGCTCGGTCCGCGCCGTGGTGACCGCGGCCGGCTCGTCCGCCAGGCCCAGGCTCCGCCCGGCCGTCCGCGCGCTGGTGGCGATGCCGCCGAGCACGCCGTCGAGGTCGCCCAGGGTCTTGGCCCCGGCCACCTGGCCGAGCGCGGTGTTCACCGGGTCGATGTTCGTGCCGAGCACCGGGCCGTACGGCGGCGGCGTCGGGGTGGGGGTCGGCGTCCGCGTCGGCGCGGGCGGGGCCGGGGCCGCGCCGGTGGACGGCCCGCCCGCGGCACTCCCCCCGCCGCCCCCGGTGCCGCTGGAGCAGGCCGCGAGCAGCAGTACCGTGCCGACGGCCAGACCGGCCTTGGTGATGGACTTCATGAATCCCGCCCCCGTGACGCCCCGCGCACACAGCGTGCACGTGTCCGCCGCCATGCTGGCGGGCCCGCCCTGCGCGGTCAACCGGATTCCGAGGGCGCGCGGAGGGCGCGCAGGGGGCGCCCGGGGGCGCTGATCGAGGTCAACTACGATCGGGGCGTGCTCAGCCTCACCGGACTCCCCCTCCAGATCGTCGCCTCGCTCGTCGCGATCCTCGTCTTCGGCGCCACCATGTGGCTCTGGCCGCGCTTCGGCGGGAAGGGCTGGAAGTCCTGGACGGGCCGGCTCGGCGCCTTCCTCGCCACCCAGATCGCCGTGCTGGTCGCCATGGGCCTGATCGCCAACGGCTACTTCGGCTTCTACAGCTCCTGGAGCGACCTGCTCGGCACCGACGGCAAGCCGGGCACGGTCGTCGACCACACGCCGAACGCCTCCGTGGCCGTCACCGGCGAGCAGAAGTTCTACTCGGCCCAGGGCTCGGACCGGGAGCGCTCCGGGCTGATCCAGCAGGTCGCCGTCAAAGGAGCCTCGACCGGCCTGAGCACCGAGGCGTTCGTCTACCTGCCCCCGCAGTACTTCCAGCCGGACTACGCGCAGCAGCGGTTCCCGATGGCCCTGGTGCTCACCGGCTACCCGGGCACCCCGGAGAAGCTGATCTCGCTGATGCAGTACCCGGCCTCCACCCTCACCGCGATCGAGCAGAAGAAGCTGCCGCCGACCGTCCTGGTGATGATGCGCCCCACGGTCGTCGGAAACCGGGACACCGAGTGCGTCGACGTGCCGGGCGGCCCCCAGGCGGAGACCTTCTTCACCACCGACCTGCCCAAGGCGCTCGCCACCACCTACCGGCTCGGCACCGACCCGGCGAGCCGCGCCGTGATCGGCAACTCGACCGGCGGCTACTGCGCGCTCAAGTTCGCGATGCGCAAGCCCGACTCCTACCGCGCGGCGGTCGCGCTCTCCGGCTACTACAGCGCGGCGCACGACGAGACCACCGGCGACCTCTTCGGCGGCAACGACCAGCTGAAGCAGCAGAACGACCTGCTGTGGCGGCTGAAGAACCAGCCGGCCGCCCCCGTCTCCCTGCTGCTCACCACCAGCTACGACGAGAACAACTACGCCGACACCCAGGCCATGGTCGGCGCCTTCAAGGCCCCCACCAAGCTGTCCACCATCACCCTGGACACCGGCGGCCACAACTTCCACACCTGGACCCGGGAGATCCCCCCGGCCCTGGAGTGGCTCGGCCAGCACCTCACCATGCCGAAGGCCGCCTGACCACGCCGAAGGCCGCCTGACCGATCCCCCGGCGGCCCGCCCGATCACCCGATCACCCGAACGCCCCGCAGATCACACCCGTCTCACAGCGTCGTCTCACGCTCCTCTCAGCCACACCACGCACGGTATGGCGCATGACCACGACCAGCTACTCCACTCCGGCCGGCGAACCGTGGCCCGAGGCCGCGGACTTCCCGCCGCCGGAGGTGCCGCAGCCGGACCCCGCCCAGCCGGACCCGGCGCCGCTCTTCCCCGAGCAGCCCCTGCCGCCCACCGGCCCCAAGGGCCCCGCCTCCTGGTCCGGCCGGCTGCGCACCCTCCCCGCCCGCGCCTGGCGCGGCCGCGCGGACGACCCGCGCTGGGTGCGCCCGGCCCTGCTGGCACTGCTGGCCGCGACCGTCGTCCTCTACCTCTGGGGCCTGAGCGCCTCCGGCTGGGCCAACGCCTTCTACTCGGCCGCCGTCCAGGCCGGCAGCCAGAGCTGGAAGGCCTTCTTCTTCGGCTCCTCCGACGCCGGGAACTTCATCACCGTCGACAAGCCCCCGATGTCGCTGTGGCCGATGGCCCTCTCGGTGCGGGTCTTCGGCCTGTCCTCCTGGTCCGTGCTCGCCCCGCAGGCCCTGATGGGCGCCGCCACCGTCGGCGTCGTGTACGCGACGGTGCGCCGGCGCTTCTCCCCGCTCGGCGGCCTGCTCGCCGGGGCCGCCCTGGCGCTCACCCCGGTCGCGGCGCTGATGTTCCGCTTCAACAACCCCGACGCGCTGCTGGCCCTGCTGCTCACCCTGGCCGCGTACGGGCTGGTACGGGCCATCGAGGCGGCGGGCACCCGGTGGCTGGTGTTCACCGGGGCGATGTTCGGCCTGGCCTTCCTCACCAAGACCCTGCAAGCCTTCCTCGTGCTGCCCGCCTTCGCGCTGGTCTACCTGGTCGTCGCGCCCACCGGCCTGTGGCGGCGGGTGCGGCAGCTGCTGCTCGCGGGCGCGGCCATGGTGGTCGCGGGCGGCTGGTGGGTCGCGGTGGTCGAGCTGCTGCCGGCCTCGGCCCGCCCGTACGTCGGCGGCTCGCAGGACGACAGCTTCCTCTCCCTCACCTTCGGCTACAACGGCCTCGGCCGGATCAACGGCGACGAGACCGGCAGCGTCGGCGGCGGCGGGCGGCTCCCGGCCGGGCTCGACCTGCCGGCCGGGGCGATGCGCGGCGGCCGCGGCTGGGGCCAGAGCGGCCTCACCCGGCTGTTCGGGAGCGACATCGGCGGACAGATCGCCTGGCTGCTGCCGGCCGCGCTGATCCTGCTGGTCGCCGCCCTGTGGGCGACCCGCCGCTACGCCCGCACCGACACCGCCCGCGCGGCGTTCCTGGTCTGGGGCGGCGCGATGCTGTCCACCGCGCTGGTGTTCAGCTTCATGTCCGGGATCTTCCACCAGTACTACACGGTGGCGCTCGCCCCGGCCGTCGCGGCGCTGGTCGGCATGGGCGTGGACGGCCTGTGGCGGGCCCGGCACCGGCTTCCGTGGGCGCTGGTGCTGGCCGGCACCCTCGCGGTGACGGCGGTGTGGGCGTTCGTCCTGCTCGGGCGGAGCGCGGAGTTCCTGCCCTGGCTGCGCTGGGCGGTGCTGGTCGGCGGGCTGGTGGCGGCGGCCACGCTGGTCGCCGGACAGCTGGCCGGGCGGGCCGACGGGCGGCTCGGGGCCCGGATCGCCTCGGTCGCCGGCCTGCTCGGCCTGGCGGCGGCGCTCGGCGGGCCGGCCGCGTACGCGGTGGACACCGTCGGCACGGCGCACAGCGGCTCCATCGTGACGGCCGGGCCGGCCGTCCAGGGCGCCTCCGGCCCGGGCGGCGGCGGACGGCACGGCGGGCAGGGCTTCCCGGGCAACGGGCGGGCGTTCCAGCCCGGCCAGAACGGCGGCGGGCAGAACGGCGGCTGGCAGAACGGCGGCGCACCCGGCTTCCCCGGCGGGGGCGGCGGGCAGAACGGCGGCCGGCCGGGCACCCAGGGCGGGGGCAACGGGTTCAACGGCGGGGGCAACGGCGGCCAGGGCGGCTTCAACGGCGGCAACGGCGGCTGGCCGGGCGGCGGTTCGGGCAAGGGCCCGGGCGGCGGCAACGGTCACCGCGAGCGCGGCACGGGCGCCAACCCCGACACCGGCAACCCGGGCACCGGCAACCCCGGCAGCGACGAGGATCCCGGCGCCTTCGGCCCGGGCGGCGCGGGCGGCCCCGGAGCGGGCGGCATGGGCGGCGCGGGCGGCATGGGCGGCCTGCTCGGCGGCACCAAGGTGAGCGAGGAGGCCTCCGCCCTGCTCAAGGAGAACGCCGACCAGTACACCTGGGCGGCCGCCACCAGCGGCTCGCAGAACGCCGCCAGCTACCAACTCGCCACCGGAAAGCCGGTGATGGCCCTCGGCGGCTTCAACGGCACCGACCCCTCGCTCAGCCTGGCCGGCTTCCAGAAGTACGTCCAGGAGGGCAAGGTGCACTGGTTCATCGCCGGCGGCTCCCACCGCGGCTTCGGCGGGGCCGAGAGCGGACGGGGCGACACCGGGGAGAAGGAGTCGGAGACCTCCCAGATCGAGAGCTGGGTGACGAGCCACTTCACCGCGAAGACGGTCGGCTCCACCACCTTCTACGACCTGACGGCCCCGACGTCCTGACCGTCCCACCCCAGGGGGCGCACCGCAGCCGGCGGTGCGCCCCTTCGCGTTGTCCCCTGGCCAGCCCCCGTCAGCTCCCGTCAGCTCCCGTCAGGCGGACGGGCAGTGCGTCCCGGCGGCGGGCAGCGTGCCGTCCACCAGGAACGCGGCCACCGCGTCCCGCACGCACCCGCTCTTGTCGTAGCCGGTGTGCCCGTCGCCGTCCCGGGTGAGCAGGACGGCGTCGGCGAGGGCGGAGGCCATCCGCTGCGCCCACGGGTACGGCGTGACCGGGTCGGCGGTGGAGCCGACCACCAGGATCGGGGCGCTGCCCTCGGCCCGGATCCGGGCGGGCCGTTCGGCGGTGCGGTACGGCCAGGAGCGGCAGTCCGGGGCGAACAGCGCCGCCGAGGTGTCGTGCCGGCTCATCAGCGGGGCGCGGGCGGCGAGTTCGGCGCGGTCGGTGCGCAGGTCCCCGGCGCCGGGGGCCATCAGGGCGTCCGCGCAGCTGATGGCGACGAAGGCGTCCGCCGCGGTGGAGTATCCGCCGTCCTCGGCGCGGCCGTTGGCGCCGTCGGCGAGGGCGAGCAGTTCGGCGGCGTCGCCGCGGGTGATCGCCGGGTCGAGGGCCTGGCGCAGCCGCTCCCAGGAGCGGTGGCCGTCGTAGAGGGTGTCGAGGGTGCCGTTCCAGGCCAGGGTGGCGGTGAGGCGGCGGCCGTCGGCGGCGGGCAGCGGGTGCGCGCGCAGGCCGTCCAGGAAGTCGGCGAGCCGCTGCGGGGCGGCGGCGCGGTCGCGGCCGAGCGGGCAGCCGTCGCGGCCCGCGCAGTCGGCGGCGAAGTCCCGCAGCGCGGTCTCGGTGGCGGCGGCGGCCTCGACGTTCATCCGGACCGGGTCGAGGCTGCGCTCGAAGGCGCCGTCCAGGGCGAGGCGGCCGGTGCGGGCGGGGAACTCCTCGGCGTAGAGGGCGCCCAGGTAGGTGCCGTAGGAGCTGCCGAGGAAGTCGAGCCGCCGTTCGCCCAGGGCGCCGCGCAGCACGTCCAGGTCGCGGGCGGTGTCGCGGGTGGAGAGGTGGGGCAGCAGCGTGGCGTACCGGGCCTGGCAGGCGTCGGCGAGCACCCGGCCGCGGTCGTAGCCGGGGTCGTCGGTGCTGGTCCACTCGTCCCGGGTGCGGTCGTCGAGGCAGTGCACGGGGGTGGTGCGGCCGGCGCCGCGCGGGTCGAAGCCGACCAGGTCGAAGTGGTCGGAGAGGGTGCCGCGGTAGTCCTCCCAGCCCCAGACGACCCGGTCCACGCCGGAGTTGCCCGGCCCGCCGGGGTTGAGCACCAGTGCCCCGATCCGCCGGTCGGCCTCGGTGGCGCGGATCCGGGAGACGGCGACGTCGATCGTCTCGCCGCCCGGATCGGCGTAGTCCAGCGGGACCTTGAGTCCGGTGCACTGCGCAACCGGCTCCCCGGCCGGGCGCTCGGGCCGGTCCGGGCAGTCCTTCCAGTCCAGCGGCTGGAGGTACAGGGCCGCGAGCGCGGGGGCGGCCGTGCCGGGCACCAGGTCCTGGGGCCCGGCCGCGGCCGCGGTGCCGGGCCGGCGGGCGCCCGGGTCCGACGGCCCGGTGCAGCCCGCGGCGAGCACGAGGAGGGCGACGGTGAGCAGGGCGCGGAGCGGGCGCCGGGGGTTCGACGAGTGCACCGCCCACGAATACCACCCGGCGCCCGCTGCCGTCACACCAGCACCTGCCGTAACGATTCCTCAGCCGCCGCACTGCTGCAGCATGGCCTGCTTGTCGGCCGCGGTGACGGGGAGCTGGTACTTCAGGGAGACCTGGGCGAAGCGGACGGCGTAGGAGCAGCGGACGGCGGTGTTGGCGGGGAGCCAGGTGGCCGGGCCGGAGTCGCCCTTGGAGCCGTTCTGCGAGCCGTCGGCGGGGATCAGGTTGAGCGGGTCGTTGGCGATCTGGACGCGCTTGGCCTTGTCCCACTTGGCGGCGCCCAGCTGCCAGTCGTAGGACAGCGGCATCACGTGGTCGATCTGGATCTTCGTGGCCTGCTGCTTGGTCCACTGGACGTTCTTGCCGGTGTACGGGTCGTAGATGGTCATCGCGGTGACGACGCAGTTCGATCCGTCCTTGCGCTCGACGGCGGTGCCGTCGCGGGCGAGCAGGTCGTTGCGGGTGTCGCAGTTGTTGTGGCCGAGCGGGACGCCGTCGACGTTGTCCGTCCAGGCGGGGCCGAACTCGTTGCGGTCGTAGCCGTCCTTGGGGCCGGCGGCGGCGGTGGCGACCTTGGCTATCACGTCCCGGCCCGCCTTCTGCTCCTCCGGCGTGGTCAGCGGGGCCAGGCCGGGCTTGGTGCCGTCCGGGTTCTGCAGCGGGCTGGTGCCCAGGCCCCCGGCGGGCGCGGCGGAGTCGCCGCTCTTGTGGTCACGGCCGCCGAGCAGCCAGCCGGCCAGCGCGAGCGCGCATATCAGGAACACGGTGGCGGCGGACAGGGCGGTGCGGCGGGCGGGCACGGATAACTCCCGGGATCTGGGGCGGGTTGACGGCGAACCAGCAGATCAGCCACCCCGAGAGCAGGTCAAGGCGACGCCACGCGAACCCCGCCGACCATGTCGAAGCTCACACCCCGGGCGTCAGCCGCCGATGGCGGACATCGGGCGGTCGGGCCGGACGAAGCCGGCGGAGTTGACGGCGTGTCCGGGCCCCTTCCCGGCCACCGAGGCCCGCCAGGCCGCCTCGATCCGGTCGTCGTCGGCACCGCCGCGCAGCAGCGCGCGCAGATCGGACTCCTCCGTCGCGAACAGGCAGTTGCGCAACTGACCGTCGGCGGTGAGCCGGACCCGGTCGCAGCCCCCGCAGAACGGGCGGGTCACGGAGGCGATCACCCCGATGACGGCGTCCGTGCCCGCGACCCGCCACTCCTCCGCCGGGGCGTTGCCCCGCCGCCCCACGGGCAGCAGGTCGAAGCGCTCCCCGAGCCGCTCCAGGACCTCCGCGGCGGTGACCATCGCCGAACGGTCCCAGGCGCCCTGCGCGTCCAACGGCATCGACTCGATGAACCGCATCCGGTACCCGTGCTCCACCGCGAAGGCCGCCAGCTCCGGGATCTCGTCCTCGTTCACCCCGCGCACCGGCACCGCGTTCACCTTCACCGGCCCCAGCCCCGCCGCCCGCGCCGCCGCCAGGCCCGCGAACACGTCCGCGATCCGGTCCCGCCGCGTGATCCGCGCGAACCGCTCCGGGCGCAGCGTGTCGAGGCTGACGTTCACCCGCTCCAGCCCCGCCGCCCGCAGCGCCACCGCCGTGCGGGCCAGCCCGATCCCGTTCGTCGTCAGCGACACCTCCGGCCCCAGCGCGGCGATCCGCCCCACCAGTTCCGGCAGGCCCCGCCGCAACAGCGGCTCCCCGCCGGTCAGCCGCACCGAGGCGATCCCCAGCCGCCCGACCGCGATCCGCACCAGCCGCACCACCTCGTCGTCGCCCAGCGTCTGCGCCCTCGGCAGCCAGTCCAGGCCCTCGGCCGGCATGCAGTAGGTGCAGCGCAGGTTGCAGCGGTCGGTCAGCGAGACCCTCAGGTCGGTGTGGACCCGGCCGAAACGGTCCAGCAGCGGGCGCGGTGCGGTGTTCATCGACCCAGTACAGGGGCCGGCGGGCCGCAGGACCAGCGGCCGAACCGCCGGGGGGCGGCCACCACCTGCGGGTTCCCCTTGTGCATTCGTACAACTGTGGGTTCGTACGGCTGCGCGGCGGCGGCACCGGCGGGCAGGCTGGGCCCATGCAGACCACCGAAGACCCGACCGGGCCCGTTGCCGCGCTGGTGCTCGCCGCCGGGGGCGGGCGACGCCTCGGCGGGCGGCCCAAGGCCCTGATCCGGTACGCGGGCCGCCCGCTGGTCGAGCACGCGGTGGCGGTGGTGCGGGCGGGCGGCTGCGCGGACGTCACGGTGGTGCTGGGCGCGGCCGGCGAACGCGTCCGCTCGACGGCGCACCTGCCGGGCTGCCGGCTGGTGACCAACCCGGACTGGGCGGGCGGCATGGGCTCCTCGCTGCGCGCCGGGCTGGCCGCGCTGGCGCCGGAGGTGTCGGCGGTGCTGGTGATGCTGGTGGACACCCCGGGCGTCACCGCGGCCGCGGTGGCCCGGCTGCTGGCCGCGCACCGGGCCGGCGCGGAACTGGCCGCGGCGGCCTACGGAGGGCGGCGCGGGCACCCGGTGCTGATCGGCGCCCGGCACTTCGCGGAGGCGGCCGCCGGCGCGTCCGGCGACGCCGGGGCCCGCACCCTGCTGGCCGCGCACCCGGGCGCGGTCACGCTGGTCGAGTGCGCCGACGTCGCCGTCCCGGACGACCTGGACACCCCCGCCGACCTGGCCCGCTGGTCCGCCGGCTGACCGCACCCGGCCGGCCCGGGTGCCCGAAGCACCCGTGGCGGGCACCGGCCGGGCGCACACCCCTGATCCGACCCTGAGGATTGCCCCATTCCGTGCCAAGGACCCAACGTTTCGGGGAGCATGGAAACCGTTCCACCACCCGACTCGAACGGACGGAGCCCGCGATGGCCGGACTGCCCGACGACTTCACCGGACACGACCCCGCGAGGCCAGGGCACGGGGCGGGCGGTGGCGCCCGGGCGATCCGCTGCCCCGCCTGCCGCCGCGAGCACCTCTACGAGCCGCCGTCGCTGCCCTGTCCGTGCGGCGCCTCGCTGAAGGTGCCGCTGCTGCGCGGCGGGGTGCCGGTGCAGGTGCGGTTCCGCTCCTGGGAGGACTCCTGGCTGAGCATGCGCTGTCCGCACTGCGGCCGCTCCGACCAGTGGCCGCAGCCCGAGTTCACCTGCAACTGCGGCGCCACCGTCCGGCTGCCGGTGGACCGCACCACCCGGCTCGGCGGCGGCACGGCCGGCCCGCTCGCCACCCCCGGCCCGCAGTCCTCCCGCCCGTACCCGGCCCACCCGATGGGCGCCCCGGTGCCCGCCCCGCCCGGCGGCTCCGGCGGCCAGCCCAAGCCCTTCCGCCACCGCGCGCCGTTCCGCCCGCACCCGGTGCGCACCTCGCAGGACGCGGTCTTCACCGCCGCCCGCTACCTGGAGTGGCTCGGTTTCGACGACCTGGAGCTGACCGAGGCCCAGGAGCGCGACGGGGTGACCCTGCTGGGCAGCCGGATGGTCGCCCAGGTGGACACCTGGACCGAGCCGGCCGACGTGAAGTCGGTCGAGTGCCTGTGGCTGCAGACCCTGCACGCCGAGGAGATGGCCGCCGCCATGTTCACCCTGGCCGGCTACTCGCACCAGGCCACCGTGCGCGGCGAACAGCTGCTGGTCGCCCTGTTCAGCCTGGACCTGGCGGGGGTGCCGCAGCCCGCCAACGGCGCCGCCGAGGCCCTGATGGAAACCGGCTGGACGTCCTGACCGACCGGAGGCCGCCGGGGCGCGTCCGCCAGGGCGTGCCTTGTGGATCAGGCCAGGCCCTAGATCATTTCCCCCGCGAATGCAAGAACCTCCGCTCGTGATCTGGTGCACAAGCTCACCCCCGTGTTGAATTGCCGCCACAGCGCGGGCCCTTGCGCTGCCGTCGCCGTGCCGCCGACAGTCGACGGCGGCGACGCCGGGCAGGGCCGCGCCCCGCTGGATGGCGCACACAAGGAGGTGGCGTTGTCAGAGCACGGATGGGGCCCGAACGGCCCGAACGGGCGGGGGCGGGCGGCAGCGGAGGAGCCGGGCGACACCGTGTGGCGACTGAGGTCCCGGGGGTGCTGGCAGGAGGCGGCCGAACTGCTGCGCCCGGCCGCCGAACAGGACCCGACGGCGGCCCTGGCACGGGCCGAACTCCTCATCGAGCAGTGCCTGTTCACCGCCGCGCAGTGGACCCAGGCGGAACAGGCGCTGCGCCTCGCGGAGGCCGTGGTGGCCAGCACCGAACAGCGCGCGGCCGCGGCCTGCGCCCGCGGCTTCCTGGCGTACGTGGCCAGCGTGCTCGGCCCCCGGGACCGACTGGACGAGGCGCAGGCCGCGCTCGGACGCACCTCGGCACTGCTGCCGCCGGACGCGCCGGGCCGCCCGCTGCTGGACTTCCGGCGCGGACTGGTCGCCGAGAACCTGCTGCGCGACCGCGGCGCCGCCTGGATCGCCTACCGCCGGGCGCACGACGGCGCGGGCGAACGCGGGGACGAACTGCTGCGCTCGTACACCTGGCGCCACCTGGCGGCACTGGCCCTGGCCCGCGGGGACCGCGACCACGCCCGCGAGGGCTTCGACGCCTCGCTGCGGCTGCGCGAGCAACTCGGCTTCACGGTGGGGGTGGCGCCGGCGCTCGCGGCGCTCGCCGAGGTGTCCGAGCCGGCCGAGGCCGCCCGGCTGCGCGCCGAGGCGGCCCGGCTCGTCCACGCCCTGGGCGGCGTGCCGGTCTGGCTCGCGCGCCAGTTGGGCACCACCCGCACGCCGGGGCCTGCCCCGGAAGGGGCCCGCACGCCGGGGCTCCCCCCGGACGGGGCCCACACGCCGGGACCTCCCCCGGACGGGCGCATCACCCGCGAGACCTGGGGGACGATCAGCTAAGGTGAGCCTAACCTGGCCGGGGTGAGCAGTACCCCGGCCGGGTTCGCCTTGCCGTTCCCCGGGCACCGCCATGCCCCGGTCCGGCCGGGCCCGGGCGGGCCACCACCCCGACCGGGCACCGCCGGGCGGTCCATGGGCGGTCCCCGGTCGACCCGATGGGGCCCGCCCATGACCGCGAGCAGCACCCGGCCCGGCCCCACGCCGTGCGCCCCCCGCACCACCGAGGCGCACGCCCTCACTCCCACGCCGCCCGCCGACGCCCCCGGCGCGACCTCGTACCACCGGCTCACCGCGCTCGCCCCCGTCCTTCGGGTGCGCTGCGCCCCGCCCCGCCGCGGCGACGGCTGGATCCCCGCCGCCGACCTGACCACCCGGCCCGAGGCGGTCCGCGAGCTGATCGCCCACGACGCCCGGCAGGGCCTGGCCCGCTACGGGCGGCCGCTGCGCCCGGACGTGGCGGCCGGCTTCGGCCTGCACCGCGTCGTGTGGCCGCTCTCGCTGCTGTTCACGCTGCCGTGGTTCCTGGAGCGCCGGGTCCTGCTGCTCGGCCCGCAGGACGTCTCGGTGCGCCGCGGTGCCGACCGGGTGGAGCTGACGGTCCGCCCGGAGGCGTTCGCCTGTCTGCCCGACGACCCGGCGGGCGGCGTGCCGCAGGCCCGTACGGTGCCGGACGCGAACGCGTTGGACACCGAACTGCGGTGCGCGCTGGGCGGGTTCCTGGAACCGGTGCTGGCCGCCTTCCGGCCCGAGGTGCGGCGCGGGCCACGAGTGCTGTGGGCGATGGCCACGGACGCGGCGGTGGAGGGGCTCTGGTACGCCGGCGGGCTGCTCGGGGAGCAGGAGCGGGCGCGCGCCGAGCTGTCCGCGCTGCTGGAGCCCCCACAGGCGGGCGGCGCGGCGGCGGCACCGGCGTGCGCGCCCGGCGTGACCGGCGGCCCCGCTCCGGCCCCGTCCCCCTTCACCCCGGGTGCCGGTTTCGCCGTGCCGGCGGCCGGGTGCGGGGATGCTTCGGGCACCGACCGGGCCCGGGCCAGCTGCTGCCTCGTGTACACCGCCCAACCGGAGGACATCTGCGGCGGCTGCCCCCGCGTCATGCGGGGTTGACGAAAACACGTGCGAGGCCGGATCCGGAAAGCCCGGAATTCCGGGAATAACCCGCTTCAAATGCATAAGAAAATGCGATTGTCGCGGGGTCAGAAATCCCTCTACTCAGCGCATTGGCACCGAATCGGCCATTCCCCCGCCGAGCATCCGCCATGATGGTCCCCGCCATCACGACGCAGGAACGCGACGCAGGAAAGCGAGGCTGGTTCCGGCGATGAAATTGTCCGACATACCGCTCGGCTGGGCCGTCACCGGAGGTGCGGGGCTGCTGGTCAGCGCGCTCCTGGTGGCCCTGGTCCGGAGCCGGGGATCCGCCGCCGCCGGAGGGCCGGATTCCTGGGAGCGTTCCGAGGAACGGCGCCGCCGCAAGGAATCCCTGTACGGCGGCGCCTCGTACACGCTGCTGTTCTGCTGCGCCGGTGTCGCCGCCGCGCTGTCCTTCCACGGGCTGGTCGGCTTCGGGGTGCAGAACCTCGGGCTGTCCGGCGGCTGGGAGTACCTCGTGCCGTTCGGCCTCGACGGCGCCGCGATGTTCTGCTCGGTGCTCGCCGTCCGCGAGGCCAGCCACGGTGACGCCGCGCTCGGCTCCCGGCTGCTGGTCTGGCTGTTCGCCGGCGCCTCGGCCTGGTTCAACTGGGTGCACGCCCCGCGCGGCTTCGGCCACGCCGGCGCCCCGCAGTTCTTCTCCGGCATGTCCCTCTCGGCGGCCATCCTGTTCGACCGGGCGCTCAAGCAGACCCGCCGGGCCGCGCTGCGCGAGCAGGGACTCGTCCCCCGCCCGCTGCCGCAGATCCGCATCGTGCGCTGGCTGCGCGCCCCGCGCGAGACCTACGCGGCCTGGTCGCTGATGCTCCTGGAAGGCGTCCGCAGCCTCGACGAGGCGGTGGACGAGGTCCGCGAGGACAAGCGGGAGAGGGCCGTGGAGCGGGAGCGCCGCAGGCTGGCCGGCCGCCGCGAGCGGGCGGAGATCCGGGCGATCAGCCGCAGCAACAGCGCCTGGCGCGGTCGCGGCGGCGGCGCACGGCAGTTGGAGTCCGGCTCGGAACCCGCCATAGCCGGCGGGCCCGCGGCGGAGCGGCCCGCCGGGCCGCGCGAGGTCGAGGCCGCCGAGGGCGCGGTGGTGCCCGCCGAGGGCACGGTGGCGCAGCCGGGCCTGCCCGCCCGCCCGGAGCGGCGCACCATCGACCTGACCGTCGACGAGGACACCGTGACGCTGCCCCGGCTGGACTCGCTGGAGCGCAAACTGAAGGACCTGGAGCAGCAGTTCGGGTGACCGGACCTAGGTAGCGGGCGTGCCGCTGAGCTCGAACCACATCCGCTTGCCGGAGCCGCGCGGCTCCACGCCCCAGGCGTCCGCCAGCGCCTCGACGAGCATCAGCCCGCGCCCGGAGGAGGCCTGCTCCCCCGGGGTCCGGCGGGTCGGCCACAGGTCCGACTCGTCCTCCACCTCGACCCGCAGCCGGGCCCGGCCGCCGTCCGAGGCCGGCTCCCGGTAGAGCCGGGCGGTGAACATGGCGTCCCGGTCGGTGTGCCGGATGGCGTTGGTGACCAGCTCGGAGGAGAGCAGTTCGGCGGTGTCGATGAACTCGGCGACGCCCCAGCGGCGCAGCGCGTCGCGCAGTTCGGCCCGGACCTCGGAGATCCGCGCCAGGTCGGCCTGGCCGATCCGGCGGCGCAGCTGCTGGGCGGCCAGGCCGCCGGCCGGACCGTCCCAGCGCAGGAGCAGCAGCGCTATGTCGTCCTCGCGTTCGCTGGAGTCGGCGGCCTGGGAGGCGATCCGGTCGGCCAGGTCCTCCAGCGGGTCGCGGGCCGCCTCCTCGGCGGGCGGCAGCGGACGGGCGAGCGCCCGGGTGAGCCGGGCGATGCCCTCGTCCAGGTCCATGCCGCGCGCCTCGACCAGGCCGTCGGTACAGAGCAGCACCGTCTCGCCCGGGTCCAGGCTGAACCGGGTGACCCGGTACTCCTGGTCCGGGTCGATGCCCAGCGGCAGCCCGCCGGCCACCGGCACCACGGCGGCGGTGCCGTCCGCCCGGCGCACCACCGGGTCGAGGTGGCCGGCCCGGACGGCGTAGACCACGCCGTAATCCACGTTGACCTCGGCGTAGGCGCAGGTCGCGAAGTGGTCGGTGTCCAGGTCTGCGAGGAAGCGGGAGGCGCGGGCCATCACCGCGGCCGGCGGGTGCCCCTCGGCCGCGTAGGCGCGCAGCGCGATCCGCAGCTGGCCCATGATCCCGGCAGCGTGCACGTCGTGGCCCTGGACGTCCCCGATTACCAGGCCGACGTGCCCGCCCGGCAGCGGCACCACGTCGTACCAGTCGCCGCCGATCTGCAGGCCGGAGCCGGCCGCCAGGTAGCGCACGGCGGTCGTCACCCCCGGCACCGACGGCACGGTGCGCGGCAGCATCACCCGCTGGAGGCCGGCCGCCAGTTCGTGCTCGGCGTCGTGCAGCCGGGCCCTGGCCAGGGACTGGGCGACCAGCCCGCCCAGGGTGGACAGCAGGGTGCGCTCGTCCGCGTCCAGCTCGCGCTCGTCGTCGAAGCTGACCACGCAGACGCCGATCGCCCGCCCGCTGGCCACCAGCGGCAGGAACGCCCAGGAGCCACGCCCGGTACGGCTGGTCGGCTCCCAGACCTCGGGGTAGGACGCGCGGAACTCCTCGCGGGTCGGGATGAACACCGGCGCCCGGTGGCGCACCGCCTCGGCGGCCGGGTGCCCGGCCGGCAGCACCGTGCGGTCCCAGACCGCCAGCGCCTCGGTCCGGTAGCCGGAGGCGCCGAGCACCTGCGCCCGGCCGGCCTCGAAGGAGGCCAGCACCAGGCCGTCCGGCGGCAGTCCGGGAAGCGGCAGTCCGGTGAACACCCGGGCCACGTCGCGGACGGTGACGGCTTCGGAGAGGGCGCGGGCCGCCTCCTTGATGAACCGGGAGCGCTCCTCGCGCAGCAGGGCCATCCGGTCGGCGCGGTCGCGCTTGTGCAGTTCGACGGTGGCGTCCCAGACGAAGCCCACCATCCGCGAGGCCCGGCCGAAGGCGTCCGCGAGCACCCGGCCGCGGAAGCGCACCGCGCGCATGGTGCCGTTGGGCCCGACGGTGCGGTAGTAGGCGCCGCACTGGCCCAGTTCGGCCACCGCGCGCTCGACCCGGCGGCGCACCACCGGCGCGTCCTCGGGGTGCAGCAGGGCCAGGAAGGAACCGGCGGTGCGATCGAAGCGGCCCTGGTCCATGCTGTCCAGGCCGATGATCGCGCAGGCCCGGTGGTCGCCCTCCAGGACGTCGCGGCGGATGTCCCAGTCGAAGGAGCCGATGCCGTTGGCGGCCATCGCGGGCTCCAGCCAGTCCGGCATGGTGTCCGCGGAGGCGGGCGGCAGGCTGCCGGGGAGCACCGTCGCCAGCCGTCCGGCGGCGAGCGCGGGCGCCGGGCGCGGCACGGGCCGGCGCACCGCCTGCGCGGGCGGCTTCGCCCGGCCCGGCCCGGCCGCGGTGGGGCCGGCGGGGGGCTGGTCGACCGTCACGGGAGCGGGACCGGCGGGGTTCGGACCGGTGGTGTGGGTGGAGGCTGCCTGCTGCGGTTCGGCGGTGGGCGCACCGGATGGAAGCGCCGGCCCCGGCGACTCGGGCTCAGTGGGCATGCTGCTCCTGCCGCTGCCGTGGCGGACCGCGCCGACCGTCCGGACGGGCCGCGTGGCGGTGTGATGGGTGGTGCTGGATCGGGCGGTGTCGACGGGCGGGGTCGGTCGAGGTTCGGTCTCCCCGCTGCTTCCCGCACGTGGACACACATTCCCACCATCCTGTCCAATGTTGGGCCGAGCGGCAATGGTAACGGGCCGGAAATCTTCCGCTCCGCCTTCTGTTCTGGGCATGCTTCGAAGGCGAATGAATCGACGGCGAACGGTGCGGCGGGCCGCGTACCCCCACATGCCCCGCGCCCCGAGCGCCCCGGGCCCGTGCTCCGTGCTCCGTGCCCGCGCTCCGTGCCCGCGCCCCGTGCCCGCGCCCCGCGAGCGGCCGGGCTCAGGGCAGGGCGAGCTCGAACCAGGTGACCTTGCCGTCGCCCCGCAGCTGCACGCCCCACGCGTCCGCGAGCGACTCCACCAGCAGCAGGCCGCGCCCCGAGGTCGCGTACTCGGCGTCCGGATCGCGGCGCCGGCCGGGCAGCCGGGTCGTGCCGTCCTGCACCTCGATCCGCAGCCGGTGGTCCGACCCGAGCACCGCGTCGAACACCGCGCCCTTGCCGGTGTGCAGCAGCGCGTTGGTCACCAGCTCGGAGGAGAGCAGTTCGGCGGTGTCCGACAGCTCCGGCACCCCCCAGTGGCTGAGCGCCGTCCGCAGCCGCCGGCGGACCGAGCCGACCGCGACCAGGTCGGCCGGGTCGAGCGTCAGGTGCAGCCGGCGGTGCAGGGCGCAGCCGGGGGCCGAGGTGCCCGGCAGGGTCGTCCCGGTGCCGCCGGCCGCGCCCGGGGCGGGCCCGGACCGGTAGGCGTCACCCGAACTCGTCCGCTGCCGCGGGAATCGCGACTGACCGTCCATCAACACATGCCCCCGCCCTCGAATCCGAGCCCCCGCCTCCGGATCCCCCGCCGGCCGGGTGGCCCCCACGTTCTGACCACCCATCCTCATGCCCAGTTGACGGCGTTTGCAACAGTGTGCGTCCGATCACGTGGGGTGAAAGGGGCACGGGGAGGTTCACGTGATCCAACTGCCCGCGCCGGACAGGTTTGCGAAGCGCAGAGCCTGTTTTCGAGTCCGCCCCCGCCCGATCCCGCGCACACCCGGCGCCCGGGCGCCGGCCCGCGCCGCCCTCCCACTCCCCGTCGCACCCCGCCGCGCGCCGGGCCCCGTCCTGCTCCGCGCGCCCGGCGCACCCCGGCCGCGCGCCCTCCCCTCCAGGGCTTCACCCCCGCCGCGCGCCCGGCGGGCCGAACCCCTGCGGACCGGCAACGCTGGACACGGCGGCCCGGTCCGGGTTCAATGGCCCGAGATGTTTGAACGACGTTCTAACATCGCCCCCGAAAGCCGACCCCCTCCCCGGCGACCGCGAGCGAGGAACCGTGCGACTGACCCCCACCGAGCGGGACCGGCTGCTGATCTTCACAGCAGCCGAACTGGCCCGCGCCCGCCGCGCCCGGGGCGTACGCCTCAACATCCCCGAGGCCACCGCCCTGATCGCGGACACCGTCTGCGAGGCCGCCCGCGACGGTCGGCGCCTGGCCGAGGCCATCGAGGCCGGCCGCAGCGTGCTCACCGCCGCCGACGTGCTGCCCGGCGTGCCGGACGTCGTCACCGTCGTCCAGGTCGAGGCCGTCTTCGACGACGGCACCCGCCTGGCCGTCGTCAACGACCCGTTCCGGGGCGCCGGCTCGCTCGGCGACGAGGCCCCCGGCGGCGCGCTGATCGGCGACGGCGCCGGCTACGACCCGGTCGAGGAGACGGTGCTGCTGCCCGTCCACAACACCTCCCAGGTGCCGATCTCGGTCACCTCGCACTTCCACTTCTTCGAGGCCAACCCGCGCCTCGCCTTCGACCGCGCCGCCGCCTACGGCACCCACCTGGCCGTCCCGGCCGGCTCCTCGGTGCGCTTCGACCCGGGCGCCACCGTCCAGGTCGGCCTGGTGCCGATCGGCGGCGAGCGCGTCGCGATCGGCTTCGCCGGCCTGGTCGACGGCCCGCTGGACGCGCCCGGCGCGAAGGAGGCCGCCCTGGCCAAGGCCCGCGCGACCGGCTACCTGACCACCTTCGACGACGCGGAGGTGCCGTCATGACGTCCATCACCCCCCACGACTACATCTCGGTGCACGGCCCCCGGGCCGGCGACCGGATCCGGCTCGGCGACTCCGGCCTGATCGTCCGCGTCGAGTCCGACTCCCAGGCCCCCGGCGAGGAGTTCCTGGCCGGCTTCGGCAAGACCGCCCGCGACGGACTGCACCTCAAGGCCGCCGCCGTCCGCGACACCTGCGACGTGGTGATCAGCAACGTCCTGGTGATCGACGCCATCCAGGGCATCCGCAAGACCTCGATCGGCCTGATCGGCGGCCGGATCGCCTCGATCGGCCGCGCCGGCAACCCCGACACCCTCGACGGCGTGGACGTCGTCGTCGGCACCGGCACCACCATCGTCTCCGGCGAGGGCATGATCGCCACCGCCGGCTCCATCGACACCCACGTCCACCTGCTCTCGCCGCGGATCATGGAGGCCTCCCTCGCCTCCGGCGTCACCACGATCATCGGCCAGGAGTTCGGCCCGGTCTGGGGCGTCGGCGTCAACTCCCCCTGGGCCCTGCGCCACGCCTTCAACGCCTTCGACGCCTGGCCCGTCAACATCGGCTTCCTGGGCCGCGGTTCGTCCTCCGACGCGGCCCCGCTCGTCGAGGCCCTGGCCGAGGGCGGCGCCTCCGGCTTCAAGGTCCACGAGGACATGGGCGCCCACACCCGCGCCCTGGACACCGCGCTGCGCGTCGCCGAGGAGTACGACGTCCAGGTCGCCCTGCACACCGACGGCCTGAACGAGTGCCTGTCGGTGGAGGACACGCTCAAGGTGCTGGAGGGGCGGACGATCCACGCCTTCCACATCGAGGGCTGCGGCGGCGGACACGTCCCCAACGTGCTGAAGATGGCGGGCGTGCCCAACGTCATCGGCTCCTCCACCAACCCCACCCTGCCGTTCGGCCGCGACGCGCTCGGCGAGCACTTCGACATGATCGTCTCCGCCCACGACCTCAAGACCGACCTGCCCGGCGACGCCGCCATGGCCCGCGACCGCATCCGCGCCGGCACCATGGGCGCCGAGGACGTCCTGCACGACCTCGGCGTCATCGGCATCACCTCCTCCGACGCCCAGGGCATGGGCCGCGCCGGCGAGACCGTCCGCCGCACCTTCGCCATGGCCGGCAAGATGAAGGCCGAACTCGGCCCCCTGGACGGTGGCTACGGCACCACCGAGAGCGGCGACGACAACGAGCGCGTCCTGCGCTACATCGCCAAGCTCACCATCAACCCCGCCATCGCCCACGGTCTCTCCCACGAGGTCGGCTCCATCGAGGTCGGCAAACTCGCCGACATCGTGCTGTGGCGCCCCGACCACTTCGGTGCCAAGCCGCAGCTGGTCCTGAAGGCCGGCTTCCCCGCCTACGGCGTGGTCGGCGACCCCAACGCCTCCACCGACACCTGCGAACCCCTCGTCCTCGGACCGCAGTTCGGCGCCCACGGCGCCACCGCCGCCGACATCTCGGTCGCCTTCGTCGCCCAGGCCGCCGCCGACGGCGCCTACCTCGACCGCCCCGCCGACGGGCTGCCCACCCGCCGCCGCCGCGTCGGCGTCCGCAACACCCGCGGCATCGGCCCGCGCGACATGGTCCGCAACGCCCGGGTCGGCCGCGTCGACGTCACCCAGACCGGCCTGGTCTCGCTGGACGGCGAACCGCTGCGCTCCGAACCCGCGGACAGCGTCTCGCTCAGCCGCCTCTACTTCCTCTGACACTTCCGCTGACACCTCCGCCGAACGCCTCCCCCCACTAGGACTCCCGGATGACCACCCCCACGCCCGCCTCCCTCGGCTACCGGATGCCCGCCGAGTGGCACCCGCACGACCGCACCTGGATGGCCTTCCCCACCGCCAACCCCACCTTCGACACCCCCGAGAACCTGCACGCGGGCCGCGAGGCCTGGGCCGCCGTCGCCAACACCATCGTCCGGTACGAGCCGGTCACCCTGGTCGTCAACACCGGCGAGACCGCGGACGCCCGCCGGTACGTCTCCGAGCAGGTCGAGATCGTCGAGCGCCCGCTCGACGACGCCTGGATGCGCGACATCGGCCCGTCCTTCCTGATCGACGGCAAGGGCTCGCTGGCCGCCACCGACTGGATCTTCAACGGCTGGGGCGCCCAGTCCTGGGCCCGCTGGGACCACGACCAGCACATCGCCGAGCACATCAGCGAACTGACGGGCGTCCAGCGCTTCGCCTCCCGGCTGATCAACGAGGGCGGCGGCATCCACGTCGACGGCGAGGGCACCGTCCTGGTCACCGAGACCGTCCAACTCGGCGAGGGCCGCAACGCGGACTGGACCAAGGAGGAGGTCGAGGCCGAGCTGCACGCCTTCCTCGGCACCACCAAGGCGATCTGGCTGCCGCGCGGACTCACCCGCGACTACGACGAGTTCGGCACCCGCGGGCACATCGACATCGTCGCCTCCTTCGTGCGCCCCGGCGTCGTCGTCGCCCACGTCCAGCCGGACCCCGCCCACCCGGACCACGCGGTCTGCCAGGAGCTCGTCGCCGTCCTGCGCGCCGCCACCGACGCCCGGGGCCGGGCGCTGGAGGTCATCGAACTGGCCGCCCCCACCGTCCTGCTGGACGAGGACGGCGAACCGGTCGACTACTCCTACATCAACCACTACGTGGCCAACGGCGCCGTGATCCTGTGCGCCTTCGACGACCCGCGCGACCAGGAGGCCGCCGCCGCCCTCGGCCGCGCCTACCCGGGCCGCACCGTCGAACTCGTCGACGCCCGCGAGATCTTCGCCAACGGCGGCGGCATCCACTGCATCACGCAGCAGCAGCCGAAGTCCGTCTGATCCCAGGCCACTTGAGGCACCTGGGCCACCTTGGGCACCTGGGCCACCCGGCTGCCGGGGCGGGGGCACCTCC
Source organism: Kitasatospora sp. NPDC088861 (assembly GCF_044750105.1). Taxonomy (NCBI): domain Bacteria; kingdom Bacillati; phylum Actinomycetota; class Actinomycetes; order Kitasatosporales; family Streptomycetaceae; genus Kitasatospora; species Kitasatospora sp. NPDC088861. Next base: position 73,344 of record NZ_JBIVJF010000012.1, read on the forward strand.
CCCGCCCCGGCAGCCTTCCGACCTCCGCACCACCGAGGGAGCGCACCGCACATGGCCGACCCCCGCCCGCGCCGGCCGGCGCGCCCCCGCGAGGAGGTCTTCGCCACCGCCCGGGCCGCGATCGCCGAACACGGGCTCGCCAAACTCACCATGGCCGGGCTCGGCAAACAGCTCCAGATGAGCGCCGGACACCTGCTCTACTACTTCGGCAGCAAGGACCAGCTGCTGCTGGAAACCCTCCGCTGGAGCGAGGACCAGCTCGGGGCCCGGCGCCGCGACGCCCTCGCCGACCGCTTGCGCGACCCCTGGCAGCGGCTCGACGCCTACCTGCGCCTCTACCTGCCCGACGGGGCGGGCGATCCGCGCTGGATCCTGTGGGTCGAGGTGTGGGGGCGCTCCCCCGCCAGCGCCGAGATCCGCCAGGGGCAACAGGAGATCGAGGCGCCCTGGCAGGCCGACCTGGTCGCCCTCATCGAGGAGGGCACCGCCACCGGCCACTTCACCCCCGGGCCCGCCGCCGACCGGGCCACCCAGATCCGCGCCCTCCTCGACGGCCTGGCCGTCCCCCTCGCCATCGGCCTCCCCGGCACCCACCGCCCCGCCGCCCTCACCCAGGCCACCGCCGTCACCGCGATCCTCCTGCGCACCTGACCAGGGGCTGCGGCGGCGAGGGAGAAAATATACCGACCGGTCTATAGATTTCCCTCGGTGACGCGACGGCGCGATGCGCGCGCGTGATGCGTGGCGTGTGGGGCGCGTGGCGCGTGGCGTGTGGGGCGCGTGAGTGCGCGCGGTGCACAGGAAGTCGGCCCGGTCGACTTCCTGCGCGATCCACTCCCGTCGGCGCGGTCGGCGCGGTCGTGACCAGGGAAAAATATGTCGGTCGGTCTACATATTCACTACCCGCAAGCGCGAGCAGCGCGCGAGAAGTCGGGCCCGCCGACTTCTCGCGCGGCCGGGAAATCTGTCGGTCGGTCTACATATTTCGCCGCGGGAGGGGCCCGGATCAGGCTAGGGCTTGCTCAGGTAGGTGAGGACGGCGCGGACGCGGCGGTCGGTGTCGTCGTCGTCGGTCATGCCGCCCTCACCGTCGTCCTGCCGATCGCCCTCATCGGCGTCAACCGATCCCGGGCGTCTGCCCGCCCTGGTACGCCGCGGTGCAGGTCGTCTGGGTGCTGCCCGCCCTCCGGGCCGCAGTCACCGTCCGCGGCTCCGCGCCGCGCGCCGCCTTCCCCCCGGGTGCGCCGAACGGGTGCGCTGACCGGGTGCGCTGACCGGGTGTCGGGCGCGGCACCGGCGGGCCGGCGGCGCTCCAGCCGCCCCGCGGTCGTCATGCGGTCGTCATTCGGTCCAGACGGCGGCGGCCGTGCGGTCGTCGGCGTAGCCCTTGGCACGGACCTGGACCTGGCGGAGGAAGTCGACGGTGCCGGGCGGGTGCGGGTGGGCCCAGTGGGTGGACAGGAAGTGGGCGACGGCCGGCTCGTCGGCGATCGGGCTGGCCAGGCCGGGGGTGCAGAGCAGCAGCACGTCGCCCGGGGTGGCGGGGACCAGCCGGAAGCGGAACGGCCTCGGCTCCTCCGGCGGCTGCCGGCCGTCCGGGTGGTGCAGCAGGCGGGCCGCGTAGGCGTCGATCCAGTGGCCGGAGCGCAGCAGGTAGAGCCCGCCCGGGCCGACCCCGAAGGCCGCCCGGTGGCCGACCGCCGGGTCGAGCGACAGCAGCAGGCAGTGCAGCGAGGCCGGGGACGGCGTGCCGTCCTCCTCGTTCCCGGGCACGAGCGCGCGCAGCGGGGCGACGGCGCCGGTGGCGAGCCGCTGGAGGCCGTAGCGCAGCCGGTCCCGGGCGCCGTCGCGCAGGTCGGCGGCCAGGCCCTCGCGGCTGCGGCCGACCGCGGCGGCCAGATGGCGGCAGGCCTCGCGGGTGCTGGTGGCGACGGCCCCCGGGGCGAGCGCCTCGTCCGCGGCGGTGCCGGTCCGGTCGATGCCGGCGAGCACGGCGAGCAGCAGCCCGTCCGGGCCGTCCCCGAACCTGGTGATCAGCAGCGCGTCCCGCCGCGACTCGCCCCGGTAGCGGGCGGAGTCGCCGCGGACGGAGACGGCGCGCAGAACGGACGGGCCGTACTGGGCGCCCTCCAGGACGGTGTCCGGCACGAGCGCCCCGAGGACGCCCGGGTCCGCCTCCGGGACGGCGGTCGGCTCCGGCCCGTAGGTCGGCGGGCGCTCGCCGATGTGCGGCACGGTGGGGGCGCCGTCGGAGAGCGGCGAGCGGACGGCCGGGCGCGGGTCGGGGACGGTGGCGTCGGGTTCCTCGGTGGCCTCGGCTTCGGGCTCGGGCTCGGGCTCGGGTTCCTCAGTGGCGGCCTCCGGTTCGGCCTCGGGTTGCGGTTCGGGTTCCGGTTCCGGTTCCGGTTGCGGCGCGGGCTCGGGGGCGGGCTTGTCCAGGGAGACCGGTGTGGGGAGGGTGTCGGCTTCGCTTTCCTGGACGTCAGGGGCGAAGACCCGCTCCTCGTCCGCCCGCTGGGGTCCGATGACGCCGATCGCGGTGTCGAACCAGTCGTCGATGCTGTCCCGTTCCAGCACCTCGGCCGCTGCCGGCACCACTGCCGACTCCGGCTCCGGCTCCGGCACCGCTGCCGACTCCGACGCCGGCTCCACGCCCAGCACCGGCTCCACGCCCAGCACCGGCCCCGCGTCCAGCACCGACTCCGGTTCGGCCGTGCGCTGCTGGCCGATGAGGCCGACCGCCGTGTCGAACCAGTCGTCGACGCTGCCGTCGCCGGGGTCCGCGTGCGGGGTGTCGGGGAGGGTGCCCGCCGGGCCGTCGTAGACCGTGTCCCACCAGCCGTCGTCCGGCCGGTGCGACTGTGCGGGGGCACCCTGCTTGCTCATCTGGCGGCTCCTGGTCGGTCCGTGGTCGCGCCGCCCCCGGCGGGGCCGGACTCGACGTCATTGTCTCCAAGTGCAACGACGCTGTCCGGGTTTCGGCGACAACCGGTCAGCGCCGGGCCGTTCCCGGCCACCGCGCCCACCTCGGGTTTCACCGGGGAATCCGGCCCCGCGTCCGGCCCCGCGTCCACCCCCGGGTTCACCCCCGCGTTCGGTCCCGTTCCGTCCGTGCTTGCCGGATGTGCCCGGAGCAGGGCGTTTCCGGGGTGTTCGGGTCCGGGAGCGGCCGAAAATGGGGGTGGAGGAGGGGCATCGCTTCACTCGTTCGGCTGATTAAATGTGCGCATGACCGCGTCGGCCCCCAGCTCACCTCGACCGGGGAGGGCCGCACCGGCGGGCCGCCCGGTGGGTGTGCTGTGGGTCCTGCTGCTGGTCGCGCTGCTCACGACGCTGCCGTGCGCCGGTCAGTCGAAGGCGGTCGGCGCGCACGCCGCTCCGACGCCGACCACCGTCACCGCCGCCGTCACCGTCACCGTCACGACGGTCGCCAGTCACGTCCCGCACGCCGGCCCCGCCGCCAAGGCCTCCGACCAGCGCCAGCGCGCCGGGGAGCAGCGGCACTGGACGTGGTGCACCGCCGACGGCGGGCAGCCGCGCCGTGACAACGGCTGCTCCAGCCACCCGTACTGCGCGCAGGACGCCCAGCTGCCGAACCCGCCGCCGCATCCGCAGCCGGCCGCGTCACCGCTCGCGCCGGCAGCCGAGGCGCTGCCCAGGGTGGTGCCCGCCGGGCTGCTGGACGGTCCGCATCCGGCACCCGATCTACACGAGCTGCAAGTACACCGGTCCTGAGCGGAACCCACCGCCCGGCATCCGCCGGCGGATCCGCCCCTCCCCTTCTTTCAGCTGACCGCCGCGCCTCCAGCAGTGCGCGGCGGGGACAAGGACAACCACCATGGGTTCCGCCTCGAAGCAGTCCAGCAAGCAGTCCGGCAAGCCCGGCCCGACCGACCGCCGCGCCCGGATAGCCGAGCTGCGCGCCGGCGAGCAGCGCCGCGACCGCCGCAACAAGGTCATCGCCTCGGTCGCGGCCGGTGTGCTGGTGATCGGCGCGATCGCCACCGGCACCTGGATCGTCATGGACGCCAACCAGAGCAAGAAGAAGGAGCAGGCCGCCGCCAACGCGGACATCCCGGGCGTGCAGACCTTCGGCGAGCTGAGCCGCACCCACGTCAAGGACAAGGTCAGCTACCCGATGACCCCGCCGGTCGGCGGCGACCACAACGCGATCTGGCTGGACTGCATGGGCCACGTCTACGACCAGCCGGTCGAGAACGAGCGCGCCGTCCACTCGCTGGAGCACGGCGCGGTCTGGGTGACGTACAACGGCAAGGCGACGCCGGACGACATCAAGACCCTGTCCGACAAGGTCAAGACCACCCCGTACTCGCTGATGAGCCCGTACCCGGACGAGAAGGGCACCATCACCCTGAACGCCTGGAGCACCCAGCTGATCGTGGAGAGCGCCAGCGACCCGCGGGTGAACCAGTTCTTCACCAAGTACGTCCAGGGCAAGCAGACCCAGGAGCCGGGCGCCTCCTGCACCATGGGGCAGATGTGACCGCCGACGCGGCGCCGCCCGAGGACGGCTCCGAGCACGCCGCCGAGGAGTTCGCGGACGAGGCCGGGGCGCCGCGCCCGGCCCGTCGGCGGCTGTGGTGGCCGGCCGCGCTGGCCGCCGCCCTCGCGTTGGCCCTCGGGGTGCCCGCCCTGGTGGCGAGCGGGACGTCGGCGTCCGGGTCGGCCTCGGTGGCCGTCCCGGCGGACGACTCGCCCGAGGCCGGGTTCGCCCGCGACATGGCGACCCACCACCAGCAGGCGGTGGACCTGTCGTTCATCGTCCGGGACCGCACCGGCGACGACGCGACCCGCACCCTCGCCTTCGACATCATCAACACCCAGGCCAACCAGCGCGGGATGATGATGGGCTGGATCGACCAGTGGGGGCTGCCGCAGCACTCGGCGGCCAAGCCGATGGCGTGGATGAAGATGGGCCACGACTACCAGGCCCACGACGGTTCGCTGATGCCCGGCATGGCCACCAACACCCAACTGGCGAAGCTGCGTTCGCTCAGCGGGCGGGACGCCGAGGTGTCCTACCTGCAGCTGATGATCCAGCACCACAAGGGCGGCGTCGAAATGGCCCGGGGCTATGTGGACCTGGCGAAGAACGACGCCGAGAAGCGGCTCGCCCAGTCGATGGTGGTCGCACAGACCTCGGAGGTGCAGCTGATGACCGACATGCTCACGGAGCGCGGCGCCGCCCCCGGCGTGCCCGAGTCCTGACCCACCCCACTGCGCGTGTCCTCGGACGGCCGGGGCGCGGTCGACGGTCCCGTACCGTGCGTACCGTGCCCCGGCCGTCCCGCGTCCGCGACAAGCCCCTGGAGTTCCCGATGACCCCCGCCGCACCCTGGCTGATCGCCGGACTGGGCAACCCCGGCCCGTGGTTCCGGCTGACCCGGCACAACGCCGGCTTCCTGACCGTGGAGCGGCTGGCCGAACGGTACGGCGCGCGGTTCCGGCGGCGCGGGATCGGCGCCCTGGTGGCGGAGATCGAGGTCGACGGCCACCGGGTGGTGCTGGCCAAGCCGCAGTGGTTCGTCAACCTGTCCGGCCGGCCGGTGTCCGGCCTGCTGCGGCGTTACGGCGTCCCGGTCGAGCACCTGGTGGTCGTGCAGGACGACCTGGACTTCGCGTTCGGCACCGGACGGCTCAAGCGCGGCGGCGGCCCCGGCGGCCACAACGGCGTGCGCTCGGTGGGCGAGGTGCTCGGCACCCCCGACTTCGTGCGGCTGCGCTTCGGCATCGGGCGCCCGCCGAAGGGGCAGAGCGTCGGCGACTTCGTGCTGAAGAAGTTCTCGGACCGCGAACAGGCCGCCCTGCCAGGGGTGTTGGACCGGTGTGCGGACGCGCTGGACACGCTGGTGCGACGCGGCCTCAACCGGGCCCAGGACGCGCTGAACGTCCGCTCGGAGGCTTAGGGGAAGGGGCCCCGGCTTCAGGCCTGGCGGACCGGCCGGGTCAGGGCCACGGCCGCCACCGCGACCGCCGCGAGAGCGAGCAGTACCGTCCGGCCGCCGGACGCCGGGCCCGCCAGATGGACTCCGAGGACGGGCAGCGCGGTGCCGAGCGCCGTCCCGAGGCTGCGGGCCATGTTCACCATGCCGCCGCCGACCGCCGAGCACTGCGCCGGGATCGCCCGCATCACCAGCGCGTTGTTGGCGGGCAGCAGCAGTCCCAGCCCGTAGCCGGCGAGCAGCAGCGGCACCGCCACGGCCGCCCCGGAGACCGGCAGCAGGGCGAACAGCAGCAGCCCCGCGCCCGCGAGCACCGCGCCCGCGCGGCAGCGGGCGACGTCCGACCAGCCGCGCGGCAGCAGCGCGCCGCCGACGGTCGCGGCGAGCGCGAACGCGGCGGGCAGCAGGGTGATCACCAGGCCGGCCCGGGCCACCGGCACGCCCGCGCCGGTGAGCAGCACCGGGCCGAGCACGAGCGGGCAGAACAGCAGCAGGTAGCCGATCAGCGAAACCACCAGCCCGGACCGCACCCCGGGGGTGTTGACCAGGCCGGGCGCCAGGATCGGCCGGGCGGCCCGCCGTTCCTGACGGACCAGCGCGAGCGCGAGGACGGCGGCGGCGAGCAGCAGGGCGGCGGCGGCCCAGCCGGGCAGCGGCAGTCCGGAGGCGGTGGACAGGGCGAGCAGCAGCGCGGTGGTGGAGCCGGTGAGCAGCAGCAGGCCGGGCAGGTCGAAGCGGGCTCCGGACGCGGTGGCGGGCACAGTGGCGGGAGGGCTCGCGGCGGCACTCGCGCGGGGGGCGCCCCCGGCGCGGGGAGCGGGCAGGCTCGCGGCGGCCCCTGCGGGCGGGGTCCCGGGATCGGCGGTGAGCGGGCCCCCGGTACCGGCGATGAGCTGCTTCCCGGCACCGGCGGCGGGCGGGGGCCCGGTGCGGGTACGGGGCAGCAGGAACCATCCGGCCAGGATTCCCAGCACCCCGATCGGCACGTTGATCCAGAACACCCACCGCCAGGAGGCGTGCTCCACCAGCAGCCCGCCGAGGCTGGGGCCCAGCGCCAGACCGAGCCCCTGGGCCGCTGCCTGGATGCCGAGCGCGCGCCGCATCGCGTGCTCCGGGACGCCGCGCGCCACCAGGGCGACGCTGTTGGCCTGCATCATCGCGCCGCCGACGGCCTGGACGGCCCGGCAGGCGACCAGCACGCCGAGGCTTCCGGCGTATCCGGCGCCGAGCGAGGCCAGGGCGAAGACGGCGAAGCCGCCGAGGTACATGGTCTTGCGGCCGATGAGGTCGGAGAGCCAGCCGACCGGGGCGAGCAGGGCGACCAGCACCAGGAGGTAGGCGAGGGCGACCCATTCGACGGCCGCGAAGCCGGCGTTGAAGTGCCGGCCGAGGGCCGGGAAGACGAGGGCGGTGACGCTGGCGGTGAGCTGGCCGAGGAAGGCCCCGAGGCAGACGGTGCCGACGGCCAGCCAGTGGGCGTGACGCCAGCCGGCTATGCCGCGGGGCCGGGGCCGCTCGGTGAGCAGCCGCGCGGCAAGGGCGGTGGCGTTCATGGCACAAATATATCGGACGCAGATATGTTCTTTCTACGAGCTGCTCGCTTTCCGACGGGAGCCCGCAGAGTTCCACCGAGCTCCACGAGGCCCCGCAGAGTTCCGGGAGGCCCCCGCTCGACGGTGGACAACCCGCCGGACCGGCCCGTACCAGGCGATACGCTGTCCGCCATGCCGTCGTCACCACACGTCCCCGACCCCGCCACCGAAACCCCCGAAACGGCGGTCGACCACGCCCGGCGGCTCACCGACACCGTCACCCGCCTGCGCCGCGCCCTGCGCAGCAGCATCCGCACCGACTACCCGTGGGAGTCCCTGCCCATGGCGCAGGTCGAACTCCTCCAGACCCTCGCCGCCGCCCCCCTGCGGGTCGGCGAACTCGCCGCCCGGCAGCGGCTCGCCCCCAACACCGTCAGCGGGCTGATCGGCAAGCTCCTCGACGCCGGATTCGTCGACCGCCAGGCCGACCCCGGCGACCGTCGCACCGCCCGCATCGCCCTCACCCCGGCCGGCCGGCGCCAGCTCGACGACTGGCAGCGCGCCCACGAGCGCCGCATCGCCACCGCCCTCGACACCCTCGATCCCACCGACCGCGACGCCGTCGTCCACGCCCTGCCCGCCCTCGAACAGCTCGCCCGCGCCCTCGCCGAGACCGGCCAGGGCCCCGACCAGGCCTGAACCCCGGCCGGGCCCAAACCGGGGCCGAGCCGGGGCCGAACCCCGGCCAGCACCCCCGGATGCCTGCAAAACCGCTGGTCACCTACCCGTACGGACCACTACCGTCCCCGGCATGAGCACAGCACAGGTACAGATCGAGCCCTGGACGGACGCCGACCTCGCACTGCTGCGCCGGGTCAACACCCCGGAGATGAAGAAGCACGTCGGCGGCCCCGAGACCGAGGAGCAACTCCTCGTCCGGCACCGGCGCTACCTGGACTTCGTCCCGTCCGGCCTGGGCTGCATGTACCGGATCGTGCTGCTCCCCGAGGGCGAGGCCGTCGGAACCGTCGGCTACGGCACCCGCACCTGGGAGGGCGAGACCGTCCACGAGATGGGGTGGAACGTCCTGCCCGGCCACCAGGGGCGGGGCATCGCCGTCGCCGCCACCCGCGCCGCCGTCGCGGCCGCCCGCCGCGAGGCCGCCCACCGCCACCTGCACGCCTTCCCCTCGGTGGACAACCCGGCCTCCAACGCGGTCTGCGCGAAGGCCGGGTTCAGCCTCGTCGGCGAGACGGACTTCGAGTTCCCGCCCGGGCGGTTCATGCGCAGCCACAACTGGCGGGTGGACCTGCGGGCGGCGGGCTGAGCCGCGCCGCCGCCCGGGCGGACGTGTCAGAACAGCGTGCCGCTCTCCAGCTCCAGCAGCCGGCGCTTGCAGTCCACGCCCGCCGCGAAGCCGGTCAGCGAGCCGTTGGCGCCCATGACGCGGTGGCAGGGGCGGACGATGAGCAGCGGATTGGCGCCCACCGCGCCGCCGACCGCCCGCACCGCGCGCGGCGACTCCCCCGCCAGATCGGCGAGTTGGCCGTAGGTGACGGTCTCGCCGTACGGGATCTCGTCCAGGGCGGCCCAGATCCGCCGGCGGAACTCGGTGCCCGCCGGGGCGAGCGGGAGGTCGAAGGAGGTGCGCTCGCCCGCGAAGTAGGCGGTCAGCTGGGCGACCGGCTCGGCGAGCGCCTCCGGGTCGAGGACCCAGTCGTCGGCGGGCTCGGCCAGCGCGTACTTCTGCCCGGGCGCGGTGACGGTGGCCAGCGCCGCCGCGCCGCCGCCCTCGGGCAGGACGCCGGACAGCAGCAGCCGGCCGAACGGGCTCTCCATGGTGGTGTAGACGGTGGTGCTCATGCCTCTGCCTTCTCCGTTCCAGTGCTGGCGCTCGTGGGCCCGGCCCACAGCCGGTGCACGGCGTAGGAGCGCCACGGGGCCCACGCCTCGGCCGCGCGGGCGGCGTTCTTCGGGTCGCCGGGGGCGCCGAGCCGGACGAGGCCGTGCTTGACGCCCACATCGCCCGGGAGGAAGACGTCCGGGTCGGCGAGGGCCCGCATCCTCAGGTAGCCGACGGTCCAGGGACCGATGCCGGGCAGGGCCAGCAACCGGGCCGCGGACTCCTCCCGGTCCACCCCGCCGTCGAGTCGCACCGCCCCCTCGGCCAAGGCCGCGCACAGGCCGGTGAGCGCGCGGCGGCGGGCGGCGGGCATCGCGAAGTCCTCCGGGTCGGCGGTGGCCAGCACCGCCGCCGGCGGGAACAGCAGCCGCAGGCCGCCGCTCGGCTCGGGCAGCGCGGTGCCGTACTTCTCGGTCAGCCGGCCGGCCAGCGTACGGGCGGCGCCGACCGTGATCTGCTGGCCGAGCACGGCGCGGACGGCCAGCTCGTGCGGGTCCACGTGGCCGGGCGAGCGCAGGCCGGGGCGTTCCCGGACCAGGGGGCCGAGCACGGGGTCGGCGCCGAGCTGCTCGTCGACCGCGTCCGGGTCGGCGTCCAGGTCGAACAGGCCGCGCAGGCGCTGGACGGCGGTCGGGAGGTCGCGCAGGTCCCCGAGCAGCAGTCGGCAGTCGAGCCAGCCGCGGGTGCGCGGTTCGCCCGGCGCCAGCCCGTCGACTTCGGCGATGCCGTGCCCGTACGGGAGCGCCAGGGTGCGCCGGTACGTGCGGACGCCGGGGCGCGGACCGGGGACGACCTCCTCCACGCCGGGGACGGCGCGCAGGGCGAGGAAGTCGATCAGGTGGTCGCTGTCGAGCGCGCCGCGGTAGGCCAGGCGCAGGGTGAGGCCGCCGGCCGGGGTCGCGACGCGGCGGCCGGCCACGACCTCGGCGCGCAGACCGCTGGGGGTGCGGTCGTAGACCTCGCGGACGGTGTCGTTGAACTGCCGCACCGAGGCGAAGCCGGCGGCGAACGCGATGTCGGTGACCGGGAGTTCGGTCGTCTGCAGCAGCAGGCGGGCGGTCTGGGCGCGGCGGGCGCGGGCCAGCGCGATCGGGCCGGCGCCCAGTTCGGCGATGAGCTGGCGCTGGAGCTGGCGGGAGCTGTAGCCGAGGCGGCTGGCCAGGCCCGCGACGCCCTCGCGGTCCACCACGCCGTCGCCGATCAGGCGCATCGCGCGACCGACCAGGTCGGCGCGGTGGTTCCACTCCGGGGAGCCCGGCACGGAGTCGGGGCGGCAGCGGCGGCAGGCGCGGAAGCCGGCCCCCTGGGCGGCCGCGGCGCTGGGGTAGAAGACGCAGTTGACGCGCTTGGGGGTCACGGCGGGGCAGCTCGGTCGGCAGTAGATGCCGGTGGACGTGACGGCCGTGAAGAAGACGCCGTCGAAGCGGGCGTCTCGGCTGTCCACGGCTCGGTACCGGATGTCGTCGTCGATCACGCTGTCCAGTCTGCGGCACTGGGGCGGGGGGTGACTGGCGGAAATCGGACATGGCCGTTGGGGTCCCTCCCGCTCCCCTCCCCCCACCCCACCCTCCGCCCACCTCCACCCACCCATCCCGAGCACCGGCCCGGAGGGCCCACGCCGGGGGCCCTCACAGCCCGCACAGGGGCCCATGCCGGGAGACCCGCACTGGCGAGCCCGCCCCGGGTCCACGCCGGGGGAAGACCGCGCCGCAGTGCCCGGCGCACGCGCGTTGCTCGCGGTCTGGCCGCCGGCCAGGGCGGCTCGCCGCCCTCGGTGACCCGGGTTTCACCGTGGACGACGCCACCGCAGTGGCCCTGAAGCACTTCCGGCTGCCGGCCCGCCCGGCCTCCGCCGAGCCGGGTGGCCCGGGCGGAGGCCGACCGCGGCCTCCTGTTTTCCTGGTCGGCTTTCCTGGTCGGCTTTCCTGGTCGGCTTTCCTGGTCAGCGCTTCACGGGGCCTCCCGCGGCGCGCATCGACTTGGAGAGCGACTTCCACTTCTTCGCCCGGGCCGAGGCCAGTCGGGCGTCCGAGCGGGAGGCGATCCACTCGTTCTCGCGCTGGAGCTTGAGGTAGCTGTCCATCCGGCGCTGCGGCAGGGTGCCGTCGGCGAGCGCCGCCTGCACCGCGCAGCCGGGCTCGGTGTGGTGGCCGCAGTCATGGAAGCGGCAGTCCTCGGCCAGTCCGGCGATGTCGGCGAAGGCCAGGTCCACGCCCTCGCCACCGTAGAGGCCGACCTCGCGCAGCCCGGGGGTGTCGATGAGCACACCCCCGCCGGGCAGCGGGATCAGTTCACGGGTGGTCGTGGTGTGGCGGCCCTTCTGGTCGACCGATCGGGCCTCCTGGACGGCCATCGCCGTGACGCCGGCGAGCGCGTTGGTGAGCGTGGACTTGCCGACGCCGGACTGGCCGATCACGGCCGTGGTGCCGGGCGCGCAGGCGCGCAGCACGTCCATGCCCTCGCCCGTCCCGGCGCTGACCACGAGCACGGTGACACCGGGCGCGACCGCCTCGACGTCGGCGCGGATGAACTCGGCGTCGTCCACCAGGTCGGCCTTGGTGAGGACGACCAGGGGGTCGGCGCCGGACTCCCAGGCCAGGGCGAGGAAGCGCTCTATCCGGCCGAGGTCCGGATCGGCGGCGAGCGAGGCGGCGATCAGGACGGTGTCGACGTTGGCGGCGAGCACCTGGCCGTCGGAGCGCTTGCCGGCCACCTTGCGGATGATCGCGGTCGAGCGGGGCAGCAGTGCGGTGACGGCGGCCATCGGCTGGGCGTGGAGGTCCACGGCGGCCCAGTCGCCGGTGCACGGGCAGTTGATCATGTCGGCGTCGCCGACCGGGCGGGTGTCGAGCCGGACGGTGCGCGGCTCGCCCGTCTCCGGATCGGCGAGCACGGCGTCGCACTGGCCGCGGTCGACCCGGACGATCCGGGCCGGAATCAGCCCGGCCTCGGCGAGCGGGGTGAAGAGTTCGGCGAGCTCGGGCGTCCAGCCGTAGCCGGACAGCGGCAGCTCGTCAGAGAGGGAGCCAGAGGTGGAGGGGGACGACGAAGTGGAGGCAGCGTTGAACAACGCGGTGGGCCCTTCGGGAGGAGATGATCCCGGCGGGCTGCGGCTGGCGCGGAAAGGGTCAGCCGGCGGCCGGGAAGAGGAGGTGAACGCGAGTACTGCCCAAGGCAGCTATCGGGGCGACAACGACCACGGGGTTCACCTCCTGCTCTCTACTCCTCGGGCGGCCGTGAAGGCCCCCGATCTGGACGGGAGAAACGCTAGCGGGTCGGGGTGGCAGGGCCAACTGGTTTTTGACCTGCGGAAACGCGGTGAAGGGATCCACAGGGGGCCAGCATTGGACCTACAGAAGTGCGGGCCCTCGCTCAGGAACCCGCCGGAGCCGGCTACCCTCCGGAGCCGACTACCTTCCGGAGCCGACTACCCGCCGTACCGGTGCTTGAGGTTCGGGTCGTCCAGCCACCAGGGCCGCATCCCGGCCTCCTCCTCGGCCGGCAGCCCCGCCGCCTGCGCCCGCGCCGCGGCCTCCTCGAAACGGGCGTCGAGTTCGGCGTCCACCGCCTTGATCTCCTCCCGCCCCTGCACCACCATCCGCCGCACCAGCGCGGCCAGGAACGGCAGCCCGACCAGGTCGCCCAGCACCCAGAGCATGTTGCCGCCCCAGGTCTGGTCCTGCGCCAGGCTCGGCCCCCACGGCCGCCCGAGCGCCACGTAGTAGTGCTCGGCGACCAGGTGGCCGCCGTAGATCAGCACCAGCCCGAGCCCCGCGTCGAAGATCACCTCGGCGAAGGTGATGAACAGCCCGACCAGGTGCGGGTACTCGCGCCCGACCGGGTCGATCTGCAGCCGCGGCCAGAAGTACGCCAGGCCGAGCAGCACCAGCGCCAGGTGCAGCAGCACGTTCCCGAACGCGCTGGACACCGACTCCTCGTACCAGGGCGTGAAGTAGAGCAGCCACGGCGGGGCCATCAGCAGCGCGGTGGAGACGGCCGGGAACATCAGCACCTTGGACGGCCGGCTGCGCAGCGCCCGCAGGATGCGCTCGCGCCGGGCCGGCGGCGCGGCCGCGACCAGCAGCGAGACCGGCGCACCGAGGGCGAGCAGCAGCGGGACGAGCATCAGCAGCAGCACGACCTGGACGGCCCGGTCGGTGAACAGGATCCGCTCGTACACGCCGAGGCCGGAGCAGGTGCACCAGATCCACAGCAGCAGCCCGCCCAGGAAGGCGGCGGTGCGGGACGGTTGCCAGCGCTCGCCGCCCGCCCGGTGGACGGTGCGCACCGCGGCCAGGTACCAGCCGCCGAGCAGCACGGAGAGGGCGAGCACGAGCGGTTCGGCCGTCCACGAGGTGGCCAGGTCGGACCACTGCCAGGGCGGCGGTCCGCTGTAGGCGAGCACTCGCACCGCGCCGTCCATCCGTCCGCCCACCTCGTTCGCGCCCTGCCGCCGCCCGCGCCGTCCGGCGGTCCGTCGGACGGCGCGGACCGGACCGCGGCGCCCGGCCATGATGGCCTCCCGGCCGGGGCCCGCCGCGCCCGGGGCCCGCCTCTATACCTGCACCTGAACAAAGCTTTACCGAGCCCGGAAAAAGCTTTGCCCAGGCAAAGTTCAGGCCTCGACGGCCCCCGGACCGCAACCGGCGCAGGGGCGTGTTCGTCTGGCAGGATGCACCGTCGGCGATACCGGCCACGCGGGTGATGACAAGGGGACGACAAGGGTGCAAAGCACTGCACGCGGCGAGGGCCGCCGGCTGGCGGCGCGCCACCGCAACATCGAGCTGGGCCTGCTGGCGCTCGCGGTGGCCGTCTGTCTGGCGGGGCACGTCGACGCCGATCTGGCGCTGACCGGCAAAATGCCGCCCGGGCTGCTGGTCCACGGCCTGGCGCTGGGCGGCCTGGCCGGGGCGGCGCACCTGGCGGTGCGGCGGTTCGCCCCGTACGCGGATCCGCTGATCCTGCCGCTGGGCGTCTTCCTGACCGGCTTCGGGCTGATGCTGCTGGACCGGCTGGACATCTCCTACGCGGCGGCGCACGCGAGGAAGGGCGACTACCAGAAGCTCCCGGCCGCGCCCTCGCAGCTGATGTGGGTGTTCATCTCGGTCGCGGTGGCGATCGCGCTGATCGTGCTGATCAAGCACCACAGGTTCTTCCAGCGGTACGTGTACCTGCTGATGACGGGGGCGCTGATCCTGCTGGCGGCGCCCGCGTTCTTCCCGGGCCGGGCGGAGGACTTCGGCGCCAAGCGCTGGATCCGCCTGTTCGGGCTCTCCTTCGAGCCGGACGAGTTCGTGAAGGTCGCGATCACGATCTTCTTCGCCGGCTACCTGATGGCCTCCCGGGACGCGCTCGCGCTGGCCGGCCGGAAGATCTGGGGGATGACCCTGCCGCGCGGGCGGCACGTCGGCCCGGTGCTGGCGATCTGGGTGGTCAGCCTGCTGGTGCTGGTCTTCGAGCGCGACCTCGGCACCTCGCTGATCTTCTTCGGCGTCTTCGTCGTGATGCTGTACGCGGCGACCGAGCGCACCAGCTGGGTGGTGCTCGGCCTGCTGATGGCGGTCGGCGGCGCGGCCGTGGTCGGCACCGTGGAGCCGCACGTGCACGGGCGCGTCGAGGCCTGGCTGCACCCGCTCGACATCTACAAGGAGCACCACGACCCGGCGATCATCTCCGACCAGCCCGCCGAGGCGCTGTTCAGCCTGGGCACCGGGCACCTGACCGGGACGGGCCTGGGCTCGGGGCGGCCGTGGCTGATCGGCTTCGCCGGGCGCAGCGACTTCGTCTTCACCACGATCGGCGAGGAGCTGGGCCTGGCCGGGGTGACGGCGGTGCTGCTGGTGTACCTGCTGCTGGTCCAGCGCGGGCTGCGGACGGCGGTCGGGTTGACCGACCCGTTCGGCAAGCTGCTGGCGACGGGACTGTCGACGGCGCTGGCGCTGCAGGTGTTCGTGGTGGTCGGCGGGGTGAGCGGGCTGGTGCCGCTGACCGGCAAGGCGCTGCCGTTCCTGGCGGCGGGCGGCTCGTCGCTGCTGGCGAACTGGCTGATCGTGGCGCTGCTGATCAAGCTGAGCGACTCGGCCGGGCGCACGGCGCTGGAGCCGGCGCCGCCGAGCCCCGATCCGCTCCCGGCGCAGGCCGGGCCGGCGGGTCGGTCGGCGGCCCCGGGTGGTCCGGCCGCGATGGATCCGAGCCCGAACCCGACCGCGCCGAGCGGCCCGAACCCGACGGCCCCGGAGCTGACGCTCCCACGCCCGGCCGCCCCGGGCCCGGATCCGGATCCGGACCGGACCGAGGTCAACCCGGCCGCCCCGCACCCTCCGGCCGAGCAGTCCCCGTACGGGTACCACCCGGCCCCGCCGTCCCCCTTCCCGCCGAACCCGGCGACCGCCTGACCCACCGCCTGACCCACCGCCGGGCCCCGGGCCGCCCTCTGGGCAACGGGCGACGGCGAACCGGCGAACCGGCACCAGGAGACGACGAACGGCACAGGGCCTCCCCCGCATCCCGCGGGGGAGGCCCTGTGCCGTTCGTCGTGGTGCCGGAACCCTGCCCCTACTGCCGCTCCCACGGCGGCCGGGGCGGGTAGTCGGGCGCCCGCCGCTCCGGCGGCGGCCCGGACGGCCGGTCGCTGTCCGGCGGGGGCGGACCGGGCCGGTGGTGGGGCCCGCCGCGGGCGGTGAGGCGGCCGCGGACGTTGTCGGCGGCCAGGACGTCGGCCCAGCGCTCCGGGTACTCGGAGGGGACGTCGACGTCGTCGCCGTCCTCCTCGCCCCACTCCTCCTCGGCGCCTTCGGCGAGGCCGAGTTCGCGGGCGCGCCGGGCCCGTTCGGCGGCGCGCCGGGCGGCGACCTCGCGGACCACGGCGGCGGCGGCCTCCTCCTGGGCGCGCTCGTTCTCGGCGCGGGCGTCGGCGGTCTCCAGGGTGGGCCAGCGGCGGTCTATGGCGGCGTTCATGGCGGCGCCGATGAGGACGGCCAGGGCGACCACGAAGATCCACAGCAGTACGGCCACCGGCGCGGCCAGCGAGCCGTACACCGAGGGGACCTCGACCGAGCTGACCAGGTAGATCCGCAGGGCGACGCTGCAGACGACCAGCACCACGAGGGCGACCAGGGCGCCGGGGACGTCCTCGCGCCAGGGGGTGGAGACGGGGACGGCCAGGTGGTAGAGGGTGGTGAGGGAGACGATCAGCAGCACGATGGCGACCGGCCAGTAGGCGGCGCCGACCAGTCCGGCGACGCCGGGCACGGCGTTCTCGATGAGTCCGGGTCCGGCCATCAGCAGCGGCAGCACCAGGGAGCTGATGACGAGGGCGCCGAAGTAGAGGCCGAGGGACATCAGCCGGGTCTTGACGATGCCTCGCTTGCCGTCGAGCCCGTACATGACGGTGATGGTGTCGATGAAGATGTAGAGCGCTCTGGAGCCGGACCACAGCGACAGCAGGAAGCCGATCGAGACGAGGTCGGGCCGGGAGTGGGCGAAGACCTGGTCCAGCAGCGGCACCACGACCTCCTTGACGGACGAGTCCGACAGGACCGTCCCGGAGGCCGAGACGATGTCGTGCTTGAGCCGGTCGATGGTGCCGGCGCCGAGGAACTCGTCGAGGTAGCCGAGGGTGCCGGCCAGGCCGAGGAGCAGCGGTGGGATCGACAGCAGGGTGAAGAAGGCCGCCTCCGCGGCGAGTCCGGTGACCCGGTACTCGACGCAGGTGTTGGTGGTGTCCTTGACCAGCTCCCACGCCGTGCGGCGCCAGGCGGCCTGTTTGGCCGCGCGTCGGGAGCCCTTGCCCCGGCGCCGGGAGGGCCGTTCGGGGTTCGGTCTGCTCGTCTCGCCTGCTGCTTGCACGGGTCTAACGGTATCGGGCCGGGGCCGCGCGGTTGATCTCCCCCGGGGTACGGGCGCGTGGACGGACGTCGGGGCGGGGAGCGGCGGGGATCCCCGGCAGTCTCACATGTCGAAACCTCAGCGTCCGCCATCCGGATGTTAGTGGACCGCGAGTCCCGCGCCGTGCCAATCTCTTGCCATGCCGAGCGCCGGAACCACCCTAGTTGGTCGACTCCACGTCGATCTCCTTCGCGTGTCCAGCGCCATCTGTCCGGCGATCTGAGCCCACCCCGCCGCACCACCGCACCCGGCGCCACCCACCTCGCAGTCCCCGCTGGAGCGGACGCGCGGGCGCCCGGCCGGCCACGGTCACTGCTCTCCCCGGCCCTGGGAATACCCGCAGGTCACAGCAGCACCGCACCGCCACGCACCCCCAGCGACCCACCCGGCGTCAGAGCCATCTGCCCCGAAGGACTTCACCATGGCCACCACCCCCGAGACCGCCGAGCCCACGGCCGACCGCGCCGCCGCGCGCCGCCCCGCCGCGCCTCGCAAGGTGACCCGTCACCGCGGCGAGGGCCAGTGGGGCATGGGCCACTTCACCCCCCTGAACGCCAACGAGCAGTTCAAGAAGGACGACGACGGTCTCAACGTACGGACACGTATTGAGACGATCTACGCCCACCGGGGCTTCGACTCGATCGACCCCGCCGACCTGCGCGGCCGGATGCGCTGGTGGGGCCTGTACACCCAGCGCAAGGAGGGCATCGACGGCGGCAGGACCGCGATCCTGGAGCCGCACGAGCTCGACGCCGAGTACTTCATGCTGCGCGTGCGGGTCGACGGCGGCCGGCTGACCGTCGCCCAGCTGAAGGCGATCGCCGAGGTCTCCGAGCAGTACGCCCGCAACACCGCCGACCTGACCGACCGCCAGAACGTCCAGTACCACTGGATCCGGATCGAGGACGTCCCGGCGATCTGGCAGAAGCTGGAGGCCGTCGGCCTGTCCACCACCGAGGCCTGCGGCGACACCCCGCGCGTCATCCTCGGTTCCCCGGTGGCCGGCATCGCCGAGGACGAGATCATCGACGGCACCCCCGCCATCGAGGAGATCCAGCGGCGCTTCATCGGCAACAAGGACTTCTCCAACCTGCCGCGCAAGTTCAAGTCCGCCGTCTCCGGTTCCCCGCTGCTGGACGTCGCGCACGAGATCAACGACATCGCCTTCGTCGGCGTGGTCCACCCCGAGCACGGCCCCGGCTTCGACCTGTGGGTCGGCGGCGGGCTGTCCACCAACCCCAAGCTGGGCGTGCGCCTGGGCGCCTGGGTCCCGCTGGACGAGGTGGCCGACGTCTACGGCGGCGTCATCGGCATCTTCCGCGACTACGGCTACCGCCGGCTGCGCAACCGCGCCCGGCTGAAGTTCCTGGTCGCCGACTGGGGCGTGGAGAAGTTCCGCCAGGTGCTGGAGGACGAGTACCTCGCGTACCGGCTGGTCGACGGCCCCGCGCCGCAGGAGCCCAGCGGCCGCTGGCGCGACCACGTCGGCGTCCACCGGCAGAAGGACGGCCGGTACTACATCGGCTTCGCGCCGCGCGTCGGCCGGGTCGACGGCCGGCTGCTCGGCCAGATCGCCGACCTCGCCGCCGCGCACGGCAGCGACCGGCTGCGCACCACCGCCGAACAGAAGATGCTGGTCCTCGACATCGCCGAGGACCAGGTCGACTCGGTGGTGGCCGGCCTGGAAGCGCTGGACCTGCGGGTCACCCCGTCGCCGTTCCGCCGCGGCACCATGGCGTGCACCGGCATCGAGTACTGCAAGCTCGCCATCGTCGAGACCAAGGAGCGCGGCCGCACGCTCATCGACGAGCTGGAGAAGCGCCTGCCGGACTTCGCCGAACCGCTGACCATCAACATCAACGGCTGCCCGAACGCCTGCGCCCGCATCCAGGTCGCCGACATCGGCCTCAAGGGCCAGCTCGTCCCGGACGGCAACGGCGAGCAGGTCGAGGGCTACCAGGTGCACCTGGGCGGCGCGCTCGGCCTGGAGGCCGGGTTCGGCCGCAAGGTCCGCGGCCTCAAGGTCACCAAGGACGACCTGCCCGACTACGTCGAGCGCGTCCTGACCCGCTACCAGGCCGACCGCACCGAGGGCGAGCGCTTCGCCCAGTGGGCGGCCCGGGCCGGCGAGGAGCAGCTGTCGTGAGTGAGCGTGCCGCGCCGTTCTTCTGCCCGTACTGCGGGGACGAGGACCTGCGCCCCTCCGAGGCCGGGCACGGCGCCTGGGAGTGCCACGGGTGCCGCCGCGCCTTCCAGCTGAAGTTCCTCGGCCTGCTGTCCCCGACCGCCTCGACCGCCTCGACCGCGGCCAACTCGACCGCCTCGACCGCCTCGACCGCCTCGACCGCGGCCAACTCGGCTTCGGCCGCCACGACTTCGGCCAACTCGACTGCGAACGACGGGGGTTCGTCCGGTGACCAGCGCGAAGACTGACCACGAGGAGATAGCCGTCCGGGCCGGCCGCGAGCTGGAGGAGGCGACGCCCCAGGAGATCCTGGCCTGGGCCGCCGACACCTTCGGCCGCCGCTTCTGCGTCACCTCCTCGATGGAGGACGCGGTCGTCGCCCACCTCGCCTCCTCGGTGTTCCCCGGCGTGGACGTGGTGTTCCTGGACACCGGCTACCACTTCCCGGAGACCATCGGCACCCGGGACGCGGTGGCCGCGACCATGCCGGTCAACGTCATCACCCTCAGGCCGCTGCGCACCGTGGCCGAGCAGGACGCCGAGCACGGGCCGCACCTGCACGACCGCGACCCGGACCTGTGCTGCTCGCTGCGCAAGGTCGAGCCGCTCAACCGCGGCCTCGGCGGCTACGACGCCTGGGCGACCGGGCTGCGCCGCGACGAGTCCCCGAGCCGGGCGGACACCCCGGTGGTGTCCTGGGACGCCCGGCGCCGCAAGGTCAAGATCGCCCCGATCGCCCGGTGGACGCAGGAGGACGTGGACGCCTACGTCACCGCCCACGGGGTGCTGCTCAACCCGCTGCTGTGGGAGGGCTACACCTCGATCGGCTGCTCGCCGCTGTCCTGCACCCGCAAGCCCGCCGAGGGCGAGGACGCCCGGGCCGGGCGCTGGTCCGGCTCCGGCAAGACCGAGTGCGGCATCCACCTCTGACCCACCCCCCACTACCGACGAAGGACTTGAGACTGTGACAGCTCACACCCGGGCCGCCGACGGAGCCGCGGAGGCGGCCCCCGCGGCCGCCCCCTGCGAGCGCGGCGCCACCGTGTGGCTGACCGGGCTGCCGAGCGCGGGCAAGACCACGCTCGCCTTCGCGCTGGCCGGACGGCTGCGCGCCGAGGGCCACCGGGTCGAGGTCCTGGACGGCGACGAGATCCGCGAGTTCCTCTCCAAGGGCCTCGGCTTCACCCGCGAGGACCGGCACACCAACGTGACCCGGATCGGCTTCGTCGCCGAGAAGCTCGCCGCCCACGGCGTCAAGGTGCTCGCCCCGGTGATCGCCCCGTTCGCCGACTCGCGCGCCGCGGTGCGCGAGCGGCACGCGGCGGCCGGCACCGAGTTCCTGGAGGTCCACGTCGCCACCCCGGTCGAGCTGTGCGCCGAACGCGACGTCAAGGGCCTGTACGCCAAGCAGGCCGCCGGGGAGCTGGCCGGCCTCACCGGCGTGGACGACCCGTACGAGGCGCCGGAGAAGCCGGAGCTGCGGATCCAGACGCAGGGCCGCGCGGTCGCCGAGTCCGCCGCCGAGCTGCACGCCTTCCTGACCGAGAGGGGTCTCGCATGACCACCGCGACCGACGGCCCGGTCCGCACCGCCGACGCCCAGAACCAGCCGGCCAGGGGCCCTTTCGCGCTGTCCCACCTGGACGTGCTGGAGGCCGAGTCGGTGCACGTCTTCCGCGAGGTCGCGGGGGAGTTCGAGCGCCCGGTGATCCTCTTCTCGGGCGGCAAGGACTCCATCGTCATGCTGCACCTGGCACTCAAGGCCTTCCACCCGGCCGCCGTGCCGTTCTCGCTGCTACACGTCGACACCGGCCACAACTTCCCCGAGGTGATCGCCTACCGCGACCGCGTCGTGGCCGAGCACGGCCTGCGCCTGCACGTCGCCCACGTCCAGGACTTCATCGACGACGGCCGGCTGCGCGAGCGCCCGGACGGCACCCGCAACCCGCTGCAGACCGTCCCGCTGCTCGACGCCATCGAGACGAACCGCTTCGACGCGGTGTTCGGCGGCGGGCGCCGCGACGAGGAGAAGGCCCGCGCCAAGGAGCGGGTGTTCTCCCTGCGCGACGAGTTCGGCGCCTGGGACCCGCGCCGCCAGCGCCCCGAGCTGTGGTCGCTGTACAACGGCCGGCACGCCGTCGGCGAGCACGTGCGCGTCTTCCCGCTGTCCAACTGGACCGAGCTGGACGTCTGGCAGTACATCGAGCGCGAGGGCATCGACCTCCCGGAGATCTACTACGCCCACGAGCGGGACGTCTTCTCCCGCGGCGGCATGTGGCTGACCGCCGGTGAGTGGGGCGGCCCCAAGGAGAACGAGCCCGTCGAGCGGCGGCTGATCCGCTACCGCACCGTCGGCGACATGTCCTGCACCGGCGCCGTCGACTCGGACGCCACCGACATCCAGGCCGTGATCGCCGAGATCGCCGCCAGCCGCCTCACCGAGCGCGGCGCGACGCGGGCCGACGACAAGCTGTCCGAGGCCGCGATGGAAGACCGCAAGCGCGAGGGGTACTTCTAACGATGACCAGCACCACCCAGGAAGCAACCGCCACGTCGCTGCTGCGCTTCGCCACCGCCGGATCCGTCGACGACGGCAAGTCCACCCTGGTCGGCCGCCTGCTGCACGACTCCAAGTCCGTGCTCGCCGACCAACTGGAGGCCGTCGAACGCGTCTCGCTGGGCCGCGGCCAGGAAGCGCCCGACCTCGCGCTGCTCACCGACGGCCTGCGCGCCGAGCGCGAGCAGGGCATCACCATCGACGTGGCCTACCGCTACTTCGCCACCCCCCGGCGGCGGTTCATCCTCGCCGACACCCCCGGGCACGTGCAGTACACCCGCAACATGGTGACCGGCGCCTCCACCGCCGAACTGGCCGTGGTACTGGTCGACGCCCGCAACGGCGTCGTCGAGCAGACCCGCCGGCACGCCGCCGTCGCCGCGCTGCTGCGGGTGCCGCACGTGGTGCTGGCCGTCAACAAGATGGACCTGGTCGACTACGCCGAGCCCGTCTTCGCCGCCATCGCCGAGGAGTTCACCGCCTACGCCGCCTCGCTCGGCGTGGGCGACGTGGTGGCCGTGCCGATCTCCGCCCTCGCCGGGGACAACGTCGTCGAGCCGTCCGCGCACATGGACTGGTACGGCGGCCCGACCCTGCTGGAGCACCTGGAGACCGTCCCGGTCGGCAGCGACCCGGGCGCCGAGCCGGCCCGCTTCCCGGTCCAGTACGTGATCCGCCCGCAGAGCGAGGAGCACCCCGACTACCGCGGCTACGCCGGGCAGTTGGCCTCCGGCGTGCTGCGGGTCGGCGACCCGGTGACGGTACTGCCCTCGGGCCACACCACCACCGTCGCCGGGATCGACGCGCTCGGCCGCGAGACGGACCTCGCCTGGGCACCCCAGTCGGTCACCGTCCGGCTCGCCGACGACCTCGACGTCTCCCGCGGCGACCTGATCGCGGCCGGCGTGATCCCCGCGCCCACCAGGGACATCGAGGCCACCGTCAGCCACCTCTACGAGCGCCCGCTGCGCGCCGGCGACAAGGTCCTGCTCAAGCACACCACCCGCACCGTGCGCGCGCTGGTCAAGGACATCACCTACCGCATCGCTCTGCCGACCAAGGCGGGCGACACCCTCGAACAGCGCTCCGGCGCCGAGGGGTTGAACGTCAACGACCTCGGCCACGTGGTGCTGCGCACCGCCGAGCCGCTGGCACTCGACGCCTACTCCGACAACCGCCGCACCGGCTCGTTCCTGCTGATCGACCCGGCCGACGGCACCACCCTCACCGCCGGCATGGCGGGCGAGGCCTTCGCGACCGTACGCGCCACCGAACCCGCTGAGGAGGACTGGGTCTGATGCCCAGCGAGGCGTTCTCGGACATGGACAAGGAAGGCGGCCGCATCGGCAGCGGCGTCCTCGGCAGCGGCCAGGGCGGCCTGACCCGATGTGCGGGCCGACAGCGCTGAGTTGCGACCCCCGGCCGCCCCGACGGGCGACCGCCACGTCCCCGAGACCGCCTCCTGACGGTCCGTCGATGAACAGGACTTCACCATGGCCCCGAACCCGGCCCTCTCGCATACCCGTGCCCGCCCCGACGCCGGCCGGATCAGACGCTCCGCGGTGGCCGCGGTGGCCGGCCTGACCGCCGTGACCCTGCTGTCCGCGTGCAGCTACGGCTCCAAGGCGGACGACAAGAAGGCGGGCGCCGACTCCGCCGCCAGTTCGGCCGGCGCCTCCGGCGCGAAGCTGTCCGCGGACACCGTGAAGATCGGGTACTTCGCGAACCTGACCCACGGCACCGCCCTGGTCGGCCTCCAGGAGGGGCTGTTCCAGAAGGAGTTGGGCGCCACCCAGATCAAGACCCAGGTCTTCAACGCGGGCCCGTCCGAGATCGAGGCGCTCAACGCCGGCTCCATCGACATCGGCTGGATCGGCCCCTCCCCCGCGATCAACGGCTACACCAAGTCCGACGGCCAGTCCCTGAAGATCATCGGCGGCTCGGCCTCCGGCGGGGTCAAGCTGGTGGTCAACCCGGACAAGATCCCCTCGCTGGACGACCTCAGGGGCAAGAAGATCGCCACCCCGCAGCTGGGCAACACCCAGGACGTGGCGCTGCTCAACTACCTGGCCGGCAAGGGCTTCAAGGTCGACGCGGCGTCCGGTGCCGGCGACGTCTCGGTGGTGCGCACGGACAACAAGGTCACCCCCGACGCCTACCGACAGGGCTCCATCGACGGCGCCTGGGTGCCCGAGCCCACCGCCTCCAAGCTGGTCACCCTCGGCGCGAAGGTCCTGCTCAACGAGAAGGACGTCTGGCCGGACAAGAAGTTCGTGATCACCAACATCATCGTCTCGCAGAAGTTCCTCAAGGAGCACCCGGACGTGGTGGAGGCCGTGCTGCGCGGCTCGGTGAACACCAACGCCTTCATCAAGGCCAACCCGGACAAGGCCAAGGCCGACGCCAACGACGCGATCAAGAAGGAGGCCGGCAACGCGCTGGAGCCGGCCATCCTCGACCCGGCCTGGGCCGACATCGACTTCCTCGACGACCCGCTGGCGAACACCCTCCAGGCCGAGGCCGACCACGCCGTCACCGCCGGGCTGCTCAAGAAGCCCAACCTGAACGGCATCTACGACCTCACCCTGCTCGACAAGGTGCTCGCGGCCAAGGGCCAGGGCCCCGTGGCGGACGCCGGACTCGGCGCCAAGTAGCGCCACCCGG
The DNA here is from genome assembly GCF_044750105.1 of Kitasatospora sp. NPDC088861. NCBI lineage: Bacteria > Bacillati > Actinomycetota > Actinomycetes > Kitasatosporales > Streptomycetaceae > Kitasatospora > Kitasatospora sp. NPDC088861. Next base: position 98,034 of record NZ_JBIVJF010000012.1, read on the forward strand.
CTCCGAAACGGCACCGAGCGGTGCCGAGTAACGCCGAGCCGCGCCGAGTCCGCCCCCGACTCCGCGGTCCGGACCCCCGCCCGCCCGGTCGATCCGCGATCGATGCCCACCGGGACGGGCGGGGCCGGGCCCCGGCCCCGCTCCGCCAGCCCTCAGCCAGACCACTCACGCAGGAGGTGCCCGGATGACACCGGCACTGACCACCTCGGCGGACACCGCCGGCGCCGACGCCGGCGGCGCCGCGCCCGCCGTCCGGATCTCGCACGTGCACAAGTCCTTCGGCCGCCCGGGCACGCAGACCCACGTCCTGGACGACATCACCCTCGACGTCGCGCCCGGCGAGTTCGTCACCCTGCTCGGCGCCTCGGGCTGCGGCAAGTCCACCCTGCTCAACCTGGTCGCCGGCCTCGACCAGCCCACCGCCGGCGCCATCGAGGTGCCGGGCGGCCGTCCCGCGCTGATGTTCCAGGAGCACGCGCTGTTCCCCTGGCTCACCGCCGGCCGCAACATCGAACTCGCCCTCAAGCTGGCCGGCGTCCCCCGCCCCGAGCGCCGCGCCGAAGCCGAGCGCCTGCTCGAACTCGTCCGCCTCAAGGGCTCGTACGGCAAGCGCGTGCACGAGCTGTCCGGCGGCATGCGCCAGCGCGTCGCGATGGCCCGCGCGCTCGCCCAGGGCAGCCAGGTGCTGCTGATGGACGAGCCGTTCGCCGCGCTCGACGCCATCACCCGCGACGTGCTGCACGACGAGATCACCCGGATCTGGGCCGAGCGGCAGCTGTCCGTCCTGTTCGTCACCCACAACGTGCGCGAGGCCGTGCGCCTGGCCCAGCGCGTCGTCCTGCTCTCCTCCCGCCCCGGCCGGGTCGCCCGCGAGTGGCGGATCGACCTGCCGCAGCCGCGCCGCATCGAGTCCACCGGCGTCGCCGACCTGTCCATCGAGATCACCGAAGAACTGCGTGGGGAGATCCGTCGCCATGGCCAGCACTGACAGCACCCCGGTCCTGGAGAAGACCGACAAGGCCGACAGGACCGACAGGGCCGCCGCCACGGACACCGCCGGTGTCGGCGCCGGCCTGGACGCCCTCGACGCCGTCTCCGCCCAGCGCGGCTCGCTCGGCGAGGCGCTGCGGACCAAGGCCCTGCCGCCACTGATCGGCGTCCTCGTGGTGCTCGCCCTGTGGCAGGGCGCCTACAGCCTGCACCTCACCTCCGCCTACAAGCTGCCCAGCCCGACCGACGTGTGGCACTCCGCCCAGGAGCTCTGGTACCAGGGCACGCTGTTCTCGATCATCTGGACCAGCGTCTGGCGCGGCCTGTCCGGCTTCCTGCTCGCCGGCGTCATCGGCACCCCGATCGGGCTGGTCGTCGCCCGCGTCCGGCCGGTGCGCACCGCCATCGGCCCGGTCCTCCAGGGCCTGCAGTCGCTGCCCTCGGTCGCCTGGGTGCCGGCCGCGGTCATCTGGCTCGGCATCAACGACCAGATGATGTACGCGGTGATCCTGCTCGGCGCCGTCCCCTCCATCGCCAACGGCCTGGTCGCCGGCATCGACCAGGTGCCGCCGCTGTTCCTGCGCGCCGGACGCACCATCGGCGCCACCGGCCTCACCGGCGCCCGGCTCGTGCTGATCCCCGCCGCGCTGCCCGGCTACCTGGCCGGCCTCAAGCAGGGCTGGGCGTTCTCCTGGCGCTCCCTGATGGCCGCCGAACTCGTCGCCTCCTCCCCCGACCTCGGCCGGGGCCTGGGCCGGTTCCTGGAGGACCAGCGCGAGTTCTCCGACATGTCCGGGGTGCTGCTCGGCATCATCCTGATCCTGTTCGTCGGCATCGCCATCGAACTGCTCGTCTTCACCCCGGTCGAGCGCCGGGTGCTGCGCAACCGCGGCCTGCTGGCCGCCGTCAAGTAAGGCCGACGCCGATGCCCGCCCTCCTGCTGATCGCCCACGGCAGCCGCGACCCGCGGCACGCCGCGACCGTGGCCGCACTGGTCCAGGAGGTGCGGGCGCTGCGCCCCGGGCTGGACGTCGCCACCGCCTACCTGGACCACTGCGCGCCGCGCATCCCGCAGGTCGTCGGGCGGCTCGACGACGCGGTGGCCGTCCCGCTGCTGCTCAACCGGGCCTACCACGCCAAGCACGACGTCCCGGCCGCCCTGCGCACGGCCGGCGCGGCCCTGCCCGTCGCCGCCGTCCTGGGCCCGTCGCCGCTGCTGCTCGCCGCCCTGGACCGCCGCCTCGCCGAAGCCGGGGTGGACGTGCGCTCGGCCGCCGTCCGGGCCCGCACCGGCGTGGTGCTCGCGGCGGCCGGCTCCTCCGACCCGGCCGCCGACGCCGCCACCCGCGCGGTGGCCACCACGTGGCGCCGCGGCCGCGGCTGGGCCGCCGTCGAGGTGGCCTACGCCTCCGCCACCGGCCCGCGCGTGCCCGACGCCCTGGCCGCCCTGCGCGCCGCGGGCGCCGCCCGCACCGCCGTCTCCCCCTACCTGCTGGCCCCGGGCCTCCTGCCCGACCGCATCGCCGAGGCCGCCGCCGGAGCGGACGCCGTCGCCGCCGTCCTGGGCCCCGCCCCCGAACTCGCCACCCTCCTCCTGGAGCGCTACGACGAGGCGCGTGCGGCCGCCACGATGCCCCGGACGCTCACCGCCTGACCACGGGGCCGACTCACTCGTGATCGAGGATGCTGTGCTCGCTCAGGTCGGCGGCGTGCCGCGCCACCGTGCGGTAGCCCGCATCGTCGTGGAGGACCGTGAGGCCGTGGTGCGCGGCCGTCGCCGCGATCATGAGGTCGACCGCGGAGGCACTACGGTGCTGCCCGGCGAGGGCCGTGCGCCGCTGAACCGTGTCGATCCAGCGCCCAGCGTTCTTCGGTACCGAGACGTCCGGGTACAGGTCGGCGAACATCTCGGTGATCTCGTCGTACTCCCGGCCGCTGCGCGCGTTGTGCAGAAACTCCGCGCGCTGCGGGTAGCACGACGCGATCGACCCCGCGTCGATCGCGTCGTACCAGACGGCCAGGAGCTTGGGCTCGCCCAACAACCGGACGAGTCCGGAGGTGTCGAGGAGATAGATCACCGGGCGTCCTTCTCCGCTCGGTGCATCCGCTCTGCGTCCTCGACGGCTCCCCAGTGCCGAGCCCGCTCGAAATGCCGGCTGATCCGGGCAGCACGTTCCTGCCGCTCGGCGTAGAAGCGCAGTGCCAGGTTGACTGCGTCCTTCTTGGTCCGAACTCCGGCGAGCGTCATTGCTCGTTCCAGTGCGTCGTCATCGATGTCGATCTGTGTCACGGACATCCGGATACCTCCGTCGATCGATGGTGGTGATGTACATAGCACTGCACATGACCAACATCAACGGAGGTTCGCCCGGGTCGGACCGCCGCGGGGTGATGGTGTCCGTCGGACAGCCGGGTCCACGACGAGACGGCCCGGCCCCCTCGGTGCGAGGGGGCCGGGCCGTCGGGCGGTCGCCGGGGATCAGTCGATGGCGCGGCGCTGGCGGCCGGTGCCGTAGTTGGAGCCGGACTTGGCGCCGCTGCCGGGCTTGGCGCGGCCGGAGGAGCGGCCGATGAAGCCGGCCGCCTGGGGGCGGTCGCCCTGGGTGGCGGCGCCGCCCATGCGCTGCTTGGGGCGGGGGCGGCGCGGGTTGCCGTTCATGTCGACGTCGGCGGGCAGCGCGGAGCGCTTGCCGGGGCGGCGGCGCGGGTTGCCGGACTTGGCGTCGGCCTTGGCGGCGGGGGCCTCGGCGGGCGCGGGGACGGCGACGGCGACCGCGACGCCGCTGGGGGTGCGGGCACCGGTGATCTTGGCGAGGTCGGCGTCGCCGGGGCGGACCTTGGTGACGGTGGGGCGGATGCCCGCGACCGTCATCAGCCGGTTGACCTCGCGGCGCTGCTCGGGCAGGACGAGGGTGACGACGGTGCCGGACTCGCCGGCCCGGGCGGTGCGTCCGCCGCGGTGCAGGTAGTCCTTGTGGTCGACCGGCGGGTCGACGTTGACGACCAGGTCGAGGCCTTCGATGTGGATGCCTCGGGCGGCGACGTTGGTGGCGATCAGCGCGGTGACGTGGCCGTCGCGGAACTGGTCGAGGACCCGGTTGCGCTGCGGCTGGGACTTGCCGCCGTGCAGGGCCGCGGCCCGGACGCCGGTGGCGAGCAGCTGCTTGGTGAGGCGGTCGGCGCCGTGCTTGGTGTGCACGAACATGATCACGCGCCCGTCGCGGGAGGCGATGTGCGCGGTGGTGGACGCCTTGTCGGCCTGGTCCAGCTGGAGGACGTGGTGGTCCATGGTGGTGACCGCGCCGGCCGACGGGTCGACCGAGTGGGTGACCGGGTCGGTGAGGAAGCGCTTGACCAGGCGGTCGACGTTGCGGTCCAGGGTCGCGGAGAACAGCATCCGCTGCCCGCCCTCGGCGACCTGCTCCAGCAGCTTGCTGACCTGCGGGAGGAAGCCCATGTCGGCCATCTGGTCGGCCTCGTCGAGGACGGTGATGGCGACGTCGGACAGGTTGACGTCACCGCGGCCGATCAGGTCGTCGAGCCGGCCGGGGGTGGCGACCAGGACCTCGGTGCCACGGCGGACGGCGTTGGCCTGGCGGTTGATCGACATGCCGCCGACGACGGTGGTGATCCGCAGGTTGACGGCGGTCGCGTAGGGGGTGAGCGCGTCGGTGACCTGCTGGGCGAGCTCGCGGGTGGGCACCAGGACGAGCGCCAGCGGGTAGCGGGCGACGGCGCGGCGCCCGGCGGTGCGGGCGAGCAGCGGCAGGCCGAAGGCGAGGGTCTTGCCGGAGCCGGTACGGCCGCGGCCGAGCACGTCGCGGCCGGCGATCGAGTCGGGCAGCGTGGCGCCCTGGATCGGGAACGGCGCGGTGACGCCTTCGCGGGTGAGCGTGCTGAGGATGCCCTTGGGCAGGTCCAGTTCGGCGAAGGTGTCCGCCGGGGGCCGGGCCGGGGTGCCCTCGACGACGGTGAAGTCGGCGGCCTCGGGCACGGCGGCGGCGCGGGTGTTCTTGGGGGCGCCGGTGCGGCCGCGCGGCTTGCGGGCGCGCTCGGCGTCGCCGGTGGCGCGCGGGTTCTCGCCGCGGCGGGCGCGGTCGCCGGCGCCGGTGCGACCGGCGTTCTCGCCGCGGCCGGCGCCGGCGCTGCGGCGCGGGTTCTCGCCGCGGCGGGCCTGGTCGGTGGTGCGGGCGGCGCGGTCACGCGGCGGGCGGGCAGGGGTGGTCACGAAGTCTCCGTACGTCGGTCGGCAGCCCCGGGTGGGGGCTGGTCGGCCGTCGGTAGGAAACTCGCCGCCCCGGCCGTACGGCGGCATGCGCGGGGGCCCGCACCGTGTGGTACGGGCCCCCGCTTCGCGAGATCGCGAGTCAGCGTGGAGGCTGACGTCAGCCGATGACGCGGATGTTCTCGGCCTGCGGGCCCTTCTGGCCCTGGGTCACGTCGAACTCGACGGCCTGGCCCTCAACGAGCTCACGGAAGCCGTTGGCCTGGATGTTCGAGTAGTGCGCGAACACATCCGGGCCGCCCTCGGCCTGCTCGATGAAGCCGAAGCCCTTTTCGCTGTTGAACCACTTCACGGTGCCGGTAGCCATAACCGTCTCCTCAAAAAACTGGGGCATCAGGGATTCACACCGCGTGAACCCCGGAGTAGCCGCGATCCCCATCCGGAGACTGAAACACCGGACAAAACAAATGCGCCTGTTGGTTGGACCAGCAGGCGCACACATGCGTTCATGGGAACCAAAACTGCAACTGAGTCGACTGTAGCACGGCGACACCCCGATTGACCGGGGACTTTTGTGCTCAACAGATCACGTTTGACGGCCAGGGAAAGGGGGCAAGCGGCGCCCCGCCGAAGCGGGACGCCGCCTGTTTGGCGCGTCGGTCGGGCGTCGCCCGTGTCCGAACGAGGCGATCAGCGCCGTCCGGCCGGCTCCGGCACGCCGTACGCGTCCGCCGCCGGCGCCGGGCCGGCACCGAGGCTTGCGCCGTGGCCGTGCTCGGGGTCGGCGCCGTGGCCGGGCCACCAGGCCCGGTTTCCGATCAGCGCGGTGAGCGCCGGGGTGAAGAACATCGCCATCACGAAGGCCGCCAGCACGATGCCGAAGGCCATCGCGAAGCCGAACTCCATCATGAAGGTGTTGCCGGCGAGCATGAACGTCCCGAACGAGGCCGCCAGGATGAAGCCGGCCGCGGCGACGGTCGGGCCGGCGTGGCGCAGCGCCTCGCGGGCCGCCTCGCGCGGGCTGCGGCCCGCGCGGGCCTCCTCGCGCAGACGGGCGATGATCAGGATGTTGTAGTCCGTCCCGATCGCCACCACGAAGAGGTAGATGAGGATCGGCATCATGAACATCAGGCCGGTCTCGTTGCCGATCTTCTGGAAGATCAGCGTGGTGGCGCCCAGCGTGGCGCTGAAGCCGAGGCCGACCGAGGCCATCAGGTACCAGGGGGCGACCACGCTGCGCAGCTGGAGGGCCAGGATGAGCAGGATCAGCAGCCCGGCGATCGGGAAGACCAGCTTGTAGTCGTGGGTCATCGCCAGGTTGATGTCCTTGAACACCGAGGTGAGGCCGCCGACCTTGGCCTCGCTGCCGGCCGGGGCCTGCGCGTGGGCGACGGTGCGCAGCTCGGTCACCGCGTCGATCGCCTCGTTGCTGGTCGGGGCGTCCTTGAGCATGACGGTGAACTGGGCGGTGGCGCCGTCGGCGCTGATGCTCTTGGCGTCGGCGCTCGGCAGGTAGACCTTGGACACCCCGCCGACGCCCTGCAGCTTGTCGGCGTAGGCCGGGAAGGAGGCCGGGTCGAGCTTCTTGCCGTCGGTGCTGCTCAGGTAGACCTGGCTCGGGTCGGCGGCGCCGGCGGAGAAGCCCTTGGCCATCTTGTCCTGGACGACCATCGACTCCTTGTCCTTGGGCATGGAGCTGCCGGCCATGTCGAAGAGGCCGTTGTAGCCGAGCGCGCCCACGGACAGGGCGACCAGTACGCCGCCGGAGGCGACGGCGGCCAGCGCCGGGCGCTTCTGGACGACCCGGCCGAGCGCGGTGAAGCGCGCGGTGCTCGGCTCGTCCGTCCACTTCTTGCCGGGCCAGAAGACGGCGCGGGCGGGGATGACCGCGAGCAGCGCGGGGGCCAGGGTGAGCGAGGCCAGGGCGGTGACCACGACCGCGATCGCCAGCGCGGGGCCGAGCGCCTGGAACATGCCGAGGCTGGAGAGGATCAGCGCGGCGAAGGCGATGGTGACGGCGCCGGCGGCGGAGGCGATCGCCTCGCCGACCCGGCCGACCGCGTTGGCCACGGCGGCGTTGCGGTCGTCGCCGGCCCGCAGCCGCTCGCGGTAGCGGAAGGCGAGGAACAGGAAGTAGTCGGTGCCGACGCCGAGCACGACGACGATCAGGATCGCCATCAGGATGGGTGTGCTCTTGAGGTTGAAGATGTCGGTCGCGTAGTTGATCAGGCCGATGGAGGCGGGCAGCGCGATCATCAGCGAGACCAGGACCGGCAGCAGGCCGGCCAGGATGCCGCGGAAGATGATGCCGACGATCACGATGACCAGGAGCACCGTGGCCATGGTGATGATGCCCTCGGCCGAGCCGGAGGCTTCCTTCTGGTCGAGCGCCTGGGCGGCGGGGCCGCCGAGCTGGAACTTCAGGTCGGTGCCGGAGGCCAGTGCCTTGCCGTCGTCGCGGAGGGCCTTGGCGATGTCCGCGGTGCCGTTCTGGTCCTGCTGCTTCGACTTGTCGACGGCGATCATGGCCATCGCGTACTTGTGGTCCGGGGATATGCCCAGCTGGTCGGACGGCGGGATGATCTTCTCGACGCCGTCGATCTTCTTGGCCGTCAGGTCCTGGACGAGCTTGCCCATCGCGGCCTTGTCCGCGTCGGTGAACGCGGCGCCGTCGTTGCGCTCGAAGAGTGCGAGCGCGCCCGGGGTGAAGGCGGCCGGGAAGGCGCGCTCCTGCACCTGTGCGGCCTGGATGGACTCGTAGTGCTTGGGGAGGAACGCGGCTTCGTCGGTCTGCGAGCTGACCTTCGGCGCGGTCATGAGGACGGCGATCATTCCGATCACCCACGCGATGATCACCCACCACGCGCGGCGTACGACGAATTGTCCTAGTCGGTGGAACATGCTCGATGCCTCCTGGGCATGGTTCACCGCAGCCCTTGGGGGACGGGACGCCGGGCGACGGCTGGACCGGTGGGAGACGCGCGGCGGCGCTCCCTAGCCGGTCGGCAGGTAAGTGGATTTGGGCGTCATCCTACGAGTACTTGCTTGCCGCCCGGCAAGGAGCCCCCGTGGTCCAACCCCCGTCAGGCCGCTCCGAAGCGGCCCCGACCCAGTTTCTCCCGGGCGCACGCCCCTTGACCTCGTGCTCCGGGTGGAGACAGCTCCCCCTCAGGGTGGATCTCTCCCCTACCCCCTGGGAGGAGATGTCAGGGTAGGAGGGTAGGGAAAACCCCACCCCGGTCCGTCATGATGATCACCGTCCGGAGGCCTCCGGATGAACGCCGCCCCAACGGAGCACCGCCATGATCCCCTTCGACGAAGGCCGCGCCCGGCTGCTGCTCGCCCACGCCTGCGAGTCCGCCGGACTGCCCGGCCCCGGCGACGCCCGGCTGCTCGCGCTCGGCGAGAACGCCGTCTTCGACCTCGGCGACCCGGCCGTCGTCGCCAAGGTCGGCCGCGGCCCCGAACTGTACGAACGGGCGCGGCACGAACTCGCCGTCGCCCACTGGCTCGCCGCCCAGGACGTCCCGGTGGTCCGCCCGTACGACGCGGTGGAAGCCGAGCCCCAGCTCGCCCACGGGCACCCCGTCACCTTCTGGCACCGGCTCGCCCCCGCCGTCCGCCCCGCCCGCCCCGCCGACCTCGCCCCGCTGCTGCGCGCCCTGCACCGGCTGCCGCTGCCGCCCTTCCCGCTCGCCCACCGCGACCTGCTGGCCCCCGTCGAACGCTGGCTGGCCTCCGCCGAGGGCCACGTCGACCCGGCCGACGTCGCCTTCCTGCGCCACCGCCGCGACGGCTTCGCCGCCGCCCTGCCCGACCTCGCCCCGCACCTGCACCCCGGTGTGATCCACGGCGACGCGCTGCCCCGCAACGTCCACGTCGGCCCGGACGGGCCCGTCCTGCTCGACCTGGAGAACGTCTCGCACGACCTGCGCGAACACGACCTGGTGGTCCTCGCGCTCAGCCACGACCGGTACGGCGTGCCCGGCGAGGAGTACCGGGCCTTCGTCGAGGCGTACGGCTGGGACGTGCGCGCCTGGCCCGGCTTCGCGGTGCTGCGCGGGGCCCGGGAGACCGCCAGCGCCTCCTGGGTCGCCCAGCAGGTGCCCGGCAATCCGGCCGCGCTGGCGGAGTTCCGGCGCCGGGTCGCCTCGCTGCGGGAGGGTGCCACCGAGGTGCGCTGGTACCCGTTCTGAGGCGTCGGGCTCCCGGGGCGTCGGGCTTCCGAAGTGGCGGGCTCCTGAAGTGCCGGGCCTTGAAGTGCCGGGACGCCCCCGTCACGGCCCCCGGGATACCCGGCGGGCCGCGGGGGCGCCAACCCGGGCGCGTGTGAGAAGACTCCTACGGCGCTCCGGTCCGCTCCGCAACCGGGGCACGTACGCTCGGCGTCCTATCGGACAGTCATCCTGACCGAGGGATCGGCACCCGTCCTCTGCACCCCTCTGCACCACAGGAGCCGCCGCCATGCCCCACTCCGCCACCCGCCGGCCCTCCCCTCCGACCCGTACGGCCCTCACGGCCCGCCGCCGGCTGGTCGCAGGCTGCGTCGTGGCGGCCGCCACCCTGGGCCTGGCCGCGTGCGGCACCGCCAGCGGAGCCCTCCAGCCGACGGCCGGCGTCAGCACCCAGCCCCCGATCACCATCGCGCCGACCGACTCCCGGCCGACCGACGGCCCCGTCGCCACCGTCGCGCCCGCCCCCGGCTCCGACAGCGCACCCGCCTCCGCCGCCCCGCCGGCCGTCCCGAAGCCGCGCACGCCCAAGGCGCCGGCCGGGACGACCGCCGCGCCCCACAGCGGCACGCCGAGCGCCCCGGTCACCACCACGCCCGTAGCGACCACGCCCTCGGGCACCCCCGCGCCGCCGCCCGCGCCGGTCAAGCCGGGCACCGTCATCGGCTCCACCGCCTCCGGCGGCCACACCGTGGCGCTCACCTTCGACGACGGCCCCGGCCCCGCCACCGGCCAGATCCTCGACCTGCTCGCCCAGTACCACGCCAAGGCCACCTTCTGCGAGATCGGCCAGAACGCCGCCGCCAACCCGGCCCTGGTCAAGCGCGTCCTCGCGGCCGGCCACCGGCTCTGCGACCACAGCGTCCACCACCCGCAGCCGTTCGCGAAGCTCCCCCACGACAAGGCCGCCTACGAGATCTCCGCCGCCAGGGACATGATCGTCAAGGCCGGCGGCCCCGGCACCCGGGTCAGCTGGTTCCGCGCCCCCGGCGGCGGCTTCAACGCCGACAACGAGCAGATCACCGCGAGCCTCGGCATGTCCTCGCTCGGCTGGTCCGTCGACCCGCGCGACTGGTCCCGCCCGGGCGTGCCGGCCATCGTCTCCACCGTGCAGAAGCAGCTCAAGCCCGGCGGCGTGATCCTGATGCACGACGGCGGCGGCGACCGCACCCAGACCGTGGCCGCGCTCAAGCAGCTGCTGCCCTGGCTGGTCGCCCAGGGCTACACCTTCGACTGGCCGGCCGGCTAGGCCCCGCCCGGCCCGCCGGCCTCACCGGGGGCGGTCACCTCATCGGCCACCGCGGGTCGACCACGGCCTGCGGGTCCTTGCCGCGGCGCAGCCACGCCTGCAAGCCCTCGGCCCACTCCCGGTACCAGCCGATCTGGCGCTCGTGCAGCTCGGCCGGCGCGACGTCGCCGACCTCGGCCCGGTAGCGCTCGGCGAGGGCGACGGCGACCCGGACGGCCGCCAGCGCGTCGCTGCCCGCCTCGTGCGCGTCCGTCAGCTCGACGCCGTACACCTCGCAGACCCGCTGCAGGGTGCGCGAGCCCTTGCGGTACTTGTCCACCGCCCGGTCGACGACCAGCGCGTCCAGCACCGGCCCGACCGGGGCGCCGAGGCGCTCGGCGAGCGGCACCAGCCCGTACCGGCGCAGCTCGGCGTCGAGCAGCGACAGGTCGAACGGCGCGTTGAACGCGACCACCGGGCGCCCTGCGGCGAGCCGCTCGCAGAGCGCGCCGGCTATCTCCTCCACCGCCTCCTTGGCCGGCCGGCCCTTGCCGCGGGCCAGGTCGTCGCCGATGCCGTGGATCGCCTCCGCCTCGGCCGGGATCGGGACCCCGGGGTCGAGCAGCCAGTGCGCGGCCCCCACCCGGCGGGCCCCGACGGTGTCCACGAGCGCGGCCGTGACGATGCGGTCCACGGCCGGGTCGGTGCCCGTGGTCTCCAGGTCGAAGCCGACCAGTGGCTGCTGCCACCAGCTCATAAGGGGGTGTCCTTCCGTCCTGCCTCTCGAAACAGCCCCCATCATCACCCGCCCCACCGACATCCCGGCCGCCGGGGCGGTCGGGGTGCGGGCCGGTACGGCGGCGGACGGCCCCCTCGGTTTCGGCAGGTCGCCCCAACGGCGGGCGCCCGCGCCCCGGTTGGGCGACGGGCGCGCGAACCGGGGCGTCAGGTGGCGGTGAGGAGGGTGCGGCCGAGCCAGTCGGTGGTGTCGTGGGCGCCGGGGAGGACGTAGAAGTAGCCGCCGCCGGTGGGGCGGAGGTGGCGGGCGAGGGGTTCGGTGTTGAGGCGGGTCTGGACGGCTTCGAACTGGCGGGCCACGTCCTGCTGGTAGCAGCAGAAGGCGAGGCCGAGGTCGGGTTCGCCGTCGGAATCGAGGCCGCGGTCGTAGTTGAAGGCGCGGCGCAGGATGCGGCTGTCGCGGGTGCCGTCGGTGCGGGGGTTGGCGAGGCGGATGTGGGAGTCGAGGGGGATGACGGCGCCGTCGGGGTCGTTGCGGTAGTCGGGGGTGTCGGTCTCGCCGGCCGCCCCGAGCGGGGCGCCGTCGTTCTTGCGTCGGCCGATCAGGCGTTCCTGCTGCTTGAGCGGCACCTCGTCCCAGCCGGCGACGAGGGTGCGGATGGCGCGGATGACCTGGTAGCTGCCGCCGGCGGCCCAGCGCGGTTCGTCGCCGCCCTCGCCGACCCAGACGAGGGCGTCCAGCTCGCGGGCGTTCGTGGTGTCGGGGTTCTCGATGCCGTCCTTGAAGCCGAGCAGGTTGCGGGCGGCGCCGGTGGGGCGGGAGCGGTTCTGGAAGCCGTCGAGCTGCCAGCGCGGGCGGATCAGGCCGTTGGTGCTGCGCAGCAGGTCGCGGATGGTGTGCTGGACGGTGTCGCGGTTCTCGGCGCAGATCTGGAGCGAGAGGTCGCCGTGGCATTCGGCGGGGCGCAGCGCGTCGACGGGGAAGGGCCGCATGGCGGTGAGCCGGCGGGGGCGGTGGCGGGTGAGGCCGTAGCGGGTGTCGAAGAGGGAGGCGCCGACGGCGACGGTGACGGTGAGGTCGTCGGCGGGCAGGTCGGGGCCGAGGGTGCCGCTGTCGGAGGGGGCGGCGGCGGGGCCGAGGTCGGGCGGGGTGCCGCCGGCGGTGAGGAAGCGGATGCGGTCGGTGAGGGTGCGCAGGAGGGTTTCGAGGGCCTTGCGGTCGCGGGCCTTGACGTCGAGGGCGAGGAAGGTGCCGTAGCCGGGGGGCGGGTTGGTGATGCCGGCCTGGTGGAGGCCGTGGAAGTCGATGCGCCGGGTGGCGGTGCGGGGCGCGGCCTGGGCGGGGCGGGCGCCGGTGAGGGTGAGGGCTCCGGCGGTGGTGGCGCCGAGGGCGGTGCGCAGCAGGCCGCGGCGGGTGGCGCGGGGGTGTTCGGAGCCGGTGGAGTGCGGGCTGTCGATCATGGACGGGACGCTAACAAGCGGTCGGGCCCGGTGCTCGGGTGAGCGCCGCGCCCGACCGCCGGTCACCATCCGTCCGGCCTACTCGCGTCACCCGGGCGAGCGTCACCGGGCGCCACGCCCCGACCAACGGGCCGGCCCCGGTTCAGGCGGCGGGCTCGCGGACCAGGTAGACGTCGATCGGGTCCTCGTGGTCGAGGACGAAGCCGTGGCGTTCGTAGAGGCTGCGGGCGGGGCTGCCCTGGAGGACGTCGAGGCGCACGGGCTCGCCGGCGGCGTCGGCCTGGGCGAGGAGGTGGCGCAGGACGGCGGTGCCGAGGCCGCGGCCCTGGTGGGCGGGGGCGAGGTAGAAGTGCTCGATCCAGCGGCCGCCCTGCTCGGCGGGGCGGACGGTGACGGAGCCGGCGAAGGCGCCGTCGACGAGGATGACGGAGCTGTGGCGGCTGGAGAAGCCCGCCCGCAGGCGCCGGCGGACCCGGTCGTCGTCGTAGCGGCCGAGGCGTTCGAGGTCGGCGCGCAGGACGACGGCCTTGAGTTCGGCGACGGGTTCGACGTCGGCGGCGGTGGCGGGGCGCAGGGTCCAGGCGGGGAGGCTGTTCACGGCCCGCAGTGTGGCAGCGGCCGCACCGGCCTGGCCAGCGGGTTTCAGGGGCCGGACGCCGGGGCGGGGCGTGCCGAGGGGGCCGGGCGGTGGCCCGGCCCCCTGCTCCGGCGGGAAGGCGGGAAGGCCTCAGCGGGTGCCGAGGTCCAGGGCGGGGAAGGAGTAGTCGTCCCAGAGGGCGCGTTCGTCGTCGTGCGGGGCGTACTGGACGCTGGGGTTCAGGTCCCAGATCCGGGTGGCCCGCGCGTCGGCGGTGTAGGACGGCCAGCCCGGGTCGCCCTCGCGGGCGAAGGAGGCCCAGGCGTCGGCCATCCGCTCGGACAGCCGGGTGAGTTCGGGCCGCTGTGCGGCGACGGTCTGCGCGCCGCGCGGGATCGCGCCGAGGTCCAGGCCGCCGAAGACGAAGGGCAGTTCCAGGGTGTGCATGGCGCCCAGGTTCTGGGCGGCGGGCAGGCCGGGGACGTAGGGCACGTGCCAGTCGAACTGGTAGACGTGGGTGGGCCGCCAGCGGGACTGGGCCTCGGCCAGGCGCAGGGTGGGGATCCGCTCGGTCTGGTCGGTGAGCATCGCGTTCACCACCCGGCCCTCGGTGGCCCCGGGGCGGTCGGCGGCGTACCGGTCGTACATCTGCTGTTTGCGGTCGGCGAGCACGGGGGGCAGGTTGCGGTAGGCGCTCAGCGGGAGGTCCGGCAGCGTGGGGTCGAACAGCGCCCAGTAGTCGGTCTCGTTCTCGGTGGTGCCGGTCATCACGTCGACGTCGCGGGCGCTGCCGGCGGCGATCCGTTCGACGACCGGGCCGGGCACCAGCGCCCCGTCGATGGAGGGGCCGAAGAAGACCGCGGAGGACAGTCCGGAGAGCCCGTGCTGGACCTGTTCCTGGAGTTCGAGGACCTGTTGGGTGCTCAGCCGGTCGAGGTCCGCGACGGTGTGGATGCCGCCGGTGGCGAAGACCTTTCCGGCGGTGGCCCGCGCGGCGGCCGCGGTGTGCACCAGGTAGCCGGGCCCGCTCTCGACGATGGCGCGCCGGAAGAGGCGCTCGGGGTGGTCGCCGGCCAGCAGGGCGCTGATCGAGATCGCGCCGGCCGACTGGCCGAAGACGGTGACGTTGCCCGGGTCGCCGCCGAAGGCGCCGATGTGCCGGCGCACCCAGGTCAGCGCGGCGCTCTCGTCGCGCAGCCCGTTGTTGCCCGAGCCGGCGTAGGACGGGTCGAGCGCGCCGAGTTCCGTCCAGCCCAGGATGCCGAGCCGGTAGTCCAGGTTCACCACGACGGCGTCGCCGCGCTCGGCCAGCAGGCCGCCGTCGAAGACGGGCTGGGCGGCGGCGCCGAGTTCGTCCGCGCCGCCGTGCAGGAAGACCATGACGGGTTTGCGGGCGCCGCCGTGGTGCGCCGACCACACGTTGAGGTACAGGCAGTCCTCGGTGCCGCCGCCGCCCGCGCTCAGGTCCTGCGGGCAGCCGGGGCGGGCCTGGGTGGCGCGCAGCGTTCCGGGCCAGGATACGGCGGGCTGCGGCGGGCGGAACCGGCGCTCGCCGGTGGGCGGCGCCGCGTACGGGACGCCCAGGTAGGCGCACCGGCCGTCCTGGGCCACCCCTTGCAGGCGGCCGGCGGAGGTCGCCATACGGCAGCCGCCCGCCTCCCGGGCCTCGGCGGGGACGGCCGGCAGCAGGCCCAGCAGGGCTGCCGCCACGCCGGCCAGCGCGAACGGCCAGCGCCGGCGGGCGGTTCGGCGGGCATTCCCCGGCAGCCTTCCGCCAGGCCCCGTCCCAAGCCCCGCCCCGGGCCCTTCACGCAGCCTTCCGCGCGCTGCCCCCCGTCCTGTCCCGCGCTTTGTTCCGTACACCACGGCGCACTCCCCTCGACGTCGTCGCGTCGCTCGTGCGGCCGCGACCCCGCCTCCAGCTTGTGCGGCGCGGCCCGGGGGTGTCGCCGCCGCACGGATGGAGTTCCGGGTCTCCACCCGGGGGTGGAGAGAGGGATCCGATGGTCCGTCAGAGGTGGGGGGAGGGTTCAGGACACCGGCCGGGAGTCGCCCCAGGCGCCCTCGAACTCCTCGCGGTAGACCTCCAGCAGGCCCTGTTCGCTGCCGCCGGGCTGCTGGCCGGCGCCGCCGCGCAGCACCAGGGCCGGGGACTCCATGCCCCGGGCGCGGCGCAGGTAGGGCTGGATGACGCCGAGGTCGCGGCTCTGGCGGCGGCCGCCGACCTGGCCGGTCGGGCGGGGGCCCTCGACGAGGTAGGCGGTGAAGCGCGGGGTCTCGTCGAAGACCCGGATCTCGAAGCCGCCCTGGTCGCGCAGCCGGGCCCGCACCCGGCGCACGTGCATGATGTTCATCTCGATGGAGCGCGACAACTCGCCGCGCCCGAGGCCGAGTTCGCGTTCACGGCGGCGGACGGCACTGCTCGCCGGGTTGAGGAAGAGCAGACGGACCCGGCAGCCGTCGCCGGCCAGGCGCACCAGCCGCTTGCCGGTGTAGTTCTGGCAGAGCATGCCGAGGCCGATGCCGAGCGCGTCCAGGCGCCGGGCGCCGTCCAGCAGGTCCTCGACGGGCAGGTCGCGCTGGAGACGGACGCGGTCGGCGTGCACGGCGACGACGTCCGCGTACCGGCCGGCCACCAGCGACTCGACGACGTCGGCGGGCACGCCGCCGGCGCCGCCGTCGAGGACGGCGAGCAGGCGGGCGGCGGCGCGTTCGGTCTGGGCGAGGACGGTCTGGGTGAGCACCCGGTTGCGGGAGACCACGTGCCGGGCCACCTCCAGTTCGTCCAGGGCGAGTTCGATCTCGCGCCGGTCGGACAGGTAGGGCTCGAAGCAGGGCCAGTGCTGGACCATCAGCTCGCGCAGCTGGGGCAGGGTGAGGAAGACCAGCGGGTCGTCGTCCGCCGGGTCGAGCAGGTAGCCCTTGCGGCGGCTGACCTCGCGGACGGCGCCGGCCCGGTGCGCCCACTCCTCGCCGGCGGGGCCGGCGGCGGCGGTGACCCAGTCCTCGCCGTGGGCGGGGGCGTAGATGGGGTGCAGCACCTCGTCGACGAGGGAGCGCAGCCGCTGCTCGACGAGGTTGAGCCAGACGTAGGCGCGGCCGGACAGGCGGACCCGCTGGTAGGCGTCCTCCCATTCGGCGGCGGACCAGGCGAGGGCGGGGACCTCGACCGGGCCGCCCTGGGCGGGCACCAGGGGACGGCCGGACAGGGTGGGGCGCATGACGACCGTGGGCGCCTCGCTGCGGGCGCCGCCCCGGTCGGGGCCGTCGGGCCCCGGGCCGCGGCCGCCGGCGGGGAACACCATGCGCCACCTCACCTGGTTTGCTGCTCTACGCTCCGCCCCTGCGCGACTGATGGAACGCCACCGGCCCGGGGACGGCCGGACGATCAAGGGTACTGCCCGCCGCGAGCGGTGTGCAGCCGGATGGCCCACGGGGCCCGGCACCACCACCAGGCCCACCCTTCACAGACCCACGCCCGTCGCAGGCCCCGCCCATCGCAAGCCCGCCCGCCACAAGCCCGCCCGCCACCGGCCCGCACTTATCACAGGAATGCCGACTGGACACCCGTTCGGGCGAACCGGCAGCACATGTCCCGGCCGCCGGGGGAAGGCTCGGGGAGTATGCGCACTGTGCCGTGCGTCACGGCGCGCGAGCGCCGCACATGCCCGACCGCCCGGCCGGGAAGAGAGCGTCCGGGTCCGGGCGCGTTATCGGACTACACGTCAGTTTCCGTTGAATGCAAGGAAGTTGAGGACTCATGCAGGTCTGGCCCGGTAAGCCCTACCCCCTCGGCGCCACCTACGACGGGGCCGGCACCAACTTCGCGGTGTTCTCCGAGAGTGCCGACCGGATCGAGCTGTGCCTGATCGACGAGGACGGCTCGGAGACGGCCGTCGAACTGCGCGAGACGGACGCCTTCGTCCGGCACGCCTACCTCCCCGGCGTCCAGCCCGGCCAGCGCTACGGCTTCCGCGTCCACGGCCCGTACAACCCCGGCCTCGGCCAGCGGCACAACAGCGCCAAACTGCTGCTGGACCCGTACGCCAAGGCGATGAGCGGGCACATCGACTGGGACGAGGCCGTCTACGGCTACCACTTCGGCGCGCCCGAGCGCCGCAACGACCTCGACTCCGCCCCGCACACCATGCACTCGGTCGTGATCAACCCGTACTTCGACTGGGGCACCGACCACCCGCCGCGCACCGACTACCACCGCACCGTCATCTACGAGGCGCACGTCAAGGGCCTCACCCGGCTGCACCCCGGCATCCCCGAGGAGATCCGCGGCACCTACGCGGGCCTGGCCCACCCGGCGGTGATCGAGCACCTGGCCAAGCTCGGCGTCACCGCGATCGAGCTGATGCCGGTGCACCAGTTCGTCCGCGACCACCGACTGCGCGACCTGGGCCTGACCAACTACTGGGGCTACAACACCATCGGGTTCTTCGCCCCGCACTCCTCCTACGCCTCCAGCGGCGACCGGGGCCAGCAGGTGCAGGAGTTCAAGTCGATGGTCAAGGCCCTGCACGCGGCCGGGATCGAGGTGATCCTGGACGTCGTCTACAACCACACCGCCGAGGGCAACCACCTCGGACCGACGCTGTCCCTGCGCG
The DNA here is from genome assembly GCF_044750105.1 of Kitasatospora sp. NPDC088861. Lineage (NCBI taxonomy): Bacteria > Bacillati > Actinomycetota > Actinomycetes > Kitasatosporales > Streptomycetaceae > Kitasatospora > Kitasatospora sp. NPDC088861. The sequence goes on from NZ_JBIVJF010000012.1 coordinate 116,101, forward strand.
GGCTGGACAACGTCTCCTACTACCGCCTCGCCCAGGACCAGCGGTTCTACGAGGACACCACCGGCACCGGCAACAGCCTGCTGATGCGCAGCCCGCACGTGCTCCAGCTGATCATGGACTCACTGCGCTACTGGGTCACCGAGATGCACGTCGACGGCTTCCGCTTCGACCTCGCCGCCACCCTGGCCCGGCAGTTCCACGAGGTCGACCGGCTCTCCTCCTTCTTCGACCTCGTCCAGCAGGACCCGGTGGTCTCCCAGGCCAAGCTGATCGCCGAACCCTGGGACCTCGGCGAGGGCGGCTACCAGGTCGGCAACTTCCCGCCGCTGTGGACCGAGTGGAACGGCATGTACCGGGACACCGTGCGCGACCTGTGGCGCGGCGAGACCGCCGCCCTCGCCGAGTTCGGCTCCCGGCTCACCGGCTCCTCCGACCTCTACCAGGACGACGGCCGCCGCCCCATCGCCTCCATCAACTTCGTGACCTGCCACGACGGTTTCACCCTGCGCGACCTCGTCTCCTACAACGACAAGCACAACGAGGCCAACGGCGAGGACAACCGCGACGGCGAGTCCTTCAACCGCTCCTGGAACTGCGGCGTCGAGGGCCCCGGCACCGACCCGGCCGTCGAGGAGCTCAGAGCCCGCCAGCAGCGCAACTTCATCGCCACCCTGATGCTCTCCCAGGGCGTGCCGATGCTCTCCCACGGCGACGAACTCGGCCGCACCCAGCAGGGCAACAACAACGCCTACTGCCAGGACAACGAACTCACCTGGCTGCACTGGCCGGACGGCGACGGGCCCGAGGCGCGGCTGCTGGAGTTCACCCAGGGGATGATCTGGCTGCGCCGCGACCACCCGGTGTTCCGGCGGCGGCGCTTCTTCCACGGGCGGCCGGTCCCCGGTCGCCCCGGGCCGGGGACGCTCGCCGCCGGCGGCCACCTCTCCGGCGGTCACCCCTCGGGCGGCCACCTCTCCGGCGGTCACCCCTCGGGCGGTCACCCCTCCGGCGGTCACCCCTCCGGCGGCCATGACTCGGGCGGCCACGACGACCTCACCGACATCGCCTGGTTCACCCCCGGCGGGGAGGAGATGACCAAGCGCAACTGGGGCGCCAGCTACGCCAAGTCGCTGACCGTCTTCCTCAACGGTTACGCCATCTCCGAGCCGGACCGGCGCGGCGGGCGGATCGTCGACGACTCCTTCCTGCTGATGTTCAACGCGCACTTCGAGCCGCTGGAGTTCACCCTGCCCGCCGACCACGGGCAGGAGTGGCAGGTCGTGGTCGACACCGCACAGGCCCGGCTGCCCGCCCCGGGCACGGGCGCGCGGGTCAAGGCCGGGGACGCGCTGTGGCTCACCGACCGCTCGCTGATGGTGCTCCAGCGGCCGGCCTGACACCCCGCGCTCACCTGTTCGGACCAGCAGCGGGTCTTGGCGGCGGGCTCCCCCGGGTACTCATGGACCTATGACCTCCGCCGCCGAGCCCGCACCGCCCCGCCCGGCCGCCACCTCCCCCTCATCCGCCACCGCTACCGCCCCCACGGCCAGCTACCGCCTCCAGCTGCAACCCGGCTTCACCCTCCACGACGCCGCCACCGCCGTCCCCTACCTCGCCGCCCTCGGCGTCTCCCACCTGCACCTGTCCCCGCTGCTGGAGGCCGCCCCCGGTTCCACCCACGGCTACGACACCGTCGACCACGGCCGGGTCAGCGAGCAGCTCGGCGGCGAGGGCGCCCTGCGCGCGCTGGCCGACGCCGCCCACCGGCACGGCCTGCGGCTGCTCGTCGACGTGGTGCCCAACCACATGGCGGTGCCCGTCCCCGAGCGGCTCAACCAGCCGCTGTGGCAGGTGCTGCGCGACGGCCCCGACTCGCCGTACGCGCGCTGGTTCGACATCGACTGGGTGGCCCAGCCCGGCCCCGCCGACGCCCCCGCGCGCGGCCGGGTGCTGCTGCCGCTGCTCGGCGACCGGCTCGGCGCCGTGCTGGACCAGCTGGCGGTGGACGGCGAGGTGCTGCGCTACCACGACCACGAGCTGCCGCTGCGGCCCGGCACCTCGGGGCTGCCGCTGGACGAGCTGCTCGCCCGCCAGTGGTACCGGCTCGCCTGGTGGCGGCTGGCCCGCACCGAACTGAACTACCGGCGCTTCTTCACCGTCAACGAGCTGATCGCCGTCCGGGTCGAGGAGCCCGAGGTGTTCGCCGCCACCCACGCCACCCTGCTGCGGCTGCACGCCGACGGCGTCGTCGACGGCTTCCGGATCGACCACCCCGACGGGCTCGCCGACCCGCGCGGCTACCTGCGCCGCCTCGCCGGCGCCACCGGCGGGGCGTACACCGTCGTCGAGAAGATCCTCACCGGCGACGAGCGGCTGCCCGCGGACTGGCCGGTCGCCGGGACCACCGGCTACGACGCGCTGCGCCGCATCGACGGCGTGCTCACCGACCACGCGGGCGCCTGCCGGCTGGCCGGGGCGTACGCGGCGTTCCTGACCGGCTCCGCGCCGGGCGGCGAACCCTGCGCCGACCCCCACCCGGCGGTCGCCGCCGCCCGGCGCGGGCGGGCCGACATGACCGCGCCGCACGGCGAGCTGGCCGCCGAGGTCGACCGGCTGGTGCGGATCGCGCTGCGGATCGGCGCCGCCGAGCCCGCGCACGCCGACCACGCGCCCTGGCGGCTGCGCGCGGCGCTGCGGCGGCTGTTCACCGGCTACCCGGCGTACCGGCCGTACGCCCGGCCCGGGGAGCCGGTGCCGCCGGCCTCGGCCGAGCAGGTGCGCGCGGCGCTGGGCGGCTCGGCCGACCCGACGGACCGGCTGGTCGCCGCCCTGGCCCTCGGGGAGCTGGGGAGCGGGCCGCACAAGGACGAGTTCTGCGAGCGCTTCGCGCAGACCGCCGCCGCCGTCGCCGCCAAGGGCGTCGAGGACACCGCCTTCTACCGGTGGAACGCGCTGCCCGGCCTCAACGAGGTCGGCGGCGAGCCCGGCCGGCCGGGGCTGTCGCCGGCCCGGTTCCACGACTGGTGCCGCTACCTGGAGCGCGCCTGGCCGCACAGCATGACCGTGCTGTCCACCCACGACACCAAGCGCAGCGCCGACGCCCGCGCCCGGCTCGCCGTCCTCGCCGAGCGGCCCGAGGCCTGGGCCGCCGAGGCCGCCGCCTGGTCCACCGCCGCCGGGCCCGGCCCAGGCGCCGGCCCCGACGGCGAAGGCGACCACGACCACGACCACGGTGCCCGCGACGGCGACTGGCTGCTCTGGCACACCCTCGTCGCCGCCTGGCCGATCGACCCCGACCGACTCGTCGCCGCCCTCCTCAAGGCCGCCCGCGAGGCCAAGCTGCACACCTCCTGGACCACCCCCGACACCCGCTTCGAGCAGGCGCTCACCGCGCGCGCCCGCGCCGTCCACACCAACCCCGGGCTGCTGCCCCGGATCGAGGGCCTGGTGCACGCCCTCGCCCCCTACGCCCGCGCCAACACCCTCGCCGCCGCGCTGCTGCACCTCACCGTCCCGGGCGTGCCCGACCTCTACCAGGGCAGCGAGGAACCGCTGTACACGCTCGTCGACCCGGACAACCGGGGCGTGGTGGACCTCGGCGCGCTCGCCGTCCGGCTCACCGACGCTGCCGCCCCGCGCCCCGGCGACCTCGCCCGCGAGAAGCTGCACCTCACCAGGGCGGCGCTGCACCTGCGGCGCGAGCGCCCGCTCGGGCCCTACCGGCCGCTGAGCGCCGCCGGCCCCGCCGCCGACCACCTGCTGTCCTTCGCCCGCGGCGCCGACGTGGTCACCGCCGTCACCCGGCTCCCGTACGGGCTGGAACGCGCCGGCGGCTGGCGCGGCACCGTCCTGGAGCTGCCCGAGGGCGGGCCCTGGACGGACCTGCTGACGCTGCGGACCCACCCGGCGGGCCCGGTGCCCGTCACGCGGCTGCTGGCGGACCGGCCGGTGGCCCTGCTGACGAGGAGGAGCTGAGCGTGCGGACCTACGAGGTGTGGGCGCCCCTGGCCACCGACCGGGTCGAGGTCGAGGTCGACGGCGCCGCCCATCCGCTGGCCCGGTGCCCGGAGCGCCCGGGCTGGTGGACCGGCGGCGCTCCGGCCGGCGACTACGCCTTCCGCCTCGACGACGGGCCGCCACTGCCCGACCCGCGCTCCCCCTGGCAGCCGCACGGCCCCGACGGCCCCAGCCGCCCGGTCGACCACGCCGCGTTCCGCTGGTCGCAGACCGGCTGGCGCGGCCGCGCGTTGCCCGGCGCCGTGCTGTACGAGCTGCACATCGGCACCTTCACCCCCCGCGGCACCTTCGACTCCGCCGCCGAACACCTCGACCACCTCGTCGAGTTGGGCGTCGACTTCGTCGAACTGATGCCGGTCTGCCCGTTCCCCGGCCGACACGGCTGGGGCTACGACGGGGTCTCGCCGTGGGCCGTGCACGAGCCGTACGGCGGGCCCGAGGGGCTGAAGCGCTTCGTCGACGCCGCCCACCGCAAGGGCCTCGGCGTGGTGCTGGACGTCGTCCACAACCACCTCGGCCCCTCCGGCAACTACCTTCCCGCGTACGGCCCGTACTTCACCGACCGGCACCACACGCCGTGGGGGGCGGCGGTCAACCTGGACGCCCCCGGCTCCGACGAGGTGCGCCGCTACCTGACCGGCAGCGCGCTCGGCTGGCTGCGCGACTACCGGATCGACGGCCTGCGGCTGGACGCCGTGCACGCCCTCGCGGACGACCGGGCCGTCCACTTCCTGGAGGAACTGTCCCACGAGGTCGAGAAGTTGGCCGTCGCGACCAACCGCCCGCTGTTCCTGATCGCCGAATCCGACCTCAACACCCCGCACACCACCGCCCCGCGCGCGGCCGGCGGCCAGGGCCTCACCGCGCAGTGGAGCGACGACTTCCACCACGCCCTGCACTGCGCGCTCACCGGCGAATCCCAGGGCTACTACGGCGACTTCGCCCGCCACCCGCTCGCCGCCCTCAGCAAGACGCTCACCCGTGGCTTCTTCCACGACGGCACCTGGTCCGGCTTCCGCGGCCGCGGCCACGGCCGCCCCTTCCCGCCGGACGGCGGACACCGGCTGCTCGGCTACCTCCAGACCCACGACCAGATCGGCAACCGGGCCCTCGGGGACCGCATCTCCACCTGCCTCACCGCCGGCCGGCTCGCCTGCGGCGCCGCGCTGGTGCTCACCTCGCCGTTCACCCCGATGCTGTTCATGGGCGAGGAGTGGGGCGCGGCCACCCCCTGGCAGTACTTCACCGACCACACCGACCCGCAGCTCGCCGAGGCCGTCCGGCAGGGCCGGCGCCGGGAGTTCACCGACCACGGCTGGGCCGCCGAGTCCGTCCCCGACCCGCAGGAGCCCGCCACCGTCCTGCGCTCCGTCCTCGACTGGACCGAGCCCCGGCGCGCCCCGCACGCCGAACTCCTCACCTGGCACCGGACGTTGATCCGGCTGCGCCGCGACCGGCCGGAGCTGTCCGACCCCGACCTCGGCGCGGTGCGGGTGGCGTACGACGAGGCGGCGCGCTGGCTGGTGGTGCACCGGGGGCCGTACCGGATCGCCGTCAACCTCGGCCCCGCCGAGGCCACCCTGCCACTGGACGGGACCGGGCGCGAACTGGTCGCGGCCTTCGGGGCGGCGGCGCTGGACGGGACGGCGGCACGGCTGGGGGCGGACGCGGTGGCGGTGGTCGCGGTGGCGACCGTCGCGCGCTGACCCACCCCGCGCGTCACCACAGGAACGTCACCACAGGAAGGTGTCGATCCGCTCCCGCAGCGAGGCCGCGTCCAAGCCGTAGGCGGTCAGGTGCTCCGGGATCGAGCCGTAGTGCCGGTGCTCCTCGCGCGGCACGCCCAGGCCCAGCACCCGGTGCGGGCGGTCGGCCAGCGCGGCGTGCGCCTCGTTCGCCGAGGTGCCCGCCAGGTACGGCTCCACCAGCACCACGTCCGCCCGCTCCCCCACCGCCGCCCGCAGCCCGGCCGCGTCGAAGGGGCGCACCGTCGCCGCGTACAGCACGGTGGCGTCCAGGCCCTCGGTGGCCGCGAGCACCGCGTCCAGCATCGGCCCGACCGCGAGGACCACCCCGCGCGAGCCCTGCCGCACGGTGGTGAACCGGCCCGCCTCGACCGGCAGGGCCTGCGCGTTCCGGTGCTCCGAGAGGCGGACGTAGACGTTGCGGTCGCCGTCCGCGACGGCGTGGCGCAGCAGCTGCTCGGCCTCGTCCGGGTGGCCCGGCACGTGGACCGTCCAGTCCGGCAGGGTGTCCAGCAGGGCGACGTCGCCCGGGGACATGTGGGTGCGGCCCCCGGCCGGCCAGTCGTAGGAGCCGGCCGCGCTCACCAGGACGGCGCCGACGCCCTGGTGGACGAGGTCCAACTTGACCTGCTCGAAGGGACGTTCGACGAGGAAGCTGGCGAAGGTGTGGGCGATCGGGCGCATCCCGGTCAGCGCCAGGCCGCCGGCCGCGCCGATCAGCAGTTGCTCGCGGATGCCGACGTTGACGACCCGGTCCGGGTGGCGCTGCTGGGCCGGGGCGAAGGCGGCCGCACTGATGTCGGCGAGCACCACGGCCAGCCGGGGGTCCTCGTCCAGCAGGCGGCTGGTGACGTCGATGAAGCGGTCGCGCATGGTGTCCATCGGTGAAGTGCCTTTCGGTTCGTGCTGGTTGGCGCTTGCGTGGGGGTCCTCGGGCTCAGGAGTCCTTGGGCTCGACCCGGGCGACCACCACGTGCGGGCGGCCCGGGTGCTCGGCGGTGTAGGCGCGGTACAGCGCCTCGTGGTCGCGGCCGTCCACCGTCACGGCGGACCAGCCCTCGGCCGCGAACCGGGCCGCGATCCCGCCGTGCCAGCCGTGCGTGGCCGAGGAGTTGTCGATCACCACCACGTGCAGCCGCTCCAGCCCGTACGCACCGGCGAAGGCCACCGCCTCGTGGTTGGAGCCCTCGTCGAACTCGGCGTCGCCGACCAGCACCCACACCGCCGGGTCGGTCAGGCCCTGCGCCCGCAGCCCGAGCGCCGTGCCGACGCCCAGCGGCAGGCCGTGCCCGAGCGAGCCGGAGGCGATCTCCACCCCGGGGACGAGCATCCGGTCCGGGTGGTGGCCGAGCGGAGAGTCGTAGCCGCCGAAGCTCGGCAGCACCCCGGGGTCGATGAAGCCCTTGGCCGCGAGCACCGCGTAGTACGCCATCGGGCCGTGGCCCTTGGAGAGCAGGAAGCGGTCCCGGTCCTGCGCCTCGACCCGCTCCGGACTCACCCGCAGGACCCGGTCGTACAGCACCCAGAGCGCGTCCAGGGTGGAGGTGGCGGCCGGGCCGTGCTTCTCGTCGCCGGTCATCAGACCCATCAGCGCCGACAGGTCCTCGAAACGGGCGGTTTCCGCGAGGTCCGCGGTTGCGTTCGTCGTCATGACCACGATGGTGCAACTTAAAGTCGACTTGAGGTCAAGCGGCTAGAGTGGGTGCCCATGACCGCGACCCCGGACCACGGCCGATCACCCGGCCCGCACCGCGACGACCTGCTCACCATCGGCCAGCTCGGCCGCCGCAGCGGCCTCGCCGCCTCCGCCCTGCGCTACTACGAGAGCCTCGGCCTCATCCACGCCACCCGCACCGCCGGCGGCCAGCGCCGCTACCCCCGCGGCACGCTGCGCCGGATCGCCTTCGTCCGCGCCGCCCAGCGCGTCGGCCTCTCCCTCGACGAGGCCCGCGTCGCCCTCGACCGGCTCCCCGAGCGCCCCGCCCCCAGCGGCGCCGAGTGGGACCGGGTCGCCGAATCCTGGCAGAGCCGCATCGACGAGCAGATCGCCGAACTCCAGCGTCTCAAGGCCAAGCTGACCGGCTGCATCGGCTGCGGCTGTCTCTCCCTCTCCCGCTGCTCCCTCTACAACGCCGCCGACCGCGCCGCCGACACCGGCCCCGGAGCCCGCTACCTCCTCACCCGCGACCCGGCCGGCGGCCCGGAACCCCTCTCCCCCGCCGCCACCGACGTCTGCGGGCCCCAGTGAACCGCTCCGGCTCGGGGCGCGGGCCGCTTCCCGCTCCCGGCCCGTCCCGGGCGCCGGGGCCGGCCGGCCCCGACCGCTGAAAAGCCTTTGCCGCGGCGACGCCGGTCCGCCTACCGTGCGCCCATGCTGCCGGTGGTGGAGACGGAAGAACAGTGGGACGCGATCGTGCGCGACGAGGCGGTGATGCGCCCCGGAGCCGAGGCGCTCTGCGCCGAACTCGGCCTCGCCGGGCTGCCGTTGGAGCGCTTCGCGGAAGGGTCCGTCCCGGTCTACGCGGTGGGCGACGCGCACGTCCTCAAGCTGTTCCCCGCCGCCAGCGCCGAGGACGGCGTCACCGAGGAGCGCGTCCTCACCCGCCTCCAGGGCGCCCTGCCGATCCCCACCCCCGACGTACGGGCCGCCGCCGCCCACGTCAACGGCTGGCGCTACGTGCTGATGTCACGACTGTCCGGCGAGGGCCTGGCCCCCGCCTGGCCGCGGATCCCGCAGGCCGACCGGGAGCGGATCGCCCACGACTGCGGCCGGGCGCTGGCCACCCTGCACGCCCTCGACCCCGGACCGCTCGCCGACACCCTCGGCCCCGGCGACTGGGGCGCCTTCCTGGACCGGCAGCGGGCCGGGGCGGTGGCCCGCCAGCGCGAACGCGGCCTGCCCGAGGCCTGGCTGGAGCAGATCCCGGGCTTCCTGGCCGCCGCGCCGCTGCCCCGGGCGCCGCAACGCGCCCTGCTGCACACCGAGTTCATGCGCGAGCACCTGCTCGTCGACCCGGCCGACGGCTGGCGCCTCACCGGCCTGCTCGACTTCGAACCCGCCATGGTCGGCGACCCGGCCTACGACCTCGTCGCCGTCGGCCTGTTCACCACCCGCGCCGACCCCCGCCTGCTCGGCCTCCTCCTGGCCGGTTACGGGCGCGGCTTCGAGCCGCGCCTGCTGATGGCGTACACGCTGCTCCACGTGTACAGCCACCTTCCGTGGTACCTGAGGGAGTTGAATCCCTCCGCGCGGACGCTGGACGCCCTCGCGGAGGAGTGGTTCGGGGCCGCCTGACGGGTCTTGCGGATCAGGGCCGGGGGTCGGTGCGCAGCAGGCTGTAGAGGACCATGTCCCGCCATTGGCCGTCCCGGAAGCCCCTGCTGCGCTGGACGCCCTCGCGGACGAAGCCGCACTTCTCCAGCGCGCGCTGCTCGGCGAGGTTGGCGTCCTCGGTGTCCGCCTCCAGCCGCATCACCGGGGTGTGGGCGAACAGGTAGTCCACCAGCAGCCGTTGGGCCTGCGTGCCGATGCCCCGGCCGCGCGCCTCCGGGCGGAGCACGATGCCGACGTTCCAGTACGGCGCCACGTCCACCTGGCCCACCTGCCGCCAGGCGACGAACCCGGCGAACTCGTCCCCGGACAGCACCGCGAGCATCGACTGCTCGGGCGCCAGCAGGCCGTGCTCCGCCCAGCGGCGCCGGAACCGCCCGGGGTCGCGCCACCCGTACCACTGGAACGGGCCCACCGCCTGGGGGTCGTTCAGCAGTACTTCGAGCGGGTCGAGGTCGGCTTGGCCGATCGGTCTGAGGGACACCGGTGCATCGTTCATGCAGACCCCAACGGTCCGTGACCTGGCCCGGGTTCCCCGCGGCGCGCGCCTTCAGGTGGTGATCGACCGGGCGAGCCGGAAGCCGACGTCGTCGATCCGCAGGGTGGGGTGGCTGCGGCGGCGGACGGAGGCGCGGCAGCTCCAGTGCTCGTCGAACCAGCCGCCGCCGCGCAGCACCCGGTAGCCGCCGTACACCTCGGCGTCGTACACGTCCCAGCACCACTCCCACACGTTGCCGAGCAGGTCGTACAGGCCGAAGCCGTTGGGGCGCAGACCGCCCACCTGGTGCGGGCGCGCGCCCGAGGTGCCGCGGTGCCAGGCGATCTCGTCGAGCGGCCCGTAGCGGGGGCCGTCCGTCCCGGCGCGGCAGGCGTGCTCCCATTCGGCCTCGGTGGGCAGCCGGTAGCCGTCGGCGGCGCGGTCCCAGGTGACGGACTCGCCGTCCTGGTGGTACGCGGGGGTGAGGCCGTGGCGCCGGGACAGTTCGTTGCAGTAGTGGACGGCGTCGTACCAGGAGACGCTGTCGGCGGGGAGCCGGTCGCCGGCCCCGGCGCCGTACTGCTCGCGGGTGACCGGACAGGCCGCCAGCTCGTAGGGGGCGAGCTCGACGCTCCAACTCCGTTGCGTGCGACGGTCCGACAGCGTGACGCGGCCGGACGGAACGGTGATCATGCCGGTGCTCGCGTCCATGATCCGCGATCCTAGACGGTGAGATGATCGATGTCCCTCCCACGCTTCACACCTGACGAGCCGGAGTCGTGTCGCCATGAGTTCCGTTCCGCCCGATCCCTCGACGCTGCACCCGATGGCCGGACAGCCGCGCGTGGTGCTCCTCAAGCCACTGGTGACGTCCCCGCTGATCGACGTCGGCGACTACTCCTACTACGACGACCCGGACGACGCGACCGCCTTCGAGACGCGCAACGTGCTCTACCACTACGGCCCGGAGCGGCTGGTGATCGGGAAGTTCTGCGCGCTGGGTACGGGGGTCCGGTTCCTCATGAACGGGGCGAACCACCGCATGGACGGCCCCTCGACCTTCCCGTTCCCCATCATGGGCGGAAGCTGGGCCGAGCACTTCGACCTGATCACCGGCCTCGCCGGCCGGGGGGACACCGTGGTCGGCAACGACGTCTGGATCGGCTACGGCGCCATGGTGATGCCCGGGGTGCGCATCGGCCACGGCGCGATCGTCGCCTCCGGCGCCGTCGTCGTCGACGACGTCCCCGACTACGGGATCGTCGGCGGCAACCCGGCCAAGCTCATCCGCACCCGCTACAGCGGGCCGGACATCGCCCGCCTGCTCGCCCTCGCCTGGTGGGACTGGCCGACCGAGCACCTCACCCGGCACCTGCGCACCGTCATGTCCGGCACCGTCGACGACCTCGAAGCGGCCGCGCCGGGCAGGTGACGCCCCGGAGCCGACCGCCAGGCCCCCTGGCGCCTGCCGCGCGGCGGCCCGAGGATGGTGCCCGTCCGTACGGAGGCACGCGAAAGGCGGCAACGACGATGGCAGGCACGAAGGTCAGCACGGTGGTGGAGGCTCCGGCCGAGCGGGTGTGGGAGCTGCTCGGGGACTTCCACAACCTCGGCGGCTGGCACCCGAACCTGCCGGCCAGCAGCCTCGGCAACGAGCTGACGGGCAACGCGATCGGGTCGGTCCGGGTGTTCGAGATCGACGGCGTGGCACTGCACGAGACGCTGCTCGCCTACGACGAGGAGGCCCGCAGCTACACCTACAGCTTCCCCGAAGGGGCATTCGAGCTGTACGGCTACCGGGCGACGCTGCGGGTCACCCCGGTCACCGCGCTCGACGCCAGCTTCGTCGAGTGGGGCGCCACGTACGACGTCGACGCCGAGCACCGCAAGGACTCCGCCGACCGCCTCCACGGGGTGTTCGCGGCCGGCCTGGCGGCACTGCGCGAGCGCTTCGCCGCCTGACGGCGGCGGGCGGCCCTCCCGTACGACGGACCGCACTCCCGTACGGCGGGCCGCCTACCGCCCCATCGCCACGTAGAGCGTGACTGGCGACCAGCCCGGCAGCGACTGGGTTGAGGGCCCGGACCAAGTCGACGTCTGTCGAGCGGCGTTCGGCGAGATCACGGCAACCGCCGTGTCTCTGGACCAGTCGCTCAACCTCATCACACAGAGGAGAGACACGCTCAAGTGACCCACTTCCCTGTCGCCTCCGCACTCCCCGTGCAGTGGAAGAAGTCAAGCGCCAGCAGCCCGAACGACAACTGCGTCGAAGTAGCCGACGGCGTCACCGGCATCGTCCCGGTCCGCGACAGCAAGGACCCCCACGGCCCGGCCCTCGGCTTCGGCCCCGAGGCCCGGCGGGCATTCGTCGCGGGCGTTCGGTCCAACGGCTTCCCGACAGCTCTCTAACCTCCGCTGTCCTGGGCGGCCCCGCGCCGAGCACGGGGCCGCCCCCCGGCTTGACGGCCGCACCCGGTCCACGTCACCGCGCTAAGTGCAGGGACTCGCAACCGACTTCACGGAAGGGGCAGTCATGGCACTACGTTTCACCGGGATCGACCCGGACACCCCCAACGGCGGATCTCCGACGGTGTGGCTCGAAGACGAGAAAGCGGAGATCGTCGTCCAGGGATGGCTCCCGGACGCGGACACCCTCCGCACCATCAGCGAGACCGAGTGGGTACCTGATCACCCCATCGGCGTCCCCGACCATGAGGGCGTCGTCCGTATCCCCGTCCGGATGATCCCGGCCTTGCGGAAGGTGTGCGATGACGCAGAACGTGCCGGACTTTGGCGCACTGCTGAGGAGCGCTGAGCGTTCGGCGGTCCACCTGGAGATGCGGGACTCCTATGGTTCACCGGCGACGGCGACTGGGCCGGCCACCACTTCAACGAGGACCCGGCCACGGTGAAGATGGTCTCCGCCTCCTTCGAGGCGGTTTGGGAGCGCGCTGTCCCGCACGCGCAGTACACCGTCTGAATCACCACCGGCACCGGGTAGTTCGCACATGTCGTCGTCCCCGTACTCCAGCGTTGTCGAGGCCCGCAAGGCGCTCGACAACCGGCTGATCGAGATCCGCAGGGACGCCGGGCTGACTGGCGACGAGTTGTCTGCCCGGTGCGGGTGGCATCCTGCCAAGACCAGCCGGATCCAGAGTGGCAAGTCCGCTCCGTCCGAGGACGATCTCCGCGCCTGGTGCGCTGCCTGCAATGCCGAGAACCAGATCCCCGACCTCATCGCCACGGCCCGCGCCGTCGAGTCGATGTACACCGAGTGGCGTCGCATGGAGCGCACCGGGTTGCGGGCCGCACAGGAGTCCGTCGCCGCGCTCTACCAGCGCACCAGGCTCTTCCGCGTGTACGCAAGCCGGGTCATTCCCGGCATGGCACAAACGCCCGAGTACACGGCTGCCGTACTGCGCTCGATCCAACGCGATCGTGTCCCCATCGATGACGTCGAGGAGGCCGTGGAGGCGCGACTGGAGCGTCAACGCATGCTGTTCTCCGGCCGCCAGCGGTTCGGGCTGCTGGTCGAGGAATACGTTCTCCACACCGCCGTGTGCAGTAGCGAGACCATGTCGGCTCAGCTCGGCCATCTGGTCACCGCCGCCTCCACCCCGACGGATCATGGGCGGTGCTGGAGAGTCGGAACGACGGCACCGCGCACGCCTTCCAGGGCGGCCCGCGCGCCTCTGGTCCGAGCTGGAGGCCGCAGCCTCGACATGGCTGTCCAACGGGCGCCCAGGGCTGGAACGTTACGGGCTCACGGTGACCCCGGAGACGAACACGGTCTGGCTGGACGACCCCGGCAACACCGTCGGCACTCTCGGCGAGTGATCACCACCCCGGCCCTCGGACCTCCGTTCGGCAGTCCCTGGCCACGAAGCCGTCCACCCCGTCTAGCGGAGCATCACGTACCCCCAGCAGAGCAGCGACAGCGCCCCCATGGCCCGGCCGAGCGCGACCGCCACCCGGCCGCACTCGGCGCCGCGCGCCCGCTGGAAGGCGGCGATCAGCGCGGTGATCGCCGCGGCCGGCAGGAGCAGCGCGAACAGGAGCCAGGCCCAACCACCGAACGTCGCCACCATCAAGGCGCACAGGATCGCCAGCGGCACCCACACGGCCGCGACGGTGAACCCGGCAGCCGCACAGGCGACCCGGAACGGGTTCCGCCGGCGGTAGAAGACCGGCACGGCGCACACGGCGGCGCTGAGCAGCCCGACCAGCTGCGGGACGTACGGCCAGGTGGCGCCGAGCGCCACCACCAGCGTCAGCGGCAGTAGGAAAACGGCTGCCGCCAACGCGGCCAGCAGGCGCGCGCTTGTCGGCACCACCACCATGACTCCCCCTAGCAGCAAACCTGAACGCGTTCAAATGTAGCGCCCCCGGCCGCGCGCCCGTCAACCGGGGCCTACGCGGGCCACCGACGGTACCTCCCAACCGCCTCCCAGCGACCTGCCAGCCTCTCATCGACTTCTCATCCGGCGCCCCTAGCCTCCGCCAGATGAACGTCTCCCTGCTCGGCGGCTGGTTCCCCTGGACCGTCCAGGCCGTGGCCCTCGCCCTGTTCCTGGCGGCCCTCGGCTGGCGGGACCGGACCTGGCGGCTGAAGTGGGGCCCGATCGCCCTCGGGACGGCGCTGCTGCTCACCGCCCTCGCCGCCGTCGGGGTGCTCACGCTCGCCGGGATCACCGATCCGATCCCGTTCGGGGTGTGGCTGTGGGGCGGGGTCGCGGTCGCGGCGGTCAGCGCGCTCGGGTTCGGCTGGCGCGGCGCCCGCTGGTGGCGCCGGGCGCTGGCGCCGCCGGCCGCGCTGCTCGCCCTGTTCTGCGCCGCCAACAGCGTGAACATCGCCACCGGGTACTACCCGACCCTCGACGACGCGATCGGCGAACTGGGCGGGCAGCCGCTGCCGGAGCAGATCACGCTCGCCGAACTCGGCTCCCTGCACGGGAAGACGAGGACCGGCCGCATCGTCCAGGTGGACATCCCCAGCACGGCCAGCGGCTTCACCCACCGCCAGGAGCTCGTCTACCTGCCGCCCGCGTGGTTCCGCAGCCAGAACCGGCCGAAGCTGCCGGCGCTGGAGCTGATCGGCGGCGAGTTCGCCGCACCCGACAACTGGATCCGCTCCGGCAACGCGGTGAAGACCGCGGACGACTTCGCCGCCAAGCACAACGGCTTCGCGCCGATCCTCGTCTTCGTCGACGCGACCGGCGGCTTCCGGATCGACACCGAGTGCGTCGACGGCCCGCACGGCAACTCCGAGAGCCATCTGCTCAAGGACGTCCCGCCGTTCGTCCAGAAGACCTTCAACGCCGCCACCGACCCGCACAGGTGGGGCGTGGCCGGCTGGTCCATGGGCGGCACCTGCGCCGTCGACCTCACCGTCGAACACCCCGACGTCTTCACCCACTTCGGCGACTTCTCCGGCGACAAGGGCCCCGCCACCGGCGACAAGGACCACACCGTCCAGGAGCTGTACGGCGGCGACGCGACCGCCTGGGCCGCCCACGACCCGCTGACCGTCCTCGCCCACCACCCCAAGTACCAGGGCGTCTCCGGCTACTTCGGGCAGGGCGACGAGGAGCACGGCCAGATCGAGTCCGCCAAGGCCCTCAACGACGCCGCTCGGAAGGACGGCATCCGCACCACCACCGCCGTCGGCTCCGGCAAGCACACCTGGCAGACCGGGGCCGCCACCTTCGCCCAGGCCCTCCCCTGGCTCGCCCAGCAGCTCGGCGTCCCCGGCACCCACGCCTGATCCGCCACCGGTCCGGTCCGGGGCCGGGAGCGTGCCGGGGCGTGCCGAGCCAGGCCCGTCACCCGGAGGGAGGGCGGCGGATCCGGTCGGGGGAAAGCCTTGGCATCGGCCGTCCGCCGCGACCGGCCGCGGGCCCGCACGGGCGGGCGGGCCGGGGCTGCGGCCGACCGGCGAACCCCCGCCCGGCAGGGGGAATCCGCGACCGCGCGCCGTCCCGCCGACCGGTCGGGCGCCGAAGGCCCGCCATACCTTCCGACACGCCCGCACACACCTTCACCACCAACGCCCCCGCAACGGCCGGGTAAGGCGGCCTACCCGCCGGTATCCCGCTTTGCTCCCGGCGGCCCGGTGGCATAAGTTTCGACCGCCGTCGACGCAGCCGAGCCCGACCGCCCCTCGGAACAGAGGAGCGCAGCGGGCCGGCGGCCGGGCGGCAGAACGTACGGGGGAAGGGAACAGCCATGCCGAGTGCCCGCATCCGCGAGGCGACCGGGCAGCGGGAACGGGCGGACGGCGCCGCGCACACGCGGCCCGGCACCACCGCGGGCCCGGCCCCGGCCAGCTCGGCCCGCTCGGGCCGCTGACCCGGCGCCGCGCCCCGACCACCACCACAGAACCACCACAGACGGCCCCGCGCACCGCCGAGGCGGCGCCCGGGGCGGACGGCAGGTCGGCCCGTCCGGCACAGGGGACCGGACGGACCGACCGCCGCACCAGCACGAAGGCCGAAGGCCGAAGGGCCGGAGCGGCAGAGGGTCAGAGGCCGAGGCTGCTGAGCGCGGTGGTCCAGTCGGTCACGATGGCGCTGCGGGCGTCGTCGAGGCCGACCTTGCCCTTGCAGACCGCGTTCTTCAGCTTGGTCTCGACGCCGTCCTTGCCTGTCGCGGTCTGGTCGCCGTAACGGGGCTCGGGCCAGAGGTTGCGCGGGTCGCGCGGGGCGCCGCCGAGCTCCAGCGGGACGAAGTGGTCCTCCTCGTAGTCGGACAGGTTGGTGTCCGCGTAGCCGTACTGCGCGATCTGCTGCGCCTTCAGCGCGTTGGTGTAGCTGGTCGGCGGGCGGACGGTGGAGGTCCAGCCGGAGACGCAGATGGTCTGGCCGATGGTGGCCTGGGTGACGTCCGGGTTGTAGGCGCCCGGAGTGCAGGACGGGTCGGGCAGCGGCAGGTAGGCCTGCGAACAACTCGCGGCGAGCGGACGGATCTTGACGGGCGAGCCCTTGGCGGGGGCGGCCTGCGCGGTGCCGGCCGCGAGCCCGGCGGCGGCGAGGACGGCCGCCGCGGCGACGACGGTGAGACGCTGACGGAGCATCATGTGGGGGATCTCCTGGGCCTTGCCCGGCCTCGCGCCGGGCGACTGTGCCCATGACAGCACCACCAATGCGACCACCGTCAGTCCCAGGACGTGAACGCCCGGTGATCGCGCCTCCACAAACACCGCGGGCGCCCGGCGCGATCCGGGGAGCGGGCTCAGGGTGTGCCCGACAGCAACCGCGCCAGCAGCGCGGCCGGCCCCTCCGGCAGGCTGCCGTGCACCAGTTCGGTGCGGTGCACCAGCCGCGGGACGGCGATCGGCGCGGACGCGACGCCGGGCGCCCCGGCGAGGACGGACGCCGGGAGCAGGCTGAGCCCGTGCCCGGTGGCGACCAGGGCGAGCAGCCCGTGCACGTCGGTGCCCCGGTAGCGGGTGGCGGGGCGGAAGCCGTCGACGCCGGCGGCGGCGCGCAGCCGGGCGGCGGTCGGGGTGAGGTCGGGGGCGTCGAGCCAGCGGGCGGCGGAGAGGTCGGCGAGCGCGACGCCGGTGCGGCCCGCCAGAGGGTGGCCGACCGGGAGAGCGACGGCGACGGGCTGCTCGTCGACGGCGACGGTGGTGAGCGGGCCGACGTCGGGCAGCGGCAGCGGGTCGCTGGGGGCGGCGAGGCCGTCGATCAGGGCGAGGTCGACCTCGCCGGTGGCGACCTGGGCGGGCAGCGCGTCCTGGGCGAGGACCCGGACGACGAGGTCGGCCGCCGGGTGGGCCCGGCGCACCTCGCCGAGTGCGCGCCCCAGGGTCGCTCCGACTGCCAGCGGGGTGGCACCGAGCACCAGCCGGGCACTCGGGGCACCGGCCAGGCGTGCGACGTCGGCACGCGCCGCCTCCAGCCGGACCAGCAGGGGCGCCGCGTGCTCCAGCAGCCGCAGGCCGGCCTCGGTCGGGCCGACCGGACGGCGACTGAGCAGGCCGGTCCCGAGGTCGGCCTCCAGGGCGGCGATCTGCTGGGAGACCGCGGACTGGGTGTAGCCGAGTTCCCGCGCGGCCTCGGAGAAGGAGCCGAGGCGGGTGACGGTGACGAAGGTGCGCAGCTGCTGCGGATCCACGGCAGTCATCAACTCTTCTGATCGAGAGGTAAGAAATCATCGTTGGCGCTGATCTCGGGTGCGGGGTCAGGATAGTCCCATGACCTACCTCACCCCGCGGATCGCCCTGGTCGGCGACCGCTCCCCCGCCGTCCGCTCGCACGCCCGCATCCCCGGCCTGCTCGACGCCCTCGCCGAGCGCGAGCAGCTCGTCCTGGACGCCTACTGGATCCCCACCGAGGACGCCGGGGCGCCCGGCGCCCTGGACGGCTTCGACGCAGTCTGGCTGCTCCCCGGCAGCCCCTACCGCAGCGAGGCGGGCGCGCTGGCCGCCGTCCGGACGGCCCGCGAGCGCGGCATCCCCTTCCTCGGCACCTGCGCCGGGTTCCAGCACGCGGTGCTGGAGTACGCCCGCAACGTCTGCGGCCTCGACGGGGCCGTCCACGGCGAGGAGCACCCGGAGCGGGACGAGCAGGTGATCGTGCCGCTGGCCTGCTCCCTGGTCGGCCACGAGGGGGCGGTCGCGATCACCCCCGGCACGCTCGCCGAGCGTGTCCTCGGCACCACCCGCACCCTGGAGCGCTACCACTGCGCGTACGGCCTCAACGCCGACTACCTGGACCAACTGCGCGCGCACGGGCTGCGGTTCAGCGGCGCGGACGGCGCGGGCGAGGTGCGCGTCCTGGAACTGCCGGACCACCCGTTCTTCCTCGCCTCGCTCTTCCAGCCGGAGCTGTCCGGCGACGGCACCCGGGCGCACGCCATGATCCGCGCGCTGGCCGGCGCCGCCGTCGCCCACGCGGCGGGCTCGCCGACCGCGACCGACCCGACCCCTGCCGACCGAACCGCCGCCGTACCGACCGCCACCGTCCCGGGCACCGACCCGAGCACCACCACCCTGGAGGCCACCGCATGACCGCCACCGAGATCGCCGGGGTGCGGATCCCCGACAGCCGCCTCGCCGCCGAGGCCACCGAGCTGGTCCGGGACGCCACCACCGAGCTGCTGTACCACCACTCCCGCCGGGTCTACCTGTTCGGCGCCCTCCAGGGCCGCCGCCGGGGGCTCGACTTCGATCCCGAACTCCTGTACCTGGCCGCGATGTTCCACGATCTCGGCCTGGGCCCCGAGCACCACGCCTCCGGTCGGCGCTTCGAGGTGGACAGCGCCGAGGCCGCCGCCGCGTTCCTGCGCGGGCACGGGGTGGACGAGCGGCGGGTGCGCCTGGTGTGGGAGGCGATCGCCCTGCACACCACGCCCGGCATCCCGGAGTTCCTGGAGCCGGAGATCGCGCTGACCACCGCCGGCGTGGAGCTGGACGTACTCGGCATCGGGTACGCGGACCTCGCCGCCGCCGACCGGGACGCCGTGGTCGCCGCCCATCCGCGCCCGGACTTCAAGCGCGGCATCCTGCGCGCCTTCCACGACGGCGTCGCGCCCAAGCCGGAGACCGCCTTCGGCAACGTCAAGGCGGACGTCCTCGCCCACTTCGACCCGGACTTCGAGCGGACCGACTTCGTCGCCGTGATCGAGAACTCCGCCTGGCCGGAGTGACCCCGCCCAGAACCCGCCCCCGCCCCCCATCCCCACAGGGCACGTCACATCGGCAGCGAGCGCAACCGCACCGGCCCCTCCGGCCACCCGGCGCCCTCCGCCAACGGCGCCCACATGGTGCGCAGCGGCATCACCGCCAACCGCCCCTCGGGCTGCTCCACCGTCACCTCCTCCGCGACCTCGCGGAATCCGAGCCCCCGGTAGAACGTGGCCAGCGGCGGGCGGCAGAACAGCAGCGCGTGGCGGTGGCCGAGGGTGCGGGCGTGGCCGAGGGCGGCCCGGACCACGGCCCGCGCGAGGCCGGCGCCGCGCCGGTCGGGGGCGACGGCGACGCCGCCGACGCCGATCGCCGCCAGGTCGGTGCCGCCGACGGTGAGCGGGAGCGGCACCAGGCCGGTGTGCGCGACGAGCCGGCCGTCGGCGGCCCGGATGCCGAAGTGGATGTCCTTGGGCAGCCAGGTCAGTCCGGTGTAGGCGACGCCGTACGGGTCGTCGCCGGGGCCGAGGATCTCGTCATGGTCGGCGCGGGTGTACTGCGGCAGCCGGACGACGGTCGGCGGCTCGGGAGAGAAACGATCATCCATCCGACCATGATCCCTTCCCGGGAAGGCGAATTCCAGGCTGTTCCCGGCCACTGCGGCCCGCTCGCCACCCCGGGCCGGACGGGGTGTGCGAGCATGCCCCCATGCGCCAGCCCACCCAGCAGCGGCCCCGACTCCGGCGCCCCACCGGCCGGTTGGACCCCACCCGTCACCAGCACCACCCGTCCACCGACCAGCCCGACGCCGCCCACCAAGCCGACGCCGCCCACCAGCCCCACGCCACCCACCACGCCGGCGCGGCCCACCGGACCCACCCCGCCGACCAGTTGGACTCCGCCCTCGCCGCGGTACCGCTGCCGGGCCCGCCGCTGCGCCTGCCCGGCCCGATCGTCGCGCTCGGGCCGACCGTCCTGGTGCTGCTGGTGCTCGTCCCGCTCGCCGCGGGCGACCCCGACATCGGACCGACCACCTCGGCACCGGTCAACGCGGGCCTGGTGGCGGCCGGCGCGCTCGCCCTCGCCGCCCGCCTGCGGTACCCGGCGGCCGTCGCCGCCGTCACCCTGCTGGGCGGCCAACTCCCGCTCGCCGTCGCCCTCTACGGGCTGGCCACGCGGCGCGGCGCCACCCGGGTGCCGGCCGTCCTGGCCGTGCTGGCCGGGGTGCGCCTGCTCCTCCCCATGGACCTCGGGGACGTCAGCAGCCTCTCCGCCCTCGCCAACCTGGCCGAGGACCCGCTGGTCTTCGGCGCCGTCCCGCTCGCCCTCGGCCTCACCGCCCACCATCGCGCCCGCGCCGTCGCCGCGCTCGCCGAACGCAACCGGCTGCTGGAGGCGGCCCGCCGGTACGCCGAGGAGCGCGCCGCCGCCGCCGAACGAGCCCGGCTCGCCCGGGAGATGCACGACGTGGTCTCCAACCGCGTCTCCCTCATCACCCTGCACGCCGGCGCCTGCCAGGTCGCGGCCGCCGACGACCCGACCGCCGTCCGGGAGACCCTCGGCCTGATCCGCACTCTCGGCCTCCAGGCCCTCACCGAGCTGCGCGGCCTGCTCGGCGTCCTCACCCCGGCCTCCGACCAGGGCCCCTCACTGCACGGACTGCCCGCCCTGGTCGAGGAGTCCCGCCAGGCCGGACTCGCCGTCGACCTCACCCTCACCGGCCCCGCCGAAGGACTGCCCGCACCCGGACCGGCCGTGCAGTACGCCACCTACCGGATCGTCCAGGAAGCCCTGACCAACGCCCACAAGCACGCCCCGGCCGCCGAGGTCGCCGTCACCGTCGAGGTCCACCCGGACGGGCTGCGCCTCGACATCGTCAACTCCCCCGCCACGGCGGCCGACCCGGACGGACTCCGGCTGCCCTCCGGCGGCCACGGCCTGGACGGCATGCGCACCCGCGCCGACGATCTCGGCGGCACCCTGCACGCCGGCCCCACCACCGAGGGCGGCTTCGCCGTCCGGGCCCGTCTGCCGCTGACCGCCGCCTGAACCTCAGGCAGCGGCGGCGCGCTTCACCAGCTCCGCCCACACCTCGTCGACCCGCGCCGCGAGCGCCTCCAGCGGCCCGCCGTTGTCGATCACCACGTCGGCGATCGCCAGCCGGTCCGCCCGCGAGGCCTGCGCGGCCATCCGGGCCCGGGCCTCGTCCTCGGCCATCCCGCGCAGCCGCACCAGCCGCTCCACCCGCACGTCGTCGGCCGCGTCGACCACCACGACCAGGTCGTACAGCGGGGCGAGGCCGTTCTCCGCGAGCAGCGGCACGTCGTGCACCACCACCGCGTCCGGCGCGGCCGCGGCCTCCAGTTCGGCGGACCGGGCGCGCACCAGCGGGTGGACGATCGCGTTCAGCGCCTGGAGCCGCGCCGGGTCGGCGAACACGATCGCGCCGAGGGCCGGGCGGTCGAGCGCGCCGTCCTCGCGCAGCACCTGCGGCCCGAACTCGGCGGCCACGGCCGCCAGACCGTCCGTCCCGGGCGCGACCACCTCGCGGGCGATCACGTCGGAGTCCACGATCACCGCGCCGTGGGCGGCGAAGAGCCGGGACACCTCGCTCTTGCCGGCGCCGATGCCACCCGTCAGTCCGATCTTCAGCATGGCGTCAGGCTACCGGCGCCCGGACCGCCGGGACCAGCGGCCGACCATCGCGCAACCAGCACCGGTCCGGCCCCGCCTCCCGGCACCGTCAGCCCAGCTCCAGGCTCTCGCCCTCGCCGAGCACGGTCAGCTCCGCGCCCGTGCCCGGCCCGTCCGGCCCGAGCAGCCGGGTGGCGATCATGTGCCCGATCGGGCTCAGCGTCGCCTCGTGCACCGGCACCGCCACCCGCGGGGCGGCCTCCCGGACGTAGTCGACGACCTCACCGGCCTTGCTCCACGGCGCCGCGAGCGGCAGCAGCAGGGTGTCCACCGAGTGCGGCGGCACGGTGAAGGCGTCGCCGGGGTGGAACAGCCGGCCGTCGAAGAGGAAGCCGATGTTCTTCACCCGCGGGATGTCCCGGTGGATGACCGCGTGCCACTCGCCGTGCACGCTCACCCCGACCCCGCCGACCTCGAAGGCGTCGCCCTCGCCGACCACGGCGACGCGCTGCGCCACGCCGTCCAGTTGGGCGGCGACCGCGCTGTTGGTCCACACCCGAAGGGCCGGGTCGGCCTCCAGGGCGGCGCGCAGCCGGGCCTCCTCGAAGTGGTCCATGTGCTCGTGGGTGATCAGGACGGCGTCGGCCCCGGTCAGCGCGGCGGGGTCGGTGAACGCCCCGGGGTCGACGACGACGGTCGTCCCGTCGTGCTCCAGGCGTACGCAGGCGTGTCCGAACTTGGTGATCCTCATGCGGCAGACCATACAGCATGACTGTACAGTTTTGCTGTGGAGACTCCCGGTAGGCTTCTCCCATGAACAGTCCGGCTCCCGAAACCCTCGAACTCGCCGCCGAGCTGCGCGCCGCCATCGGCGACCTGGTCCGCTCCCTGCGCCCGGACGACGAGCTGCCGCAGAACCAGGCCGGCGTCCTCGGCGTCCTCGTCCGCGACGAACGCGCCTGCACCGTCGCCGAACTCGCCGAGCACCAGCGCGTCCGCCACCAGTCGATGGCCCGCACCGTCGCCCTGCTGACCGAGGCCGGGCTCGTCACCCAGCAGCCTCACCCCACCGACGGCCGGAAACTGCTGGTCACTGCGACCGGAGCGGGCCGCGCCGCCCTGCTGGAGCAGCGCGCCCGCCGGGAGCAGCGGATCGCCACCGCCATCGAGGCCCGCCTCACCCCGGAGGAGCGGCTGACCCTGAGGGCGGGCGTCGACCTACTGCGCCGACTGCGCTGAACCCACCAGGTCCCTGGCCTCCGGCCGCGGAGCCGGAACGGCCGTCGCGCCGACGGTCGGCAGTTCGACGTGCTCGCTCAGCCCGAAGCGCCGGTGCAGGCGCCGCAGCGGGGCGGGCGCCCACCAGTTGAACTCGCCGAACAGGCTCATCGCGGCGGGCACCAGCAGGCAGCGCACCAGGGTGGCGTCCACCGCGACGGCGACGGCCAGCGCGATGCCCATCTGCTTGACCATGAGCATGTCCCCGAGGGCGAACCCGGCGAACACGATCACCATCAGCAGCGCCGCCGAGGTGATGATCCGGCCACTGCGCTGGACCCCGAGCTCCACCGCCCTGGTACAGCTGTGCCCCTTGTCCCGCAGTTCCTTGATCCGGGCGAGCAGGAACACCTCGTAGTCCATGGACAGCCCGAACGCGAAGGCGAAGACCAGCACCGGGATGAAGGTCTCCAGCCCGCCGGTGGGGCTGAAGCCGAGCAGCCCGCTGAAGTACCCGTCCTGGAACACCAGGGTGAGCGCGCCGAGCGAGGCGCCCAGCGACAGCAGGTTCATCAGCAGCGCCTTGACCGGCATCACC
This sequence comes from Kitasatospora sp. NPDC088861, assembly GCF_044750105.1. NCBI lineage: Bacteria > Bacillati > Actinomycetota > Actinomycetes > Kitasatosporales > Streptomycetaceae > Kitasatospora > Kitasatospora sp. NPDC088861. Next base: position 139,750 of record NZ_JBIVJF010000012.1, read on the forward strand.
ACCGAGCCGGTCATCAGGAAGAGCAGCACCAACGTGCCGACCGCGACCAGTCCGAGTGCCCAGGGGCCCCGCGACATCAGCTCGTCCTTGAAGTCGACGACCGAGGCCGCGCCGCCGGTGACGTAGGTCTTCAGCCCGCCGCGGTCGGCCCGCAGCTCCTGGACGACCTGCTTGGCCTGGTGGCCCTGCGGGTCGCCGTGGACGAGCACGTCGACGGTGGACACCGAGTCGCTCACCGGGGTCACCGCCCGCACCCCGGCGACCCCGGGCAACTTGGCGACGACGTCGTCCGCGTACGCCTGGGCGACGGGCGCGCCGCCCTCTACGACGACGGTGATCGGCGCGGCCGCGGCCTGCGGGAAGCGCTGGTCGACGGCGTCGGCGACCTGCCGCCCGGCCGAGGAGGCGGGCAGCACGGCGGCGCCGGAGTTGCGCATGTCGGCGTGCAGGAAGGGCGCGCCGGCGGCCATCAACAGGGCGACGCAGGCGAGCGCGACCGGCACCGCCCGCTTGCCGACCCGGCGGACGGTCCGGCTGAAGAAGCCCTCGTCGGGGACGGGCGCGGCGGGCGCCTTGATCCGGGAGCCGGCGAAGCCGAGCAGCGCGGGGATCAGGGTCAGCGCGGCGGCGACCGCGATCACCACCACGCTCACCCCGGCGGCGGCGACCGCGCCGAGCACCGGGCTGGTGAAGACGAACAGGCCGGAGAGCGCGACGGCGACGGTGAGGCCGGAGAAGGCGACGGTGCGCCCGGCGGTCGCGGCGGTGCGTTCGACGGCGGCGGCGATGCCCGCGCCGTGCCCGCGTTCCTCCCGGAAGCGGTTCACCATGAGCAGCGCGTAGTCGATCGAGAGCCCGAGCCCGAGCACGGTGGCGATCGGCAGCACGCTGGTGTCGATGTCCATGATCCGGCTGAAACCGAACATGGCCAGCAGCGCGCCGCCCACCGAGGCGACCGCGCCGATCACCGGCAGGCTGGCCGCGGCGAGGCCGCCGAAGACCAGCACCATGACGATCAGGGTGAGCGGCAGCGTCACCATCTCGCCGAAGCGGGTGTCCTGTTCGGTCTGCTTCTTGACCTCGTCCTGGAGCACCAGGTCCCCGCCGACGGTGACGTGGGCGCCGGCCTCGCCGTTCAGCGCGGCGAGGCGCTGAGTGACGGCGTCGGTCTGGGCGGAGGTGCTGGTGTCGGCCATCCGTACGGTGACCAGGCTCGCGGTGCCGTCGGCGGAGCGCAGTGCGGCGGGCGCCGGGCCGGTGCCGTAGGCGTCGAGCGCGGAGGAGACGCCGGGGAGGGCGGCGAGGTCGGCGGTGGCCTTGGTGACGGCGGCCCGTACGGCCGGGTCGTCGACCGGCTTCCCGTCCACGACGGCGGTGACGGTGCCGCGGGCCGGGTCGGTCGCGGCGACCACCGCGTTGCCCCGGTCGGCTTCGGCGGTGGCGGAGGAGGCACCGGCCACCGTTCCTTCGAAGACCCGGCCGCCGATCAGCACGCCCACGACCAGGACGACGGCCCAGAGGCCGAGCACCCAGCGGCGGTGGCGGAAGCAGAACCGGCCGAGGGCGGCGAGCCGCCCGGGGACCGCGGGGTCGCCGGCAGCGGTGGGAGCGTTGCGCATCAAGGAGGCCTTTCGGGCAGCTCCCCTCAATGTAGGTGCAACCCGATGTTCGACCTATAGACGGACAATGAGCCACATCTCACAAAATTCCTTCACATAAACCACAAATAAGTGAAGGCGAAAAACGAAAGAACGTGAAGTAAAAGACCCCGGCCAAAGGCGGAAAACGAAATGGGCCCCACCCGGATTTCTCCGGGTGGGGCCCATCGTTCAGCTATGCGCCAGGCACTGGCAGCGGGTCAGAGCTTCAGCTCTGGCCGCCCGCCAGCTTCTCGCGCAGGGCCGCCAGGGCCTCGTCCGAGGCGAGAGCGCCGGAGCCCTCGTCGCTGCTGGACGAGTAGGAGCCACCGGCAGCGGCGGCGACGGCGTCGCCACCCTCGGCAGCGGCCTCGGCGTCGGCCTCACGGCTCTTGATGACCTGGGCCTGGTGCTGCTCGAAGCGGGACTGCGCCTCGGCGTACTGGCGCTCCCACTCCTCACGCTGCTTCTCGAAGCCGGCCAGCCAGTCGTTCGCCTCGGGGTCGAAGCCCTCCGGGTAGATGTAGTTGCCCTGGTCGTCGTACGAGGCGGCCATGCCGTACAGGGTCGGGTCGAACTCGACCTCGGCCGGGTTGGCACCCAGCGCCTCGTTGGCCTGCTTGAGCGACAGGCTGATGCGGCGACGCTCGAGGTCGATGTCGATGACCTTGACGAAGATCTCGTCGCCGACCTGGACGACCTGCTCCGGGATCTCCACGTGGCGCTCGGCCAGCTCGGAGATGTGGACCAGACCCTCGATGCCCTCGTCCACGCGGACGAACGCACCGAACGGAACCAGCTTGGTGACCTTACCCGGAACGACCTGGCCGATCTGGTGGGTACGGGCGAACTGCTGCCACGGGTCCTCCTGGGTCGCCTTCAGCGACAGGGAGACGCGCTCGCGGTCCATGTCAACGTCGAGAACCTCGACGGTGACCTCCTGGCCGACCTCGACAACCTCGGACGGGTGGTCGATGTGCTTCCAGGACAGCTCGGAGACGTGCACCAGGCCGTCGACGCCACCCAGGTCCACGAAGGCACCGAAGTTGACGATCGAGGAGACGACGCCGGAGCGCACCTGGCCCTTCTGCAGGGTGGTGAGGAAGGTCTGGCGGACCTCGCTCTGGGTCTGCTCCAGCCAGGCACGGCGGGACAGGACCACGTTGTTGCGGTTCTTGTCCAGCTCGATGATCTTGGCCTCGAGCTCCTTGCCCACGTAGGGCTGGAGGTCGCGGACGCGGCGCATCTCGACGAGCGAGGCCGGCAGGAAGCCACGGAGGCCGATGTCGAGGATGAGACCACCCTTGACGACCTCGATGACGGTACCGGTGACGATGCCGTCCTCTTCCTTGATCTTCTCGATCGTGCCCCAGGCACGCTCGTACTGAGCGCGCTTCTTGGACAGGATGAGACGACCCTCCTTGTCCTCCTTCTGGAGAACCAGGGCCTCGATGTTGTCACCGACGGCGACGACCTCGTGCGGGTCGACGTCGTGCTTGATCGAGAGCTCGCGGGACGGGATGACGCCCTCGGTCTTGTAACCGATGTCGAGGAGGACCTCGTCACGGTCGACCTTCACGATGACGCCCTCGACGATGTCGCCATCGTTGAAGTACTTGATGGTCTCGTCGATGGCGGCGAGGAACGCCTCGGCGTCGCCGATGTCGTTGACCGCGACCTGCGGGGTGGTGCTGAGGGAGGAGTCGGTGGGGCTCGTCATTAGGAAAAGGGCTCCGGTACGGACATGAAAGTCGTAGGTAATGCCACGCGGAGGGCCCGTATCGCTCCCACCGAAAGCCGGACAGCCAAGAACACGGCGCACCGGCATTCCCGCACAGCGAGAAATCCGGCGTCCGTCTTGCGACCGTGGGGTCTTCGACAGATGCGAGCGCGACCTGCTCCGTCTGAGGCGCGCAGGCCCGCAGCGCAACTTGTAGCATACGGGGACGGCCAGGCACGGTCAACGCCAAGAGCGGCAAGACGGTGGAGCCCGGTGTGGATCAGGCCATATCCTCCGATTGCGCACCTTGCGGTGGCGCCCGAAGGGGGCCCTTCCCCGGATGCCACCACCAGGATCGGGTCCTTGACGGGCCCGGTCTCGGCAGCGGCGCTTCCGCACTCCACACCCTACGCGATGGGCATTATCACCGTGGCCACCACCCCCCAGTCCGACCTGCATGATCTTGACGGCGACGGCGACGACGCGGTACGGCGCGCGGCCGGCACCGGGGAGAGCAGCCGGGCCAGCCGGCACTGGTGGGACCGCAACGCCGACGAGTACCAGGACGAGCACGGGGAGTTCCTCGGCGACGACCGCTTCACCTGGTGCCCCGAAGGCCTCGACGAGGCCGACGCCCACCTCCTCGGCGAGGTCGCGGACAAGGACGTGCTGGAGATCGGCGCCGGCGCCGCCCAGTGCTCGCGCTGGCTGGCCGGCCGCGGCGCCCGCCCCGTCGCCCTGGACATCTCCCACCGCCAACTCCAGCACTCCCGCCGGATCGACCTCGGCCGCGGCGCCACCCCCGTCGCCGTCGTCCAGGCCGACGCCGCTGTCCTGCCCTTCGCCGACGCCTCCTTCGACCTCGCCTGCTCCGCCTACGGCGCCGTCCCGTTCAGCGCCGACACCGCCGCCCTGATGCGCGAGGTGCACCGGGTGCTGCGCCCCGGCGGCCGCTGGGTGTTCTCCGTCACCCACCCGATCCGCTGGGCCTTCCCCGACGAGCCCGGCGTCGAGGGCCTCACCGCCGCCTCCTCCTACTTCGACCGCACCCCCTACGTCGAGGAGGACGAGCACGGCCGTGCCAGCTACGTCGAGCACCACCGCACCATCGGCGACCGGGTCCGCGAACTCGTCGGCGCCGGCTTCCGGTTGACCGACCTGGTCGAGCCCGAGTGGCCGGTCGGCCTGGAGCAGGAGTGGGGCGGCTGGTCCCCGCTGCGCGGGCGGCTGATCCCCGGCACCGCGATCTTCGTCGCCGAGCGGGGCTGACGCCTTGCCGAACGCCGCCTTGCCCAACCCCGCCTCGCCGAACCCCGCCTCGCTGAACCCCGCCTGGCGCGAACTGCCCGTCCGCAGCGCCCTGCCCGCACTGCACGACGCGCTGGACGGGCCGGGCACCGCCGTCCTCGCCGCCCCGCCCGGCACCGGCAAGACGACGCTGGTGCCGCTCGCGCTCGCCGGTCTGCTCGATCCCGAGCGCCCGACGCTTCGCGTGCTGGTCGCCGAACCGCGCCGGCTCGCCGTCCGGGCCGCTGCCCGGCGGATGGCCTGGCTGCTGGGCGAGGCGGTCGGCGGGCGGGTCGGCTACACCGTGCGCGGGGACCGTCGCGTCGGCCCGGAGACGGTGGTCGAGGTGGTCACCACCGGGGTGCTGCTGCAACGGCTCCAGCGCGACCAGGAGTTGCCCGGAGTGGACGTGGTCGTCCTGGACGAGTGCCACGAACGGCACCTGGACGCCGACACCGCGCTCGCGTTCCTCCTCGACGTCCGGGCGGCACTGCGGCCCGAACTGCGGCTGGTCTGCGCCTCGGCCACCTCCGACACCGCGGCCTGGGCCGAACTCCTCGGCGGCGCGCCGGTGGTGGAGGCGCACGGAGTCTCCCACCCGGTCGAGACGGTGTGGGCACCGCCGCCGCGCGCCGTCCGGCCCGCCCACGGCACCCGGGTCGACCCGGCGCTGCTCGACCACGTCGCCGCCACCGTCCGGCGGGCACTCGCCGAGCGAGCGGGCGACGTGCTCTGCTTCCTGCCCGGCGTCGGCGAGATCAGCCGTGTCGCCGGGCAGTTGTCCACCGTGGCGGCGGACGTCCTACAACTCCACGGCCGCGCCCCGCAGGCCGTCCAGGACGCCGCCCTCACCCCCTCGGACGGCCGCCGCGTCGTGCTCGCCACCGCCGTCGCCGAGTCCTCGCTCACCGTGCCCGGCGTCCGCGTCGTCATCGACGCCGGGCTCGCCCGCGAACCCCGCACCGACCACGCCCGCGGCCTGGCCGGCCTGGTCACCGTCCGCGCCTCGCTCGCCGCCGCCCGCCAGCGCGCCGGCCGTGCGGGCCGCGAGGCCCCCGGCACCGTGTACCGCTGCTGGAACGAGGCCGAGGACGCCCTCGCCACCCGCTTCCCCACCCCCGAGATCGCCCTCGCCGACCTCACCACGTTCGCTCTCCAGGCCGCCTGCTGGGGCGACCCGGACGCCACCGGCCTCGCCCTGCCCGACGCCCCGCCCGCCGGGGCGATGGCCGCCGCCCGGCAGACCCTCCAGGCCCTCGGCGCCGTCGACGCCGACGGCCGGGCGACTCCGCGCGGCGTGCGCCTCGCCCGCACCGGGCTGCACCCCCGTCTGGGGCGCGCGCTCGTGGACGGCGCCCCTGCCGTCGGCGCCCGTCGAGCCGCCGAGGTGGTCGCCCTGCTCTCCGAGGAACCGCCGCGCGCCCTCGGCGACGACCTCGGCGCGGTCTGGCGGGCGGTCCGCTCCTCCAACGACCCCTACGCCGGCCGCTGGCGCGAGGAAGTCCGCCGCCTGCTGCGCGCCGCCGGCTCCGAAGCCGCCACTCAGCTACCCGACACGACCGCCGCCGGCCTCGTCGTCGCCCTCGCCTTCCCCGAACGCATCGCCCGCGCCCGGGTCGAACGCCCCGCCCCCGGCGAGCGCAGCCCGTACCTGATGGCCTCCGGGACGGCTGCCGAACTCGCGCCCGGTACCGCGCTCGGCGCACTGCCGTGGCTCGCCATCGCAGTCGCCGACCGCCCGGCCGGTTCCCCGTCCGCCCGGATCCTGCACGCTGCGGCACTGGACGAGGACACCGCCCGGCTTGCCGGTGCCTCGCTGCTCGAATCCCGCGAGGAAGTCCACTGGGACACCCGCCGCGACGAGGTCGTCTCCCGCCGGGTCGAGTCGCTGGGCGCGATCGAACTCGCCGAGAAGCCGCTCAGCCGCCCCGACCGGGCCCTCGTCCGCACCGCCATCCTCGAAGGCCTGGCCCGCGAGGGCATCAGCACCCTGCTGACATTCCCCTCCGGCCTGCGCGAACGCCTCGCCTTCCTCCACACCGCCATGGGCGACCCCTGGCCGGACGTCTCCGACGCCGCGCTGCTGGAACGCGCCGACGAATGGCTGGAGCCCGAACTCTCCCGCGCCCGTCGCCGCGCCGACCTCGCCCGCATCGATACGACCGCCGCCCTGCAACGCCTGCTGCCCTGGTCCACCGGCGAGGCAGGCCGCCTGGACGAGCTGGCCCCCGAACGCATCACCGTGCCGTCCGGCTCGAAGATACGCGTCGACTACACCACCGAACGCCCGGTGCTGGCCGTCAAGTTGCAGGAACTCTTCGGCTGGACCAAGACCCCTGCCCTGGCCGCCGGCCGCGTCCCGCTGACCATTCACCTGCTCTCCCCCGCCGGCCGCCCCGCCGCCGTCACCGGCGACCTCGCATCCTTCTGGCAGAACGGCTACCGCGCCGTCCGCGCAGAGCTGAGAGGCCGCTACCCCCGCCACCCCTGGCCCGAGGACCCGTCGACAGCGGAGCCCACCCGCCGCCTCAACCCGCGGAACTGACACTCCTCCTCGGCGGGGGCGGGATTCCCGGCTCGCGCTGCCGTCAGGAGATCGAGAAGCCCATCTGGTTCACCACCGGCGTCATCGGCACGTAGAGCACCTGCGCGTAGCAGGTCGTCGAGTGTGCCGTCGATCCAGCCGGGCAACCGACCTCCGACCTTCCGGCCACGATCACGCCGCGAGCCTCCATGTCGCCGTTCGCGCCGGACGGGTTGGCGAGTGCGGGGCCGCCGCTGTCGCCCTTCGCGCCGATCGCCCGTCGGTCACCACCCTTCGACTCCGCGATGTCCACCGGCTTGATCTTCGTCCCCTCGTCGTTCGTCGTCTCGACATCGACCTTCTTGACCTCCACGTCGCACTTCCACCCCGACTGGGCGCCGCTGAGGCAGACGAGGTCCCCCACGTTGTTGCGTCCGATCCCGTACGTGCGTCGCGACGAACCGCTGCTGTCCGACCAGGCACCGTCGTAGAACCGGCCGGTGCCGTTGCCGTTGATCGCGATCATGCCGACGTCCAAACCGTCGCCGATCGCGTACAGGTCGCCGATGTAGCCGCCGGTGCCGTTGTAGTACCGGCCGCCGCCGCAGTGTGCGGCGGTCAGCAGCACCTTCGCCCTGTCCTTCCAACCGCTGAACGCGGTCGAGCAGAACGAGGCCTTGCCGGTGTTGACCTCGGCGCCCGCGTAGTACGGCGTGCTGTCGGAGTGCCGGCTGCCGGACAGCGCTGCCGGGATGCCCTCGACGGTGGCCGTCACCGGCATCCCGGCGATCTCGGCGGCCATCCGGGAGTACGCCTGCTCGGTCGTGGCGCCGCTGGTCGGCCGCGTCGCCTTCGTCGGCACGTACGTGATCGCGATGGCGGTGCCGTCCTCCTGCGGGCCGATCGACGTCCACGCCTCGGGCGCCACAGCGGCGGTGAACCGGTCGATCGCGGCACGCATCTCCGCACGGGAGTAAGGGCTTTGGTGAACGTCGACGGTGTAGCCGGGGCCAGCGTTCGCGTCGAGCAGCGCCCGGACCTCGGTCGGGGCGTCGCCCTTCCAGTAGATGTCGGCGTGCTGGTTCGACGCGTCGATCACGGTCCCGGCGTAGCCGTCCGCCGCCGGAGCGCCGGACTCCACCCAGTCCTGCACCGGGTCCGTCATGCGGTGGAGCCTCTGCTGGGCCTGCGGGTCGCGGAGCACCGGCAGGCTGACCGACGGGACCGGCCCGTCCGGCGCGGCGTCGGCGGCGACGAGGGCGGAGGCGGTCACGGCGGACAGGGCCAGGGACAGCATGAGACGGGAGCGGCGCATACGCGGTCCTTCGACGGGGCTGGCGGGCCGATATCCAGCGTAGGGACCGAACCGCGCTTCGCCTGGTCAGAAGGCGCGTTTCAGGCTGCGACAGGCGCATGCGGAAAGCGACGCGCCCCCGTCAGCGGATCACTGCTCCGGGAAGTCACCGGCCTGGACGGAGGAGAGGAAGGACGCCCAGGCCGAGGCCGGGAAGACGAGCACCGGCCCCTGCGGGTCCTTGGAGTCACGCACGGGGACGAGGCCGGGGAATCCGGGGGCCACCTCGATGCAGTCTCCGCCGTTGCTTCCGCTGTAGCTGCTCTTGCGCCAGACTGTCGAGTCGAGCTCGTTCCTCGTCATCTCTGAACCCTTCCAGCGCGTCGGCGATCAGCGCGAGCGAGTCGGCTACTGGCAGTGCCGCCTCGTGGAGCAGATCATAGCTCCACCGATGCCGCACAACGATCGCCGGATCATCGCTGGAGTGCCCGCGATCGAGGCTCTCGGAGTAGACGCAGGTGCGGCCGTCGGGCATCTCCAGCATCACCATGGACTTGTCAGCATTGGCCGGTCGACGCGTGAATGGCACAACCTGGACGATCACGTTCGGAAGTCTCGAAACGTCCAGCAGGTGCTGCATCTGCCGCCTCATCACCTTTGGCCCGCCGACAACAGTTCGGATGGCGCTCTCGTCCAGAATCACCAGCAGAGTCGGCCCATCCAACTCCAGGAACCGCCGCTGCCTCGCCAATCGAGCCGCCGCTCGCTCTTCGATCACTTTGGGCTTCCCAGCCGCATCACTGACCGCCAGGACTGATTCGGCGTATTCGCGACACTGCAGGAGGCCATGCACGACGGCCAGCTGAAAGATCCTCGCAGCCACGGCCTCGGATTCCATGTCGACGTGACTCTGAAACCAGTCCGGATGTTCAATCCCGGCGTTCCAGTCCACCCTCCCCCAGATCCGCCTCAACGCACCGCCCGTGTTGAGCAGTTCGTCGGCCTTCTCCACCAGTTCCGGCGGCATGCGGCGCTGACCGGTCTCGTACCGGGTGATGTTCGTCCGGCTGCAGTGCAGCAGCTTGCCCAGCTCCTCCTGGGTGTAGCTGGCCAGCTCCCGGTAGAACCGCAGCTCCTCGCCGAACAGCTCCGCCGAACTCGCTGTCAGCTCCCGCTTGAACCGCCGATGTGCCACAGCCGGCCCCCTCACGCACCACGTGCCCATGGCACCCGATTTCGGCCATCACCGTACCTCTGGAACCTCGATGATTGACACCAGAACGCGATCATTCGAATGCAAAGCGTGATTGCGCACTACCTTCGCACGCCCCCATCCGCCCCCTGAGGTGCCCCGCCATGCTCAAAATCCGTACCGCGCCCCGCCCCCGAACGTTCGCCGCGCGCCTGGACTCCCGCACGGAATCCACCCCCGTCGCCCGGCAGTTGCTCCGCGCCTACCTCGCCGCCCTCCCCACCGGCGACCGCTACCGCGACACCGCCGAACTCCTCCTCGGCGAACTCTTCGCCAACGCCGTCCAGCACACCGACGCCCCCACCGACCGCCTCATCGAGATCCGCTTCTCCCTCACCGCCGACCGCCTGCGCCTCGAAGTCCACGACGCCGGCACCGGCCGCCCCTCCCTCCACACCCCCACCCCCGACGACGAACACGGACGCGGCGTCCTCCTCGTCAACGAACTCGCCGAGAAATGGGGCTGCTGCCCCCGCGCCGGCGGCGTCGGCAAGTTCGTCTGGGCCCTGATCGCCCCCGCACCCTCCCCCACTTCCACCCTCCTCACCGTCTGAACAGGCACCCACCATGCGACTCCCCCTCACCGCCCGCCACCTGTTCGACACCGGCTCCACCCCCGCCGACACCTACGCCACCCTCGCCCGCCGCACCCGCCAACCCCTGCGCTCAGCCCGCGCCGTCTGCACCGCCCTCGGCATCCCCGCCGCCGAAACCCAACGCCGCCTCGACGACTGCTACGACGCCCTCCTCGCCAACCCCCGCCCCGGCACAGAGAACGACACCGGCGAACTCCTCGAAGCCCTCGGCGTCTTCGACATCCCCAAAACCCCCGACGACCGCGACCTCGCCGTCATCGACCTCTTCCTCACCGCCATCGACGCCCACGGCAGCATCCGCGCCGGCCACCAACACGGCCTCACCCGCTGGTTCACCACCGGCAACCTCACCACCGCCTACCTCTCCCTCACCGCCACCCAACCCCACCCCACCACCGGCGACCCCACCCACTACTGGACCACCCTCACCACCGCCGGCGAACTCCTCACAGCCCGCCCCTCCCCCGACCCCCGCCTCAAACCCGCCCTCACCCACTGCCGCACCCAAGCCCAAGCCACCCACGCAACCCACCCATGAACACAGGAAGTCGACCCACCCGACTTCCTGCGCACACCCGCCCCCAACCCCCGCAGAGTCCACCCGCCGCACACCGCCCTGGCTTCGTTCACTTTCAGCAGTAGCGTTTGTCTGCCGGTTTGAGCCGCGGTTGCCGATCTTGAGGACCGTGGATGTTCACGAGAAACAGCAGCAGTCCACGGGGCGGCCCGCCACCCCTTCCGGCGGCGGGCCGTCGAGTCTGCATTCGCCCCACCCACGAGCTCGTGGCGTGGGTTCTCCCGCAGCTGGCCTTCGAGGTAGTTGCTGCCAACGCGGGTAGCTCAGCTGTTGATGCTGGGTGCGACCTCGCGGGTCATACGGAGGTTGGGCAGCTTTCCTTGCCAAAGCTCTCGCTCGCTCGTGACCTTGAATCCGTGGTGCTGGTAGAAGCGGACCGCGCTGTCGTTGTAATCGGTGGCCCATAGGCATATGGGTGTGGCTCCGGCCCAGGTGAGGAACTCGGTCATCATGCGGCCACCGAGTCCCTGGCCCTGGACGTGTTCCAGCAGATACATCGGTCCGAGAGTGACCACCTCGCCGCGGCGCCCGCAGAGAACGCCGACGATCTCGGTTTCAGAACGGAGAACACGGCAGAACAGCAGATCCGGGTCCTGGTTCGCTGCCTCGATGAACTCCCGCCACTGGTTGATGCCTTCCGCGGTAGCTGACGAGCCGCGGTGCTCACGGATCCAGTCCTCGTCGATCCCCACCTCCGGGTTGGGGTATGTCTGCAGCCAAGCCCTCAGCAGCAACGGCCCCAGCTGCGCGGAGTCGCCCGGACGAGCAGCTTCGATCACGTAAGTCATGGCAACGATCCTCACCGATCACCCACCGCTTCAGACTGCCCAGTCATCCCTGCGACGGAGGCGGAACGCTCAGAGTCGCATGAGCCCGGCGGCGGTCGGCCGGAATCCGCACTGACCGTAGAAGGACTCCAGGTGCGGTTCGTAGTCGACGTGCAGCCACTCGGCACCGCGTGCGCTCGCCTCGCTGGCAGCCGCCCTCACCAACCGGGTCCCGAGCCCCTGCCCGCGCTCGTCCGGGTGCACGGTGGTGTCCAGGACGAAGGCGTGCACACCACCGTCGCCGACGACGTTGACGAATCCGACCAGCCGGTTCCCCCGGCGCGCCGCGATCCAAGCCAGGCTGCGGGCCAGCATCGGCGCGAAGGAGGTCGGCTTGTGATTCGGCCACGACGCGCTGAACAACTCGTCGAGTTCGGCATCCGTCAGCTCAGGACACACCGCCAACACCTCGTCATCGGCCCACGACACATCACTGATCACCATGCAGGGCCAGCCTGCCATGCATCCACGGCCGTGATCGCCGCTCCACTCGTCGCCCGAGACCTCGAAGGCGGCGACCCCGCGCGCGGTCGTCGACGGCGACGGGCCGAGCTGGGCGCAGGAAGTCGGCCCCGCCGACTTCCTGCGCCCGGGCCCTCGCGCCAAGGGCGAGCACTGGCGTCGGCCACCGCAGCGCCCGCCGCATCCGCCCGCCCAACCCTATGATGTGATCGCCCTGTTGACGCGCTACCAACAGGAGCTGATCATGTCCTCACCCCTGCCCACCGCCGTTCGTCTGACCGTCGGCCGGCACACCTTCGACGCGCTGGCCGCCGGGCCCGCCGACGGGGAACTCGTCCTGCTGCTGCACGGGTTCCCCGAGTTCGCCGACTGCTGGAGCGCCGAGCTGACCGCGCTGGCCGCGGCCGGCTACCGCGCGGTGGCGGTGGACCAGCGCGGCTACTCCCCCGACGCCCGCCCCGCGGACATCGCGGACTACTCCGTCGAGCTGCTGGTCGCGGACGCGCTGGGCTTCGCCGACGCCCTGGACGCGCCGCGCTTCCACCTGGTCGCCCACGACTGGGGCGGCCTCGTCGCCTGGGCGCTGGCCTCCACCCACCCGGAGCGGCTGCACAGCCTGACCGTGCTCTCCACCCCGCACCCCGAGGCGCTCTACGAGGCCCTGAACAACGACAGCGACCAGCGCGAACGCTCCCAGTACATCAGGGAGTTCCGCCTTCCGGAGCACGTGGCCGAACAGGCCATGCTGGCCGACGACGCGGCCAGGCTGCGCGCGATCTACCGGGGCGCACTGCCGACGGACCAGGCCGAGTCCAACGTCCGACGGCTGACCGAGCCGGGCGTGCTGACGGCCGGGCTCAACTGGTACCGGGCGATCAACGAGGAACTCCGGGTGCCGGCCGGCGAGATCACCGTCCGCACGCTCTTCGTCTGGGGTACCGAGGACCGCGCTTTGGGCCGCGACGCCGCCGACCTGACGGCCAAGCACGTCAGCGCCCCGTACCGGTTCGTCGCGCTGGAGGGTGCCACCCACTGGCTGCCGGAGGCCGACGCCGAGCGGATCGTGCCGCTGCTCCTGGAGCACCTCGCGGGCTGACCCGGAGCAGTGTTCCCGGCGCGCCGCCCCACCGGCGCGCCGGTTTCGCCGCCCTCAGCCCGCCCTCAGCCCACCCTCAGCCCGCCCTCAGCCCGTCCTCGGCGTGTTCCGGGATCGCGCCCAGCTCTCCGCCTGCTCCGGGTCCCACAGGAAGCGGGCACCGAAGTCCTTCTCCTCGCCGGGTCCCGCCTCCGTCAACGCGCGCACCAGCGCCGGGCTGTAGACGGCGTGGACCCTGAAGTTCGCCAGGAGCCGACTCTTGATCACGATCCGCACGTAGCGACGGCTGTTGCCCCGGTGACGTCCGGCCACGATGACGCAGTCACCGCCGTCGCCCCAGGCCGGCGGCGCGATCCACACCTTCGCCCCCGGCGCGAAGTGCCGCAGCCCCTTGCGGATCTCCGACCCGCCTTCGCCGTGACCGGTCTCCTGAGCGACATTGGCCACGAGGCACACGCCCAGCGGCTCCGGTCCGGTTGCGTCCGTCATGGCAGCCATGATCGCCTGACCGGACACAGTGGCGCGCGTCCTTTTCCCAGGGCCGGGCCTCCGGGCCGTCGGCCGACGGCGACCGGCTCGGCCCGGGGGGCCACGTCGGCCTCATCCGGGCCGTCCACCCGCAGGGCATTCGTGAGTTGCCCACGCGTCACGACCAGTGTCGTACCGGGTTCCACCCCCACGCAGAAGGCGGTGCCCACAACCGATCACGACACCACACGGGTCTAGAGGCGGCAGCTGATCTCCATTCCGTCCTCCACGGGGAACGTGACGCTCTGGTAGCCGTTGGCGGGGTCGCGGACGTAGTCGAGGTAGGGCGCGAGGGCCTCCAGGTCGACGTCGTCGGCGACGACGAGGGTGCCGGGCGCGAGGCGTGGTTCGAGGAGTCGCAGGACGGGCAGGCACAGGTCCTTCCAGCCGTCGAGGAGGACGAAGTCCGCGGAGCCGTCGACTGCGGCGAGGGTGTCGCGGGCGTCTCCTTCGAGGACGGTGATCAGGTCGTCCAGTCCCGTCTCGGTGAACGTCCGGCGGGCGGCCGCGGCCTTGGCGGCGCTCAGTTCCGTACTGATCACCCGCCCCGTCCCGTTGTCGCGCACCGCGGCGGCGAGATGGAGCGTGGAGATGCCGAAGGACGTGCCGAACTCGACGACGGTGGCGGGGCGGGTGGCCCGGATCAGGTTGTAGAGGAGGCGGCCGCCCTGGGCGGAAATCGGCATGTACACCTCGGCGTTGGCGTCGGCCTGCTCCTGCGGGCCGAGGGGCGCGGAGTTCTGGGGCCACGCCGCCCGGATCCGCCTGCTGGTCGCCTCGTCCTGCTCGGCATGCCGGAACATCCGGTCGAGGGCGGTGGCGACGCGGGGGTCTTCGAGGGTGTTGGTGGGTGTCATGGGCCTAGACTAGACGCACCGTTGCGTTGCGTCTAGCGGTTCTGGCCTACCCTGGCCCCAGGAGGCAGACATGGAACGAGGAAGTACGGCCGCCGCGGCGGCCGGGTCACAACCGGCGGCACGCCACCACGGCAACCGGCACGGCCGCAGCGAACAGGCCCGGCAGGCAGTGCTGGAGGCGGCCGACGACCTCTTGGTCGAGAAGGGCTTCACCGGCGTCACCATCGAGGGCATCGCCGCCCGGGCGGGCGTCGCCAAGCAGACCGTCTACCGCTGGTGGAAGACCAAGACCGACATCCTCCTGGACGCCTTCCTCCAGGACGCGACCGAAGCCCTGACCCCGCCGGACCACGGCGACCTGGCCCCGGACCTGCGCGCCCACCTGCGCCAACTGGCCCTGTTCCTCACCCGGTCCGACGCGGGCGCCGTCTTCAAGGCCCTCATCGGGCACGCCCAGCACGATCCCGCGTTCGCCGCCGCCCTGCGGTCCGGGTACCTCGACGAACAGCGCCGACGCGACCGGCTCCCGCTGGAACGCGCGGTGGAACGCGGCCAGCTCGCCGCCGGACTCGACATGGCGGCGGAGATCGACCAACTCGTGGGACCGCTCTACCACCGCGTCCTGGTGACGGCGGAACCCGTGGACCAGGCTTTCACCGACCGCCTCGTCGAGGCGTTCCTGCACCGCGCGAACGTAGCCGACGCCGCGGACGCCGCGGACGCAGCGGACGCAGCCGACGCACGGAAGCCGGGGAGCAGCTGACTCCGAAGGCGGGCCGGCGGGAGGTGGCCGCGCTCAGTGCCGAGGGGTTGCGGCGTACTGGTCCGACGACAACGCGAACACCCGTACTCGCCGACCGCCGGCGGGACTGACGGTCTCACGGGCCAGCTGCATCCCCAGTTTGGTCATGATCCGTTCGGAGGCGTCGTTGCCCACCTGAGTGATGCTGACGATCCGCTCCAGCCCTCGCTCCTCGAACGCGAACCGCACAGCCGCCGCAGCGGCCTCGGTGGCCAAGCCGCGCCCCCAGTGGGAGCGTCCCAGCCGCCAGCCGACCTCGACCGCCGGCAGTACCTCCGGCAGGAATTCGGGGACCGAGAGGCCGGTGAACCCGGCCAGCTCACCAGTGGACCGGATCTCCACGGCGAACAGGCCGAAGCCCTGTGTCTCCCACTCGCTCTCCCAGGCCTGGATCCCGCCGCGGGTCTGCTGTTCGTCACGGACGCTGCCGTCACGGATCCACCGCATGACCTCGGGGTCGGCATTGACGGCAGCCATGGGCGCGACGTCCTCCTCGCGCCAGCGACGCAGGATCAGACGCGGAGTCTCAAGCGTGACCATCGGATCATTCTGGACCGCCAAGGGGCTCTCCGCCATCCGCCGCTGCCCACCGCCGATCGTCGCGCCCGCTGCGCGACGGCCCGCGGGAGCGGAGCGGCGGGCCCGGACACCAGCCGTGTCCGGGCCCGCCGAGAACCGCACCGCCGAACCGCACCGCAGCCCTGCACCGCCGAACCGCGCCGCCGGATCAGTGCGCGGCGGCCTCCCAGTTGGCGCCGACGCCCACCGAGACGTCCAGCGGGGCGCGCAGCGGGTAGGCGCCGGCCATCTGCTCGCGGACGATCGCCTCGACCTGCTCGCGCTCGCCCGGCGTCAGCTCCAGCACGATTTCGTCGTGCACCTGGAGCAGCATCCGGGAGGTGAGGCCGGCGGCGCGCAGCGCCTCGTCCACCCGCAGCATGGCGATCTTGACGATGTCGGCGGCCGAGCCCTGGATCGGGGCGTTGAGGGCCATCCGCTCCGCCATCTCGCGGCGCTGGCGGTTGTCGCTGTTGAGGTCCGGCAGGTAGCGGCGGCGGCCGAGCAGCGTCTCGGTGTAGCCGGTGGCGCGGGCCTCGTCGACGACCCGGCGCAGGTAGTCGCGGACGCCGCCGAAGCGCTCGAAGTAGGTGTCCATCAGGCCCTGGGCCTCGCCGGGCTTGATGCCGAGCTGCTGCGAGAGCCCGTACGCGGACAGCCCGTAGGCGAGGCCGTAGGACATCGCCTTGATCTTGCGGCGCATCTCGGCGTCCACCGCGGTGCCCGGGACCTCGAAGACCTGGGAGGCGACGGTGGTGTGCAGGTCCTCGCCGGTGGCGAAGGCCTCCAACAGGGCCTCGTCCTCGGAGAGGTGGGCCATGATGCGCAGTTCGATCTGCGAGTAGTCGGCGGTGAGCAGCGACTCGTAGCCCTCGCCGACGACGAAGGCGCGGCGGATGGCGCGGCCCTCCTCGGTGCGGACGGGGATGTTCTGCAGGTTCGGGTCCTGCGAGGAGAGCCGACCGGTAGCGGCGACCATCTGGTTGAAGGTGGTGTGGATGCGGCCCTTGGGCGAGACCGTCTTGAGCAGGCCCTCGACGGTGGTGCGCAGCTTGGCCTGGTCGCGGTGGCGCAGCAGGATGACCGGCAGTTCGTTGTCGGTCTGGGTGGCGAGCCAGGTGAGCGCGTCGGCGTCGGTGGTGTAGCCGGTCTTGATCTTCTTGGTCTTGGGGAGGGCGAGCTCGCCGAAGAGGATCTCCTGGAGCTGCTTGGGCGAGCCGAGGTTGAACTCGCGCCCGGCGGCGGCGTGCGCCTCCTCGACCACGCGCTGGATCTCGGTGGCGAACTGCGCCTCCAGGCTGGTGAGCCAGGGGCGGTCGGCGGCGATGCCGGTGCGCTCCATCCGGGCCAGCAGGGCGGCGATCGGCAGCTCCATGTCGCGCAGCAGCCCGGTGGCGCCGACCTCGGCGAGGCGGGTGTCGAAGAGCGCGGCGAGGTCGAGGACGGCGCGGGCCTGGAGCATGAGTGCCTGGGCGCCGGCCGCCGGGTCCTCCTCCGGGGCGTCGAAGGCGAGTTGGCCGTCCTCGGTGGCGGGGGCGGGGGTGAGCGAGCGGGCCAGGTACTCCTCGGCGAGCACCTCCAGGGTGAAGGTGCGGCGGCCGGGCTTCTCCAGGTAGGCGGCGAGGGCGGTGTCGGCGACGACGCCCTCGATGGCCCAGCCGCGCTCGGCGAAGGCCCGCATGACCTGCTTGGCGATGTGCAGGGCCTTGGGGGCGGCCGGGTCGGCGAGCCAGGCGGCGAAGGCCCGCTCGTCCTCCTCGGCGAGCTGCGCCGGGTCGAACCAGGCGGCGGACTCCCCTGCGGCCAGGGCGACTTCGGCGACCTCGCCGGTGCCGAGCGCCCACTGGTAGACCGCGGCGAGGGCGACCGGGGCCTTGGTGTCGGCGGCGTGCTCGCGCAGCCAGCCGGCCAGCGTGCCCGGGTCGGTGAGGAGTTCGCCGTCGACCTCGACGCCGGGGGCGAGTTCGGCCGCGGCCTCCTCCTCGCCGGCGGCCGGGTCGATGCCGTGGACGCGGTCGCGGAAGTTGGCGTTGCGGAACTCCAGCGACTCCATCAGCGTGCCGACGGCGGCCTTGTCGAACGGCGCGCGGGCCAGGTCGCCGACGCCGAGCGGGAGTTCGACGTCGCGGACGAGCTCGGTGAGGACGCGGTTGCGCTTGACCGAGTCGAGGTGTTCGCGCAGCTTCTCGCCGATCTTGCCCTTCACCTCGTCGGCGCGGGAGACGAGTTCGTCGAAGGAGCCGAACTGGTTGACCCACTTGGCGGCGGTCTTCTCGCCGACGCCGGGGATGCCGGGCAGGTTGTCGGACGGGTCGCCGCGCAGGGCGGCGAGGTCCGGGTACTGGCGCGGGGTGACGCCGTACTTCTCGGCGACCTTCTCCGGGGTGTAGCGGGTGAGCTCGGAGACGCCCTTGGTCGGGTAGAGCACGGTGATGTGGTCGGTGACCAGTTGGAGGGAGTCGCGGTCGCCGGTGACGATGTCGACGTCGTAGCCGGCCGCCTCGGCGGCGGTGGCCAGGGTGGCGATGATGTCGTCGGCCTCGAAGCCCTCGGCCGTCAGCCGGGGGACGTTCATCGCGTCGAGCAGTTCGCCGATCAGGCCGATCTGGCTGCGGAACTCGTCCGGCGTCTTGGCGCGGTTGGCCTTGTAGTCGGGGAACTCGACGGAGCGGAAGGTCTGCCGGGAGAGGTCGAAGGCGACGGCGAGGTGGGTGGGCTGCTCGTCCCGGACGGTGTTGGCGAGCATCGAGGCGAAGCCGTAGACCGCGTTGGTGGGCTGGCCGGTGGAGGTGTTGAAGTTCTCCACGGGCAGGGCGTAGAAGGCCCGGTAGGCCATCGAGTGCCCGTCGAGCAGCATCAGCCGGGGCCGCGGGCCGGCCCCGCCGCCACCCGTCGCGCCCTTGTCCGTACTCTGCGTAGCCACGTCAACGTCCCGTTCCTGCCGATTCCACTACCGGCCACCGATCCTATGGCCCGGCACCGACAAAAGGGGCGCCGTGCCGGTCGGGCGCCGTGCCGATCGGGCGCGGGGCGCGGGCGGCGGGGGCGCGCCGGGGGCCGCCGTGCCCGGGGCGTCCGTTGACACGCCCCGACCCCGGACACGGCCGCTACCGCCGAGTAGGACGGTCGTACGATCACAGGCAGCACGATGACGATCCCCGAGCGGCAGGAGTTCCCCATGACCGACGCGGCCCCCGACGCGGCCCCCGTCCTGAAGGTCCCGCAGGACGTGCTGGACCACTTCGCCAAGCTCGGCGTCGACCCGCAGACCTTCTCCGGCGGCGCCCTCGGCGAGAAGCTCGGCATCCGGATCGTCGAGGCCTCCGGCGACCGGGTGGTCGGCACCATGCCGGTGGAGGGCAACCAGCAGCCGTACGGGCTGCTGCACGGCGGCGCGTCGGCGGCGCTGGCCGAGACGCTGGGCTCGATCGGCGCGATGCTGCACGCGGGCCCCGGCCGGTACGCGGTCGGGGTGGACCTCAACGCCACCCACCACCGCTCGGCCACCTCCGGGCTGGTCACCGGGGTGGCGACGGCGGTGTTCAAGGGCCGCACCGCCGCCACGTACGAGATCGCGATCACCGACGACACCGGCAAGCGGGTCACCAGCTGCCGGCTGACCTGCATGCTGCGCGACCTCTGACCCCGCGCCGGGACCCTTCCCGGTGCCGACGGATCATCAAATCCCTTGACCGCCCCCTTGTTTGACCTTCCGCCACCCTGGGCAGGCGTTGGTCTGGACAAGGGGGCGGCGGCATGTCCGGGCGCGGCCGACGCGGCAGCATGCCCGGAATCCGCGCAGGTAACGCTACGTAACAAGTAGGAAATCCGAGCAATGGCCCGCTCCGAGGCTCGCAGGCGGCCCGGAGTTCCTTCGCCATGCCCTCGCTGTCCGAAATCCGGACGAGCATGACCGGAACAAGTGAATCGGACACAGGTGTCCGACTATCGACCAGGCCAGCTGCAACCCCCATTTCTGGCCCTTACATCGCCCCAACAGCCCCTAAACGCCCTACATCGGCGGATCGGTCGCGCCAAAACGACCACATGCTGAGACAACTGCTCTGTGTGCTCATAACAAGAGAATCACAGCCTCGCCACACCACTGCCCGAGTCGCCCAGAGGCATCTAGAGTCACGGCCAGTCACCGCGCCAACGGATTGGGCCCGGCCCTCCGCGCATCCCGGCTCCCGCCAACTCAGGCGCGGCGCCTCCCGAACCGAAGGGGACCCTCGTGCGTCACCGTTCCGCAATTGTCGTGAGCATTGCCGTGATCGGCGCCCTGAGCCTCAGCGCGTGCGGCTCCCGCGACGACAAGAAGTCCGCCGACGGAGGCAGCGGCAACAGCGGCTCCGCCACCACCGTCACCATCGGCATCGACGCCCCGCTCACCGGCGACCTCTCCGCCATCGGCATCGGCATCCGCAACTCCGTCGACCTCGCGGTCAAGAAGGCCAACGAGCAGAACGAGGTCCCCGGCGTCAAGTTCCAGGTCAAGGCCCTCGACGACACCGCCAAGCCCGGCCCCGGCCAGCAGAACGCCACCCAGCTCGTCGCCGACAACAGCGTCCTCGGCGTCGTCGGCCCGCTCAACTCCAGCGTCGCCCAGTCGATGCAGCAGATCTTCAACGACGCCAACCTCGTCGAGATCTCCCCCGCCAACACCGGCGTCGCCCTCAGCCAGGGCGAGAAGTGGGTCACCGGCGAGAAGAAGCGCCCCTTCAAGACCTACTTCCGCACCGCCACCACCGACGCCGTCCAGGGCCCCTTCGCCGCCCAGTTCCTCGCCAAGGACGCCAAGAAGTCCAAGGTCTTCCTCATCGACGACCAGAAGACCTACGGCGCCGGCCTCGCCGCCACCTTCAAGGCCGAATTCACCAAGCAGGGCGGCAACATCGTCGGCGAGGAGCACGTCAACCCCGACGACCGCGACTTCTCCGCCATCGTCACCAAGGTCAAGACCTCCGGCGCCGAAGCCGTCTACTACGGCGGCGAGTACCCCGCCGCCGGCCCGCTCTCCCTCCAGCTCAAGGACGCCGGCGTCAACATCCCGCTGATGGGCGGCGACGGCATGCAGAGCGCCGACTTCATCAAGCTCAACCCCAAGAGCGCCGGCGACTACGCCACCGCCGTCGGCGGCGCCGTCGAACAACTCCCCACCGCCGCCAAGTTCATCGCCGACTACAAGGCCGCCGGCTACAAGGACCCCTACGAGACCTACGGCGGCTACTCCTACGACAGCGGCTGGGCCATCATCCAGGCCGTCAAGGCCGTCGCCGCCGCCAACAACGGCAAGCTGCCCGCCAACCCGCGCGCCGCCGTCGTCGACGCCGTCCAGAAGGTCTCCTTCGACGGCGTCACCGGCAAGGTCTCCTTCGACGAGTTCGGCGACACCACCAACAAGCAACTCACCGTCTACACCGTCAAGGACGGCAAGTGGACCGTGGAGAAGACCGGCACCTTCAACGGCTGAACCTCCAGCGGCTGAACCTCCAGCGGCTGGGCCTTCAACGGCTGAGCCCTCGACAGCTGGGCCTCCAGCGGCTCAGCCCTCGACGGCTGAACCTCAACCGCTGAGCCGGCCCGCACCACCTTCCAGCAGCACAGCGCGCGGGGGCGCCACGAGTGCCCCCGCGCGCCCCCACATCCACCACCCACGCGGACAACCCCGAACGCACTACGGAGGCCCAGCGGTGCACGACCTACCGCAGCAGCTGGCCAACGGCCTGATCCTCGGCGCCCTCTACGGACTCGTCGCGATCGGCTACACGATGGTCTACGGCATCGTCCAGCTCATCAACTTCGCCCACGGCGAGATCGTCATGGTCGGCGGCTTCGGCGCCCTGACCGCCTACCTCGCCCTCCCCGGCGGCACCACCCTGTGGCTGGCCCTGCCGCTCATGCTGATCGCCGGCATCCTGGTCTCCACCCTCACCGCCGTCGCCGCCGAGCGCTTCGCCTACCGGCCCCTGCGCAACGCCCCCCGACTCGCCCCCCTCATCACCGCGATCGGGCTGTCCATCTTCCTCCAGCAACTCGTCTTCTCCTTCTACCCCGACGCCAAGAAGGCCCGGGTCTTCCCCAAGATCCCCGGCGACCCCTTCAGCCTCGGCTCCGTCACCATCCAGCGCAGCGACCTCTTCCTGCTCATCGCCGCCCCGCTGTGCATGCTCGCCCTCGGCTGGTTCGTCACCCGCACCCGCTCCGGCCGCGCCATGCAGGCCACCAGCCAGGACCCCGACACCGCCAAGCTCATGGGCATCGACACCGACCGCATCATCGTCATGGCCTTCGCCATCGGCGCCGCGTTCGCCGCCGTCGCCGCCGTCGCCTACGGACTGCGCAGCGGCCAGGTCGACTTCCGCATGGGCTTCATCCTCGGCCTCAAGGCCTTCACCGCCGCCGTCCTCGGCGGCATCGGCAACATCTACGGAGCCATGCTCGGCGGCATCGCCCTCGGCCTCGCCGAAAGCCTCGCCACCGGCTACATCCAGCACCTCCCCGGCATGCACCTCTTCGGAGGCGGCGCCTGGAAGGACGTCTGGGCCTTCGTACTCCTCATCCTCGTGCTCCTCGTCCGGCCCCAGGGCCTGCTCGGCGAGCGCGTCGCGGACAGGGCGTGACCACCATGACCACCACCACCGAAACCACCCCGGTCATCCCCCTGCCGGCCCGCGCCGCCACCGCCCTCACCGGCCTCGGCGCCCTCACCACCGCCGCCTCCGCCGCCCTCCCCTGGACCTGGACCTCCGACTTCCCCGGCGACCTCACCTACACCGGCTCACCCGCCGGCCTCCAATGGCTCGCCCTCGCCGCCGGACTCCTCACCCTCCTCCTGCTCCTCGCCACCCACGGCACCCCCGGCCTGCGCTGGGCCACCCCCACCCGCAGCCACAACGCCGTCCTCTACACCGCCACCGGCGCCCTCGCCGTCAGCGTCTTCTCCGTCGCCGCCATCGCCACCGAACTCGGCGGCCTCGCCAACCTCGAAGCCGGCGGCTGGATCCTCGCCGCCGGCGGCCTCCTCACCGTCCTCGGCGCCCTCGGCCTCCCCCTCGACCGGCGCACCCGCGTCCCGCTGCGCATCCTCGACAAGCGCCTCTTCCTGCTCGTCCCCGTCGCCCCCGCCGGCTGGTTCGCCGCCCACGCCATCCCCGGCGACCAGCCCGTCGCCCCCGTGATGACCGCCCTCGCGGGAGCCCTCGCCATCGCCGCCGGCGTCGTCCTGCTGCTCCAGCTCGGCCACCTCGCCCACACCTGGCTGCGCCTGGGCACCGTCGACCGGCCCCTGCCCGCGCCGCGCCAACTCCCCTCCTGGGCCGAAGTCCTGATCATCGTCCTGGCCTTCGGCCTCGGACTGTTCACGATCACCTTCGGCATCGACACCGAGTACGGCGAACTCTTCATCGGCTACCTGCTGCTCGCCGCCCTCGTCGTCCCCGCCCTCACCCGGTCCGGCCTGCTCGCCCGGCTGCGCGCCCTGACCGTCAAGCACCGCCCCGTCACCACCGGCGCCGCCTTCGCCGCCGCCGCCAGCTTCCCCTTCACCCAGACGAGCGACCAGTACACGTCCGTCGCCACCAACATCCTGATCTTCGCCACCGTCGCCCTCGGCCTCAACATCGTCGTCGGCCTCGCCGGCCTGCTCGACCTCGGCTACGTCGCCTTCCTCGGCGTCGGCGCCTACGCCGCCGCCCTGGTCTCCGGCTCCCCCGCCTCCCCCATCCACGTCCAGTTCCCGTTCTGGGCCGCGATGCTCACCGGCGCCGCCGTCTCCATGGTCTTCGGCGTCCTCATCGGCGCCCCCACGCTGCGCCTGCGCGGCGACTACCTCGCCATCGTCACCCTCGGCTTCGGCGAGATCTTCCGCATCACCATGCTCAACCTCAACGGCACCACCGGCCCCAAGGTCACCAACGGCTCCAACGGCATCCCCCGGATCCCCGACCTGGAGATCCTCGGCTTCGACCTCGGCAAGCCGCACACCGTCGCCGGCATCGAGCTCGGCCGCTTCTCCAACTACTACCTGCTGATGCTCCTCGTCACCGCCCTGGTCGTGCTCGTCTTCGCCCGGGTCGGCAACTCCCGCATCGGCCGCGCCTGGGTCGCCATCCGCGAGGACGAGACCGCCGCCGAGGCCATGGGCATCAACGGCTTCCGCCTCAAGCTCCTCGCCTTCGCCCTCGGCGCCTGCCTCGCCGGCCTCGCCGGCACCGTCCAGGCCCACGTCAGCTACACCGTCACCCCCGACCAGTACACCTTCGCCGAGGCCCTCCCGCCCAACTCCGCGTTCCTGCTCGCCGCCGTCATCCTCGGCGGCATGGGCACCATCAGCGGGCCCCTCGCCGGCGCCACCCTCCTCTTCCTCATCCCCAAGAAGCTCGAATTCCTCTCCGACTACCAGCTGCTCGCCTTCGGCGCCGCCCTCATCATCCTGATGCGCGTCCGCCCCGAGGGCCTCATCCCCAACCGGCGCCGCCAACTGGAGTTCCACGAGGCCGCCATCCCGGCCCAGCCCGCCGGCGACGGCGCCGCACTCACCAAGGCAGGGGCGTGACCACCCAGATGACCACCACCGCCACACCCCTGCTCGAAGTCACCGGCGTCACCATGCGCTTCGGCGGCCTCACCGCCGTCAACGACGTCAGCCTCACCGTCGGCGAAGGCGAGATCATCGGCCTCATCGGCCCCAACGGCGCCGGCAAGACCACCTTCTTCAACTGCCTCACCGGCCTCTACGTCCCCACCGAGGGCGCCGTCCGCTACCGCGGCACCCTCCTGCCGCCCAAGCCCCACCTCGTCACCCAGGCCGGCATCGCCCGCACCTTCCAGAACATCCGGCTCTTCGCCAACATGACCGTCCTGGAGAACGTCCTCGTCGGCCGCCACACCCGCACCAAGGAAGGCATCTTCTCCGCCATCCTCCGCGGCCCCGGCTACCACCGCGCCGAAAACGAGAGCCGCGAGAAGGCCATGGAACTCCTCGCCTTCACCGGCCTCGCCGACAAGGCCGACCACCTCGCCCGCAACCTCCCCTACGGCGAACAGCGCAAGCTGGAGATCGCCCGCGCCCTCGCCTCCGACCCCGGCCTCCTGCTGCTCGACGAACCCACCGCCGGCATGAACCCCCAGGAGACCCGCGCGGCCGAGGAACTCGTCTTCGCCATCCGCGACCAGGGCGTCTCGATCCTCGTCATCGAGCACGACATGCGCTTCATCTTCAACCTCTGCGACCGCACCGCCGTCCTCGTCCAGGGCCAGAAGATCGTCGAAGGCGACCGCGAAACCGTCCAGAACGACGAACGCGTCATCACCGCCTACCTCGGCGCCCCGCTCGAAGGCACCACCCCCGCAGTCGCGGAGACCGTTACGGAGACCGACCAGTGACCGCACTCCTCGAGGTCGAGGACCTCCGCGTCGCCTACGGCAAGATCGAAGCCGTCAAGGGCATCAGCTTCACCGTCAACCAGGGCGAGGTCACCACCCTCATCGGCACCAACGGCGCCGGCAAGACCACCACCCTGCGCACCCTCTCCGGGCTCCTCAAACCCACCGCCGGACGCATCGCCTTCGACGGCCAGGACCTCACCACCGTCCCCGCGCACAAGATCGTCGCCCTCGGCCTCGCCCACTCCCCCGAAGGCCGGCACATCTTCCCCCGCATGACCATCGAGGAGAACCTCCTCCTCGGCGCCTTCCTGCGCACCGACACCGCCGGCATCACCGCCGACGTCGACCGCGCCTACGACCTCTTCCCCATCCTCGGAGAACGCCGCCGCCAGGCCGCCGGCACCCTCTCCGGCGGCGAACAGCAGATGCTCGCCATGGGGCGGGCCCTGATGTCCCAGCCCAAACTGCTCATGCTCGACGAGCCGTCCATGGGCCTGTCGCCGCTGATGATGCAGAAGATCATGGCG
The DNA here is from genome assembly GCF_044750105.1 of Kitasatospora sp. NPDC088861. Lineage (NCBI taxonomy): Bacteria > Bacillati > Actinomycetota > Actinomycetes > Kitasatosporales > Streptomycetaceae > Kitasatospora > Kitasatospora sp. NPDC088861. Next base: position 165,684 of record NZ_JBIVJF010000012.1, read on the forward strand.
ACCATCATCGAGCTCAAGGCCGCCGGCACGACCATCCTGCTCGTCGAACAGAACGCCCAGGCCGCCCTCTCCCTCTCCGACCGCGGCTACGTCATGGAGACCGGCCGCATCGTCCTCTCCGGGACGGGCGCCGACCTCCTGCACGACGAGTCCGTCCGCAAGGCCTACCTCGGCGAGGACTGATACCTCCACGCCTCCACGCACGGAGGGCCCGGCAGACGAGATCCGCCGGGCCCTCCTCGCGTCCGTCTACTCGGACGCGTCCTCGTCCGCCTTCTTGCGGTCCTGGGCCGCGCCCTCCTCGATGACTGCCTCGGCCACCGCGGCCATCGTCATCCGACGGTCCATCGACGTCTTCTGGATCCACCGGAACGCCGCCGGCTCGTTCAGCCCGAACTTCGTCTGCAGCACGCCCTTCGCCCGGTCCACCAGCTTCCGGGTCTCCAGCCGCTGGGTGAGATCCGCGATCTCCTCCTCCAGCGTCCGCATCTCGGTGTACCGCGACACCGCCATCTCGATCGCCGGCACCAGATCCGCCTTGCTGAACGGCTTCACGATGTACGCCATCGCCCCGGCGTCCCGCGCCCGGTCCACCAGCTCCCGCTGCGAGAACGCCGTCAGCATCAGAACCGGCGCCAGGTGCTTCTCGTGGATCTGCTCGGCGGCGGAGAGCCCGTCCAGCACCGGCATCTTCACATCGAAGATCGCGAGGTCCGGCCGAAGCTCCTCCACCAGCTTCACCGCCGTGGCCCCGTCCCCGGCCTCACCGACGACGGTGTACCCCTCCTCTTCGAGCATCTCCTTGAGGTCGAGGCGGATCAGCGCCTCATCCTCGGCGATCACAATCCGGGTGATCTGGGGCGAATCGGTCTCAAGCGGCTGTGCCTGCTCGTCGGCGGTGCTCACGGGGCTCCTAGTTCCGGCGGGGTACTGCAATAAATGAGGGTACCTAGCAGCAGCTGCCCGCACACAGCCGGTATGCTCTGTCGGGACTGGCCCCGCCGGGTTGGTGGAACGGCATACACGGATGTCTCAAACACATCTGCCCGAGAGGGCTTGCGGGTTCGAATCCCGCACCCGGCACCCTACGCAACGCCCTCATTCGTCCGGCCTTCATCACGACGGATACTCCCGGAATCACCTGCATTCCACCCGTGCACCCGGCTCAGCTCGCCCTCTCCAAGGGCTCCAACTCGACAGTGAGCCGCATGCCCAGCGCCGCCGCGAGCCGTTCCAGCACCACGATGGTCGGCATCGTTCCGCCCGCCTCGAAGCGGGCCACGGCAGGCTGCTGCATACCAGCCGCCGCGGACAACTGGGTCTGGGTCATGCCGAGCGCCTCACGGCGCAGGCGGACGGCCTCCCCGAGTTCGAATCGGATCCGGGCCGCCTCGTAGGCCGCGCCCGCCCCCGGTCGGTTCAGGATCTCCTCGCGCAGAGCACGCCAGGACGTGCGTTCGCTCATCTCGCCCACTCCTCGTCCTCGTCAGCCGTGTGCTGCTCGGCCACGCAGCGACGCAGCGCCCGCCTCGCCCGGTCGACCTCCGCCGTCTCCCGCATCCGCGTCTTACGGAACACGGTCAGCAGGATGATCCTCCTGCCGGACGCGATCCAGTAGGTGATGCGCATGTCCAGCTCGTCCAGGTGGAAGCGCAGCTCCCGGAGCTTGCCGTCCAATTGCCTGGTGTGCGGTTCCCCGAGCAGGGGGCCGCGGGCGGCGAGCAGGTCGACGTAGAACGTCACCGTTTCCTGACCGTCGTGGCCCAGTCCGAGAATCCAGTCCCGGACCTCCGGCTCGAGCTCCACCTCTCCCCAAGTCATAACACGAATGTTATGGAGCCGCCAGGGCCGCCTCGCCCGGATCCGAGGACCGGCGGGCGACATCCCTCCGGATGAGGGATGCCGCCCACGAATGACCGTTCGGACTCCGGTCAGTTGTCCAGGGTCCCCACGTGGTGGACGCGGACGAGGTTGGTGGAGCCGGCGAGGCCGGGCGGGGAGCCGGCGGTGATGACGACGATGTCGCCCTTCTGGCAGCGGCCGAGCGACAGGAGGGCCGCGTCGACCTGTTCGACCATCTGGTCGGTGGTGGGGGCGAAGGGTCCGAGGAAGGTCTCGACGCCCCAGGTGAGGGCGAGTTGGCTGCGGACGGCGGGTTCGTAGGTGAAGGCGAGGACGGGGATGGGCGAGCGGTAGCGGGTCAGCCGGCGTGCGGTGTCGCCGGACTGGGTGAAGGCGATGAGGTACTTGGCGTGCAGGAAGTCGCCGATCTCGGCGGCCGCGCGGGCGACGGCGCCGCCCTGGGTGCGCGGCTTGTTGCCGGTGGTCAGGGGCGGCAGTCCGGCGGCGAGGATGTCGGTTTCGGCGGCCTCGATGATGCGGCTCATGGTCTTGACGGTCTCGACGGGGTACTTGCCGACGGAGGTCTCGCCGGAGAGCATCACGGCGTCGGTCCCGTCGAGGACGGCGTTGGCGACGTCGGAGGCCTCGGCCCGGGTGGGCCGGGAGGCGTTGATCATCGAGTCGAGCATCTGGGTGGCGACGATGACCGGCTTGGCGTTGCGCTTGGCGAGTTTGACGGCGCGCTTCTGGACGAGCGGGACCTGTTCGAGGGGCATCTCCACGCCCAGGTCGCCGCGGGCCACCATGATGCCGTCGAAGGCGTCGACGATGGATTCCAGGTTGTCGACCGCCTGCGGCTTCTCGATCTTGGCGATGACGGGGACGAGGCGCCCCTCCTCGGCCATGATCCGGTGGACGTCCTCGATGTCGCGGCCGCTGCGGACGAAGGAGAGCGCGATCAGGTCGGCGCCGGTGCGCAGGCCCCACCGCAGGTCGGCGACGTCCTTGTCGCTGAGTGCGGGGACGGAGACGGCGACGCCGGGGAGGTTGAGGCCCTTGTGGTCGGAGACGAGGCCGCCTTCGATGACGAGGCAGCGCACGCGCGGCCCGTCGACCTCGACGACCTCCAGGGTGACCCGGCCGTCGTCGACGAGGATGCGTTCGCCGCGGGTGACGTCGGCGGCGAGGCCGGGGTAGGTGGTGCCGCAGATGTCCTTGTCTCCGACGACGCCGTTGTCGGTGGAGATGGTGAACTCGTCGCCGCGTTCGAGAAGTACGGGGCCGTGGGCGAAGGTGTCGAGCCGGATCTTCGGGCCTTGAAGGTCGACGAGGATGCCGACGCTGCGGCCGCTCTCGTCGGCGGCCTTGCGGACGCGGCGGTAGCGTTCCTCGTGCTCGTCGTGGGTTCCGTGGCTGAGGTTGAAACGGGCGATGTCCATTCCGGCGTCGACCAGGGATTTGATCTGGTCGTACGAGTCGGTGGCCGGCCCGAGGGTGCAGACGATTTTTGCTCGGCGCATACTGCTGAGGGTAGGCATTACCGGCGCGTAACCACGACGCGGGTCCGGACGGCGGGATGACCTTTGCCGTAAGGCGAGTTGAACAATCTGACACATCCTCGGACCGGTGTGCGAGCAGCTGCCCGGGTGCCGTCGCCGTCCGGCCTTCCGATGCGAACCCGTGAAGGGGTGTTCACCCTTGGTTCACCGTCGGTTCGGCCGCCGCTCCCCGCCCGGCGGGACGCTCGTCACCCCCGGGTGACCACCCGGACGACGTAGCGGACGAGGGGGAGGCGTTCGGCATGAGACGCACTCTGGGGGTGTTGGCGGCGTTGGCCCTGCTGGGCGGGGTGACGTACGCGCTGATCCCGCAGGACGACCCGGGCGGCGACATCGTCACCGTCTCCGGCCTGATCGGTTCGGAGAAGCGCGACTTCTTCCAGGATCCGCAGGTCGTCGCCGAGTTGGCCAAGCAGGGCATGAAGGTGAACGCGGAGAGCATCGGCTCCTGGCTGATGGACGGCGACGCGAAGGACTTCGCGTTCCCGGCCAGTCAGCCACCGGCCGACAAGCTGCGCGTGGACTGGAACATCAAGGAGGTCCCGGTCCAGCCGTTCTACTCGCCGCTGGTGATCCTCGCGCACCGCCCGGTGGCGGACGTCCTGATGGGCAACGGCCTGGCCACCCTGGACCATTCCACCGGGCTGTGGACGTTCCGGATGGACGCCTACCTGGCCGCGCTGAAGGCCGGCCGCACCTGGCCGGACCTCGCGGGCGCGACCGAGCACGCGGAGTTGAAGGGCCCGGTGTTCCTCACCACCACCGACCCTGAGACGTCCTCCTCGGGGGCGCTGCACATCGCCCTGCTGTCGTACCTGCTGAACAACCGCCAGGTGGTCTACGACCAGGCCGGGATCGACGCCACCAAGGACGTGCTGCGCACGGCGACGGCGATCCAGGGCGGCCAGAAGAGCAGCAGCGACGAGCCGTTCAAGGCCTTCCTGGCCGGGGTCGGCAATCCGCTGGTGCTCGCGTACGAGTCGCAGGCCGCCGCGATGGTGCTGAAGGGCGAGTCGACCGGCGACATGGTGGTGCTGTACCCGGACACCACCATCTACACCGACCACACCATCGTCGGCCGCACGCCGAACGGCCGGCGGCTGGCCGCCCAGCTGCACGACAACGCCGAACTTCGTCGGCTGGAGGCGAAGTTCGGCTTCCGCCCGCAGGACGACCCGGACGCCTTCGCCGCGCTGGTGAAGGGCAAGACCCCGGTCCTGGCGCCCAATCTCGCGGCGGCGAAGGTCAACCAGCCGCAGATTCCCGTGCCCGACATCCTGACCAGGCTGATCAAGGCCGCCAAGGGGAAGGCTCAGTGAACTCCCGGATGAATAAGCACAGTTGGCCGGTCGCCGCGCTGGCGACCCTGCTGGCGGCCGCCGCCTGCACCTCCACCCCGCCGGGCCCGAAGCCGTCCGACCCGCCGGCCACGACGGCGCAGCCGGGGGTGCTGCGGGTGCTGGCCGGCAGCGAGTTGCAGGACCTGGCGCCGATCCTGGAGGACGCCAGGAAGGCGACCGGGGTGACGGTGCAGTTCTCCTGGACGGGCTCGCTGGACGGCGCGGACGCGGTGTCCTCGGGCCGGGCGGACGGCAAGTACGACGCGGTGTGGTTCCCGTCCAACCAGTACCTGCGACTGGATGACGCGGGGAAGTCGAAGGTGCTGTCGGAGACGCCGGTGATGGTGTCGCCGGTGGCGGTGGGGGTGCGGTCCTCGGTCCTCAACGAGCTCGGCTGGGGGGACGGTTCGAAGGTCTCCTGGGCGCAGGTCGGGGATGCGGCGTCGGCCGGGAAGCTGGCGTACGGGATGGCGGACCCGTCCCGGTCGAACTCGGGCTTCTCGACGCTGGTGGCGGTGGCCTCGGCGTTCTCGGGTGCGGGGGCGGCGCTGACCGAGGGGGACGTGCAGAAGGCGGCGCCGCAGTTGAAGCAGTTCTTCACCGGCCAGAAGCTGACGTCGGGCTCCTCGGGCTGGCTGGCGCAGGCCTACACCCGGGCGGAGCCGGGCAAGGTCGGGGCGCTGGTGAACTACGAGTCGGTGCTGCTGTCGATGAACAAGTCGCTGGCGGCGGACCAGCAGTTGACGGTGATCCGCCCGGTGGACGGGGTGGTGTCGGCGGACTATCCGCTGTCGCTGCTGTCCTCGTCCGCGCAGCGGGAGCGGGACTCCTTCCAGCGGTTGACGGCGTACCTGTTGAAGGAGGACGTGCAGAAACGGATCTCCGAGGTGACGCTGCGCCGCCCGGTGGCGCCGGGGGTGTCGCCGGCGGCCGGGCTGCCGGCGGACCGGCGCCGGGAGCTGCCGTTCCCGGGGAGCCGGGCGGTGGCGGACGGGCTGCTGGCCTCGTACCAGAACGAGCTGCGGCGGCCGTCGCGGACGGTGTACGTGCTGGACACCTCGGGGTCGATGGAGGGTTCGCGGATCTCGGCGCTGAAGTCGGCGCTGGGCCGGTTGACGGGGGCGGACGACACCCGGGCGGTGCGCCGGTTCCGGGACCGCGAGGAGGTGACGCTGATCTCCTTCGCGTCGAAGGTGAAGTGGGCGAGGACGCACGCGGTGCCGGCCTCGGGGAGCAAGCCGGGCCCGGAGACGGAGCTGGCGTCGATCGACGCGGACGTGCAGTCGCTGGCGGCGTCGGGGGGTACGGCGCTGTACGACTCGCTGGAGGAGGCGTACCGGGTGATCGACCGGCAGCAGTCGGCGGCGGGGGACGACCGGTTCACGTCGATCGTGCTGATGACCGACGGGGAGAGCAACGAGGGGGCTTCGGACGGCGACTTCAAGCGGTTCCACGACGGGCTGCCGGCCGGGCAGAAGTCGATCCCGGTGTTCCCGATCAAGTTCGGGGAGGCGGCGGTGAGCCAGCTGCAGGGGATCGCGGACGTGAGCGGCGGCAAGCTGTTCGACGGGTCGGGTTCGCTGGACGGGGTGTTCGAGGAGATTCGTGGCTACCAGTGACGGGTTCGGCCGGCGGGTGCTGCGGTACCTGGAGTCGGCCCGGAACCTGGTCGGCTGCGGGGGCGGCGCGGTGGGACTGGGGCTGCACTTCGCCGGGCTGGGCGGGGCGTGGTGGCCGGCGGTGGTGGCGGGGCTGTACGGGGCGGGCGCGCTGCTGACGCCGGGCGCGCGGACGGACCCGCCCGTCGTGCCGCCCGTCGTCCTGCCCGTCGATCCGCTGGTGCCGCCGCTGCCGTCGGGGCCGTCGGGGCCGTCGACGGCTTCCACGTCGACGCCCAGGCCGGACCCGGAGCCCGCGCCGGAGCCCGCACCGCGACCCGATCCCGAGCTCGCCGCGCTGGCCGACTACCTGGCCACGGTGCCGCTGCCGGATTCGGCCGGTGTGGCGGGCCTGCTGGCGGCGCTGCGCTCGGCGGAGCCGGGGCCGGTGCCCGAGGAGATCGTGCGGCACCGGCTGCCGGTGGCGGTGGCCGGCTACCTGCGGGCGCTGACCTGGCGGCCGTGGGCGGGGCCGGCCGCCCCGGATCCGGAGGCGGAGCTCGGCCGCGAGGTGCGCCGACTGGTCGCGGACCTGAACTGAGCGTCCTGCCCCCGAGGGTCCTGCCCCCGAGGAAACCGGACAGGGCCCGGCCGGGTCCCCTTACCACCCCGCCCTCCGCGCACCCCCGTCACGAACGAGTCGCCAAGATCTCACCTGCTGGAAACGTCGGAGGGCTATCCACCGGCCGGGCCCGCACGGCACACTTCTACGCGCGTCCTTCTACGCGCGTCGATGCGCTTCGGCACGCCACCCGAACACCAGTTGACGGACCATCGGCCCGTCAGTCCCCACCCGGGAGAGTCGTCCATGCCCCTGAACCGCCGTGACTTCGTCACCCGGTCCGCCGCCACCGCAGCCGGCGCCGCCCTGACCGGCGGAGCAGTCGTCGCCGCCGCCCCCGCCGCCGTGGCCGCCGAGCCGGCTCCGGCGGCCGCCAAGGGCAAGCGCAAGGGCCGCAAGCAGGCCTTCACCGTCATGGGCACCACCGACCTGCACGGCCGGGTGCTCAACTGGGACTACTTCACCGACGCCGTGTACGCCGACAAGGCGCACAACGACGTCGGCCTCGCCAAGATCTCCACCCTGGCCAACCAGGTCCGCGAGGAGAAGGGCTGGGACCGCTGCCTGCTGATCGACTCCGGCGACATCATCCAGGGCACCCAGCTGACCTACTACTACGCCCGGATCGAGCCGATCGCCACCGACGGCGACAACGTGCCCGACCACCCCATGGCCGTCGCCATGAACCTCATGGGCTACGACGCCGCCGCGCTCGGCAACCACGAGTTCAACTACGGCATCCCCACCGTGAAGGCCTTCGAGGACCAGCTGGAGTTCCCGCTGCTGGGCGCCAACGCGCTGCACGCGAAGAACGAGAAGCCGGCCTTCAAGCCGTACGTGATCAAGGAGGTGTGGCTGGACGAGGACACCCCTCTGAAGGTCGGCATCCTCGGCCTCACCAACCCGGGCATCGCGATCTGGGACAAGGCCAACGTCACCGGCAAGATGGTCTTCCCGGGCATCGTCGAGACGGCCGCCAAGTACGTGCCCCGGATGAAGGCCGCGGGCGCGGACGTCATCGTCGTCTCCGCCCACTCCGGCATCGACGAGCCGACCACCTACGGCGACCAGCTGCCCTGGCCCGAGGACGCCTCCGGCGAGATGGCCGAGACCGTTCCGGGCATCGACGCGGTGCTGGTGGGCCACACCCACAAGGAGGTGGCGCAGCGGCTGATCGTCAACAAGAAGACCGGCAGGACCGTGGTGCTCTCCGAGCCGCTGTGCTGGGGCCAGCGCCTGAGCTGCTTCGACTTCGACGTCGAGTTCGCCGACGGCGCGTGGAAGGTCCTCTCGGTGTCCTCGCGGGTGCTGAACTCCAACACCGTGCCGGAGAACCCGGAGATCGTGGACGCGCTGACCGAGCAGCACAAGAAGGTCGTGGCGTACGTCAACCAGCAGATCGGCACCTGCAAGACGGATCTGTCGATCGCCGAGGCGCGGTTCCGGGCGACCCCGATCATCGACCTGATCGGCCGGGTGCAGGCGGACGCGGTGAAGGCGGCGCTGGCGGGCGGGCAGTACGCCAACCTGCCGGTGCTGGCGCAGGCGGCGCCGTTCAACCGGACGGCGCTGATCCCGGCGGGCCAGGTGAAGCTGCGCGACGCGGCGGGTCTGTACATCTACGAGAACACGCTGGAGGCACGCGTCCTGACGGGCGCGCAGCTGAAGGACTACCTGGAGTTCTCGGCCAAGTACTACAACCAGCTGGCCCCGGGCGCGCCGGTCGACAAGGACGCGCTGACCGGCGCGGAGACCACGCCGGACTACAACTACGACTCGCTGTACGGGCTGAGCTACGACATCGACATCGCGCAGCCGAAGGGGCAGCGGATCGTCAACCTGTCGTTCCAGGGCAAGCCGATCGACCCGGCCGCGCAGTTCGTCCTGGCGGTCAACAACTACCGTGCCAACGGCGGCGGCAACTTCCCGCACGTGGCGCAGGCCAAGCTGGTCTGGTCGAACTCGGACGAGATCCGCAACACGATGATCGCCTGGGTGAAGGCCAAGGGCGTCATCGACCCGGCAGACTTCTTCACCGACTCCTGGCGCCTGGTGCGCGCCGGCCAGCCGGTGTTCTGAGCACCTCATCCGAAGGCCGTCGGCGCGGGACGAACCGTCCCGCGCCGACGGCCTTCGTGCTGTTCGCAGTGGAAGAATGGGGCCATGAGCGAGTTCCAGATCCCAGAGCGCCACGCGCGGCTGCTGGCCTACGCGCAGAGCCTGACGCCTCCGGCCGGGTGGAAGATCGAGATCTCCGGCGACGAGATCATCATGATGGCCGGCCCATCGGTGATCCACCAGCGCAACCTGCTGCTCATCCGCGAGCAGTTCGACGCGCGCCGCCCGTCCGACCTGATGCCGAGCGAGAACACCGATCTGGCGTCGCCGAACGTGGGCAAGCTGCGCAACCCCGACCTGACCTACATCCCGATCTCGGTCGTCGAACTGGGCGGCAACGAGGTGCCGGCCGAGGAGGCGGCGATCGCGGTGGAGATCGTCTCGCCGTCGAACCCGGAGAACGACCTGGTCGGCAAGGTGCGCGACTACCCGCAGATGCGGATCCCGCTGTACCTGCTGATCGATCCGCGCAAGGGCGACATCACCCTCTACTCCGAGCCCTCCGACGGCGCCTACCGCCAACGCTGGACCGGCAGCTTCGGCGACCGGGTGCCGATCCCCGCCCCCTTCGGCTTCGAGCTCGCCACCGACGGTCTCATCCGTTACCCGGCCTGACCGATCAGGTCGCCCGGCGGCTGCCGCCGGGCGACCCGCACCGCCCGAGGCGGCACCGTCAGAACAGAAACACCCGGAACAGAAACGCCCGGAACGGCACCGCTCAGAACGGGAAGGCGGTGCGCCCGTGCTGGACGGAGATCCACTTCACGGTGGTGAACGCGTCCACCGTGGACTCCCCGTTGAGCCGCCCGATGCCGGAGTTCTTCTCCCCGCCGAACGGCACCGCCGGCTCGTCGGCGATGGTCCCGCCGTTGACGTGGATCATGCCGGTCTCGATCCGGTGCGCGACCCGGACGCCGCGCTCGACGTCGCCGGTGTGCACCGCGCCGCTGAGCCCGAAGGGGCTGTCGTTGGCGAGCCGGACGGCCTCGTCCTCGCCGTCGAAGGGCACCACGAGGACGACCGGGCCGAAGAGTTCGCGTTGGAGGATCGGCGCGTCCTCGGCCAGCCCGGTGAGGACGACGGGCTCCATCAGGCTGCCGACCGTGGTGCCGCGCAGCAGTGCGGTGGCGCCGGCGGCGATGGCCTGGTCGACCTGGGCGGTGATGGTGTCGGCCTGGACGGGGTTGATCAGCGGGCCGATCTGGGTGGCCGGGTCCTTGGGGTCGCCGACGGTGAGCGAGGAGACCTTCGCGACGAACTTGGCGGTGAACTCGGCCTCGACGGAGCGGTCGACGAGGATGCGGTTGGCGGCCATGCAGACCTGGCCCTGGTGGGCGAAGCGGCTGAACACGGCGGCGTCCACGGCGTAGTCGAGGTCGGCGTCGTCGAGCACGATCAGCGCGCTGTTGCCGCCGAGTTCGAGCACGGTGCGCTTGAAGTTGGCGGCGGCGACGGTGGCGACGTGCCGGCCGATCCGGTCGGAGCCGGTGAAGGCGATGACCTTGGGCACCGGGTGCTCGATGAAGGCGTCGCCGATCTCGGCGATGTCGGTGACCACGACGTTGAACAGCCCGGCCGGCAGGCCCGCCTCCTCGAAGAGCCGGGCGATCAGGGTGCCGCCGACGATCGGGGTCTCCTGGTGCGGCTTGAGCACCACGCCGTTGCCGAGTGCGAGGGCGGGGGCGACGGCCTTGATCGAGAGGTACAGCGGGAAGTTGAACGGGCTGATCACGCCGACGACGCCGACCGGCAGCCGGTAGAGGCGGTTCTCCTGGCCCTGCGTGATCGAGGGCAGCAGCCGGCCCTCCAGGCCCAGGGACACCCGCAGGCAGTCCCGCAGCATGTCCTTGACCAGGGAGAGCTCGAAGGCGGCCTTGAGCGCGGTGCCGCCGAGCTCGGCCATGATGGCGCGGGTGATCTCCTCCTCGCGTTCCTCGATCAGGCGCAGCACGCGTTCGAAGACGAGCCGGCGGGCGTAGGGGGTGGTGGCGGCCCACTGCTTCTGGGCCCGCTCGGCGGCCCGGTAGGCCCGGTCGACCTCGGCGATGGTGGCGACGGTGATGGTGGCGAGCTTGTCGCCGGTGTAGGGGTCGACGTCGACGATGTCCCAGGAGCCGCTGCCGCTGCACCATTCGCCGTCGATGTACTGCAGCGCCAACTCGGAGAAGTACGACATCTGATCCCTCTCGTGCCGGTTCGGGGAACGTCGGCGGGCGAGCCGCTACGGCCCGGTCTGATTGGGCATCATCGTACTGACGTCTCAGAGCTCTTGGCGTACGGAGTACAGGAGCTGCCGGGTCTGTTCGGGGTCGAGGCTGTCGGCGAGCAGCCCTTCCATGGCGTGGCGGTACTCGGCGACCTCGGCCGGCTTGTCGAGGTAGAGCGCGGTGGTGAACTGTTCGACGTAGACGACGTCGGCGAGTTCGGGTTCGGCGAAGCCGAGCACGGTGAAGGCGCCGCTCTCGGCGCTCAGTCCGGCGCAGCCCAGCGGCAGCACCCGGAGCCGGACGTTGGGCAGTTCGCCGAGTTCCAGCAGCCGGTCGATCTGGTTGCGCATCAGCTCGGGGCCGCCCCAGGGGCGGCGCAGCGCGGCCTCGTCGAGGATCGCGAGCAGGCGGGGGCCGCTCTCGGCGGTGAGCAGGGCCTGGCGTTTGAGCCGGACCTCGACGCGGCGTTCGATCTCGCCGGGGTCGGTGACGTGGCCGCCGGCGGCGATGACGGCGCGGGCGTAGTCGGCGGTCTGGAGCAGCCCGTGGACGAACTGGACCTCGTAGCTGCGGATCTCGGCGACGGCTTCTTCCAGGCCGACGTAGTTCTGGAACCAGGCGGGCAGCACGTCGCCGTACTCGTGCCACCAGGAGGTGGCGTTGGCGTCCCGGACGAGTCCGAGGACGGTGGCGCGCTCCTGCTCGGCCTCGACGCCGTACAGGGTGAGCAGGTCGGCGACGTCGCGTTCCTTGAAGCCGACCCGGCCGAGTTCCATCCGGCTGATCTTGGACTCGGAGGCGCGGATCGAGTAGCCGGCCTCCTCGCGACTGACGCCCCTGGCCTCGCGGAGCTTGCGCAGCTGGGTGCCGAGCAGCAGTCGCCGTACCGTGGCGCCTCCGCTTGTCTGAGTCGTGCTCATCGCGTCAACCTCCGCACTCGCGCAGCAGCCCCCCGGCCGTCGGCGGCAGTCTGCCACCTGGTACCGACGAACAACAGTCCGTCCGGTCAGGCCCTCCCACGCGGCGTCCGGAACGGGCCTACGGTAGACCCAAGTCCTGGGAAATGTCTGAGAGTTGACACGGCCCTTGACGGGCCTGCCATCTTCGGGGTAAGGCGGCGGACCGCCCGGGGGAACGCGACGGCGCCCGCCCTCCAACTGGTCGGGGAAGAGGGCAGGCGCCAGGAGACCGCGTTGGCCCGGCGACGCTGGCGGGGGCAGCGGGTTGAGCTCCCGGCGATGCGGCACCGGGGGTTCAGGGGGGCCGGTCGGCCCGTCAGACGACCAGCGGGCGGTCGGTGGGACGGATCGGGGCCGGCAGTGGGGTCTTGCCGCCGAGGTACTTGTCCACCGCGGCTGCGGCCGAGCGGCCTTCCGCGATGGCCCAGACGATCAGCGACTGACCGCGGCCGGCGTCTCCGCAGACGTACACGCCATCGACATTGGTGGCGAACCGGCCGTCGCGGCCAATGTTACCGCGCGCGTCCAGGTCCACGCCGAGCTGCTCGACCAGGCCGTTGCGGACGTCGGTGCCGGTGAAGCCCATGGCCAGGGTGACGAGCTGCGCCGGGATGGCCCGCTCGGTGCCGGGGACGGGCTCGAAGCGGCCGTCCTTGAACTCGACCTCGACGAGGTGCAGCTCCTGGACGTTGCCGACCGTCTGTCCCTCTTCGGGGGCGGAGCCGGTGAAGTGGGTGGTGTTCACGGAGTAGATCCGCTCGCCGCCCTCCTCGTGCGCGGAGGTGACCTTGTAGGTCATCGGCATGGTCGGCCAGGGCTGGTGGCCGGGGCGCTCCTCGGAGGGCCGCGGCATGATCTCCAGCTGGGTGACGGAGGCCGCGCCCTGGCGGTGGGCGGTGCCGACGCAGTCGGCGCCGGTGTCGCCGCCGCCGATGACGACGACGTGCTTGCCCTTGGCGCTGATCGGCGACTCGACGAAGTCGCCCTCCTGCACCTTGTTGGCCAGCGGCAGGTACTCCATGGCCTGGTGGACGCCCTTGAGCTCGCGCCCGGGCACCGCCAGGTCGCGCGCGGTGGTGGCGCCGGCGGCGACGACGACGGCGTCGAAGCGCTCGCGCAGCTGCTGGCCGGTGATGTCCTCGCCGACGTGCACGCCGGTGCGGAAGCGGGTGCCCTCCGCGCGCATCTGCTCGACGCGGCGGTTGATGTGGCGCTTCTCCATCTTGAACTCGGGGATGCCGTAGCGCAGCAGGCCGCCGACGCGGTCGGCGCGCTCGTACACGACGACGGTGTGCCCGGCCCGGGTGAGCTGCTGGGCGACGGCCAGGCCGGCCGGGCCGGAGCCGACGACGGCGACGGTCTTGCCGGACAGCCGCTCCGGGACCTGCGGCGTGACGCCGCCGCGGTCCCAGGCCTTGTCGATGATGGTGACCTCGACGTTCTTGATGGTCACCGCGTCCTGGTTGATGCCGAGCACGCAGGCCGACTCGCAGGGCGCCGGGCAGAGGCGGCCGGTGAACTCCGGGAAGTTGTTGGTCGCGTGCAGCCGCTCGATCGCGCCGACGAAGTCGTCCCGGTAGGCGAGGTCGTTCCACTCGGGGATGAGGTTCCCGAGCGGGCAGCCGTTGTGGCAGAACGGGATGCCGCAGTCCATGCAGCGGCCGGCCTGCTCGGTGATGATCGGCAGGAGGCTGCGCTCGACGTAGACCTCGTTCCAGTCCCGCAGGCGCACGTCGACGGGGCGCCGCTCGGCCAGCTGCTTGGGCGTGGTCAGGAAGCCCTTGGGGTCAGCCATTAGCCGCCTCCATCATCTTGCGAGTGGTCTCGGCCTCGGAGAGGCCATCGCGCTCAGCGGCGTCCTTGGCGGCGAGCACTGCCTTGTAGTCGGTCGGCATGATCGTGGAGAAGCGGGAGACCCCGCTGCCCCAGTCGGCCAGGAGTTCGGCGGCGACGGTGGAGCCGGTCTCCTCGTAGTGCTGCTGCACGGTCTCGCGCAGCCAGTCGCGGTCGGCGGCGGAGGGGGCCTCGATGCCCACCAGGCCGTCGTTGACGTTCGCGGGACGCAGGTCCAGGACGTAGGCGATGCCGCCGGACATGCCGGCCGCCAGGTTGCGCCCGGTCTCGCCGAGGATGACGACCCGGCCGCCGGTCATGTACTCCAGGCCGTGGTCGCCCACGCCCTCGACGACCAGGGTGGCGCCGGAGTTGCGGACGGCGAAGCGCTCGCCGGCCTTGCCGCGCAGGTGGATCCGGCCGGAGGTGGCGCCGTAGCCGATGGTGTTGCCGGCGATGACGTGGTTCTGCGCGTCGTTGCCGATGGCCGCGGCGTCGCGGGCCGGGCGGACGATCACGACACCGCCGGAGAGGCCCTTGCCGACGTAGTCGTTGGCGTCGCCCTCCAGCCGCAGGGTCACGCCGCGCGGCACGAAGGCGCCGAAGGACTGCCCGGCGGAGCCGGTGAAGGTGACGTCGATGGTGCCCTCGGGCAGGCCCTCGCCGCGGTAGCGCTTGGTCACCTCGTGGCCGAGCATGGTGCCGACGGTGCGGTTGACGTTGCGGATCGGCAGCTGGATGCGGACGGTCTCGCCGCGCTCCAGGGCGTCCTCGGCGAGCGTGATCAGCTGGTTGTCCAGGGCCTTGTCGAGCGCGTGGTCCTGGGAGGTGGTGCGGTGGCGGGCCGCGCCCTCGGGCAGCTGCGGGACGTGGAAGAGCGGGGCCAGGTCGAGCCCGGCGGCCTTCCAGTGGTCGACGGCGGCGGCGGCGTTGATGTGCTCGGCGTGGCCGACGGCCTCCTCGATCGTGCGGAAGCCCAGCTCGGCGAGGATCTCCCGAACCTCCTCGGCGATGAACTCGAAGAAGTTGACCACGAACTCGGGCTTGCCGGAGAAGCGCTCGCGCAGCACCGGGTTCTGGGTGGCGACGCCGACCGGGCAGGTGTCCAGGTGGCAGACGCGCATCATGATGCAGCCGGAGACGACCAGCGGCGCGGTGGCGAAGCCGAACTCCTCGGCGCCGAGCAGCGCGGCGATGACGACGTCGCGGCCGGTCTTGAGCTGGCCGTCGGTCTGCACGACGATGCGGTCGCGCAGGCCGTTGAGCAGCAGGGTCTGCTGGGTCTCGGCGAGGCCGAGCTCCCAGGGGCCGCCCGCGTGCTTCAGCGAGGTCAGCGGGGAGGCGCCGGTACCGCCGTCGTGCCCGGAGACCAGCACCACGTCGGCGTGCGCCTTGGAGACGCCCGCGGCGACCGTGCCGACGCCGACCTCGGACACCAGCTTCACGTGGATGCGGGCGGCCGGGTTGGCGTTCTTGAGGTCGTGGATGAGCTGCGCCAGGTCCTCGATCGAGTAGATGTCGTGGTGCGGCGGCGGCGAGATCAGGCCGACACCCGGGGTGGAGTGCCGGGTCTTGGCGACCCACGGGTAGACCTTGTGGCCGGGCAGCTGGCCGCCCTCGCCGGGCTTGGCGCCCTGGGCCATCTTGATCTGGATGTCGTCGGCGTTGACCAGGTACTCGGAGGTGACGCCGAAGCGGCCGGAGGCGACCTGCTTGATGGCCGAGCGGCGCTGCGGGTCGTACAGGCGGTCCGGGTCCTCGCCGCCCTCGCCGGTGTTGGACTTGCCGCCGAGGCGGTTCATCGCGATGGCGAGGGTCTCGTGCGCCTCCAGGGAGATGGAGCCGTACGACATGGCGCCGGTGGAGAAGCGCTTGACGATCTCGGAGACCGGCTCGACCTCCTCGACCGGGATCGGGGTCCGGCCGAGGGCGTCCAGCTGGAACAGGCCGCGCAGCGTCATCAGGCGGGTGGACTGCTCGTTCACCCGGTCCGTGTACTGCTTGAAGATGTCGTACCGGCGGTTGCGGGTGGAGTGCTGGAGCCGGAAGACGGTGTCCGGGTCGAACAGGTGCGGTTCGCCCTCGCGGCGCCACTGGTACTCGCCGCCGATCTCCAGCGCGCGGTGCGCGGCCGGGATGCCGGAGGCCGGGTAGGCCTTGGCGTGGCGGGCGGCGGTCTCCTTGGCGAGCTCCTCCAGGCCGATGCCGCCGAGCTTGGTGGTGGTGCCGGCGAAGTAGCCGTCGACCAGCTCCTGGGAGAGGCCGATGGCCTCGAAGACCTGGGCGCCGCGGTAGGAGGCGACGGTCGAGATGCCCATCTTGGACATGACCTTGAGCACGCCCTTGCCGAGCGCCTTGATCAGGTTCTTGATGGCCTTCTCGGGCTCGACGCCCTGGATGAACACCTTCTGGGCGACGAGGTCCTCGACGGACTCCATGGCCAGGTACGGGTTGACGGCGCCGGCGCCGTAGCCGATCAGCAGCGCGACGTGGTGCACCTCGCGGACGTCGCCGGCCTCGACCAGCAGCGACACCTGGGTGCGCTGCTTGGTGCGGATGAGGTGGTGGTGGATCGCGGAGGTGAGCAGCAGCGAGGGGATCGGGGCGTGCTCGGCGTCGGAGTGCCGGTCGGAGAGCACGACGATCCGGGCGCCGTCGGCGATCGCGGCGTCGGCCTCGGCGGCGATCTCGGCCAGCCGGGCGGCCAGGCCCTGGCCGCCGGCGGCGACCTTGTAGAGGCCGGAGAGCGTGACGGCCTTGAGGCCGGGCTGGTCGCCGTCGTGGTTGATGTGGACGAGCTTGGCCAGCTCGTCGTTGTCGATCACCGGGAAGGTGATGCCGACCGAGCGGCAGGCGGCGGCCTCGGCGGCCAGCAGGTTGCCCTCGGGGCCGAGGTTGCTGAGCAGCGAGGTGACGAGCTCCTCGCGGATGGCGTCCAGCGGCGGGTTGGTGACCTGCGCGAAGAGCTGGACGAAGTAGTCGAAGAGCAGGCGCGGCTTCTCGCTGAGCGCGGCGATCGGCGAGTCGGTGCCCATCGAGCCGAGCGCCTCGCCGCCGGTCTTGGCCATCGGCGCGAGGATGACCCGCAGCTCCTCCTCGGTGTAGCCGAAGGTCTGCTGGCGGCGGGTGACCGAGGCGTGGGTGTGGAAGATGTGCTCGCGCTCGGGCAGCTTGGCGAGCTGGATCTGCCCGGCGGCGACCCACTCCGCGTAGGGGTGCTCGGCGGCGAGGGAGGACTTGATCTCCTCGTCCCCGACGATGCGGCCCTCGGCGGTGTCGACGAGGAACATCCGGCCGGGCTGGAGGCGGCCCTTCTTGGCGACCTTCTCCTGGTCGATGTCGAGCACGCCGACCTCGGAGGAGAGGACGACGAGGCCGTCCTCGGTGATCCAGTAGCGGGCCGGGCGCAGGCCGTTGCGGTCGAGCACGGCGCCGATCTGGGTGCCGTCGGTGAAGGTGACGCAGGCCGGGCCGTCCCAGGGCTCCATCAGGTTGGAGTGGTACTGGTAGAAGGCGCGGCGGGCCGGGTCCATGGTGGCGTGGTTCTCCCACGCCTCCGGGATCATCATCAGCACCGAGTGCGGCAGCGAGCGGCCGCCGAGGTGGAGCAGCTCCAGGACCTCGTCGAAGGAGGCGGAGTCGGAGTGCTCCGGGGTGCAGACCGGGAAGATCCGCTCCAGGCCCCGGCCGTTGCGGTCGGCGGGGATGAGGTCGGTGGCGAGCTGGGACTCGCGGGCGCTCATCCAGTTGCGGTTGCCCTTGACCGTGTTGATCTCGCCGTTGTGGGCGACGAAGCGGTACGGGTGGGCGAGCGGCCAGCTCGGGAAGGTGTTGGTGGAGAAGCGCGAGTGCACCAGGCCGACGGCGGAGGCGTAGGAGCGGTCCGACAGGTCGGGGAAGAAGGGCTCCAGCTGGCCGGTGGTCAGCATGCCCTTGTAGACGATGGTGCGCGCGGACAGCGACGGGAAGTAGACCCCGACCTCGCGCTCGGAGCGCTTGCGGACGACGAAGGCGGTCCGGTCGAGCTCGATCCCGGCCAGGCCCTCCTTGGCGAGGAAGAGCTGCCGGAAGCGCGGCATGACGCCGCGGGCGGTGGCGCCGAGCAGGTCCGGGGTGACGGGGACGTCGCGCCAGCCGAGGACGGTGAGGTCCTCCTCGGCCGCGATGGCCTCGATCCGGGCGACGGCGTCCGCGTCGGCGGCGTCCTCGTCGGGCAGGAAGGCGATGCCGACCGCGTAGGAGCCGGCGGCGGGGAGCTCGAAGTCGACCTTGCCGCGCAGGAAGGCGTCCGGGATCTGGGTGAGGATGCCGGCGCCGTCACCGGAGTCCGGCTCGGCGCCGGTGGCGCCGCGGTGCTCCAGGTTGCGCAGGACGGTCAGCGCCTGTTCGACGATGGTGTGGTCGGCGATGCCGGTCAGCGTGGCGACGAAACCGACGCCGCAGGCGTCGTGCTCGTTTCGCGGGTCGTACAGGCCCTGAGCGGTAGGTCGCGCATCCGGAACGAGCGCGTACGGCTGGCGGGCTGCGCCGGCCTGGGGCTCGTTGGCGGAGTGCATGGATGCAGGCAGCATCGGCTCTCCCGTCGTCGTCTTTCGGCTGTGTGGTGCAAGGAGGGACGACGTTGGCCCTGATGCGATTTCGTGCAAGTTACATGATGCCCAAGATCCCGGGAAGTGGAATATCTCGTCCACATGGCGGACTGATCCGCAGGTCAAGGGGGGAATGAGAGGACGCGCCACAATGCGCGTCCCCTCGATTGTGCCCGGCGGTCGGCCGCCTGAAACAGGGGCGAAACCCGATCGCCACACGGGACGATCAAGGACGCCTGTGAATCGATCCCGAGGGATCACCCACGGATGCGAATCCTCGGCCCCGAGGCCCGAATGGTGAGACTAGGCCAGGCACCACCCGGCAGCCGTGTGCGGAACGTCACGCACTTCCCGGCATAGTCATGCACTCCTCCGGGTCGTCACACACGCCGACCGACGGCCCAGGCGCCCCGGTGCCTAGCCGACGTGCCCGCCGATCAGCCACCCCAGCAGGTACGTCACCCCGGCCGCCGCCCCGCCCAGCACCAGCTGCCGCAGCCCGCTGAACCACCAGCTGCGCGCCGTCACCCGCGCCACCACCGCGCCGCACAGGAACAGCCCCACCACCGACAGCAGCAGCGCCGGCACCAGCGAGGTCGCCCCCAGCAGGTACGGCAGCAGCGGCAGCAGCGCGCCCACCGCGAAGCAGACGAAGGACGACCCGGCGGCCACCCACGGTGACGGCAGGTCGTTCGGGTCGATGCCCAGCTCCTCCCGGGCGTGGATCTCCAGGGCCTGGTCCGGATTGGCGGACAGCTGCCGGGCCACCTCGTGGGCGAGGTCCGGCTCCACCCCGCGGGCGATGTACAGCTGCGCCAGCTCGGCCAGCTCGCCGTGCGGGTTGCGGCTCAGCTCCAGCCGCTCGGCCTCGATCTCGGCCTGCACCAGCTCGGCCTGCGAGGCCACCGAGGTGTACTCCCCCGCCGCCATCGAGCAGGCGCCGGCCGCCAGCCCGGCGAGCCCGGTCAGCACCACCGTGCCGCTGGACACCGAGCCGCCGACCACACCGGTCATCAGCGCGAAGTTGGAGACCAGGCCGTCCATCGCCCCGAACACGGCGGGCCGCAGCCAGCCTCCGTTCACGTCCCGGTGGTGCCCGGCAGCGGGTATGCGGGGGTGGTGCCCGGCCTCGGGCTCCAGGGTGGTCGCGCTCACGGCAGTTCCCCTCCGTTCGATTCGTCTGCCCCGACCGTAGACCGTCTGACCTGCGCATTTCCAGCAAAGTAAGGCTGTCCGAACAGCGCTTCGGCCGCCCTGCGCGAGCATCGCGCGGGCGGCCGAAGCGGGGGTAACTCCCAGGTCAGGTCAGGTTCTTGGCACTGTTGTCGGCGCTCTCGACGGCTTCGGAGGCTGCCTCCGCGTCCGCCTTTTCGTCCGCGGACTGAGACAGTTCGGCGGTCTCACCGGCCCCGGCGACCTTCTCGGACGGCGCGGGCTTCCCGGCGGCTTTCTCCGCCGAAGCCGCCTTGCCGGCCTTCTCGGCCCTGCCCGACTTCTCGGACACCGCGGCCTTGCCGGACACCGCGGCCTTCTCGGACGCCGCCGCCTTGTCGGACGGGCCCTGCGCCTCGCCCTCCTCGTCGGCCAGCGGGTCGATGCTCGCCGGGTCCTCCCGGCCGGGCCGCTTCTTGCCGACGACCACCAGGTAGACCACGGCTCCGATGAACACCACGATCGACGTCCAGTCGTTCAGCCGCAGGCCGAAGTAGACGTGCGCCTCGTCGATCCGCAGCCACTCGGTCCAGAACCGGCCCACCGTGTACGCGGCCACGTACAGCGCGAAGGCCCGGCCGTGCCCCAGCTTGAAGCGGCGGTCGGCCCAGATGACCAGCAGCGCGACCCCGACGCACCAGATCGACTCGTACAGGAAGGTCGGGTGGTAGACGCCCTTGACGACCTCGCCGCCCGGCAGCGTCTTGTCGATCTCCAGGCCCCACGGCAGCGTGGTCGGCCGGCCGTACAGCTCCTGGTTGAAGTAGTTGCCCCAGCGGCCCATCGCCTGCGCGAGCGCGATGCCCGGCGCGATGGCGTCCGCGTACGCGGGCAGCGGCACGCCCCGGCGGCGGCAGCCGATCCAGGCCCCGACCGCGCCGAGCGCGACGGCGCCCCAGATGCCGAGGCCGCCCTCCCAGATCTTGAAGGCGTTCCAGGGGTTCTTGCCGGCCCCGAAGTACAGCTGGTGGTCGGTGATCACGTGGTACAGCCGGCCGCCGACCAGGCCGAAGGGCACGGCCCAGACGGCGATGTCGCCGACCGTGTGCTTGGCACCGCCCCGGGCGACCCAGCGCTTGCTGCCGAGCCAGACGGCCACGACGACACCGAGGATGATGCAGAAGGCGTAGGCGCGCAGCGGGACCGGTCCGAGGTACAGGACGCCCCGCGACGGGCTGGGAATGTAGGCGATATCCATGGCGGTTCCGACGCTACAGGGTCTGCGGCCCCTGCTGGGCACCCCCGGGGTCACAGATACCGAACAACGGGCACCGGGAACGGCGCCGCCGCCCCCTCCGGACGGGGAGGAGACGGCGGCGGTCACCCGGCGGTGTGCGGGGCTCAGCCCGCGGTCGGCGACGGGTTGTTGGCCTCCGAGGCGGTGCTGGTGGGCGCCGGGGTCTGCCCGTTGGAGCCCGCGGTGCCCAGCTGCTTGCCCTGGTTGGCGGCGTCGACCCACTTCACCAGGTTCGCCGGGGTGATCTCCTCGGCGCCGTTCTTGGGGTAGATCGGCTGGCCGTTGAGCAGCACGGTCGGGGTGGACTTGTAGCTGGACTTGTCGAAGTCCTGCTGCACGGACGACACCCATCCGCCGTACTTGTTGTCGTTGACGCAGGCCTGGAAGGCGGGCGTGTCGAGACCGTTGACCTGCTTGGCGAGGTTGATCAGGACGGCCTTGTCGCCGAAGGCGTCGCTGGTCTCGTCCGGCTGGTTGCGGTACAGCACGTCGTGGAAGTCCCGGAAGTGCCCGGCGTCCTGGGCGCAGGCCAGCGCGTTGGCGCCGGCCTTGGAGCCCTTGCCCGGGACGGCCCGGTCGATGAACGACACGATGTGGTAGTTGGTGTAGATCTTGCCGGCGTCTTCCAGCTGGTCGACGGTCGAGGAGAACTCGCGCTCGAAGATCCCGCAGGCCGGGCAGCGCGGGTCCTCGTAGACGGTGAGGACGGCCGGGGCGTTGGCCGAGCCGGCCGGGATGACCAGGTTCTTGTCGCCGATCGTCCCGGCGGGGGCGGCGACCGGGGTCTCCGGCTTGGAGCGCTGGTTCTGCACCACGACGCCGGTGACCACGGCGGCGGCGATCACCACGAGCACCGCGCCGCCCACCAACAGCTTCTTCCTGCGCCTGGACGTGGCCTCGTCGGCCGCCCGCTGCTCCAGCATCCGCTCGCGGGCGGTGCGCTTGCCTTCTCGGTTCTTCTCGCTCATTGCCTTGACATCCACAATCGGGGAGGGCCTTCGTGGGGTGGGGTGGGGGTGCGGCGGGGCCAGCCGGTCAGCTCGCCAGCCAGCCGTCCGCCGAGAACCTGGTGCGGGGCCGCCACAGCAGCCACCCGGCCAGCAGGAGGAACCCGGTGTCGCGCAGGATCTCCTGGAGGTACTCGGTCTGCGAGGCGTCGACGTGCCCGCCGCCGCCGAAGCAGCCGCAGTCGATCGAGATGCCGCGCGCCCAGGCGGTGGCGATCCCGGCGATGAAGGTGAGCAGCAGCAGCGCGGAGACGCCGGCGACGATCCGGACGCCGAGGCCGATCACCAGCAGCAGGGCGAGCGCCAGCTCCAGGAAGGGCAGGGCGTAGCCGACCGGCTTGACCAGGCCCTCGGGCAGGATCTCGTAGGCGCGGACGGCCTGGGCGGCCTCCGCCGGGTCGGCGATCTTGGCCAGGCCGGCCCAGCCCCAGACCACCGCGAGGCCGAGCCGGACGACGGTGCCCAGCCACGGACTCCAGGCCTGCACCGGCCGCCGGGCGGGCGGCGCGGGCGCCGTGTCACCGGGCTGCGCTGCCGGGCCGGCCATCAGGGAACCCCCCTCGGGAAACTCGTTCACTTCCTGATGAACCGTAAGGGATGAAGGGCGGTTCCTCCATATTCAGGAATTAAGCCGGATGGGTGACGTCTGGTGATGGTGTGTCCGAATCCGGCGAACGTCCGTTCAGGGGCGGGTGCCCGGGCGGGTGACCGGGTGGGAGGCCGGGCGGGAGGCCGGGCGGGCGCCCCTGGTCGATCAGGTCGGCGCGGCCCTCAGGAGCGGCAGCCGGGCGGGCGGCCGGGGTCGAACAGGTCGGCGCGGCCCTCGTGGTGCGGGTGGGCTGCCCGCTCGGCGGCGTCCCAGCGGGCCGCCTCGGCGCAGGCGTACGCGTCCCGCACGGCCCGCTCGGCACCGCGCTTGGCCAGCGCCTGCCCCACCTCGGTGTGCGCTCCGACGGCGGCGCCGAGCGCCAGCGCGGCGGCGGCCGCCCGCAGCAGAACGGCCCGATGGAGACCCGGCACCGGCTCACTCCTTCGCTCGCTCGGCAACCCCCGTGCACCTCGTTCGTGCACTCGTCCCTCCACTCAACGCCGGTCAACCCCGCCTGATGCGTGTGCCCGTAGCTGTTCACCCGTTCGGGGCCGCGCGAGCGCCGCCGCCCGGCGAGCCGGGCGCACACAAGCGCGACGGCCCGCCGCCCCCGGAGGGAGCGACGGGCCGTCAGGTGGTACGAGGGTCAGCGCCGACGGACGCCCGCCGCCAGCTCGCCGGCCAGGGCGCGCACCGCGTCCAGCGCGGCCGCCTCGTCGTCGCCGGCCTCCAGGATCCGCTTCACGAACGCGGAGCCCACGATCACGCCGTCGGCGAAGCCCGCCACCTCGGCGGCCTGCTCGGGGGTGGAGACGCCGAGGCCGACGCAGACCGGCAGGCCGGTGGTGGCCCGGGTGCGGGCGACCAGGTCCTCGGCAAGCGAACCGACCTGGGCGCGGGTCCCGGTCACGCCCATCACGGCGGCCGCGTAGACGAAGCCGCTGCCGGCCGCGGTGACCTCGGCCAGGCGCGGGTCCTTGCTGCTGGGGGCGACCACGAACACGGTGTCCAGCCCGTGCTCGTCCGCCGCCTTGCGCCACTCCTCGGACTCCTCCACCGGCAGGTCCGGCAGGATGCAGCCGGCGCCGCCCGCGGCCGCGAGGTCGGCGGCGAAGCGCGCGGTGCCGTAGCGGTCGACCGGGTTCCAGTACGTCATCACCAGCACCGCCGCCTCGGGGTGCGCGGTGGCGACCTCCTGGACGGTGCGCAGCACGTCCTTGATCCGCACGCCGCCGCGCAGCGCGATGTCGTCGGCGGTCTGGATGACGGCGCCGTCCAGGACCGGGTCGGAGTGCGGCAGGCCGACCTCGACGATGTCGCAGCCGCCCTCGATCAGCGCGTTGATCGCCCGGATGCCGCCGTCGACGGTCGGGAAGCCGCCCGGCAGGTAGCCGATCAGCGCGGCGCGGTCCTCGGCCTTGGCTGCCGCCAGGATGCCACTGAGCTTCGATGCCATGGTCACTTACCCCCGTGGGCCGCGTCGTGGGCCGAACCGCCGGCCGGCTCGTCGTACAGGCCGAAGTACTCGGCCGCGGTGTGCATGTCCTTGTCGCCGCGCCCGGAGAGCGAGACCAGGATGGTGGCCTCGGGCCCGAGCTCGCGGCCCAGCTCCAGGGCGCCGGCCAGCGCGTGGGCGCTCTCGATGGCCGGGATGATGCCCTCGGTGCGGGACAGCAGCCGCAGCGCCTGCATGGCGGCGTCGTCGGTGACGGGGCGGTACTCGGCCCGTCCGGTGTCCTTCAGCCAGGCGTGCTCCGGGCCGACGCCCGGGTAGTCGAGGCCGGCGGAGATGGAGTGCGACTCGATGGTCTGGCCGTCCTCGTCCTGGAGGACGTAGGTGCGCGAGCCGTGCAGCACGCCGGGGTCGCCCTTGGTGAGGGTGGCGGCGTGCTTGGGAGTGTCGGCGCCCTCGCCGGCGGCCTCGCAGCCGATCAGGCGCACGCCGGCGTCGGGGATGAACTCGTGGAAGATGCCCATCGCGTTGGAGCCGCCGCCGACGCAGGCGACGACGGCGTCGGGCAGCCGCCCGGTGCGGTCGAGCACCTGCTGGCGGGCCTCGACGCCGATGACCCGGTGGAAGTCGCGGACCATCATCGGGAAGGGGTGCGGGCCGGCCACGGTGCCGAACAGGTAGTGGGTGGAGTCCACGTTGGCGACCCAGTCGCGGAACGCCTCGTTGATGGCGTCCTTGAGGGTGCGGCTGCCGGAGGTGACGGACACCACCTCGGCGCCGAGCATCCGCATCCGGGCGACGTTCAGCGCCTGGCGCTGGGTGTCGACCTCGCCCATGTAGATGGTGCAGTCGAAGCCGAACAGGGCGCAGGCGGTGGCGGTGGCCACGCCGTGCTGGCCGGCGCCGGTCTCGGCGATGATCCGGGTCTTGCCCATCCGCCGGGTGAGCAGGGCCTGGCCCAGCACGTTGTTGATCTTGTGCGAGCCGGTGTGGTTGAGGTCCTCGCGCTTGAGCAGGACGCGCGCGCCGCCCGCCTCGGCGGAGAAGCGGTGCACGTCGGTCAGCGGGCTCGGGCGGCCGGTGTAGTCCTTGAGCAGGCCGTCGAGTTCGGCGGCGAAGGCCGGGTCGGCCTTGGCCTTCTCGTACTCCTCGGCGACCTGCTCGACGGCGGCGACCAGCGCCTCGGGGATGAAGCGGCCGCCGTAGGCACCGAAGTAGCCTCGGGCGTCCGGCACCTGGGCGCCGGGCAGGTAGTCCTTCGCGGACTTTTCGGACATGGTGGAGTCCTTTGGGAGATGACGACAGGGACGTCTCGTGGCTGGGCTCAGCCGGATGTCCGTCGCCATCGGCGGCCCGGCACCTGCCCGGGCTCGCAGCCGATCACGTAGCGCACCCGCCGCCCCAGCACCCGGCGTGCGGGCGCGCGGCAGCCGCGCGGGCGGCAACCGGGGGCGAGGCGGGTGGCGATCTTCATGTCGGCGGGTCAGTCCTTGTGCCGGACGGCGGGGTGGGCGCCGGCCGCGACCAGGTCGGCGACCGCGGCGCGCGGGTCCTTGCCGGTCACCAGGGACTCGCCGACCAGGACGGCGTCGGCGCCCAGGTTGGCGTAGGAGATCACGTCCAGCGGGCCGCGCACGCCGGACTCGGCGATCTTGACGACGTTGTCCGGGATGGCGTGGACGACGTTGCCGAAGGTGTTGCGGTCCACCTCGAGGGTCTTGAGGTTGCGGGCGTTGACGCCGATGATCCGCGCCCCGGCGTCCACCGCGCGCTTGATCTCCTCCTCGTCGTGCACCTCGACCAGCGGGGTGAGGCCGATCGACTCGGCCCGCTCGATCAGCGACACCAGGGCCGACTGGTCGAGGGCGGCGACGATCAGCAGCGCGAGGTCGGCGCCGTGCGCGCGGGCCTCCCACAACTGGTAGGCGGTGACGATGAAGTCCTTGCGCAGCAGCGGGGTGTCCACCGCCGCGCGGACGGCGTCCAGGTCGGCCAGCGAGCCGCCGAAACGGCGCTGCTCGGTGAGCACGCTGATCGCGGCGGCGCCGCCGGCCGCGTAGTCGCCCGCCAGGGCGGCCGGGTCGGCGATCGCGGCCAGCGCGCCCTTGGACGGGCTGGAGCGCTTCACCTCGCAGATCACCCGGACCCCGTCGCCCTTGAGCGCGGCGACGCCGTCCTTGGCCTCGGGGGCCTTGGCGGCGAGTTCCTTCAGCTGGTCCAGGGAGACCCGGGCCTGTCGTTCGGCGAGGTCCTCGCGGACCCCCTCGATGATCGTGTCGAGCACACTCATGCGCACACCTCGCTTCGCTCAGCAGGCGCTGCGCGCAACACGCACCTGTCAATGGTTCGCTCGCTCACGCGAAGTGCCCCCAACATTTCTGTTCGTTCGCCGGCGACGAGCCGTCCGGGCGGTGGCCCGGCGGCACTTCGATGGTATCGGCACCCGGGGGCGCGGGGCGCATCCGCCCGGTGTGCGTCTCGCGTGCCGGACGCCCCCCTGGGCAGCTCCCAACTGCGGTTTCACCGGTTCTCCGGCGGCGCCCGAACGCGCGGTGCGGACCAAGTGGACCGATGTACGGACCCCGGTGTGGACCGGTGCGCGAGCCTGCGCGGGTCGCTACCCGTCGGCGTGGGCGATCAAACCAGCAGGGGCGCCAGCCCCGCCCCGACGGGCAGGTTGCGCACCACCGTGAACACCAGCAGCAGCAGGAGGACCAGCACCCAGCGCCGGGCCCCGAGCGGGGGCCTGGGCCGCTGACCGGCGCCGGTCAGCGCGGCCCAGGCCCAGCGCAGCCACAGCAGCGCCAGGACGCCGAACAGCAGGACGGCCGCGGCGTTGTCGTGCAGGGCGCCGGTGAAGTCCCCGTGGGCCAGCGCGTGGACGCAGCGCAGCCCCCCGCAGCCGGGGCACCACCAGCCGGTGGCGGCCAGGAAGGGGCAGTCGGGGTAGTGCCCGGGGGTGTTCGGGTCCACCGCGGCGACGTAGACGGCGGGAACGGCCACCGCCGCCAGCGCGGCCAGCGGCGGCCCCAGCCGGCGCAGGACGGGCGGCAGGGCGGAGGTGGTGGAGGCGGAGGTCACGCCCCGATTCTGCCCGGGCCGGGCCCGGACAGAACGAAACGGCGGGCGTGGCGCGCCCGCCGTTCGGTACTGCTACGAGTCGTATCTACTGCGAGGAGTCCGTCGTCAGGCGGCGACGGCGGCCCGGGCCGCGCGCTGCTCCTCGTGCGAGGCGTACACGTTGGCGCTCGGCTGCTGGCCCATGCCCGCCATCGACATGGCCTTGCCGACCACACCGCCGGCCAGGATGACCGCGATGCCGGCCCAGACCAGCATCACCGACGGGAGGATCATCGCGACCCCCGCGATCCCGAAACCGATGAACGTGATGGTCACGCCGGTCCAGGCGGCGGTGGTGTGACCGTGTGCTGCTGCTGCCATCTGAGTGGTGCTCCTAGCCTCTCGGGGCCCGGCCGGGCCTGCGGGGCCGCCGGCGGGTTGACGGGTTCCATTGTGCCGGGCCACACACCGGCGGCCCAAAGCGGGTGGCGGGTCTATCGCGTCACACCGGCGCCGGGGCCCCTTGAGGGCTGCTGAGGCCCGCTGAGGCCCGCTGGGGCCCGAAGCCTGGGCCCGCCCGGGCCCGGCGCTCAAGGCCGGCGCCCAGACCCCGCGCTCAGACCGTGGTCGGGTCCTCGCCCCGGTCCAGCGCCTTCCACAGGTCGGCCGGGGTGTCGCTCTTCGCCGGGGCCTTGCGGGTGGGCGCCTCGTAGCGGCTGCCCATGGCCGGCCAGCTCCGGCCGTAGCGGAGGGTGAGCAGCCCGGCGACGGCCAGCAGCAGCCCGCCGGCCAGCGCCACCCAGGGCCAGCCGGTGTGGCCGACCTCGGTGGCCGCCGAGCCGGACAGCGCCAGCTTGCGGGCCGCCTCGGCGTCCAGCGCGGCGGTGTCCCCGGCGCCCGCGGCCGAGGCGGCGGCCGCGCCGAGGCCTGCCAGCAGGGTCAGCGCGCCGACCGCGAGCCGGCCCGCGCCGCGCACCGCGAACACCGCGACGGCCGCCGCGAGCCCCACCAGGGCGAGCCCGCCCGGGAGTTCGGAGATCGCGCCGCCGGAGACGGACACCGCCAGGGTGCCGGCCCGGCCCTCGGACCAGACCCGGCCGACGGCGGTCAGCACCAGCACGGCGCTCAGCACGGTCAGCAGGAGCATCACGCCGAGCGTCCGGCGGCCCGACGCGGGGGCCGGCGGGGCGGGTACGGGGGTCTGGTCAGGTGCGCTCACCCGTCCACTATCCCCCGCCCGGCGTCCGGCCCCGCACCCGGGGTGGGCGGCCCGGCCGGGAACTCGTCCGTCCGCAGCACCAGCGTCCGCCCGGCGAGCGGCAGGAAGAGATCGTTGCCGAACGGCACCCGCTCCGCCTCCCGGTACCCGTCGTCGACGGACGGCGCGGTGTGCACGGTGCAGGCCGCCGCCGCCGGGTCGACCACCACGTACAGCGGGATCCCGCTGCGCGCGTACGCCAGCGCCGCCGCGGCCAGGTGCGACCGGGCCACCTCCAGGACGGCCTCGACGGCGCCCTGGGGGTACCGGCCCCGGCCGTCGGGCTCCGCCCCCGGGGCGGTCACCGTCAGGTCGGGGATCAGGTCGGGGGCCCCGGCCGGGGCGTCGATCACGGCGCCGGACAGCACCCGGCCGTGCCCGCCCAACTGGTCCTCGATCTGGGCGGCCGCATCGAGCACCACCACCCGCCGCAGTTCGTCGGGCGACACCTCGGACATCCCGGCCGCCTCCCTCGACGACTGACGACACTGACGACTTACGACTGGTGACTCACGACAGTTCCGGCGTCCGCAGCGTATTGGCGGTGGCGACGGCCCGCAGCACGGCGGCCGCCTTGTTGCGGCACTCGGTGTCCTCCCCGTGCGGGTCGGAGTCCGCGACCACGCCCGCGCCGGCCTGCACGAAGGCGGTGCCGTCGCGCAGCACGGCGGTGCGGATCGCGATCGCGGTGTCGGAGTCCCCGGCGAAGTCCAGGTAGCCGACGCAGCCGCCGTACAGGCCGCGGCGGGTGGGCTCCAGCTCCTCGATGATCCGCATCGCGCGGGGCTTGGGCGCGCCGGAGAGGGTACCGGCCGGGAAGCAGGCGGTCAGCACGTCGAAGGCGGTCCGCCCGGGCGCCACCCGGCCGGTGACGGTGGAGACGATGTGCATCACGTGGCTGTAGCGCTCGATGTGCATGAAGTCGACCACCTCCACGCTGCCCGGCTCGCAGACCCGGCCCAGGTCGTTGCGGCCCAGGTCGACCAGCATCAGGTGCTCGGCCCGCTCCTTGGGGTCGGCGAGCAGCTCGGCGGCCAGCGCCGCGTCCTCGTGCGGGGTGGCGCCGCGGTGCCTCGTCCCGGCGATCGGGTGCACCATCGCCTCGCCGCCGGTCACCTTGACCAGCGCCTCCGGGCTGGAGCCGACCACGTCGAAGCCGCCCTCGGCGGTGCCGTCCGGCCCCGGGAAGCGGAACAGGTACATATACGGGCTGGGGTTGGTGGTGCGCAGCACGCGGTACACGTCCAGCGCCGAGGCCGGGCAGGGCGCCTCGAAGCGCTGCGAAGGGACGACCTGGAAGGCCTCGCCGGCCCGGATCCGCTCCTTGACCACCTCCACCGCCGCCCGGTACGGCGCGCCGCCGAACGGGGAGCGGGCCTCGCCCGGCCCGGCCGGGGTGAAGGTGGCCAGGCCCGGGTCGACCGGCTTGAGCAGGTCGGCCTCCATGGCGTCCAGCCGGGCCACCGCGTCCGCGTAGGCCTCGTCCACGCCGCTGGCGAGGTCGTTGTGGTTGACGGCGTTGGCGATCAGCAGCACCGTGCCGTCGACGTGGTCGAGCACGGCGAGGTCGGTGGCGAGCAGCATGGTCAGCTCGGGCAGCCGCAGGTCGTCCGGGTTGAGGTCGGGCAGCTTCTCCAGCCGGCGGACGACGTCGTAGCCCAGGTAGCCGACCAGGCCGCCGGTGAGCGGCGGCAGGCCGTCGTCGTCGCGGCGCGGGGTGTGCAGCGCCTCCAGCGCGGCGCGCAGCACCTGCAAGGGGTCGCCGCCGGTCGGGATGCCGACCGGCGGGGTGCCCAGCCAGCGGGCCTCGCCGTCCTCCCCGACGGTGAGGACGGCGGCGCTGCGGACGCCGACGAAGGAGTAGCGCGACCAGCTGCGGCCCTGCTCGGCGGACTCCAGCAGGAAGGTGCCGGGCCGCTCCTCGGCGAGGCTGCGGTACAGGCCGATCGGGGTGAGACCGTCCGCGAGGAGCCTGCGGGTGACCGGGATGACCCGGGTGTCGACGGCGAGCTTGCGGAAGGCTTCGAGATCCATGGCGAGCGGCACCTTCTGGAGTTCCGGCAGGAGGAGTGGGCGGAGGGGTCAGGCGAGCGGGAGCACGTCGGCGTCGAAGCAGGTGCGGTCGCCGGTGTGGCAGGCGGCACCGGTCTGGTCGACCTTCACCAGCAGGGTGTCGCCGTCGCAGTCCAGCGCCACCGACTTGACCGCCTGGGCGTGGCCGGAGGTGTCGCCCTTCACCCAGTACTCGCGGCGGCTGCGGCTCCAGTAGGTGCAGCGGCCGGTGGTGAGCGTGCGGTGCAGCGCCTCGTCGTCCATCCAGCCCAGCATCAGCACCTCGCCGGTGTCGTACTGCTGCGCGATCGCCGGGAGCAGGCCGTCCTCGGTGCGCTTGAGGCGCGCGGCGATCTCGGGGGCCAGGGCGGTGGTGCCGGGGGTGGCGGGTGTGGTGGACATGGGGCCATTGTTGCAGTCCGGCCCGCCGCCCCGGATGCGCCCTGTGCCCTGTGCCCTGTGCCTTGTGCGGTGGGCCCTACCCGGTGCAGGCACAACCGCTGGACCGGATCCGCGCCGCCGGGGAGCCTCTCCGGCCCCACCCCGAACATCGCCGTAAAGGGGTGATTTCGGCCAACCGCCTGCCGGGCGGGCCCCGCGTGGGCCATCCTCATGGCCATGACCTCCGAGCAGCAGCCGCCCGCAGCCGCCGACTCCCGCCCGTCCCGGGGCCTGGTCCTCGCCGTCGTGGCCGTCCTGGCCGTGCTGCTCGCGGTGGTGGCCACCGTCCTGCTCTGGCCGGAGGAGCGCAAGCCCGCCGCCGCACCGCCCCCGCCCACCCCCACGGCCACCCCGACCCCGACGCCCACGCCGACACCCACCCCGACCAGGACCCCGCCGTACGCCTTCTTCCCGGTCGGCGCCTGCTTCGACCACCCGCAGCTCAGCCCGGTGATCACCAAGGCCGAGGAGCGCCCCTGCACCGGCGAGCACGACGGCCAGGTGATCGCCGACCTGAAACTGGCCGACGGCCTGACCGGCGAGATCCCGATCGCGCTCGCCATGCGCGAGGGCTGCAAGGAGGCCGAGGCCGCCGCCAAGGCCCGCCAGAACGACGGGAAGACGTACTACGGCCGCCAGTTCGGCCCTGCCCAGGCCAACTACCAGCAGGGCTGGCGGGACTACACCTGCACCCTGACCGCCGGCAACAAGCAGGGCGGCCCCAAGCTCACCGGCAACCTGCGCTGACAGCCTCTATCGTGGCGCCATGTCGAACCACGCCCTCGCCGAACGCCACCGCCTCGCCGCACTCCTGGCCGCCGCCGGGCCGGACGCCCCCACCCTCTGCGCCGGGTGGACCACCCGCGACCTCGCCGCCCACCTGGTGGTCCGCGAGCACCGCCCGGACGCGGCGGCCGGACTGCTGATCGGCGCCCTCGCCGACCGGGCCCGCCGGGTGCAGTCCGCGTACGCCGAGCGCCCGTACGAGGAGCTGCTGAAGCTCTTCCGCTCCGGCCCGCCGGTGCTCTCCCCGTTCGCCCTGCCCGGCGCCGACGAGGCCGCGAACACCGTCGAGTACTACGTGCACGCCGAGGACGTCCTGCGGGCCGCCGACGACTGGACCCCCGCCCCGGTCCCCGCCGGCCGCGCCGAAGCCCTGTGGCGCCGACTGCCCCTGCTGGCCCGCCTGGAAGCCGGCCGCCGCTCCCCCGTCCGGCTGGTGCTGAGCCGCCCCGACGGCCAGTCCCTCACCGTCGGCCCCACCGGCTCCCCCACCGTCCAACTCACCGGCGACCCGGGCGAACTGATCCTCTTCACCTACGGCCGCGGCGCCCACACCACCCTCACCGTCGACGGCCCCCCGGACGCCATCGAAGCCCTCCGCCACGTCCTGCCACTACCCGCGAAGTAAAAAAGAGAGAAATGGTGTGCCGCCCCTCCTTCACCAGGTGGAGCGGCACCGGATTCGGTCAACAGCGGTGCCCCCTTGGAAGGCCAAGGGGGCACCGCAACGAAAACATCAGCCGACCCCAGCAGAGGGCACCCTTCGAGCACGTGCATTCTCGATCAGCGCCGTGCAGGCGCGGGGCTGATCGAGACCGAGCGCTCGACGAGCCAGGACCCACACCATCCACCCGGCTTCTGAGATGCTGTCGTTCCGTCGAAAGGGGCCTCAGCGATGCAGTGGAAGATCCACGGGAACGTCCGGTCTACGAGAACCCCTGGGTGAACCTGTGGCTCGCCGACGTCGAGCAGCCCGACGGACGCCGCTGGGAACACCATGTGGTCAAGCTGCGGCACCTCGCGGTGGCCGCCGTCGTGAACAGCGAGAAGCAGGTCCTCATGATGTGGCGGCACCGCTTCATCACCGACACCTGGGCCTGGGAGCTCCCGATGGGGCTGATCGAGCCCGACGAGACCCCGGCGGAGGCAGCAGCCCGGGAGGCGCTGGAGGAGACCGGCTGGGAGGTCGGCGAGGTCAAACCGCTGATCTACGCCCAGCCGGCGAACGGCATCACGGACTCCGAGCACTTCGTCTTCCGGGCCGATGCGGTCGAGTACACGGGGCCGCCCACCGAGCGCAACGAGTCCGACCGGATCGAATGGATTCCCCTGTCCGCGCTGCGCGGCATGGTCGACCGCCGCGAGATCGTCAGCAGCGGCACGCTCGTGGGCGTGCTCTACCTGCTGCTGGACGAGGCCGGTCTCTGATCACCTGGCCATGCCGGTGATCCGGTCGACCAGATCCACGACCGAGGCGCTGCCGCGGTAGGGCCCTAGGAGTCGACGGAACTCCTGGAGATGGGCAACCACCCGGGGAGACTCAACAACCGCCGCGAGGTCGAGAGCTTTTGTAGCAGTGGCGCAAGCCAACTCGACCTCCCGTCGTTGGAGTTGGGTCCGCGCGAGCCAGAAGGTGTGGAACGCGCGTCCTCTAAGGTTCGTCGTTGACTCGGCCCGCAGCGCTTCGGCGATGAGGGGTTCGGCAGCGATGGCTTCCCCCATTTGGCCAAGGGCGATTCCGGTATCCACGGTGAGCTTGGTGTGATCGAAGTACTGAACCCACGCCGGGTCGTCGTCGCCCTCGGTGATGCGCTCGAAGTGCTACTCCCGCCGTGGACGGGATCGACGCTCTTTCCGAGACGCCCCCAGAGGTTGCGGAGACCTTCAAGGCCTTTTCCACGAAGCTGGCCGGCGAGGGGTTCGCCTTCCTGAACTCCAGGCTCGATGCCGTCGGCCCCGTCCTGGTCGCGGTGCGGAACGGGCAGGTGGCCGGTGCCATCGGCCCGATGGAAACGATGCCCGACCCGATCGGGCGCGTCCGGCTCCTACCCCAGTACTTCGGAGTCCTACCGGAGTATCGAGGCCTCGGGCTCGGGCGCCGACTGTGGCGGGCCACCATGCACTGGGGCCAGGAGCACGATGCCGACTACCAGTTGCTGCAGACCACCGTCGGCGGCGCGTCTGACCAGCTCTGCCAGAGTGAGGGGCTGATCGACCTTGGGTTCGTCTGCACCTCTGGCGTCTGAACCCACAGCTCAGTCGCGAACGCCAGCGCATCCACGCCGCCGTGGACCGCATCCTCACAGGCCACACCGAACGCTCAGACGGCGCGCTCACCATCGTTGCCCTCGCTGCGGTGCCGTCGGCCTGCGGGCTGGAGCTGGGAACCTGTGGGCCGTGACCACCACCCGCATTCACTGGGCAGACCTGCCCGACTCCGTGCACCGGGCCGTCGCCGCCTGCCTCGGGACGCCGGTCCTTGCCGCGCAGACCGTCTCGGCCGGTTTCAACTCGGAGATCGCCGCCAAGCTCAGCACCGCCAGGGGCGCTGTCTTCGTCAAGGGGATGCGGCTGAGTCACCCACGCGTGTGGACACAGCGACGTGAGAGGGAGGTCAACCCCTACGTGGAAGGCCTCGCCCCCACCGTCCTCTGGCACCTCGACGTCGACGGCTGGAGCCTTGTCGCGTTCGAGCACGTCGAAGCCCGCCACGCCGACTACCGGGAAACCGGGGACTTGGAGCTGATGGTCGACGTCCTCAGCCGACTCGGCCGCGTCCCGTGTCCGCCGATCGAGCTACGCCGGGCCGAGCAGCGATGGGCCGCCTACGTGGACGATCCCGAGGTGCTGTCCCGCCTCGCCGGCGGCTATCTGCTGCACACGGACCTGAACAACGAGAACGTCCTGATCCGCGAAGACCATGCGCTGCTGGTCGACTGGGCGTGGGCCACCCGGGGAGCGCCCTGGATCGACCCGGCCCTGTGGGTGATCTGGTTGATCGCTGCGGGCGGCCACAGCCCGGCTGCGGCGGAAGCGTGGGCCGCCAGGGTCCCGGCGTGGCGGCCCGGCGATCCGGCGGTGGTGGACGTCTTCGCGCAGGCTCAGGCCCGGATGTGGGCCGAGATCGCCGGAGACGATCCGGACCCGTGGACCGATCGGCTGAACCGGGCAGCTCAGCGATGGGCCCGTTTCCGGGGGCGTGGCTGAGGTCTCCCGGCCGCGCTCCCCGGCTGCGGATGTCAGTGGGCGGGTGCAGACTCGCAGAGGGCCGGGGAGGGTGCGTGCGCGCGCCCGACGGAACCGGCCCGGTCACGTCTTCCGTCGAAGGGGCACCACCTCATGCTCACCACCGACTTTCCGGCCGGCGCGCCCTGCTGGATCGACCTCGGCAGCCCGGACATCCCCGCCACGGCCGAGTTCTACGGCAAGGTCTTCGGCTGGACGTTCCGGTCCGGCGGCCCGGAGGCGGGCGGCTACGGCTTCTTCCAGTTGGGCGGCAGGACGGTAGGCGCCGTCGGCCCGCTCGACGAGGGTGACCAGCCGACCTGGACGACGTACTTCCGTACGGCCGACGTGAACGCCACCGCGCAGGCCGCCGAGCAGGCGGGCGGTTCGGTCCTGGTCCCGCCGATGGACGTCATGGGCGAGGGGTGGTTCGCCCAGTTCGCCGACCCGCAGGGGGCCAGGTTCGCGGTCTGGCAACCGGGCACGACCACCGGTCTGGACGTGGTGTCGGAGGACGGCGCGCTGGTCTGGTCCGAGCTGCACACTTCGGACCAGAGCGCCGGGTTCGGCTTCTACCAGGCGCTGTTCGGCTGGCGGGTGGAGAAGTTCGAGCCGGCTCCGGGCATGGACTACCGGGTGATCTCGACCTCCGAGGGCGACCAGCAGGCCACGGCCTTCGGCGGCATCGCCCCGACCATGTCCCCGCAGGAGCCCTCCGCCTGGACGCCGTACTTCGCCGCCGGCGACGTGGACGCGCTGATCGCGAAGGCGAAGGCTGCCGGCGGCACGGTGGTGATGGGGCCCGAGGACGTGCCGAACGTCGGCCGGATCGCCTGGATCGTGGACCCGCACGGCACGCCGTTCGCGCTGATCAAGGGCGAGCCCCGCGAACAGTCCTGAGCACGCGAGAGGGCCCGCTGCGCCGGTGCGCAGCGGGCCCTCTCGCGGTAGTACGGACGGTCACCGCACCGGGTGCCCGGCCTCCCGCAGCGCGTCCTTGACCTGCCCGATCCGCAGGTCCCCGAAGTGGAAGACGCTCGCGGCGAGCACCGCGTCCGCACCCGCCTCGACGGCCGGCGCGAAGTCGGCGAGCTTGCCGGCGCCGCCGGAGGCGATGACGGGCACGGAGACGGCCTTGCGGACGGCCCGGATCATCTCCAGGTCGTACCCGTCCTTGGTGCCGTCGGCGTCCATCGAGTTGAGCAGGATCTCGCCGGCGCCGAGTTCGGCCGCGCGCCCGGCCCATTCGACGGCGTCGAGGCCGGTGCCCTTGCGCCCGCCGTGGGTGGTGACCTCGTAGCCGGACGCGGTCTCGGTGCCGGGAGGGCAGCGCCGGGCGTCCACGGACAGCACCAGGACCTGCCGCCCGAACCGCTGGGCGATCTCGCGGACCAGTTCCGGCCGGGCGATGGCGGCGGTGTTGACGCCGACCTTGTCGGCGCCGGCCCGCAGCAGCTTGTCGACATCCTCGACGGCGCGGATTCCGCCGCCGACGGTGAGCGGAATGAAGACCTGTTCGGCGGTGCGGCGGACCACGTCGTAGGTGGTTTCCCGGTCGCCGGAGGAGGCGGTGATGTCGAGGAAGGTCAACTCGTCGGCGCCCTCGGCATCGTAGAGCTTGGCCATCTCGACCGGGTCGCCGGCGTCGCGCAGGTTCTGGAAGTTGACGCCCTTGACCACCCGCCCGGCGTCGACGTCCAGGCAGGGGATGACACGTACGGCGAGGGTCACGGCTGGTTGCCTTCCAGGGTCTTTGCCAGCCCGGCACGATAGGCGTCGAGCTCGACCTCGACCATCATCCGGGAGTCGATCAGCCCGTCGACCACCACCATGGTGGCCGCCGGGCGGGCGGCGTCGAAGAGTTGGTGGTGGGCGCGGCCCACCTCGTCGGCGTCGCGGGCGTGGGTGATGTACATCCGGGTGCGGACCACGTCGTCCGCCGTCAGACCGTACGCGGCGAGGGCGCTGAGGCCGACGCCGAACGCGGCGAGGGTCTGCCGGTAGGGGTCGCCCTCGTGCTCGATCCGGCCGTTCACCCAGGCGGTGGAGCCGGCCACGTGCACGTGGTCTCCCGCGGCGACCGCCCGCGAGTAGCCGAACTGGTCCTCCCAGGGGGAGAATCCGCCGACCCTGCCACGCACGATCCGACGTTCCGTCATCCTGAAACCGCCTCCAGGGCCTCTTCGAGGGTGAACTTCTGCTCGTAGAGTGCCTTGCCCACGATGGCGCCCTCGACACCCGCACCGACCAGGCCGGCGATGGCGCGCAGGTCGTCGAGCGAGGAGACGCCGCCGGAGGCGACGACGGGGCGGTCGGTGGCGGCGCAGACGTCGCGCAGCAGCTGCAGGTTGGGGCCGGTCAGGGTGCCGTCCCGGTTGACGTCGGTGACGACGTAGCGGGCGCAGCCCTCCTGGTTGAGCCGCTCCAGCACCTCGAAGAGCTGGCCGCCGTCGCGGGTCCAGCCGCGGCCGCGCAGGGTGGTGCCGACGACGTCCAGGCCGACGGCGATCTTGTCTCCGTGCTCGGCGATGGCCTTGGCGACCCACTCGGGGGCTTCCAGGGCGGCGGTGCCGAGGTTGACCCGGGTGCAGCCGGTGGCGAGCGCGTTGGCGAGCGACTCGTCGTCGCGGATGCCGCCGGACAGCTCGACCTTGATGTCGAGGCGGCCGGTGACCTCGCGCAGCAGCTCGTAGTTGGTGCCGGTGCCGAAGGCGGCGTCGAGGTCGACCAGGTGCAGCCACTCGGCGCCGGCGTTCTGCCAGGCGAGGGCGGCGGCGAGGGGTTCACCGAAGGAGGTCTCGGTGCCGGACGCGCCCTTGACCAGGCGGACGGCCTGGCCGTCCCGGACGTCGACGGCGGGAAGCAGTTCGAGGCGGCTCATAGTCACAACTCTTCCAAGCTCAGAGGGTGTTGACCCAGTTGGTCAGGAGGGCGGCGCCGGCGTCGCCGGACTTCTCGGGGTGGAACTGGGTGGCCCAGAGCGGGCCGTTCTCGATGGCGGCGACGAAGGGCTGCCCGTGGGTGGCCCAGGTGACGAGCGGGGCGTGGATCCGTGCGCTGTGGGTCTCCAGCTCCCAGTGCCGCACGCCGTAGGAGTGCACGAAGTAGAAGCGGCTCTGCGGGTCGAGGCCGGCGAACATCCGGCTGCCCTCGGGCACGTCCACGGTGTTCCAGCCCATGTGCGGGATGACGGGGGCGTCCAGCGGCTCGACGACGCCGGGCCACTCGTCGCAGCCGGCCGTCTCCACGCCGTGCTCGACCCCCTTCTCGAAGAGGATCTGCATGCCGACGCAGATGCCCATGACGGGGCGGCCCCCGGCGAGCCGGCGGCCGATGATCCAGTCGCCCCGGACGGACTTCAGGCCGCGCATGCAGGCCTCGAAGGCGCCGACGCCGGGGACGAGCAGGCCGTCCGCGTTCATCGCGGTGTCGTAGTCGGAGGTGACGGTGACGTCCGCCCCGGTCCGTTCGAGCGCGCGCTGCGCGGAGCGGAGGTTGCCCGACCCGTAGTCGAGGACGACGACGTTCTTGCCCATGTTCAGGTGTCCAGTCTCTCTACTGCGGGTCTACAGACGCATGATGCCGGAGGCCAGGCACATGACCGAGCCGAACGCGAGCACCAGGATGACGCCCTTGGGCAGCTTCTGCTTCCAGAACGAGATCACGCCGCCGGCCAGGAAGAGGCCGACGAAGATGAGGGCGAGGGCCGCCTTGCTCACAGTGCACCCTTGGTCGAGGGGAGGATTCCGGCCGCGCGCGGGTCGCGCTCGGCGGCGTAGCGCAGGGCTCGGGCCAGCGCCTTGAACTGGCATTCCACGATGTGGTGGGCGTTGCGCCCGTACGGCACGTGGACGTGCAGGGCGACCTGCGCCTGGGCCACGAAGGACTCCAGGATGTGCCGGGTCATCGTGGTGTCGTACGAGCCGATCATCGGCGCCATGTGCTCGGGCTCGGTGTGCACCAGGTACGGCCGGCCGGAGAGGTCCACGGTGACCTGGGCGAGCGATTCGTCCAGCGGCACCGTGCAGTTGCCGAAGCGGTAGATGCCGACCTTGTCGCCGAGCGCCTGCTTGAAGGCGGCGCCGAGCGCGAGGGCGGTGTCCTCGATGGTGTGGTGGGTGTCGATGTGCAGGTCGCCGTCGGTCTTGACGGTGAGGTCGAAGAGACCGTGGCGGCCGAGCTGGTCGAGCATGTGGTCGTAGAACCCGACGCCCGTGGAGATGTCGGTCTTCCCGGTGCCGTCGAGGTCGATCTCGACCAGGACCGCGGTCTCCTTGGTGGTGCGTTCGACGCGTCCGATGCGGGACATACGGGTTACAGCTCCTTGATCACTGTTCGAACGGCGTCCAGGAAGGCGTCGTTCTCTGCGGGCGTGCCGGCGGTGACGCGCAGCCACCCGGGGACGCCGTTGTCACGGACCAGGACGCCCTGGTCGAGGATGGCCTGCCAGACGGCGTGGGTGTCGGCGAAGCGGCCGAACTGGACGAAGTTGGCGTCCGAGTCGGTGACCTCCAGGCCGAGCCCGCGCAGCGCGTCGACCAGCCGGTCGCGCTCCTCCTTGAGCCGGCCGACGTACCCGAGCAGGGTGTCGGTGTGCTCCAGGCAGGCCAGCGCGGTGGCCTGGGTGACGGACGACAGGTGGTACGGCAGGCGGACCAGCTGCACCGCGTCCACCACGGCCGGGTCGGCGGCCAGGTAGCCCAGGCGCAGCCCGGCCGCGCCGAAGGCCTTGGACATGGTGCGGGAGACCACCAGGTTGGGGCGGCCCTCGATGAGCGGCAGCAGCGAGGCCCTGTGCGAGAACTCGACGTAGGCCTCGTCGACGACGACCAGGCTGGGCCCGGCGGCCTGCGCGGCCTCGTACAGCCGCAGCACGGTGTCGGCGGCGACGGCGGTGCCGGTCGGGTTGTTCGGCGAGCAGATGAAGACCACGTTCGGCCGGTGCTCGGCGATCGCGCCGAGGGCGGCGTCCAGGTCGATGGTGAAGTCGTCGTTGCGCGGGCCGGAGATCCACTCGGTGCCGGTGCCCCGGGAGATCAGCGCGTGCATCGAGTAGGAGGGCTCGAAGCCGAGCGCGCTGCGGCCGGGGCCGCCGAAGGTCTGCAGCAGCTGCTGGAGCACCTCGTTGGAGCCGTTGGCGGCCCAGACCTGCTGCCGGGTGACGGCGAAGCCGGTGGTCCGGCCGAGGTACGCGGCGAGGCCTTCGCGCAGTTCGACGGCGTCCCGGTCGGGGTAGCGGTTGAGGTTGCGGGCGGCCTCGGCGACGCGCTCGGCGATCCGGGCGACCAGCTCCTCGGGGAGCGGGTACGGGTTCTCGTTGGTGTTCAGCTGGACGGGCACGTCCAGCTGCGGCGCGCCGTACGGGGACTGGCCGCGCAGCTCGTCGCGGATGGGGAGGTCGTCGATCCGAGTCACCCGCGTCGCACCCACCTCAGAAGTAACAGGAGTCACAGGAGTCACGATCCCGGCACCGTCCAGTCGAAGCGCGCCTTGATCGCGTCGCCGTGCCCGGGCAGGTCCTCCGCGTTGGCGAGGTTGACCACGTGCGCGGCGACGTCCGCGAGCGCGTCCCGGTCGTACTCGACGACCTGGACGCCGCGCAGGAAGGTCTGCACGGACAGGCCGGAGGAGTGGCAGGCGCAGCCGCCGGTGGGCAGCACGTGGTTGGAGCCGGCCGCGTAGTCGCC
Source organism: Kitasatospora sp. NPDC088861 (assembly GCF_044750105.1). NCBI lineage: Bacteria > Bacillati > Actinomycetota > Actinomycetes > Kitasatosporales > Streptomycetaceae > Kitasatospora > Kitasatospora sp. NPDC088861. The sequence continues at coordinate 206,355 of NZ_JBIVJF010000012.1, forward strand.
CAGCGAGACCGGCGTCCAGCGGCCGATGAAGACGGCGCCCGCGTTGACGACCTTGGCGGCCGCCGCGTGCGGGTCCCGGGTCTGGATCTCCAGGTGCTCGGCCGCGTAGGCGTTGACCACGGCGAGGCCCTGCTCCAGGTCGTCGACCAGGATGATCCCGGACTGCCGGCCGCCCAGTGCCTCGGCGACCCGCTCGCTGTGCTTGGTCCTGGCGACCTGGACGGCGAGTTCCGCCTCGACCGCTTCGGCCAGCGCCGGCGAGTCGGTGACGAGCACCGAGCCGGAGGTCGGTCCGTGCTCGGCCTGGCTGATCAGGTCGGCGGCCACGTCGGACGGCAGCGCGCTGTCGTCGGCGAGGACGGCGATCTCGGTCGGGCCGGCCTCCGAGTCGATGCCGATCCGGCCGGCGAACAGGCGCTTGGCGGCGGCCACGTAGATGTTGCCGGGGCCGGTGACCATGTTGACCGGCGCGCACTCCTCGGTGCCCAGCGCGAACATCGCCACGGCCTGGGCGCCGCCGACGGAGTACACCTCGTCCACGCCGAGCAGCGCGCAGGCCGCCAGGATGGTCGGGTGGACGCGGCCGTCGAACTCCTTCTGCGGCGGGGACGTCACCGCGATGCCCTGGACGCCCGCCTCCTGGGCCGGCACCACGTTCATCACCACGGAGGACGGGTAGACCGCCAGCCCGCCCGGCACGTAGAGGCCGACGCGCTCCACGGGCACCCAGCGCTGGGTGACGGTGCCGCCCGGCACCACCCGGGTGGTGTGCTCGGTGCGGCGCTGGTCGGCGTGCACGGCGCGGGCCCGGCGGATCGACTCCTCCAGCGCGGCCCGCACCTTCGGGTCCAGCGTCTCCAGGGCCTCGGTCAGCTGCTCGGCCGGGACGCGGGTCGACTCCAGCCGGACGCCGTCGAAGCGCTCGGTGATCTCGATCACGGCCGCGACCCCGCGATGGCGTACGTCCTCGGCGATCGGCCGCACCTTCTCCAGGGCGGCCGCCACGTCGAACTCGGCACGGGGCAGCAGGTCACGCGGGTCGTCCAGCGAGCCGCGGAGGTCGATTCGAGAGATCACGCCACCCAGTGTAAGGAGTGGCCGGAACCCCTGGCCCCGCATTTCAGTCCGTGATACGAAAGGCGAGACGACCGGGGGGACGGGGAAAACCATGCTGGAGCACGCCCCGGAGGGCTGGACCGACACGGAGCGTGAGCTCTGGGAGGCCTTCCGTCGCGGCAACGTCTTCGACCGGCGGAGTGGCGACGCCGCCACCGACGACCCCTTCGGGGACGCCGCCTGGGGCCCCGGGCGCACCGTCCGGGCCAGGGTGCTCGCCCATCTGCTGCTGGCCGGCCCGGCCGCCGCCACCGGGCGGGTCGCCTCGCTGCGGCTCAACGGCGTGCTGGTCACCGGCGCGCTCAACCTGGCCGGCGGCGCCATCGGCCACTACGTCGAACTCCGCGAGTGCCGTTTCGAGCGCAAGATCCTCATCTCGGAGGCCTCGGCCTCGACGCTGCGCTTCGTCACCTGCCTGATCCCCCGCCTGGAGGCCTCCCGGCTCACCACCACCGGCGACCTCCACCTGGCCCGCTGCCGGATACCCGAGGGCGTACGGCTCACCGACGCCAAGGTCGGCACCGACCTGCTGCTCAACCAGACCGTCCTGGGCGGCGACCGCTACGGCCGCGCGCTGTCCGCCGACGGCCTGGCCGTCCACCAGGACTTCGAGGCCGAACGCGTGGACGTGGAGGGCGAGTTGAGCCTGCGCACGGCGCGGATAGGCGGGCGGCTGTCGCTGCGCGGCGCCCAGCTGCACGCCGTCCCGCAGAACCGCACCTGCCTCAACGCCGTCCGGCTCACCGTCGGCCACACCCTCTACCTGACCAGCTCCGCCGACGGCGGCTGGTTCGGCTCCCGCAGCTACTACGGCTCCGGCTACGGCCAGAACCCGCCGCCCGGCGCCCCCAGCACCCCGTTCCGCGCCTACGGCCGGGTCCGGCTCTCCGACGCCCGCTTCGAGAGCGCCTGCCTGATCTCCGGCGAGTTCCACCTGGAGGGTGACGACGAGCTCTCGCTGCGCCGCATCCACACCCCCGAGCTGCGGTTCACCTGCCGGATCCGCCCCACCGGCACCGTCTCGCTCTCCCGCGCCCGGGTCGGCAACCTCGTCGACACCCCGGACGCCTGGCCGCGCGGGCGCCACCTGGGCCTGACCGGCTTCGTCTACGAGGTGCTGCGCCCGGTCGGCCCCTTCAGCGTCCAGCAGCGGATCGCCTGGCTGGAGGGCTCCTCGGTGGACTTCCAGCCCGAGTCCTACGAGCAGCTCGCCGCCGCCCTGCGCCGCGACGGCGCCGACGACGACGCCCGCGAGGTGCTGTACGCCAAGCAGCGCCGCCGCCACCGGACCCTCCCGCTGCCCGCCCGGATCTGGGGCCGGGTCCAGGACGCCACCGTCGGCTACGGCTACCGCCCCGGCCGGGCCGGCCTGTGGCTGCTGCTCGCCTGGGCACTGGGCAGCGTGTGGTTCGCCACCCACCCGCTGGAGCCGCTGAAGGCCGACGAGCACCCGCACTGGAACCCGGTGCTGTACACGCTCAGCCAGCTGGTCCCGGTCGTCGAACTCGGCCAGCAGGGCTGGAACCCCGGGGGCCTCAGCCAGTACGTCTCCGCCGGGCTGGTGATCGTCGGCTGGCTGCTCGCCACCACCGTCGTGGCCGGCGCCACCCGCATGCTGCAACGGGGCTGACCGACCCGGCGGGCCCGCCCGCGGGCACAACCCCGACGCGCCGCGACCGCGCGGGGAACTACGCTGTCCGCCGTGACAGAACGGCTGCCGCTCTTCCCGCTGAACAACGTGCTCTACCCGGGCCTCGTGCTGCCCCTGAACGTCTTCGAGGAGCGCTACCGCCGTCTCGTCGCCGACCTGCTCCAACTACCGGCCGACACGCCGCGCCGCTTCGGCGTGCTCGCCATCAAGGACGGCCGCGAGGTCGCCCCGGTCCGCCCCGATGAGGGCCCGGCCGGGCCGCTCGACGGCCTCGGCACCGCCACCGGGGACCCGCTGGAGGCGATGTTCCACATCGGCTGCGTCGCCGACGTCGCCTCCGTCCAGGAGCAGCCGGACGGCCGCTACGAGCTGCTGGTCACCGGCACCACCCGGTTCCGGCTCCGCTCGGCGGACGTCTCCGGCCCGTACCTGACCGGCGAGGCCGAACTCGTCGAGGAACAGCCCGGCGAAGGCTCCGGCGCCCTCGCCGCCGAGGTCGAGCGGGCCTTCCGGGTCTACCAGAAGCGCCTCGCCGGGGCCCGCGAGGCCAGCACCGTCGGGCGCCAGGAGCTCCCGGACGACCCGCAGGTGCTCTCCTACCTGGTCGCCGCCGCCTCGGTGTTCGAGACCCCGGTCAAGCAGCAGCTGCTGGCCTGCCCCGACACCGCCCAGCGGCTGCGCACCGAACTCGACCTGCTGCGCCGCGAGAGCTCCGTGCTCAGCTGGCTGCCGTCGCTGCCCGCCGTCGACCTCACCCGCCAGTCGTTCAGCCCCAACTGATCCGGAAAACCCGCACGTAATCCGGGACACCCGCACGTAAGTCCGGGGGAACCCGCACGGCGAAGAAGGAGCCCCACATGGCGAAGAAGCCGAAGAAGGGCGGGCAGGGCACCCCCGCCACCGTCGCCCTGGAGACCGCCGCCGTCCCGTTCACCGTGCACGCCTACGAGCACGACCCGGCCGCCGCCTCCTACGGCGGCGAGGCCGCCGAGGTCCTGGGCGTCGCCGCCGAGCGGGTCTTCAAGACCCTGGTCGCCGACGTGGACGGCGTGCTCACCGTCGGCGTGGTCCCGGTCGCCGGGCAGCTCGACCTCAAGGCCCTCGCCGCCGCCGTCGGCGGCAAGCGCGCCGCCATGGCCGACCCGGCCGCCGCCGAGCGCAGCAGCGGCTACGTCCTCGGCGGCATCTCCCCGCTCGGCCAGCGCCGCCCGCTGCGGACCGTGGTCGACGCCAGCGCGCTCACCCACCCCACCGTCTACGTCTCCGGCGGGCGCCGCGGCCTGGAGGTCGAACTCGCCCCGGCCGACCTGGTCACCCTGACCGGTGCCCGCACCGCACCGATCGCCCGCTGACCCCGGCTGACCCCGGCTGACCCCCGCTGCCCCCCCGCTGACCCCGGCCGACGGGCCCACCCGCAGATGGGCCCGGGCCCACGCGGTCAGCCCTGCCCGCGCTCCCCCGGCCGCGCGGCGTCCTCCGGCCGAGCACCGTCGTTCGGCCGCGCAGCGCCGTCCGGCCGAGCACCGTCGTCCGCCCGCACGGCGTCCTGCGGCCGCGCCGCGCCGTCCGCAGGGGCCTGCGGCGCGGCCACCCCGTACGGCCCGGCCCAGTACGGCGGCGGGTCCTCCTCGCGCTTGCCGAACGCCGCCGACAGCGCCAGCAGCACCACCATCGCCGCCATCGGCCACACCAGCAGCGCCCCCAGCGCGCCGAGGTCGATGCTCGCGTCGAAGTGCCCGCCGTTGCCGACCCGCCGGGCTTCGGCGATCAGGTCGTTGCTGGGGCCGAGCCACCGCCCGAGCCGCCAGGCGCCGACCGAGCCGAGCAGTCCGCCGACCACCAGTCCGAGCGCGACCGCGATGCCGCCGCCGCGCTGCCGGGTGGCCAGGAAGGCCCCGAGCGCGGTCAGGAGGCCGGCGCCGAGCGCGATCAGGGCGAAGACCGCGTCGGCCCCCGCCCGCTGTTCGCCCTCGGGGTCGGCGTAGAGGATGCGGTCGCCGTCGACGACCAGCGGCACCTTGGGCGCGAGCCAGACCCACAGCCCCGCCATCACCAGTCCGACCACGATGCAGGCCAGTACCGTGCCCGCGCCGAGCCGCAGCTCGGGCAGCAGCCGCTCCTTGAGCGTGGGGCCCGGCGACTGCGCGACCGCGAGGCCGTCCGGCGGCGGGGTCCCGGCGTCGGGGGCGGGCGGCGGCGCGTACGGATCGGGGGTGATGTCCGGCACCGCGTCCGCGGCGGCGCGGGTGGGGTCCGGAGGCGTGTTCGGTACGGTCACGGACCCCATCGTTTCACGATCGCGGCCGGGACGAGCCGTCGCCCGTACCTGGCGGAACCTGAACCCCGCACCTCGCGGAGCCGGCCCCCGCACCGCGCGGAGTCCGAGCCCCGCACCTCCCGGAGCCGGCCCCCGGGACACGCCGGGACACCCCCTACCGGGAGACGGCCCGCCGGTAGGCCCAGGTGGCGATCGCCAGCGACACCACGCCGACGCCCGCGCAGACGGCGAGGTCGCCCGCGATCAGCGCCCAGTCCGGGTCGGGTTCGAAGGTCCGGGCGAAGGCCTCGACGCCGTACGTGGAGGGCAGCAGGTCGCGCAGCCACAGGACGGGCTGCGGGAGGTGGTCGACGGGCAGCACGCCGAGCAGCAGGGCCGCCGACATGCCGAGCTGCCCGAGCATGGTGGCGATCTCCTGGCGGGGCGCGAGCAGCCCGCAGGCGGCCCCGAGCCCGGACAGGGCGGCTCCGGCGAGCGGGACGACGGCCAGCAGCACCCACAGCTGCCCGAGCGGCAGCCCGAACATCACGGCGCCGAAGGCCGCGGTGAGGACCGTCCCGGGCAGCGTGAACGAGGCGTAGGCGCCGGCCGCGCCGAGCACCACGGAGGCGGCGGGTACGGGCAGCGTCGCGTAGTGGTCGAGTCCGCCGGTGGCCCGCAGCTTCCCGAAGTACTGGGCGAGCAGGTTGAGGGCGACGAACGCCACCACCAGCACGCTGGACCCGGCGACCACGGACCGCGCGGCCGAGGTCTGCCCGGCGTCCACCACGCCCCGCATCATCACGAGGATGCCGACGGACTGGAAGGTGGCGACGAACAGCAGCGGGATCCGCGCCACCCGGGCCCGGGCGAGCTGGGCCCGGTAGACGGCGGCGAGGGCGGGCAGCAGCCGGGCCGCGGGGGCGAGCGGGGCGGGGGTGCCGCCGGTCGCGGGGGCGGTGGCCTGCGGCGGCACCGAGAGCAGCGTCACTTGGCCAGTCCTCCGTGGCGGCCCCCGAGCTTGAGGTAGGCGTCCTCAAGGCTCGGGGTGGCGAGGGTGAAGTCGTCGAGGGCGGCGAAGGCCGGGCCGGTGGTGACGGCGGCGACCAGTTCGCGGGCCTGTTCGGGGGTGGTGCGGACGGTCCAGCGGCGGCCGGTGCGTTCGGCCCGTTCGGCGAGTTCGGCGACGGCGGGGACGGCGAGCGGCGCCTCGTCCCGCCAGACCAGGTCGAGCCGGACGTCGCCGTCGACGAGGGCCTTGAGTCCGCCGGGGGTGTCGCAGGCGATGACCTGCCCGTCGTCGATGACGGCGACCCGGTCGAGCACGGTCTCGGCCTCGATGACGTTGTGGGTGACCAGCAGGACGGTGGCGCCGCGTTCGGTGCGGCGCCGGTCGACGGCGGTCCAGACGGCCCGCCGGGCGACGGGGTCCATGCCGGTGGTGGGTTCGTCGAGGACGAGCAGCGGCCGTTCCCCGACGAGGGCCGCAGCGACGCAGGCGAGCCGGCGCTGACCGCCGGAGAGCTTGGCGAGCGGCCTCTGGGCGAGGGGTTCGAGCCCGAGTTCGGTGAGGACGTCGGCGCTTTCGGCGCGGGCCTGGGCCCGGGTGAGGCCGCGCAGCCGTCCGGTGGTCTCGGCGGCGAGCGCGACGGTCAGCTCGTCGAGGGCGCTGGATTCCTGGCCGAGGTAGCCGAGCAGCCGGGCGGCCCGTTCGGGGTGGCGGACGATGTCGTGGCCGAGGAGTTCGACGGATCCGGAGTCCGGCCGCAGCAGGCCGGTGAGCTGGCGGACGAGGGTGGACTTGCCGGCCCCGTTGGGTCCGAGCAGTCCGAAGATCTCGCCCTGGCGGACGGTGAGGCTGATTCCGTCGTTGGCCCGGATCTCGGTGGCGCCGGCTCCGCGCCCGGTGCGATAGGTCCTCACGAGGTCGCGCACGGCGACGCACGGCGGGGTGTTCTGGGGTGCTCGCCCTGCCGACTCGTTCACGACCGAAGACTTTACGCGTTCGCACGGGCGAACCGGACAAGGGGGCCTGATCACCGAAAACCGGCGCGCGGCCCGGCGGGTCCCGCCGGGTCCAACCCGGGCCGTGCGCCCGTCAGTCGTCCACGACCACCATCGATCCGCCGGGCACCCGCACCGCCAGTTCCTTCCAGAATCCGGCCCGGATGGCGTAGCGGTCGTGTTCGTCGATCTGGTCGTCCTTGTGCGCGAGCAGTCCGAAGCGGGCGGCGTAGCGGAGGAGTTCGCCGTCGACCCGGTGCGGGATGCGGGGGTAGTCGGGCCAGAGCACGGTGAGCCGTTCGACGTCGCCCAACCGTTCGCTCCAGCGGCGGGCGAAGACCTGGCCGACTTCGTGGGCGTCGCCGCCGATGGAGGTGATGTCCTCCTCGCGGTCGGCCCAGCGCTGTTCGGCGGTGGTGAGGTGGGCGAGGGTGGGGAGGCTGTCGCCGGCGGTGACGGCGGGTTCGGGGGCGGGGCGGTCGACCCAGCCGCGGTCGGAGGACCAGCGCAGGACGGGGCCGGCCTGTCCGGCGGCGCCCGTCGAGCCGACGGCCTGTCCGTTGGTGCCGTGCCCGTTCGCCTGCCCGTTCAGGAGCCCGTTGGCGCCCTGTCCGTTGGCGCCGTGCCCGTTGACGAGCCCGGTGCCGCCGTGGCCGTTCGCGAGTCCGGTGCCGCCGTGCCCGTTGACGGCCGAGGCGACGGCGGGGGTGCGCCCGGCGAGGTCCTTGGGGGTGGGGACGACCTTGAGCGCGGCGGCCGACTGGGGCCGCCCCGCCGCTGGAACCGCCCCTGGAACCGCCCCTGGTACGGCGCCCGGGACGGCGCCCGGGACGGCCCCGACGGCGGAGGCCCCGACGGCAGCGGGCACGGCGGCAGCGGGCACGGCGGCCGGCTGGACGACCGGGGGCGCCACGACCGGCGCCGCGGCGGGTGCCACCACGGGCGGGCCGACGGGCGGGGCGGCGAGGATCTTGGCGATCTCCTGGCGGGCGCCGGGCGCGGGGAAGACGCTGGCGTTCTCCCGGAGACTGAAGGAGCCCTCGATCCACTCGCGGTCGAGCACTCTTCGCTCGTCGGCCTCGCCGACCAGGTCCTCGGACTGGTTGAAGTCGCCGTCGGCGGCCTGGAGCGCCCACAGGTGGACGGCCACGCCGTGTTCCTTGGCGGTCATCATGCCGGGCAGCAGGTCGCCGTCGCCGGTGATCAGGACGACGTCGGCGCAGGCCCGGTTGCGGGCGAGTTCGGAGAGTTCGGCGTGCATGGCGGCGTCGACGCCCTTCTGCACCCAGCGCCCTTCGGCGCGGGTGAGGGCGCCGAGCCGCACGGTGACGCGGGGCAGGACGCGCAGCCGGCGGTGTTCGGGCATCGGGCGCCGGTCGGGGGCGGCGTCGAACCAGTAGATGCGCAGCAGCGGCAGTCCGGTCTCGGCCTCGGCGCGTTCGCGCAGCGCGGTGATCAGCGCGGTGTGGTCGACGGTGACTCTGGAACGGGACGGGTCACCGGCGAGCAGGCTGGCGGCGGCGCCCAGCAGGTATCCGGCATCCACCAGGACGACACAGCGGTCCATCGCGCACCTCTTTCCACTCGCCCTCGTGTGGGGGTCGGGCCGGGTGGGCGCGGATCCGCCCGTCGTCCGGGCGTGGTGGGGTGAGGGGCCCCCGTGGCCGCCCGATCGTTGGGTCACCTTTTCCCCCTGGTTCGCGCGCCGAACCTCGACGGATGTCGCGGTACCGCAACGGCAAGCCCAACGGAACGCAAAGGCGGGCCCCGTTCAACGACGGGGCCCGCCCTTGGTCACGCCGGGGGGTGCGAGCGGGCGCTCGCCGCGGGGTGCGAGCGCCCGCGGCCCGGCGGGGCCGGGTGTCAGCCCTTGAGCTCGGCGGCGACCAGCTCGGCCAGCTGGACGGCGTTGAGCGCGGCGCCCTTGCGCAGGTTGTCGTTGGACACGAACAGCGACAGGCCGTGCTCGACGGTCTCGTCGGCCCGGATGCGGCCGACGTAGCTCGGGTCCCGGCCGGCGGCCTGGAGCGGGGTGGGGATGTCGGACAGCTCGACGCCGGGGGCGGCGGCGAGCAGTTCGGCGGCGCGCTCGGGGCTGATCGGGCGCTCGAAGCGGGCGTTGATCTGGAGCGAGTGGCCGGAGAAGACCGGGACGCGCACGCAGGTGCCGGCGACCTTGAGGTCCGGGATGCCGAGGATCTTGCGGCTCTCGTGGCGGAGCTTCTGCTCCTCGTCGGTCTCGTTGGAGCCGTCCTCGACGATGGAGCCGGCCAGCGGCACCACGTTGAAGGCGATCGGGCGCTGGTAGACCTTGGGCTCGGGGAACTCGACGGCGGAGCCGTCGTGGGCGAGCGCGGCGGCGCCGTCGACGACCTTGGCGGCCTGGTCCTGGAGTTCGGCCACGCCGGCCACGCCGCTGCCGGAGACGGCCTGGTAGGTGGAGACGACGAGCGCGGCGAGGCCGGCCTCCTCGTGCAGCGGGCGCAGCACGGGCATGGCGGCCATGGTGGTGCAGTTCGGGTTGGCGATGATGCCCTTGGGCCGGTCGGCGATGGCGCCGGGGTTGACCTCGGAGACGACCAGCGGGACGTCGGGGTCGCGGCGCCAGGCGGAGGAGTTGTCGATGACGACGGCGCCGGCCGCGGCGGCCTTGGGGGCGAGGGCCTTGGAGGTGGAGCCGCCGGCCGAGAAGATCACGATGTCCAGGCCCGTGTAGTCGGCCGTGGCCGCGTCCTCGACGGTGACCTCGGTGCCCTGCCACGGCAGGGTGCGTCCGGCCGAGCGGGCCGAGGCGAACAGCCGCAGCTGCTCGACCGGGCCCAGTCCGCCTTCACGACCAGCGCGCTCCGCCAGGATCTCGCGGACCACTCCGCCGACCTGGCCGGTGGCCCCGACAATGCCGATCTTCATTCCGACTACTCCTCTGGATGGTGCTGTCTACAGCCGCACTCTGCCCATCATGCCTTGTCACGCGGGTGCGGCGGCCTGGTGTTCCACGCTATGAGAGAGGGCTAGTGGTCCAGACCACTCACCAGCTTCAGCGCCGCCTCGACCTCCGCCTCCCCGGCCGGCAGCAGCGGCAGCCGGACGTCCGGGGTGGGGATCCGGCCCTGGGCGTGCAGCACGCCCTTGATCACCGTCGGGTTCGGCGCGGCGAAGGCGGCCAGCGCCAGCCCGGTGAGCCGGTGCCCGAGCGCCCGGGCCCGGGCGGCGTCCCCGGCCTGCCAGGCCCGCGTCAGCTCGACGAACCGGGCGGTGGCCAGATGGGCGGAGGCGAGGATGCCGCCGGCCGCGCCGAGCGCCAGCAACGGCGACAGGAAGGCGTCCTCCCCGGTCAGCACCGCGAAGTCGGCGGGGGCAGCGGCGAGCAGTTCCACCGCCGTCTGGTCCACTCCCCCGGTCGCGTACTTGACGCCCGCCACGCCGTCCAGCGCGGCGAGTTCGAGCAGCGCGGCGGCGGACAGCTGCTGCCCGGTGCGGTACGGGATGTGGTAGACGACCAGCGGCAGCGGGCTGCTCCCGGCGAGCGCCCGGAAGTGCGCGACCGTCCCGGCCTCTCCCGGCCGCAGGAACGCCGGGACGGTGACCAGCGCGGCCGCGGCCTGCGGCACCCGCTTGCCGAGCGCGGCCAGCGACTCGGCGGTGGAGCGGGTGTCGCCGCCGTGCGCGCCGACGGTCAGGAGGGCCCCGCGGGCGGCGCAGGCGGCCGCGGCGGTCTCGACCACGGCCCAGCGCTCGTCCTCGCTCAGCGCGGCGGGCTCGCCGGTGGTCCCGAGGGCGACCAGCCCGGCCGCGCCGGCCTCCAGCAGTTCGGCGGCGAGCACGGCGAGGGCGTCCAGCGCGACCGTGCCGTCCGCGGCGAAGGGCGTGATCAGGGGGACGTGGATGCCGGTGAGTTCCATGGCCACGATCCTGCGGCCCGCCGATCGCCCAGGTCCAGTTCACATTCGTGATGCTTCTCGTAAGCTGAGCCGATGCTCGACGTCCGACGCCTGCGCCTGCTGCGCGAACTCGCCCACCTCGGCACCATCGCCGCCGTCGCCGAGGCGCTCTCCTTCAGCCCTTCGGCGGTGTCCCAGCAGCTGTCCGTCCTGGAGAAGGAGGCGGGCGTCCCGCTGCTGGAGCGCACCGGGCGGCGGGTCGCGCTCACTCCGGCCGGGCGCAACCTCGTCCGGCACGCCGAGGCGGTGCTCGCCCTGCTGGAGCAGGCGGGCGCCGAACTCGCCCATGCCCGGCGGGGCTTGGCCGGCCCCCTGCGGATCGGCACCTATCCGTCGGCGGCCCGCGCGATCATCCCGGCGGTGCTGGGCGAGCTGGCCGCCTGGCATCCGGGCCTGGAGCCGATGGTGACCGAGGTGGATCCGGCGGGCGTCGCGGCGGCGCTGCGCGCGGGCGAGCTGGACGTCGCCCTGGTCCACGAGTACGACCTGGTCCCGGCCGATCCGGAGCCGGGCCTGGCGGTGACCCGTCCGGTGTTCACCGAGCCGATGTACCTGGCGGCCCGCGCCCCGGGCACCGTCGCCGAGCAGCGCGGCGCGCCGTGGATCATGGCCCCGCCGGGCACGCTCTGCCACAGCATGGCCGTCCGGGCCTGCGAGTCCGCCGGGTTCGCGCCCCGGATCCGGCACCAGATCGACGACTTCGCGACCGTCCTGGCCCTGGTGGCGGCCGGCCAGGGCGTGGCCCTGGTCCCGCAGCTGGGCGCCGCGCAGCCCCCGCCCGGCGTGGTCCTCACCCGGCTGCCGATGTACCGCCGCACCCGGGCCGCCTTCCGCGCGGGCGCCGGCTCGCACCCGGCCATCTCGGCCTTCGTCTCCGCCCTGCACACGGCCGTCCCCCCGGGCCTGGGCGGGCACGGCTGATCCCCCGGGGGCGCACCCCCGGGGGATCGGTCACCGGCTCAGCCCGCCAGGCAGCTCGGCCCGAGCAGCTGCTTGAGGTCCCCGAACAGCGCCGGGTCCGACTTCACCCGGTGCCGGTCCAGCCGCAGCACGGTCGTCTTGTTCCGGCCCTCCAGCCGCACCCGGACCTCCGTAGTGCCCCGGTGGCTGCCCAGCACCTCGCCGAGCCGGGCGATCAGCGGCGGGGTGATCTTCACGCTCGGGATGTTGATGACGATCGGCGCCTCGGCGTGCGCGTTCGACAGGTCCGGGACGGACAGCTCCATCCCCATCAGTCGCGGCACGTCCTCCCGCTTGTCCAGCTTGCCGCGCACGAACACCACGGCGTCCTCGACGAGTTGGGCCGAGACCAGCTGGTAGCTGGCGGGGAAGAACATGCAGTCGATCGAGCCCGCGAGGTCCTCGACGGTCGCGATCGCCCAGGCGTTGCCCTGCTTGGTCATCTTGCGCTGGAGGCCCGAGATGATGCCGCCGATGGTGACGATGGTGCCGTCGGGCCGTTCGGCGAGGTCGGCCACCGCGCAGTCCGCCTTGTCGGCGAGCACGTGCTCGATGCCGTGCAGCGGGTGCGAGGAGACGTACAGGCCGAGCATCTCGCGCTCCTGGGTGAGCAGGAAGGACTTCTCCCACTCCTCCTCGGAGAAGACGACGTCGAGGCCGAAGCTGGGCTCGTCGGAGACGGCGTCCCCGCCGAACAGGTCGAACTGGCCCTCGGCCTCCTTGCGCTTGACCCCGACGACGTTGTCGATCATCGGCTCGAACTGCGCGCTGAGGCCCTTGCGGGTGTGCCCGAGCGAGTCGAAGGAGCCCGCCTTGATCAGCGATTCGACGGTCCGCTTGTTGCAGACCACCGACTCCACCTTGTCGAGGAAGTCCGGGAAGGAGCTGAACTTCCCCTTCGACTTGCGGGTGCGGATCATCGAGTCGACGACGGGGCCGCCGACGTTGCGGATCGCGGTGAGGCCGAACCGGACGAGCGTGTCACCGTGCGGGGTGAAGTCCGAGTCCGACTCGTTGACGTCCGGCGGCAGCACCTGGATGCCCATCTTGCGGCACTCGTTGAGGTAGATCGCCGACTTGTCCTTGTCGTCCTTGACGGACGTCAGCAGGCCGGACATGTACTCGGCCGGGTAGTTCGCCTTGAGGTAGGCCGTCCAGTACGAGACCAGCCCGTACCCGGCGGTGTGCGCCTTGTTGAACGCGTAGCCGGAGAAGGGGACCAGGACGTCCCACACCGCCTGGATCGCCGCGTCCGAGTAGCCGTGGTCCCGGCAGCCCTTCTGGAAGGGCACGAACTCGGCCTCCAGGATCTCCTTCTTCTTCTTGCCCATGGCCCGGCGCAGCAGGTCGGCCTGGCCGAGCGAGTAGCCGGCGAGGATCTGGGCGGCCTTCTGCACCTGCTCCTGGTAGACGATCAGGCCGTACGTCGGCTTGAGGATCTCCTCCAGGGGCTTCTCCAGCTCCGGGTGGATCGGGGTGATCTCCTGCTGGCCGTTCTTGCGCAGCGCGTAGTTGGTGTGCGAGTTGACGCCCATCGGGCCCGGTCGGTACAGCGCGAGGACGGCGGAGATGTCTTCGAAGTTGTCGGGCTTCATCAGCCGCAGCAGCGAGCGCATGGGGCCGCCGTCGAGCTGGAAGACGCCGAGCGTGTCGCCGCGCGCCAGCAGTTCGTAGGTCGGCTTGTCGTCCAGGGGCAGATCAAGCAGGTTGATCTTGATGCCCTTGTTCTTCTCGATCGCCTTGACGGCGTCGTCCATGATCGTCAGGTTGCGCAGGCCGAGGAAGTCCATCTTGAGAAGGCCGAGGCCCTCGCAGGTGGGGTAGTCGAACTGCGTGATGGTGACGCCGTCGGTGTGCCGGGTCCAGACCGGGATGTGGTCGGTCAGCGGCTCGGCGGACATGATGACGCCGGCCGCGTGCACGCCGGGCTGGCGGATCAGGCCCTCGATGCCGCGCGCGGTGTCGATGACCTTCTTCACGTCCGGGTCGGTCTCGTACAGCCCCCGGATCTCGCCGGCCTCGCTGTAGCGCGGGTGGCTGCTGTCCGTGATGCCGGACAGCGGGATGCCCTTGCCCATCACGTCCGGCGGCATCGCCTTGGTGATCCGGTCGCCCATCGCGTACGGGTAACCGAGGACGCGCGAGGAGTCCTTGATGGCGGCCTTCGCCTTGATGGTGCCGTACGTGACGATCATGGCGACCTTGTCGGATCCCCACTTCTCGGTCACGTACCGGATCACGTCACCGCGCCGGCGCTCGTCGAAGTCGATGTCGACATCGGGCATGGAGATGCGCTCGGGGTTGAGGAAGCGCTCGAAGATCAGGCCGTGCGGGATGGGGTCGAGGTCGGTGATGCCCATCGCGTACGCGACCAGCGAGCCGGCCGCCGAACCACGGCCGGGGCCCACCGCGATGCCCTGCTCCTTGGCCCACATGATGAAGTCGGCGACCACGAGGAAGTACGCCGGGAACCCCATCTGGATGATGGTGTCCATCTCGTACTCGGCGAGCTTCTTGTGCTCCTCGTCGTACCCGCCCGGGAAGCGCCAGTCCATGCCCTTCCACACCTGGGACTTGAAGAAGTCCGCCTCGGACTCGAAGCCCTCCGGGATCGGGAAGCGCGGCATGAGGTTGCGGAACTTGAACATGCCCTCGGTGTCGACCCGGGAGGCGACGAGGAGCTGGCTGTTGCGGCAGCCCTCCTGCCAGGCGTCCGAGGAGTCCAGGGCGTACATCTCGGCGGCCGACTTGATGTAGTAGCCGGTGCCGTCGAAGCGGAAGCGGTCCGGGTCGGAGAGGTTCTTGCCGGTCTGCACGCAGAGCAGCAGGTCGTGCGCCCCGGCGTCGGCCTCGGTGGTGTAGTGCGAGTCGTTGGTGACGACCGGGGGGATGTTCAGCTTCTTGCTGATCTCCAGCAGCCCGTCGCGGACCCGCTTCTCGATGTCGAGGCCGTGGTCCATCAGCTCCAGGAAGTAGTTCTCCTTGCCGAAGATGTCCTGGTAGTCGGCGGCCGACTTCACCGCCTCGTCGAACTGGCCCAGGCGCAGCCGGGTCTGCACCTCGCCGGACGGGCAGCCGGTGGTGGCCATCAGGCCGCCGGACAGGTCGGAGATCAGCTCCTTGTCCATCCGGGGCCACTTCACCAGCCAGCCCTCGGCGTAGGAGCGCGAGGTCAGCTTGAAGAGGTTGTGCAGGCCCTCCTTGTTACGGGCCCAGATGGTCTTGTGGGTGTAGGCGCCGGAGGCGGAGACGTCGTCCCGCTTCTGGTGCGGCTGGCCCCACAGGATGCGCTTGGTGTTGGAGCGGGACTCCGGCGCGACGTACGCCTCGATGCCGATCACCGGGGTGATCCCGGCGGCGGTCGCCTGCTTGTGGAACTCGGCGGCGCCGTACATGTTCCCGTGGTCGGTCATCGCGACGTGGGTCTGGCCCAGCCGCTCGACCTCCTTGAACATCTGCTTCAGCCGGGCGGCACCGTCCAGCATCGAGTACTCGGTGTGGACGTGCAGATGCGCGAACGGCTGATCGCTCAAGGCGGGGCCTCCGGAGGCGAGTGCGGGTCTGGTGGGCCGGCGAACGCGCAGGTACGCGCAGGTCACGGAAGGTGCCTGGAAACGGATGTGGCCCGGACCACCTCGTGGGGTCCGGACCATCACTCACACGTTCACGCGTCTACTCTAGCTCCCCTTCGGAGGCGGCTCCCTCCGGCTCGGAGCCTCCCGAGCTCAGCCCGGCGAGTCGCGCCCCGGCGGCCTCGCGGACCTCCGGTACCTCCATCGGGTCGTCCCGCAGGTGGGCGAGGCGTTCCCGGACGTGGGGGCGGTCGGGGGCGTGCGCGACGGCCAGGAGGCGGGCGTCGGCCTCGCAGTCCCAGAGGCACTCGGTGTACACCTCGGCCAGCCCGGCGGGGGCGACGGCGGCCAGTGCCTCCAGGTAGGCGGGGCGCTCGGAGGAGTGCGGCGTCCACAGCCAGAAGCGGCGCAGCAGCGACGCGGCCCCGGAGGCGTCGGGGCCGAACCGGGCCAGGCCCCGGGCGGTGTGCATCGGGCCGCACCACTCCTGGGCCGCCCACTGCCGCTCCAGCTCGCCCGTCGCCATGGGCAGGCCGGGATCACTCTCGCCGCCGTGCTCCGGCAGCAAGGCACGCGGGCTCGCACTGTCCCGCTCGGAGACGGGGTCGATCGAGCCGCGGGGGCCACGCCGGTGGCGTACGTCCTGCCCGTCACGGACGTCCTGCCCGGCCGCCAGGTCCTCCCACCACTGGGGCGGCCAGACCACGGCCACCGACTCCAGGACGGCCACCCGGTGCTCGCCCTCGCGGACGTGGGTACGGAGTGCGTCCCGGGCCTCGGCGGAGCCGCCGAGCGCCAGCAGCTCCAGGACTCCGGTGGCCCGCAGGCAGGTGTCCTCGTCCCCGGTCAGCAGTTCGACGATCGGTCCGACCGGCAGTTCCAGGTCCCGGACGAGCCGCGCCAGGTAGAGGTGCCGGTCGTCCACCTGCCGGTCCCAGCGCCAGTCCCAGCGGATGCACCCGTAGACCAGGCCGGCGGCTGCCGCCGGGTCCTCCGCCGCCATCTGCGCGCCCAGGCCCCGGCCGCGCTGCAACAGCCCGGGCAGGGTGCCTGCCGGGGCGTACTCGTATCTCCGCTGTGCCACGTGCCCAATCGTCCCTCAGCCCCCGACGGCTGGGCGGCGGGGGCTGGGGGTGGGGGCTGGGGGCTGGGGGTTAGGTGTCCTCGTCGGGCGGGGTCGCGCGGAGGGCGGTGATGACGCCCAGGACGACGGTGGCGATCGCCAGGGCGAGGAGGACGGCGAAGGCGGTGGCGATCAGGAAACGCACGAGTCGTCGCCTCGTTCGGCGGCGAGGAGGAGGGAGAGGAGGTTGAGGAGAGTGGAGGCGGGGGCGGCGTTGAAGCGGACGAGGATGCGGCCGTCGATGGTCTTGTCGGTGGTGGCCGAGGGCCAGATCAGGCCGAACCTCCGGCCACGCTCCTGGACTTCGGCGAGGAGCGTGTGGATGTGGTCGTCGGTGTAGTGCCGGATCCGGGGGTCGGTCGGCAGCATGGGGCAACGGCGCGGGAGGGGGAAGGACATCAGGCGGCGTCCAGCTCGAACCACACCATTTTGCCGCGTTCCTGGGGGTCCACGCCCCAGCGGTGGGTGAGTCCTTCGATGAGTTGGAGGCCCCGGCCGGACTGGGCGAGGGGCGCCGGCTCCTGCTTCTTGGGGAGGTCCGGGCTCTCGTCGCTGACGGACACCCGGAGGGTGGGGCCGACAGCGAGGATGAGGACGAGCGGCGCGGGGGTGCCGCCGTGCCGCCAGGCGTTCACGAGCATTTCGACGAGCGCGAGTTCGGCGTCCGCAGTGGCCGAGGGCGAGTACCCGCAACGACCCATCGCGTCCCGGAGGGACTGGCGGGCGATGGCGAGCGAGGGCGTGTTGAGGTGACGCATGGGAGTTCTCCCGAGGCGTGATGGTGAGGGAAGAACCGGCGGGCATGCCGCCGAAAGCCCATCAAGAGGGCTTTATTGACGATCCGTCGGATCGCCACGACACCGAACATAGCGCAGATGAGTATCCAAATTTCTACGCTCTCGGGAAGTTCCCCCTATGGTGGTAACCGGTGGACCAGCGCTCGACGAGCGCGGCAGACTTGGCCACACTGCACGCCAGGAAGGAAGCCATGCCGCCACGCTCGAACCCAACGCTGCGTCAACGCCGACTCGGAACCGAGCTGCGGAGAATGCGCGAGCAAGCTGGGTTTGGCGGCTCACAACTCGGCCGCGTCGTCGGCATGAGCCCCGCCCAAGTGACGCAGATGGAGTCAGGCCGGATCGGCATCAGCGTCGAACGTCTTCACACCATCGCCGCCGCATGTAACTGCGCAAACCGGCCCTTGATCGATGCGCTCGCCGCCATAATCGCGGAGAGGGGAAAGGGCTGGTGGGAGGAGTACGGCGAAGTCCTCACGTCGGACTTCCTTGAGGTAGCCGAGATCGAGGGGTACGCCGAGAAGCTCTCCATGTGCACGACCACCTACATCCCGGGGCTACTCCAGACCGCCACCTACGCCTCCGCTGTGTTCAAGCGAATCTATCCACCACTGCCTCGCAAGGATGTCGACATCCGAACAGCGTTCCGCGTCCAGAGGCAGCAGGTCATCCGATCCGGCCGGGCACCGTTCCGAGCGTTCATCCACGAGGCTGCACTGCGGATGCAGTTCGGCGGGCCGAAGGTGCTCGTGGACCAGCTTGACGCTCTGCTCGAAGACTCCCAGCAGCCCGGTATCTCCGTTCGCGTAGTTCCCTTCGCAGTCGACACCTTTCCCGGGGCCGGTGAGAACCTCACATTCGCAGAAGGGTCGGTCCCCGAGCTCGACACCATTCAGCTGGACGTCTCCCAAGGAGCCCTGTTCTTCGACTCTCCTGCGGACCTTGCCCGGTACCGGGCGATCTTCGCCCGCCTGGCCTCCACGGCTCTCCCCGAAGATGGGTCTCGAAGCTTCATCCGATCCATCAAGAAGGAACTGGAACAAACGTATGCCTGAGTCGACATGGCAAAAATCCAGCTTCAGCGCCTCAAGCAATGAGTGCGTCGAAGTCCGAACGGTCGACGGGCTGGTCGAACTCCGCGAGTCGGACGAGGGCCACCTCATCATCCCTACCGCCCCCGCCCACTTCGCCGCCTTCCTCCAAGCCGCCAAGACCGGCGAGTTCGACCACCACGCCTAGACACACCACAGCGCAGGAAGTCGGCCAACCCGACTTCCTGCGCCGAACAACCAACGGGACCCCAGATGACCGACACCAACTGGCAGAAGTCCAGCTACAGCGGGGCTTCCAACGAGTGCATGGAGATCCGCACCGCCGACGGCCTGGTCGAACTCCGCGAGTCCGACCAGGGCCACCTCACCATCCCCACCACCCCCACCCACTTCGCCGCCTTCCTCCAGGCCGCCAAATCCGGCGAGTTCGACCACCACGCCTAGGGCCAATGCCGGTGACTTTAGGTTGCTCCTGGCTGGGTGATGGTGACTGTCGCCGGTTCTGGTTGCGGCCAGTTGCGGTGTTGGGAGCGTTTGAGGG
>NZ_JBIVJF010000013.1:0-14570 GCF_044750105.1 Kitasatospora sp. NPDC088861
TCCGCCGCTACATCATCTGGCGAAACAAGCACGCCGCTGACCAACGGCTACGCGAGGTGGTCGACAGGGCGAACGTTGCTTGATGCGGCACTAGCTAGGCGGCGACCTGGCAGCCCTCGCCGAAGCCGTCGCGGTCCAGCACCACCTTCCGGGCCGGGGTGAACTTCGCCCACTCGGCGTCGCACAGAGCCGCGTCGCACAGAGCCGCGTCGCCCTGACGCCCGCCGCTCTGGACGATGGCGAGCCGGGCGTAGCGGCCGACGACCCGGGAGGCATTGCGGCTCCTCTCGGGGTCGCCGAGCCACTTCGCGGCCCACTCCGGGGTGCCCGCAACAGGCGACGCCGAGGCCGGCACGGGCACGGCGGCCGTCGCCGGCGCCCCGCTCGACGTGCGGGCCGCTGCTCCCCCGAGCGCGACGATCACTGCTGCTGCGGCGACAAGCCGCTCCCCCATGTTCATGGTCAGAGAAGGTAGTGGGGCATACGAACCTTCCGGGCCGCCGGGCAGGCCCTCACCCGGCGGCTTCCCCGGCGGGCCCGGGCTCGGACGCCGGAGCGTTCGCCGCGATCTCGGCCCACAGCCCGGCCGGGTACAGGCCGATCCGCAGGGCGATAGGCGGACGACGGGACCGGGAGCACGCCCAGAACTACACCCCGGGCCACAAGCCCCGACGTGGATACGGCACCCGGACCCAGCAGCTTTCCACCAACCCCACAGGGCACTGGCTGCACGCCCTGGACGGAGTGGACACGTGGACGCCCGCCATCGAGGTGCTGCGGGACAGTGTCGTGGCGGCGTCCCGGTAGCACGACAGACGGCCCGCCACCGCGCCTCGTGCCGTGGCCGGACAGGTCCACCGTGGTGCCCTTCACTCGTTCGAGGGAGGGCGAAACGTTTTTTCGCTCAGCTGAGGTACGACGTTCCGCCAGAGTCGGAGGCATGCCGCTGCTCGCTGATCCATCTGCCCGGGACGCCATGTCGACCACAGTTCCCGGCACGTGCCGACCGGCGGCTTCCCCCTCAGCGAAGGAAGGAGCCCTTCTGTGGCTTTGACGACTCAGAACGCGACGCAAGAGCTGGAGGCCGCGGGCCAGGCAGGTGACCCGCAGGCCGATCAGCTCGTCTCCGATCTGATCGACCACAAGGAAATCGACGGCGTCAACGCCCTCTTCCGCACCATCGGGACGCTCAAGCCCGGTCAGGACCTCTCCCAACTTCCCCAGCGGCTGGCGGACTTCCTGCGGGAGGCCGCGGCGCCGCCGCCGGACTGGTCGGAGGCGGACGTCGACGCCGCGGAGGGCTTCTTCGGCCACCACCACGGCGAAGTGACCATGCTCCAGGGCACCGTCGGCCTGATCGGTACCTACCTCTCCCCCACCGGCGCGTTCACGCTCCGCTCGACCGGGCGGCTCGGCGGCGTCAAGGGCCCGGGCCGGCGCCTGTCGCAGTCGTCCCGGCTGTTCCTCGACATGGGCAACAAGAACGCCCTGCGCGACGGCACCCTCGCGGCGAACGTCACCAAGGTCCGCCTGGTTCACGCCTCCGTACGGCAGTTGCACAAGAAGAGCGGCGCGTGGGACTACGCCAAGTGGGGCGAGCCGGTGTCGATCAAATACACCACCGGCGCCTCCTGCGTGTTCAGCGTGCAGATCCTGGAGGCGATGAAGAACCTCGGCATCGACGTCTCCAAGGAAGACGCCCACGGGTTCATGTGTGCCTGGCACTACGTCAACCACTACCTCGGCACTCCCGAGCGGTGGCAACTGCCCAAGGACGCCGACCTGGTCACGCGCATCTGGAACCAGGCGCGCAACGACGAGTGGAAGAAGTCCGAGGACGGCGTCTTCATGACGCAGCAGGCCGTCGACTTCTACAAGCAGTTCTACCCCGGCCCCACGCACGACGCGCTCATGGCCCTGGTCCGGCACGCGCTCACCGACGAGTACGCCGACATGGCAGGCGTGCCCAAGGGCGTCCTCGACCTCGCCTCCGGTCCGCTCGCCGCCGGCCACGGCGTGGTCAGCGGCCTGGGCGGCGGGCTCCTCGGCGGTTCCGTCCAGAAGACCACCGGAGTCAACCC
The DNA here is from genome assembly GCF_044750105.1 of Kitasatospora sp. NPDC088861. Taxonomy (NCBI): domain Bacteria; kingdom Bacillati; phylum Actinomycetota; class Actinomycetes; order Kitasatosporales; family Streptomycetaceae; genus Kitasatospora; species Kitasatospora sp. NPDC088861. Next base: position 2,082 of record NZ_JBIVJF010000013.1, read on the forward strand.
CTACAAGGACGTCCTCGGCATGGCCTCCAAGACGTTCAACGAGATCCAGAAGTTCGCGCTCACCCACGACCAGGACGACCAGCCGCAGATGCACCAGGAACTCGGCGACGACCGCTGAGCACCGCACGCCGTGCCCCGCCGACCCCACAGGCCCGGGCGGGGCACGGCGTGAACCACCCCATGGCTCAGCGGAACGGCTCGGTTTCCAGGGGGAGCACAAGGTGGCGCTGTCTCCCGGGGCCGTCACCCAAACCGCCTTCTGCTGCCGGTCCAGGCCCCCAGCACCGGCGACTGCGGGGCGGCGGCCGCGGACCGGACTCGCGCCGTCTCCGTGCCGGACACCGCCTGACCAATGGACGGGAACCCGCCGGGCTCATCCCGGCGCCGTTTAACCGCCCCGGTTTCGATGTCATCTTCTTGTTTCGACACGTCGTCAGCGCTGCCGGTTCCTCTTCCGGCCGACTGTCACGTGTCAGAACGACGTCGGAGCCATGCCGTGGCCAGCATTCCCAGAACCACCAGCAAACCGCCGACCGCGATCCCGATGTGCTTCGCGCTCAGCAGACGGTTGTTCCTGCCTTCAGCCGCAGCATCGCGCGGAGGAGGAGGGATGGTGGCCCCGGAGCTGGGAGTCTCCGGCCCAGGCTGGCCGTCTTGGGGATTGTCCCCTGCTTGGGGCGACGGGGAGCCGGACGCGCCGCTCCCGTCGGCAGCTCCACCCCCGTACGGAGGAGCGCCGTCACCGCGGTCACCGTCGTCGTGCTTGTCGATGCAGTGGGCAGCCGGGAAGGAGAAAACTCGCTCGTGGCGGTCGAATGCCTTCACCACGAAGAGCGGGTGCTCCCTGAAGAAGTCACGAATCTGCCACTCGTACTGGTTGCTGGTCTGGGTGGGATAGTTCACGTCCAAATACGTTGAAACATTGAAGCTGTCCCACGGTGCTGCCGGCGACGAGGGTGAGGATGACGCGTCCCCCTGGAGAACGAGAGCCTCCGGCCCGTGCCGGCCGTTCTTCAGGATGATTCTGAAGTTCTGGTCGATGAGTACGACACGGCGGGAACTGTGGCAGTCACGCAAGGGATTGTGGTCATGGTGTCGCCCCTCCCCATCCCCGTCCTGGAGCCACATGGAGCCGAACGCATGCCGTGCGGACGCCTGCGCAGCGACGTCCGCCAACGGAGACGCAAGGGCGATTACCGCACCCGCCAGCGACGCTGCGACCCGGGGACGACGATTCATCCAACGACCTCCATGGGTGGCGAACGCGCTGGACCGCCTGTTGGGCGACGCATCCGAATCTCGGAAGAAGTTAAGAGGAGTCGACTCGTCATATCGTGAACATCTCGGGGGAGCCCTCCTTTTGTCACTCAGCCGCAGCAGTTCCGGGAGAAGGAGGTAGGGCGTGGGCCGGTCCGGGCACCGTGACCGACCTCCCCGGCCCCGCAGGCAGGGCCGGCAGGGCCGCTGGGCCGCCTTGTCATTCCCGCGCGCCGAGGTGGTAGACGGTGACGCCTCCGGCGCTCGCGACGGGACGGTAGCCGGCGGCGGGGAGGGCGCGAAGGGCTTCGGCCTCCTGGCCGGCGGGGAAGAGGCCGTCCCGCGGGTGGTCGGGGGCCGCGACCCAGTCGGGCTTCGCGCCCGGGCCTCCGGGGTAGTACGGGAAGAGGAAGACCCGGGTGCGGTCGGTGAGTTGGGGTGCGATGCCGTTGGCGGCAGCCACCTGCGCACCGTCCGGGATCACCCGCAGCACTCCGCGCACGGCGTCGGCCGTCGCGTCGCGCTGCCAGGTGGCGGGCCGGGCCAGCTCGGCGAGGGGGCGGAAGGGCAGGGCGGCGGCCGTCACCGCGAGCCCGACGGCCACGAGGCCGCAGGCCGTCCACCGCCGCAGGCCGTGCCGCGCGCGGAGCCGGGCCAGGGCGTCGGCGAAGGCGAGGAAGACGATCGGCATCAGGACGGCGCCGTAGTGGAAGCCCGTCCCCCAGTAGGCGGGGTTGGTGGACCAGAACCGCCAGCCCAGGGTGGGGAGCGCGAGCAGGATCAGTGGGGAGCGCAGCGCCAGGAACGCGGTGGGGGCCAGCAGCACGGCGACGGTCCCCCACTTCTGGGCGGGCAAGAGCAGCCTGGTCACGGGGTCGCCGGCCGGGCCGTCCACGTTGGAGAGGTAGGTGTAGACGCCGTCGGGATTGAGGGCCGGGATGACGACCAGCACCACCAGCGCCACGGTGGCGGCGGCGAGCGCGACGACGCCCGCGCCGAGTCGGCGGCGACCGTGCCAGAACAGGTAACAGCCGACGGCCACGACCGTCGCCGCCAGGTCCTCCTTCACGAGCAGCAACGGCAGCGCGCACCACGCGGCCGCACGCCACCTCCGCAGCGTCAGCCGCTCCAGGGAGAAGGCCAACAGCGGTACGGCGAAGGCGATTTCGTGGAAGTCGAAGGCCACCGCCTGCTGCAGACCGACCGACAAGCCGTACCCGACGCCGATGCCCGCGCCCGCCCACGGACCGGCCGCCCGCGCCGCCACCCTGGTCACCGGGACGGCGGACACGGCGAGCAGCGCCGCCTGGGCGACCAGCAGGGTCATCGGGGAGGGGAAGACCCGGTAGAGCGGTGCGAGGGTGGCCAGGATCGGGTGGAAGTGGTCCCCGAGCAGGTGGAAGCCCGGCCCCTTCAGCTCGGAGACCGGCGCGCGGCCCTCGGCGTAGCCGCGGACGGCCTGCTCGAAGATCCCCAGGTCGAAGCCGGACGTCCGCAGGTGCAGATGGCGGGAGACGGACAGCGCGGTGTAGGCGGCGAACAGCACGGCGGCGAGCGCCCAGGGCAGCAGGACGGTCCGGCCCGGCCGCGGCGGCTCGGGCAGCGGCCGGGATCCGGGCCGGGTCCGCAGCTGGGAGTGGAGCTGGGACTGGGGTGCGACCGTGGCGCGGGGTGCGCGGGTCAGGGTCAGGGTCACGGGGCTCACCTCGCGGTAGGGCGGACGTGGGGCGACCCCCGAAGCGTCCGACCCGCCCTCTGAAGATCCGCTGAAAGAGCCTGAAAGCACCTTCAGGAACCGTGACACCCCCCGTGACATGCTGAGACGCATGCGCGTACTGGTGGTGGAGGACGAGACCCGGATGGCCGATGCCCTCCGGGACGGGTTGGAAGCGGAGGGCTACACCGTGGACGTCGTCCACGACGGCCGCTCCGGCCTCTGGTACGCGCGCACCGGCGACTACCGGGCGATCGTGCTGGACGTCATGCTCCCCGGCCTCAACGGCTACCGGGTCTGCGCCCAGCTGCGCCAGGAAGGCATCACCGCCCCGATCCTGATGCTCACCGCCAAAGACGGCGAGTACGACGAGATCGAGGCCCTGGACACCGGCGCCGACGACTACCTCGCCAAGCCCTTCTCCTATCCGGTCCTGGTCGCCCGGCTGCGCGCCCTGGTCCGCCGCGGCGGCGCCGAGCGCCCGCCCGAGCTGACCGTCGGCGACCTGATCCTCGACCCCGCCGACCGCTCCTGCCACCGCGCCGGCACCCCGGTCGCCCTCACACCCCGCGAGTACGCCGTCCTGGAGTGCCTGGCCGAACGCCCCGGCGAGGTCGTCGCCAAGACCACCATCCTCGACCAGGTCTGGGAGAGCGGCTACGAGGGCGACCCGAACATCGTCGAGGTGTACGTCAGCGCGCTGCGCCGCAAGATCGACGTCCCGTTCGACCGGAACTCCATCGTCACCGTGCGCGGTACCGGCTACCGGCTGGACTCCCGTGGCTAGGCCGCCGCGGCTGCTGCGCTCACTGCGCTCGCTGCGGGCCCGTTCCGCGGCGGCGGCCGGCCTGGCCGCTGCCGCCGCCTTCACCGCGGGCGCGTTCTGGCTCAGCCACAGCCTCTACGACTCCCAGTCGGACGACGCGAAGGCCGCCGCGCAGGCCCGCCTCGACGTGGCGGTCGCGGACATGCGCACCGGCCACGTCCCGGCGAGCGGGCTGCTCGGCGGCGACCGCGCCTATGCCCTCGTCCTGGACTCCGGCCGGCTCCTGGAGGTCAGCCCCGACCTCGAACCCTTCCGTGCCCAGGTCGCCGCCCAGCTCACGCCGCTGCCCGAAGGCGAGCAGGTCTCCCGCGCCCTCACGCTCGGCGCCCCGGCCGCCGGCACCGCGAGCCGTCTGGCCCACCACACCCTCCCCCTGTACGGGCAGAGCGCCGGCGGCATCGACGGCTACTCCCTGCGGTCCGGCTTCGGCGAACCCGACCGGGGCGAGCGCACCGTCACCGCCTACCTGCTCGTACCGCCCTGGGACGCCGAACGCGTCCAGGAATCCGTCCAACGGCTGCTGCTGGTCGCCGGGCCCTTCGCCGTCCTGCTGGTGGCCGCCATCGCCTGGGCGGTCACCGCCCAGGCGATGCGCCGGGTCGAGGCGATCCGCACACAGATGGCCTCCATCACCGCCCAGCACCTCGACCGGCGCGTCCCCGTCCCGCCCACCGCCGACGAGATCGCCCACCTCGCCACCACCACCAACCAGACCCTCGAGAAGCTCGACCACGCCGTCACCGCCCAGCGCCGCTTCGTCGCCGACGCCTCCCACGAACTGCGCAGCCCCCTCGCCGGACTGCGCACCTCCCTGGAGGTCGCCCTCACCCACCCCGACCGCACCGACTGGCCCACCGTCGTCCGCGCCGCACGCGCCGACACCGTCCGCCTCCAGCACCTCGCCGACGACCTGCTCCTGCTCGCCCGCCCACCCCTCGCCGCACCGGCCCACCACACCCGGGTCGAACTCACCGACCTCGCCCGCGACGTCGCCGCCGAACTCCCGCAGGGCACCAGCCGGATCACCGTCCACGCCGACCGCCCGCTGGAAGTCCCCGGCAACGCCGCCCAACTCCACCGCCTGCTCCGCAACCTGCTGGAGAACGCGCTGCGCCACGCCGCCGACCGCGTCACCGTCACCCTCACCGAGGACCACGGCCCCGACGGTCAGTGGGCCGTCCTCGAAGTCCTGGACGACGGCCCCGGCATCCCCGCCCCCGACCGCGAGCGCGTCTTCGCCCCCTTCACCCGCCTCGACGAGGCCCGCACCCGCGACACCGGCGGCGCCGGACTCGGCCTCGCCATCGCCCGCGACCTGGCAACCCGCCACCACGGCACCCTCACCCTCGCCGACTCCCCCACCGGCGCCCGCTTCCTCCTCCGACTCCCCCTGCCACCACACCCCGCCCGCACTCCGTGAGCCCCGCCCGGACCAGCCGCTCACCGGCGATCCCCCCCCCCGGCTCCACGCCAGGAGGTCGAACTCACCGGCACTGCCCCTGGCCGGGCGGTCCGGACGGTCAGCAGCAGGTGTGCGGTGCCGCGACGGCCCGGGCTGTCGGCGCCTCGGCGTCGGCGATCCGGCCGCGCAGCATCGCGTCCATGACCGCCATGTACCGCTGCGTCCGGGGGCCGCCGAGGAGGAAGGGGTTCGCGGCGCCGGGCGGCTGGCGGCGCAGTAGTTCGGCGCGTTCGAGGCCGTGGTCGTTCGGGTGGTTGGAGAGCTCGACCTCCACGTTCGCCCGGCGCATGACGGCCCGGAAGGCGTGGACGGACGCGAGGAAGGTGCGCAGCTCCTCCGCCGTCGAGGGCGGGTTGAGGCCGCCCCACAGCATCGCGCTGTGGTGCCGGCGGCCGGCCCGGACGGGGATGACCGGGGAGACGGTGCCGGGGGTGTGGCCCGGAGTGTGGTGCAGCTCGATCGTCGTGCCGCCGAGCGTGAGCTGCTCGCCGTCCGCGATGTCGAGGTCCCGGGCGGGGGCGTCGGCCGGGCGGGTGCGGGCGAGGAGGTCCCAGTCGGCCGGGGACATGTGCACGCGGGCGCCGTAGCGGTCGGCGAGGGTCTGCGCGCCGCCGAAGTGGTCCGAGTGGCCGTGGGTGAGGACGACGCGCTTGATCGCCGCCGGATCGGCTCCGACCGCGCGCAGCCCGGGGACGATGATGCCGTCGGCGTCGGCCGGGGAGGTGAGTGCGTCGATCAGCACGATGCCGTCGTCCGTCAGCACCGCCATCGCGGAGACCCAGCCCGCGCTCAGGAGCACGAGGTTGTCGAACAGCTTGACGGGCGCCGGCGCGGGCAGGTCAGGAAGGTCGGAGCCGGGGGTCAGCGCCGTCACCAGGGCACGCAGCACGGGGTCGTCGCCGGCGAGGCGGCGGGCGCGGTCGTAGTGCGGGCGGGAGGCGGACGGCGTACCCGCGGAGGTGGAGGCCGGGGCCGACGCGACGGCCGGGGCCGAGGCGGCGATCGGCGCGGCTCCGGCGGCGATGCCCAGGACGGCGAGCTGGGCGAAGCGGCGTCTGGTGAAGTCGGCGTCCGTGGCGGTCCGGCGGGTGGGGTGGATCACGGCGGTCGGGGCTCCTGGTGGTCGGGGCTCTTGGCGGTCGGGGGTATTGGTGGTCGGGGGTATTGGTGGTCGGGGGTGTTCAGCCGAGGGCGCCGACGACGGTCTTCGTCGCCTGGGCGATCAGCGCGTCGTCGGAGGTGGCGTCGGCCTTGCCGCGGTCGGACATGACGACGATCACGACCGGGCTCCGGCCGCCGGGGGGCCACGCGACGGCGACGTCGTTGCGAGTGCCGTAGCCGCCGTTGCCGGTCTTGTCGCCGACCTTCCAGTCGGTGGGCACGCCCGCGCGGACGTAGGGGGCGCCGGTGGTGTTGCCGATGAGCCAGTCGGTCAGCAGTCGGCGCCGGTCCTCCGCGAGGACGTCGCCGAGGGCGTAGCGGCGCAGGTCGGCGGCGAAGACGCGGGGGGCGCTGGTGTCGCGGGTGTCGCCCGGGGTCGCCTCGTTGAGGGTCGGCTCGGTGCGGTCGACGCTGGTGGTCGGGTCCCCGAGGTCGCGCAGCGACTGCTGGACGGCCGCCGGACCGCCGAGCTCGGCCATGACGAGGTTGGCGGCGGTGTTGTCGCTGTACTGGATCGCGGCGGCGGCCAGATCACGCACCTTCATGCCGGTGGCGACGTGCTGAGAGGTGATCGGCGCCCACGCCAACACGTCCTCCTGGCGGTACGCGACCACCTTCTCCAGTTCCTCGTCGGAGGCCTTGCGCAGCAGAGCGCCGGCGGCGAGCGACTTGATCGTGGACGCGAACGCGAACCGCTCGTCGGCCCGGTAGGCGATCTCCCGGCCGCTGCCGGTGTCCACCGCGTACACGCCGAGGCGGGCGCCGAACTGCTGCTCAAGTCCCTTGAAGGAAGCGCTCGTCGTATCCGTCGAAGGCGTCGCGCTGGATGCCGGGGCGGGTGTGCCGGCAGCGGCATGGCTACTGAGTCCCGCAGAGCCGCACCCGCTCAGCAGGGTGGCCGCGAGCAGGGCCACGGCGGGCAGCGCGGTACGGGGGCGGCGAAGGGCAGGCGTCATCGGTGGTCTCCCAGGTGGTTCGTGTCGTCACCCTCAGCTAAACAGGCCGCCGGGCCATCAGTCCAAGACCACTATGGTAAAGAGATCGATATGAGAATGCCTATGATTGCTGGCCATGGACCTGTTGGGGCACCTACGCCACTTCCGCGCTGTCGCCGAGGACCGGCACTTCGGCCGCGCCGCCGAGCGCCTGCGGATCGCCCAGCCCTCGCTCTCCCAGCGGATCAAACGTCTGGAGCGCGAGCTCGGCGTGACCCTGTTCGACCGCGGCCCGCGCGGAGTCGAGCTCACCCCGGCGGGCCTGCTGCTGCTCGCGGAGGCGAAGGAGGTGCTGGAGAGCACCGCCCGCCTCCTCGCCACCGCCGCCGACCTGCGCACCGGCCGGGCGGGCACCCTGCGCGCGGCCGTGCCGCCCGAGCTGGGGCCGGCCGTCCTGGCCGCGCTGCTCACCGGCTTCGAGAGCGCCTCCCCCGGCACCCGGCTCGAACTGCGGGAACTGCCGGTCGCGGCCATGGCGCGCGAACTCGCCCAGCACACGGTCGACGTCGCCGTCGTCCGCCACCCGTGCCCGGCCGCCGGGCTGGCGTTCGGGCCGGTCCTGCACCAGCCGCTCGGCGTCCTGCTCGCCGCCGGGAGCCCGGACGCCGACCGCCCGGAGCTGGCGGTGGCCGAACTGACCGGTCGGCGCCTGGTGTTCTTCCCCCGCGCCACCGCCCCCGCGCTGTACGACGAGATGCTCACCACCCTGACCCGGCACGGCTGCACTCCCGAGGCCGTCGTCGACCCGCCCGGCCCTGACGTCGCGGGCGCGCTCGTGCTCACCGGCAGCGCCGTCGCCCTGGTGCCACGCACCGCGCCGCCACCGGGTACAGTCTGGCGTCCGCTGACCGGCACCCCGCTGGCCTGGCGCACCTCCACGGCCTGGCCGACCGGTAGCGGCGGCCCTGCCGTCCGGCTGTTCGCCGAGGCCGCCCACGAGGCGCTGACCGAACACGGCGGCCTCCTGCCCCAGCCGCCCAACCCCCCGCTCTTTCCCCGGCCCGCAATGGAGTTCCCGCTGTGACCAGCGACCGCGCCCACGGCAACCGCGCATCCGGCGACCGCCCCGCCGGCGCCCGCACCGCACGCGCCCGCATCGCCGCCGCCTTCGCCGACGCCGGCGTCAGCGGCCGGCTGCACGCCCGCGACCTCGACACCGGCACCGAGATCGCCCTCGACGCCGACACCCCGGTCAGCACCTCCAGCGTTCACAAGCTCTGCCTCCTGGTCACGCTCTTCCGCGAGGCCGCCGCCGGACGGATCGACCTGACCCGCCAGGTGGACGTCCCCGCCGCCGGCCGAACCTCCGGGGGCACCGGCCTGGCCGCCATGCTCGACGCCGCCCGGCTCTCCCTGCGCGACCTCGCCTACCTGACCGTCGCCGTCAGCGACAACGCCGCCGCGGACGTCCTCTGGGACGAGATCGGCCTCGACACCGTCAACCGCACCATGGCCGACCTCGGCCTGACCCGCACCGTCGCCGTCCACAAGCTCCGCGACCTCATCGCCGCCCTCGCCGAGGACACCGGCCGGGACTCCCCGGTCGACCCCGCCGTCGTCGCCCGCCTCAGAGTCCTCGACCCCGCCTTCACCAACCGCAGCACCGCCCGCGACATGACCACCCTGCTCGCCGCCCTCTGGCACGGCGACGCCTGCCCCGGCGAACACGGCGCCGCCCTCCGCCGCCTGCTCGGCCTCCAGGTCTGGCCGCACCGCCTCGCCTCCGGCTTCCCCTACGACGACGTCCGCGTCCACGGCAAGACCGGCACCCTCCCGACGCTGCGCCACGAGGTCGGCGTCGTCGAATACCCCGACGGCGGCCGCTACGCCCTCGCCGTCTTCACCCGCGCCGCCGCCACCACCATCACCCTCCCCGCCGCCGACGCCGCCATCGGCACCACCGCCCGCCTCGCCGTCGACGCCCTGCGCGCGATGGCGGCCGGGAGGGGGGACGGCCCGTCAGCAGATCAACAGGTCCGGTGACCTGCGAGGTCACGCAACGAGCGCGGCTCGCGGTTCAACTCCCGACGCCCTATTGAACGCTGTAGTTCAGGATGATGGTGGTGTCGTCGGCAGTGGTGTACTCCAGGGTGCCGTCGCCGGTGATGGTCCGGTAGGCGCCGGTGCCGCCGACGATCGCCACCGGGAACTGCCTTCCGGGGTTGGGGACGGTGCGTTCGTGCATGGTGCTCACGTGCACCTCCCCGCCGGCCAGGCGCAGGATCGCCTTGTCGTGGAACTTCATCGGGCGGTCTCACGAGGACATCGTCCAGGCTCGCGACGAGTGGCAGGCCGCCACCGACCGCTTCGGCGCCGTCCAGGGCTACCCGGGCAACCACCTCCCCGCCCCGGAGCTCCCCGGCAACACCCGGCAACACCCGACACGTCATGCGCGAACTCGCCAGCCCCACCCCCCTCTCCCAGCCAGGTGCCCCCAACACCTGTCGCGCGCGGTCGACGGTCGGACCATCACCCCACGTCAGAGCGGCCGGTAGGCGATCTCGGTCGACGGCCCATCCGCCCGGCCCCGGAACCACTCGCGACACACCAGAACAACGCACCCCACGCCTCGCCGAAAGTCCGGATGGAAATGACCGAGAACACGTAAGGTCGAGGTTCGTTCGATTGACCCTCACAAAGGCGGTCTGGATACTGATCGAGCACGACGCAACCGAAACTCGTTGCGAAGCGGACTCCGATTCGACATTTTATCCGACTGAGGAGAATCCATGATCTCGAAAGCGAAGAAGGTCGTGAGCTCGATGGCGATGGCCTTCGCCGCGGCGGCCACGCTCACCGTGGCCGTGCCGTCCGGCACCGCCTTCGCCATCGACCATGTCCAGTGTGACGGGAGCCGCAATGACTTCCTGAAGATCTGGTCGCACCTCGACGGCCGTGACAGCGTCGACTGCTACGCGAACGGGGGGACGATCGGCTTCGGCGGGTGGTGGATCGACCGGATCTCCACGGGGAACAACGACTTGGTCTACTCCGATGCCAACGGCGACTCGGTGAGGGTCAACCGCTGGACCGACATCACGTACCCGAACCGCCCGCCGAGGGTCAACTCCATCCAAATCCTCTGACGAACCGGCGGAGCGGGACCCGAACGGAAATTCGCCCGGCCGCATCACCGCAAGTCCCCGCGGCGCTTTGATCGCCGTCGAATTTTCTGTGACGTGAATTCGCTCAATTCCGGTCCACCGGCGCCGGCCATGCCCTCCAGGGGCTGGCCGGCGCCGGCATGTGGTGTCACGGCTGCCCGCCGAGCCCCAACTTCCGGACCCCGAAAGGGGAGAAGACCATGTGCGCGGCCCAACCGCGGTGAATCAGCGCGATCTGCGAGGGCACCGGCATCACCGGGTACAGCTCCCTGCCCCGCGACCAGTTCGCGAGCAGGCCCTCCGTGGTGTCGACCGCCGAAACCAGCATCGTCACCTGGAGGTCCCCGTCACCCCAGGTGTTCCACAGGGCCCATCCTTCGGGCCTGGCCTCGACCCCGAGGCGCGAGCACACCTCCTCGTAGCTCTCCCCCCACGCTCTCCGGCATCGCCCCGGGCCGCGGGATCGCCACCCCGGCCAGCTTCACCTCGGACCGGTCCGCCTCCTCGCCGAGGCAGCCGTCCCCCGGGAAGTGGTAGTGCCGGATCTCCCGGTCCAGCCGCGCGCGGTCTGGTCGTACACCTCGGTACGCCGGCCGGCCTCCCGGAAGTGCCGTCACTGGCGGAGGCTCCGGCCGGGGCCGCTCCGCCGGGTGGAGCGGCCCCGGCGGAGCGGTCGCGGCGGGGGTCAGCGGGTGCTGAAGTCCGCGTTCCAGGAGGCGTTGCCGGTGCGGGCCAGGCCGACCTCGTTGTAGTCGCCGAGCATGATCCCCAGGTGAAGGGGCGACCTGATCCAGCCGTCGACGGCGGCGTCGATGTCGGTGGGGCCGTAGAAGGCGATCTCGCCGAATCCCCTCCCGGTGTAGCCGAGGTTGCGCGCGATGCCGTTCGAGTCGCAGAAGTGGCCGGAGACGCGGCGCTGGTCCATCTGGTCGGCGTTGCACTTGGCGGCCTGGGAGAGCGTCTGGTTGAGGCGCACCGCCGGCTTGCCGTTCTGGGCGCGCACGGTGTTGAGCCGGTCCAGGAAGCGCTGCTCGACGGAGGTACCCGGGCCCGGGCCGGTGCCCGACCCGATCAGGTCGAACCGCTGGGACATGCTGCCGTCGCAGTTCTCGACGGTGACCTCCCGGTCGAGGCCGTGGTAGGTCAGACAGCGGTTGTCGCGGGCGTTGTGGAGGTAGGTGCCGCCGCCGGCGACGGGCTCCAGGGTCCACTGCTGGTTGGCGCCCGCCCACCAGTGGATGAACTGGGTGGACCGGCCGTCGTTGGTGTCCATCTCCAGCACGCGCTCGGTGCCGTCGACGTTGCGGGCGAAGTCGACCCGGTCGCCGGGCTTGTTGGAGATCCAGAACGAGGTGGAGGCGTTCTGGTAGTTGCGGGCGACGATCCGGGAACCCTCGCCGTCGGCGCTGGCCAGCGAGTTGTGGTTCTGGTGGTCCTGGATCGTGATCATCTGCTCGACCACGGCGGCGTTCGCCGGCGCGGCGAGCAGCGTGATGCTGCTCGCCGATATCGCGGAGACGGCGAGCGCCAGGCCTGCCAGCCGGGTGCGGCGGCGGGTGCCGGTGCTCGGGCGGGGGCGGAGGGTCCGGGCGGACGGGTGGGACACGGGTATCTCCTGTTGTCGGTGGACCGCGTGCGGATGCGACTGCGGAACGCGGTCAGGACACCAGGACTGGATTGACGATCGATCAGCAGCGTGTTGACGAACAGGGTGTGCGTCGTCCATGGAGGCGGCGCGGAGCTCGGGTGGACCCCGCCCGCATGAAGGCGCCAGGGTGAACGCGGGCAGGTGAACGCGCCGCCGCGCCCCGGCACGAGCGGTGCCGGGGCGCGGTACGCAGCGGAGGAGAACGGGCCGACCCGGTCCCGCCCGCCCACACGTGTGTCAGCCGGACCGTGCTGCCGTGGGGGGGCGGCCGGGGGGGGGGCGGGGGCGCGGCGGGGGGGGGGGGGGGCGGGGGGGGAGCCAC
>NZ_JBIVJF010000013.1:14576-222003 GCF_044750105.1 Kitasatospora sp. NPDC088861
GCCGTGCGCGGCCTCGGCGGGGAGCCGAGGCCGCGCGCCGGGTTCAGTTGGCCAGGCTGAAGTCGCCGCCGAGGGGTGCGGCGATCTTGTCGACGCCGGTCAGCGCGGTGAGCGAGGTGACGGGGGTGCTGCTGTCGGTGGTGGTGCCGTTGCCGAGTTGGCCGGAGCCGTTGTTGCCCCAGGAGCGGACGGTGTTGTCGCCGAGCAGGACGATGGTGTGTTCGCGGCCGCCGGCGATCAGTTGGATGCCGGTGAGGCCGGGGACCTGGACGGGGGTGATCCGGTAGTCGGTGGTGCCGTCGCCGATCTGGCCGGAGGTGTTCCGGCCCCAGGCCTTGAGCTTGTTGTCGCTGTCGGTGACGGCCAGGCTGTGGTGGGCTCCGGCCGCGATCCCGGAGACCCCTCCGAGCCAGCTGCCCTGGGTGTCGACCGGGGTGAAGCGGCTGATGGTGGTGTTGTCGCCGAGCTGGCCGGTGGCGTTGTAGCCCCACGCCTTCACCGCGTTGCCGCTGGTGGGCTTGGTGGAAGTGCTCGGCGGGCCGACCAGGGCCAGGTTGTGGTCGGCTCCGGCGGCGATCCGGGTCACACCGGTCAGGTTGTTCACCGGCGACGGTACGTTGCGGCTCGCCGAAGTGCCGTCCCCGAGCTGGCCGTTGATGTTGTAGCCCCAGGCCCACACGGTGCCGTCCTCGCGCAGCGCCAGACTGTGGTTGAGTCCGGCGGCGATCGCGATCACCTTGTTGAGTCCCTCGACCCGGACCGGGACGCTGCTGTCGGCGTTGGTGCCGTTGCCGAGCTGGCCGTAGTTGTTGCGCCCCCAGGCGACCACGGTCCGGTCGGCGAGCAGTGCCAGGCTGTGCACTCCGCCCGCGGCGACGTCGGTGGCATCGGAAAGGTTGACGACCTGGCCGGGCGCGTTGTGGCTGAACACCGAACCGTCTCCGAGCTGCCCGGACCCGTTGGCGCCCCACGTCTGCACCGTGCGGTCGGTCAGCAGGGCCAGCCCGAAACCTGCGGTGGGGCCACTTCCCCCGGCGGCGATCTTCACCACCTCGGCGCTCGTCAGCCCCAGCACGGTGGTGGCCGTCGTACGGATGTCCGTCCAGGTGCCGTCGCCGAGCTGACCCGCGCGGTTGTTGCCCCAGGACTTGAGCCGCTTCTCCTGCACTTCATCTCCTCATCGGGTGTGCTGTCACTCGGGAACGCGACCGCGCCGGGCGCGGCCGCCGAGGCCGCCACGAGGACGCGGCGATGTCGCCTCCCGACAGACCGCTCCTGCCCGGCACTCTCCGCAAGATCTCGAACGCATCATCGGTGACGAGCGATCAGAACTCGGGGCCCAATCTCGATCTTCACTCGAAAAGGTGACCTTCCGGTGTTTCCAGGCGCGCCGGGCCGTCCCGCACCGCGCACACCCGCCCCTTGGCGGCGCTCCTGACGTCAACACGACGGCCCGGCACCTCGTGGGTGCCGGGCCGTCGGGTGGGGTGTGGGGGCGCGGGTTACTTGGGCATCTCGTTCCAGAGCTGCTGGGCGCTCTTGCCGGTGAGCTGGACCCAGATCTGCTCGTTGTAGTTCGTGGTGTTCAGCAGGTGTGCCAGGTCGGGCTTGTTGTAGGCCTTCGAGACGTAGTCGATGAACCGGGCGGTGGCCTGGTAGCCGCTGTCGTAGTTGGAGTCCGGGCCGAAGCGCTGGGCGCCGGTGCCCGGCTGGAAGTTGTAGTCGCGCACCCAGTCCGCCAGGCCCTCGCCCAGCCACCACTTGCCGGAGAACGGGCTGTCCCAGACCGCGACGTGCACGGCCTCGTGCACCAGGAAGCCGGTGTCACCCTGGTTGCCGCGGGTGTAGCCGATGTTGACGTGGACCTCCTTGACGCCGCTGCTGGGGTTCACCGTGGTGAACGCGGGGTAGTCGGTCAGCTTCGGGTCAAAGATGATCTTGAAGTAGCTGGGGGCGGCGAAGGCTCCCTTGGTGATCAGGTTGGAGATCGTCGGGTAGTAGTCCGCGACGGTCCTCTTCTGCTGCTCCAGCCACGGCCCGAGGTCCGGGGCCTGCGAGTAGTCGAGGTCGATGGTCGGGCGGCCGGCGGTCGGCGGGGTGGTGGCGCCGTTGCGGTCGAGGTTCCAGGACTGCGCCGGGTCCCCCGCGTTGCAGGCGGCCACCTTGGCGTTCAGGTCCGCGCCACGGGCGAGGCAGAGGTTGCTGTCCGAGACGCTGTGCAGCAGCCAGGCCCGGCCGTTGCCCATCGAGGTGTTCTCCAGCCACCACTTCTGATTGTCCGCGCCGACGTAGTTCCAGGCACCGACGGTGTTCTTGCCCCGGTCCCGGTCGACGGCGTTGTTGGTGCCGGGCACCTTGACCGACCAGGCGCCGTTGCCCTCGTCCCTGACCGTCCAGACCTGCTGGGCGGAGGACTCGTTCCAGTCGCGGACCACCACGTTGGAGGCGTTGTTGCGGCTGTCCCACTGGAGGGCGCCGCCCGCGTAGCTGGAGATGCGGTAGTCGGCGCCGCTGGACGGGAGCGACTCGGCCGCACTGGCGGTCCCGGCGCCGAAGGCCATCCCGGACACGACGGTCGCGGCGGACAGGACGACGGCGGCGGCGGCCGTACGACGGGTGATCATCTCGGGGTTCTCCTCTCGGGCGGCTCCCCCCTGGAACCGGCCTGCGGTCATGCCACCGGGCCCCGGTAGACGCGGCGTCAACGCTCCCGTCAACGGGTGCGTTGACGGGCCGTCGGTCCGGTGGTGTTCACCCGAAGGTCCAGGCCTTCTGCCAGGTGGCTCCTCACTCGCGGATGCCCGCGCTCTCGACCGCCCGCCGCCGGGTCGCCCGCCGCCGGTGTCGCCCGACAGCGACAGCGGCGCTGTCACGCGGTGACATGCCGCGCACTGACCGTCGGATCCGTGCCAGGCCCGGCCAACGCGAGCCCCTGAGGGGCAACGCGACTCGCCGGAGGTCGGGTGCCTTCGTCCTCGGACTCTGGCACGCTCGGTGTGGCGAGGTCGAGTCGAGTGGTCGTCCCATCACCGATGTTCCGTACGAGGAGGCATAGTTGACGCTGAGGAAGAAAGGGTCGCGCCTGATCACCATCGACGAGGTGGTGTACCGGTGGCGGGTACACGGTGGTGTCCGCTGCTGCATCGCGTGCGCATGGGGCCGGTCCGGTTTCGCGGTCCAGCGGGTCGACCAGATGGGCCCGGTGCTTCTGGCAGCCACGTCAGCGTTCCCCGTCGTGCCGTCCATCGTCGAGGCGGGAGTGCGCACCGCGCTCGATCAAGGATGGCAATCTACCGGGGCAGGGCCCGCTTTCCGCCTGCGGGAGCTGGTTTAGAGCGGAGGCGAAGGCCGCGGTCTGCGGCATCGGATCGGCCACCGGCAGGTCGACACGACTCCGTGTAGAGCGACGCGCTCGACCACCCGACCAGGAGCGGCGCAGCCGGGAGCGGCTGCCGACCGGACGGCGACGGCGCCTGCTCCACCCGCCTGTCCGTGATCGGGTCCGATGGCAGGAGCCCCTGATAGAGCACCTCAAGGGGTGGCAGCCTCGATGGCAGAATGACGGAATGGTGACGAATCAGCCGTGGGCAGGACTTCATGCTGACCTGCTGGCGGCGAAGGCCTTGGTGTACGACCCGAGCGGTTTGGCCTGTTCGCCCCCGGTGGCCGAACCGGAGAGCACCGAATACGCGGCTTGCCGGTTCACGATCGACGGCCGCTCGGTCCGGTTCCGCGCGGCCAAAACCACCCCGACGAAGGCGGGCCAGTTCGTCACCGTGTGGCTGCGATCCGAAGAGGGACCGATCCGGCCCTTCGACACCGACGACGGGGTGGACCTCTTCGTCATCAGCTGCCGCGACGACAACGGCTTCGGGCAGTTCGTCTTCCCGTCCGAGGTGCTGTGCGAGCGCGACATCGTCTCCCGCAACGGCTCCGGCGGGAAACGAGGGTTCCGCGTCTACCCGCCATGGGTGACCACGACCAACCGGCAAGCGCGCAGCACGCAGGCCTGGCAGGTGAACCACTTCTTCCACATCGGCCAGAACGGGCCCGCCGACCTGGCGTACGCCCGCGCCCTCCACCACCCGTAGCCGCCCCCGTGCGCCGGCTCGGCTGTCGGGATGACATCCGGGCGCGGCCCACCCGGAGCGGCGGTCCGCGCTCTGGTACGACGGGGCTGATGTCCGCGCCGGCGGTGCGTCCCCCGTCCGCCGGCCGTCCCGGAGGAGAGATCGCCGTGCCCGTGCCCACCACCTTCGACCACCAGGCGAAGAACTACAGCGTCCCGCACGCCTACTGGCTGGCGAAGGCGTCCGAACTCGCCTACCAGGACGAGGCCACCATCGAACAGCAGGCCCGCGACTGGGGCTTCGACCGGGTGCGTCACCACCAGACCCGGTTCACTCCGCCCTTCCCGCTGGAGGACACCCAGGGCTACACCATGGCCAGCGACCACATGGTCGTCACGGCGTTCCGCGGCACCCAACCGACCGAGATCCGCGACTGGCTCTCCGACTCCTCCACGCCGCCCTGGCCCGGCCCCGCCCGCACCGGCTACGTCCACTACGGCTTCGCCGAAGCGCTGGAGTCGGTCTTCCCGGACGTCCGGGACGTCCACGCCCAGCTGCGCACCAACGGCCAGACCGTGTGGTTCACCGGCCACAGCCTCGGCGGAGCCCTGGCGATGCTGGCCGGCGCCCGGTTGTACCTGGAGGACCCGCGCCTCCAGGCCGACGGCATCATCACGTTCGGGCAGCCCCGCACCTGTGACCGGCTGCTCGCCGCCGCCTGCAACGAGGGCTTCAAGGGACGCCTGTACCGGTTCGTCAACAACAACGACATCGTGCCCCAGCTGCCGCCGGAGCCGGCCTACACCCACGTCGAGGCGCTGAAGTACATCGACTCCTCGGGCCGGCTCCACGACTCCATGGGCCTGGTCGCCGGGCTCGCCGACCGCGCCAAGGGCCTGACCGCCGACGCGTTCGCTCCGGCCACGGCCGGTGTGCGCGACCACGCGATGAAGCGCTACCTCGCGGCCCTGGAACAGAACCTCGCCTGACGGAGTCAGGCCCTGCGGGCGGGACGGGCGCCGGTGGGTCCACGGCCGGCAGGCCGGGCCCGGCGAGCGGAACCGGGCCGAGGGCCGAGTGAACCGATGGTACGAACAGCCTCCCCCCGGTAGCGATGCGCACACGACCGTGTGTGGATGGTGACGGGCCGCCACACCACGGCCGTCCGATCCACCCTCACCATTCGCACCTCGAAGGGTTCCACCCATGCGTACCGCGCACCGCATCCTGGCCGTCTCCGTCCTCAGCCTCCCGCTCGTCATCGGCGCGGCGACCACCGCCTCCGCCGCCGAGACCGACAACATCCCCACCGTCAACTTCGACAGCGGCGCGTTCGCCGTCGGCCCGAACGGCAGCGCCCTTCAGGTCACCGACGCCCAGTTCGGCCCCTGTGGCTCCTCCTTCCTCACCGGCGCCGTCGTGGTCGGCCCTGGCGGCGTCGCGGGCAGCGCCACCGAGACCGGCATCAGCACCGGCGGGCAGGGCTGACCCCACCCGCACCCGCGCCACGGCTGCCCCGGGAGCACCCCGCCCCGGGGCAGCCGCCCGTCCGAAACCGGACGGGGCCAGGACAAAACGCCCTACCCGGCCCGCGGGAGGACACCCGCCCCCTGCCGGACGGCACCGCCAACGCCACGATCACCGGCGTCAGCGGCGCCGCCGTCCTCACCGAAGCCACCGGGGGACCGGGCGCCGGAGGGCACGGCAGCCGGCGCGCGCAGTGTCCGTCCGGCATCTGGTGCGTGGTCACCGGACGGCCCAGGCCAGGCAGGCGGGCTGGTGCCAGGTCGTCCGGACCACCTGGCCGCCGGGCAGCCTGTGCTCGCTGTTCCAGGTCCGGCAGCACCCGGCGGCAGGTCGACGCGGCCCGGACGGCACCGCGGGACCGACGGCCTGGCGGACGGGCACGGGCGCGAAGGCCGGCTTGCCAGGGCGGCCCCGGCGGCGCCTGGTGGAGGAAGTCGTCATGCCCGCCGTTCTGCCACCCCCGGCCCCCCTCCAACCTCGCCTCACCCGAACGGATGAGCAGCCCGGGCCGGCTGCGGGACGCTGACGCGGCAGCAGGAAGCGGTGAGGGGCGTCCCTGGGCGAGGACGTCGAGCAGGGGGCCTGCTGGGAGGCGGGCTTGCCGTCGGCGCGGCCCGTCTACAGGTCCCGCACGGGGATCAGGATCATCTGGGGCTGCTGGTCGACCGTGGCCACTGGCGGGGCATCGGACCCGTCGCGGGTTCACAGCTGGTACCGCAGCGAGATATACGCGCCAGGGCCATCCGTTCATCGTTTGTCTACCACCCACTGTCAACGTGCCCCGGTACAGCTGTGAAGTTTCAAGGAGTTTCTCAATGGCACACCCGGGCACGGCCGCCTCACCGACCGAACGGCGAATACCGTGGCGACCACAATGGGCGTACACGGCGGTCGTACCGCTGTTCGCCCTGCTGGCGGGGCTCATCGGCGCGTTCCCGATACCCGCGCACGCGGTGGGCCCCGTCGCTCCGCCGCAGGCCGTACCAGCGACCGTTCAGGAACACTCGGCCGCGACCTACAACAATCGGTACGGCACCAGATGGCGGGGGGAGATCTTCGATCTCGCCCAACGTGTTGACATTCTCGCGCTGCAGGAAATCCGGGACGCGGAACCGGACGATCCGGACATCGTGCCCGAAGCATCGATCAACACGAACGGTTTCGAGGTCCAGAGGTACCGATGGGAGGTGTTTCCCGCCTGGACAGGCGGCACTCGCACCATCTACCGGGTCAGGACAGCCACCCGTGAAGAACGCTCGCTGGCCCTCGTGGTGCCCCGGAGCATCGACAACGCTGCGGCGCCCGTGGTGAGGGTCATCCCGCCTCAGCCGGAGAACAACGGCCAGGTGGCTAACGATGCCAAGCCCATCCTGGGCGTCAAGCTCGCGGACGGCACGTGGTACTACTCCATGCACGCCACCAACAGGGCAGCAGGCTTCCATGAGCGGAACAACGTGCCGGCCGCCATCCAGGCGGTCACGGCGACGGGCGACGCGAACTGGGCCCTGATGGGCGACTTCAACCGCGAGCCCGGGTCGCTGTCGATGGCGCAGGTGTTCGGCGACGGCCGTCGGCTCGTCAGCTCCGGCATGATGACCTACTCCAGGAACCGCCCGACCTCCGAATACGACTACATGATCGCCCGGGGGCTGCCGGCCGACCACCAGTACACGGCGCGCCGCCTCGGCTACGTGGAGGAATCGGACCACTTCCCGGTGATGTTCAGCAAGGACCCGCTGCGTCGCAAGGACGAGACCTGTCGGCCGAACGTCCCGTCCCCGCCCCGAGCAGCGGCCGCGTCCATGATCTCCCTCGCGGCGGCCGGCGTCCCCGCTGACGTCCCGGCCGGCGTCCCGGCCGACAGCGCGCCGCCGACGGCCTCCGCTTCCGCCGCCACAGCCCGGGAGCCGCAGCACGGGAAGGTCTCCGTCCTGACCTCCGGAGCCGCCGGCCTGGTCGCCGACGTGCCGGACGCCTCGCCCGCTCCGGGCAGCCCGGTACGGGCCGCCGCCCCCGACTGCTCCGCCGGGCAGAGCTGGGCGACCTGGCAGAAGGCGGACGACACCTGGGTGATCGAGACCGGCCGGACCAACGGCACCACCCCGGCCGGACAGGGCAGCGTGCTCAGCGTCCCCGCGTACGGTGACCGGCTGGCCGTGCGGCCGATCGAGAACGACGCGACGAACGGCAAGCCCGACGGCAGCCCCGGCCAGCGCTGGCGCTTCGTCGCCGACGGCGCGGGCGGCTACCGCATCACCACGGCCACCGACGGCCGTTGCCTCACCCTGGACGGCACCGCGCTGACGGTGGCGCCGTGCGACGGCTCCGACCGGCAGGGCTGGCACCTGTCCGTGCCGTGCTCCGGCGCCGGCCACACCGTCCCCGGCTTCCCCGACCTGCCGTGGCCGACCGTCGCGGACCGCCCCGAGGTGACCTGGCCGTCGCTGCCAGGGCACCCGGCGATCCCGTGGCCGTCCGTCCCGGGCTTCCCGGGCGTCCCGATGCCCGGCCACCCCGACCTGCCCGAGCTGCGCTGGCCCGGCTTCCCCACTCTGCCCACCACGGCGTGGCCCGCCGTCTCCGGCCACCCCGAGGCGACCTGGCCGGCCGTCCCCGGCTCCCCGACCGTCCCGTGGCCCGCCATGCCGGGCCACCCCGGCGTCCCGTGGCCGGTGCTGCCGCTGCCCGGCAACGGCAACGACGACGGCAGGGCCCTGATCCCCGGGCTGCCGAGCGCCACCGACCCGGCGATCCCGGGGCACCCGGACCTGGCCTGGCCCACCGTGCCGGGATTCCCGCAGGTGAAGTGGCCCTCGGTGCCCGGCTCCCCGAACGTGCCGTGGCCGGGCCACCCCGACCTGCCGGACGCGCCGGGGACGGACGGGCCCTCGCTTCCGGACGTCACCTGGCCGACGCTCCCGAGCATCCCGCTCTGGCGCTGGCCGTCCGTCCCCGGGTTCCCCACCGTCCCGTGGCCCTCCCTGCCGGGGCTGCCGGACGTCCCGTGGCCCACGACCACCGGCTTCCCGAACGACCCCGCCGCCTGGTCGAACCCGCCCAAGTCGCCGGAGGAGCCTCCCAAGTGCAAGCGGAAGGACCAGCCGGACGGCAACACCCCTGGCGGTGACAACGGTTCCACCGGCGGCCGTCCGCCGGTGCCCGCGCCTCCGGGGATCTCGCTGCCCGGGTTCCCCGTTCTGCCCATGTTTCCGCCGATCTTCGGCGGCCCGTCGACTCCCAGCGGCCCCAACAACGGCACTGGCCCCGACGGCGGCACTGGCAACGACGCCGGGACCGGCGCATACCTCCAGCCGGGCACCGGGGACACCCTCGTGCCCGACGTCCGCGGCTCCAGCACCGTGGCGGGCAACGCCGTCCAGGCCTACGAGCCGAACGGCACGGACGCGCAGAAGTGGGTGTTCTGGGACCGCGGCAACGGGAACTGGGCGATCGAGACCCGGCTCACCTACAACCGCGCCTCCGCCGCCGAGCGCATGCTGCTGGCCCACGACACCGGCCGGCACGAGAGCGTGCTCGCACCGGCCGCCGCGGACGGGCAGCCCGGCCAGCTGTGGCAGTTCAGGGACGCCGGGGGCGGCTGGACGAACGTCGTCAGCGCGGCCGGCGGCTGCCTGACCCAGCGCGGCGCGCACGAGGTACTGGCCGTCCGCGACTGCGACGGCAGCGCGCAGCAGAAGTGGAAGCTCTCCGGCACCGTGCCGACGACCGGGGGCGGCAACGGCAACAACGGCGGCAGCACGGGCGGTGGCGGCACCGGCGGCCAGCCGCCGCTGGGCGCCGGTGGTGCGCAGCCCGTACACAACCGGACGGTGGTACTGCAGTCGGGCAACGGCGGCCTGCTCGCGGACCTCGACGGCGCCAACACCGCCGCCGGGACCCGCATCAAGGCGCAGGGCCGCAACGGCAACGACGCGCAGAAGTGGACGCTGTGGCAGAAGCCGGACAGCCGGTGGCTGATCGAGACGAAGCTCGGCGGCGGCATGGTGATGGACCACAACCCCACCACCCACCGCACCCATCTCATCGGTGCGCAGGAGGGCAACGCCAACCAGCTGTGGCGGTTCACCGACGCCGGGGGCGGCTGGTTCACGGTCGTCAGCGCCGCCGGCAACGGCTGCCTCACGGCGGCGGCCGACGGTGCGGAGCTGGCGATCCTCGGCTGTGACGGCACCAACGCCCAGAAGTGGCGCCTGACCGAGGCCGTCGACAACCCGTCGACCGGCGGTGGCACCGGTGGCACCAGCGGTGACGGTGGCGGTGGCGGTGGCGGGAACTCCGGCGGCGCGGCCGCGGTGCCGGTCTACTCGGCGCTGCCGTCCAAGTGCCTGGACGTCACCGCCGGCAACACCGCGAACAACACCCCGATCGACCTCTACGACTGCAACAACACCGCCTCCCAGCAGTGGACCCCGACCGCGACCAGCGACGGGCTCGTCCTGAAGGCGTTCGGCAAGTGCCTGGACGTCGCCGCCGGCAACACCGCCGGCGGCACCCGGGTGGGTCTGTACGACTGCAACGCCAGCGCGGCGCAGAACTGGCGCCAGGGCGCGGACTCCTCCCTGGTCAACCCGAACTCGGGCAAGTGCCTGGACGTCGTGGGGGGCAACTCCGCGAACGGCACCGCACTGCAGATCTGGGACTGCAACGCCAGCGACGCGCAGCGCTGGGGCCTGGGCACCGTCCCGCCGCGCGCCCCACAGCGGCCCGCGCAGCAGCCCGGCACCACCCCGGTGGTGAGCCCCGGCGTCGGTTCGTCGCAGGTCGCCACCCTGCGCTCGGCGAACAACACCATGGTCGCGGACCTCGACGGCGCGAACACCGCCTCCGGCACCGCGATCAAGGCGCTCGGCTCGAACGGCAACGACGCGCAGCGCTGGGCGTTCTGGCCCACCGCGAACGGGCGCTGGATCATCGAGACGCTGCTGACCGACGGCAAGGCCGCCGCCGGCCAGGGCATGGTCATGGACCACGACCCGGGCACCCACCGCGCCCACCTGATCCGGACGATGGACGGCAACGCCAACCAGCACTGGGCCTTCCACGACGCCGGAGGCGGCTGGTTCTGGATCACCAGCGACACCGACAGCGGCTGCCTGACCGCCAACAACGCCGGTGAGCAGCTGGGCATCTGGGCCTGCGACGGCTCGGACCGCCAGCGCTGGCGGCTCGACAACATCCAGAACGGGCCCACCCCTGGCGGCGGCTCCGGCGGAGGCGGCGCCGGTGGGAACACCGGCGGCTCGTCCGGCGGTGGCGGTGGGAACAACGGCGGGAACAACGGCGGCTCGACGGGCGGAGGTTCGACCGGCGGCGGGAACGCCGGCAGCGGGGGAACCCCGCAGGCGCCCGGGGGCAGCGGGGTGCGCCACGGCGTCACCACCGTCCTGCGCTCCGGCAACAACGGCCTGGTCGCGGACCTCGACGGCGCCAACACCGCCGGCGGCACCCGGATCAAGGCCCTGGGCGGCAACGGCAGCGCCGCACAGCAGTGGATGCTGTGGCAGAAGCCCAACAACCAGTGGCTGATCGAGACGAAGTTCGCCGGGGCGATGGTGATGGACCACAACCCCAGCACCCACCGCACCCACCTCACCAGCGCCCAGGAGGGCAACGCCAACCAGCTCTGGCGCTTCCAGGAGAGCCAGAACTTGCCCGGCTGGTACCGGATCATCTCCGCGGCCGACAACGGTTGCCTCACCGCCGTCAACAGCAGCGAGGACCTCGCCGTCTGGGCCTGCACCTCCTCCACCGCCCAGTGGTGGAAGCTCGACGACTCAGCGGTCACCGGAGGTGGCGGTGGGAACACCGGCAGTGGCGGTACCGGCGGAGGCGGAGGCGGCGGGAACACCGGCGGCGGTGGCGGAGGAAGGGACCCGCGCTTCCCGGACAGCATCCAGCTCCCCCCGGTCTGCAACGGGCGGCAGTCCTCCGACTCGTGGATGTGGCACGGGGACACCCTGTGCCCAGGGCAGAGCCTGGAGTCCTCGGCGGCGGAGCAATCCACCCGGCTCGTCATGCAGCAGGACGGCAACCTCGTCGCCTACTACACGCAGGGCGACGCCATCGGCGACCACACCTGGCCCGTATGGGAGTCGAAGACCGTGGGCTGCGGGGCCAAGGCCGTCATGCAGGACGACGGGAACCTCGTCGTCACCGCCGCCGACGGGCGGGTCTGCTGGGCCTCGGGAACCAATGGCCGCAATGGCGCCTGGCTGATGGTCAGCCCCCTGGGCGACGTCCAGATCCTGCAGGCCGGCGACGCCACCGGCGCCGCCATCGACGGGGCCCGCGCGGTGGCCGCCGCAGGAAAGGGCGACTTCCTGGAGGCCTTCATCTACGCGCTCCAGGCGATCATCAAGGGCGTCCCGAAGGTGCAGTGGCAGACGAACACCGGACACCCGCGCCTGGTGCCGCCCAAGTGCGTCGTGACAGGAGGCCGGGTCATCCCCTGCACCTGACCTTCCTCCCACGGGCGGCCCGCGTGCGCCCGGCACCCGCCGGGTGCGTCCGGACTCGCCGGCCTCTCGGAAACCGGCCCGGTGGCCTCCATCCCGCTCTCGGGGTGGAGGCCACCGCCATGTGCCCATCGCCACGTGCCCACCGCCGCGTGCCCATCGCCATGTGCCCACCGCCATGTGCCCACCGCCATGTGCCCACCGCCGACGGCCTCGCCGGCCCGCTCCCGGAGGGGGCGTGGTCGGAGGCGCGGTTCAGCGGATCGGGGCGTGGTCGGAGGCGCGGTTCAGCGGATCGGGGCGGCCCGCAGGGGGAAGTGGCAGGCGGCCAGGTGGTCGTCGGGGCCGAAGGCGGTGAGCTGTGGCTCGACCTCCGCGCAGATCTGCTGCGCCGCCGCGCAGCGGGTGCGGAAGCGGCAGCCGGACGGCGGGTCGATCGCGGACGGGAGTTCCCCGGCGACGCCCCGGCTGCTCTTGGCCTTCTCCACCACCGGGTCGGCCACCGGGATGGTGTCCAGCAGGCCGCGGGTGTAGTGGTGCACCGGCCTGGCGTACACCGACGGCGCGGGGCCGATCTCCACCAGTTTGCCCAGGTACATCACGCCGATCCGGTCGGACAGGTACCGGACCACGGACAGGTCGTGCGAGATGAACAGGTACGACAGTCCGAGTTCGCCCTGAAGGTCGCTCATCAGGTTGAGCACCTGCGACTGGATCGACACGTCCAGGGCCGAGACGGGCTCGTCCGCGACGATGAGCTTGGGGCGCAGGGCCAGCGCGCGGGCCAGTCCGATGCGCTGGCGCTGGCCTCCGGAGAACTCGTGCGGGTAGCGGTCCAGGGCGGTGAGCGGCAGGCCGACCAGGTCGAAGATCTGCCTGATCCGCCGGTCGCGCTCGGCCTGGCCGTCGACCCGGTGGATGTCCAGCGGCTCGCGCATGATCGATTGGACGGGCATCCGGGGGTTCATCGCCGCGTAGGAGTCCTGGAACATGAGCTGGACGTCCCGGCGCAGTCGGCGCCGCTCGGCCCGTGGCACCAGGGCCAGGTCCCGGCCCTCGAACACCAGGCTGCCGCTGGTGGGCCGCTCCAGGCCGACGATGAGCTTGCCGACGGTGGTCTTGCCGCAGCCGGACTCGCCGACCAGGCCGAGCGTCTCTCCCCGGCGGACCGTCAGGGAGATGTCGGCCACGGCGCTGACCGCGCCGACGGCCCGGCGCAGGATCAGGCCGCTGGTCACCGCGTACTGCTTGACCAGGTTGTCGATGCGCAGCAGCGGTTCGGCCGGCGCGTCGTCGGGCACCGCGGGGGCCCGTACCGCCGGGGCCCGTACCGGCGTCGCCGGGGGCGGTGCCACGGCGGTGGGGCGGCCGCCCGGCTCGGCCTCGCCGACCGGGAAGTAGCAGGCGTAGCGGTGTTCCGGGGCCTCCCCGGACAGCGGCGGCTCCTGCGCGTGGCACCGCTCGGTGGCGTAGCGGCAGCGTGCGGCGAACCGGCAGCCGGGCGGCGGGGTGGTCAGGTCCGGCGGCAGGCCGGGGATCGAGTAGAGCCGGCCGCCGGACTCGGCGAAACGTTCCGGCAGCGATTCGAACAGTGCCTCGGTGTACGGGTGGCGGGGGTTGGTGTAGAGCTCCTCGGTGCCGGTGGTCTCGACGACCTTCCCGGCGTACATGACGGCGATCCGGTCGGCCCGTCCGGCGATGACGCCGAGGTCGTGGGTGACCAGGATGACGGCCATGCCGAGCTGCTGCTTGAGGTGGTCGATGAGTTCGAGGATCTGCTTCTGGACGGTGACGTCGAGGGCGGTGGTCGGCTCGTCGGCGATGAGCAGCTTGGGCTCGTTGGCCAGGGCCATGGCGATCATGGCCCGTTGGCGCATCCCGCCGGACAGTTCGTGCGGGTAGACCAGGGCCCGCTGGGCCGGGCTGGGCATCCCCACCAGGGACAGCACCTCGACGGCGCGCTCGTGCGCCTCCTTCCGGGAGGCCCGGCGGTGGATGCGCACGGACTCGGAGATCTGCCGGCCGATGGTCATCGTCGGGTTGAGCGAGGTGGTCGGGTCCTGGAAGATCATCCCGATGTCGTTGCCGCGCACCCGGTCCATCTTCTCGGGGCCGAGCGCGAGCAGATCGCGGCCGTCGAGCAGGACCCGGCCGTCGACGACGCTGCCGCCGTTCGGCAGCAGCTGCATGATCGACATGGCGGTCATGGTCTTGCCGCAGCCCGACTCCCCGACGATGCCGAGGGTCTCGCCGACGTCCACCGCGAGGTCGACGCCGTCCAGGGCGTGCACCACCGAGCGCTTCAGCCGGATCTCGGTGCGCAGGCCGGTCACTTCGAGGAGCGCCACTGCTGATCCTCCGTCGGGTTCACCGCTTCTGCAGCCGGGTTTCGAAGGCGTCGCGCAGGGCGTCGCCGATCACGTTGAAGCACAGGATGATCAGGATGATCACGGCGGCGGGCGGATAGATCATCCACCAGCAGCCCTGGCCGGCGAAGGTGGTGCCGACGTCGAGCATGCCGCCCAGGTCGTTGTTGGGGGCCTGGAGGCCCAGGCCGATGTAGCTGAGCGTGGACAGGGCGAAGACCGCGTCGGCGATCGAGAACGTGGTGTTGACGATCGTGGTCCCGATGGTGTTGGGCAGGATGTGCTTCAGCACGATCCGCCGACCGCCCGCGCCCATCATCCGGGACGCGGCCACGTACTCGCGGACCTTGATGGCCAGGGCCTCGCCGCGGACCAGGCGGGTGATGCCGAACCAGGAGGTCAGGCCGACCTCCAGGATCAGCATGGCCTTGCTCTTCCCGTAGACGCTGCTGAGGTAGATCAGCAGGAAGATCAGCGGGAAGGACATGAAGGAGTCGATCACCCGCATCATCAACGCGTCGATCCAGCCGCCGAGATAGCCCGCGACCGCGCCGTACAGCGCGCCGAGGACGGCGGCGATCAGACCGGCGGCGAGTCCGATCTCCAGGCTGGTCTGCCCGCCGACCATCACCTTGCCGAGCTCGTCGATGCCGTCGTTGTCCGTGCCGAGCGGGTGCCCGGCGCCCGGCGGCAGGGTGACGGCGGAGAGGTTCACCACCGAGGTGTCGGCGTGGTAGAACAGCGGGCCGAGGAAGCAGAAGGCGATGATCGAGACCAGGACGGCGACGGCGACCAGGGCCAGCCTGTTCTCGGCGAAGACCTCCGCGCCGCGCCGGAGCATCGAGCGGGGCCGCCCGGCCGGCTCCCCGCCCGGGGCGGAGGCGGGCCGACCTTCCGTGGTACCGGGTGTCAGGGCCATCAGGTGAGCCTCACTCGTGGGTCCAGCACGGCGTAGCCGAGGTCGGCCAGCAGCGAGCCGACCACGGTGGTCACCGCGGTGAGCAGGGTGGCCGCCAGGGTGATGCCGTAGTCGTTCTGCAGCGCGGCACGGGTGGTCAGCAGGCCGATGCCCTGGATGTTGAAGACGTACTCGACGATCAGCGCGCCGCCGACCAGCGCGGGCAACGAGAGACCGACCAGGGTGACCATCGGGATCAGGGCGTTGCGCAGCACGTGGCCGTACAGGGTGCGGCGCCGGGAGGCGCCCTTGGCCTGGGCGGACCGCACGTAGTCCTGGGTGATCTGGTCCAGCACCCCGGAGCGCATGTAGCGGCTGTAGCCGGCCACGGTGGTGACGGTCAGGGTCAGGACGGGCAGGCAGACGGCCCCGGGGTGGGTGAGCGCGTCGCCGAAGGTGGCCACCTGGTCCTGCACCGAGACCCAGTGCAGGTCGTCCTCGAACCACTGCTGGATCAGGAAGCCGATGAAGAACGTCGGCACGCCGTAGGCGACGAAGGAGAACACCGTGAAGGCGTGGTCCAGCACGCTGTTGCGGCGGGTGGCCTGGAGCAGGCCCGCCGGCACCGCGATCAGCAGCGCGAGCAGCAGCGAGGCGCCGACGATGTAGGCGGAGGCGCCGAGGGCGTTGAACAGCAGGTCGGAGATCGGGCGCTGCTGGATGTAGTCGAAGCCCAGGTTGCCGTGCAGCAGGCCGTCCAGCCAGGTCCAGTACTGCACGTAGACGGGGCGGTCCAGACCCATCTGCTGGGTCAGGTGGGCGATGTTGGCCGGGGTGGCGTGGGAGCCGAGGATCGCTCGGACCGGGCCGCCCGGCATGAGCTGCATCAGGCCGAAGGAGATGACGGTGACCATCAGCACCGTCAGGAGGGCCTGGAACAGCCGTCGGATCAGGTAGGCCGTCACCGCCGCCCCCCGAGGGGGGCAGCGGCGACGCCGTTACGGATGGCCGTCATTTCGTGTAGTACCAGTACTCCGGCTCGTAGCCCTGGAAGGGGTCACCGGCGTCGAGGTGCAGCTTCTTGGTGACCTCGCTGATCGCGAGCGTGTTGGGGGTGTAGATGACCGGCTGGTCGCCCGCGATGTAGTCCTCGTAGGCGTACAGGTCGTTGACGTCGCTGCCGGTGGTGGTCTTGACGATCAGCTGGTCCAGCTTCGGGTCGGAGAAGCTCCAGACGTTCGGCCCGGCTCCGGTGGCGAACAGCGCGTCGCCGGTCGGGTAGTAGTCGGGGGCGTAGACCCAGCCGCCGTAGAGCAGGCCCTGCCACTGGCAGCCGGCCGGCTGGTCGGCGCCGCAGGCCACGCCCTCGTTGCCGATGGTGTTCTGGGTCTGGCTGACCATGGTGATGCCGATGCCCGCCTTGGCCGCGTCCGAGCGCATGTCCGCCGCCATGGTGTCCAGCGCGGCCTGGCCGGAGGGGTAGTCGAGCGTGAACGCGGCCTTGGTGCCCGCCGCGATACCGGCGCCGCACTGGTTCGGGCCGGTGCCCGGGTCGGTGCAGGTGGCCGGGACGCTGTCGGTGTTCCAGCCGTGGCTGCTCAGCAGCTGTTTGGCGGCCGCCGGGTCGTAGGTGGCGCGCTCGGACTGGCTCTTGGGGGAGAGCGGGTTGCCGGCCGGGAGGCTGGGCACGGCGCCGGTGCTCGGGTAGCCCCAGCCCTTCCAGATGCCGTTGATGATGCCCTGCTGGTCCACGGTGTCCTGGACGGCCTTGGTGAAGTAGGGCTGCTTGAACAGCGGCCCTACGGCCGGGTTGGCGAAGTTGATCTGGTAGTACGAGATCTCGTCCAGGTAGGTCGGGGCCGGGATGTAGTAGCCCGCGCCGCTCAACGGGTTGCCCGCGTCCGGGTTCTTGGCGTTGAAGGTCGGGGAGTTCTCGGCCGGCAGGTAGCCGACGTCGATGGCGTTGGCGCCGCCGCTGCCGGCCTTCAGGTCCGCGTACTCCGTGGTGGCCGAGGTGTACGGGACGAAGTCCACCTCGTCGAGGTGCGGCTTCTGCGGGCCCGAGTAGGCGGGGTTCGGCACGATCCCGTACGCGCCGGAGGTGCCGTTGTAGTTCTTGAGCTTCCACGGGCCGTCGACCACCGACCACAGCGGGCTGCCCGCGAAGTCGCCGCCCTTGGTCGACTGCGCGCTGAGGTAGGCGTAGTCGGCCGCGCAGTCCTTCGCTGCGGCGTCCGAACCGAACGCGTCGCTCGCGCAACTGCCCTTCTGCCCCTGGCCGGTGAGGTCCCAGGCGAGCGGCATCGGCGTGATCTGGCTGAGCTCGTCGTCGGTGAACCAGGTCTGGTTGACCGGGGTGTTGAGGGTCAGCGTCAGGGTCTGTCCCGAGGCGGTCGCCGAAGCCACGTTGTCCGGGAAGTACTTGGCGCCGATCGCCGGGTTCGGCGGGGTGTAGTAGCCGCTGTTGGACGACTCGGCCTTGGCCATGTTGATCCAGAACAGCACGTCCTGGGCGTTGACGTCCTCACCGTTGGACCACTTCCACGGCTTGACCTGGAGGGTGACGGTCCTGCCGTCCGCGCTCCAGGTGGGCGCCTCGCCGAGGGAAACCTCCGGGTCGAGGGCGACCTTGTCGTTCAGGCCCCAGTAGTACAGGGGGCGGTAGAACAGCTCCTGGAACTGGCTGGTGTTCACCGTGGTGACCTGGGCCGGGGAGTCGAACGGCCAGATGGCGTCCGGGAAGGTGGAGGGCGCCTCGGCGACCCGCACCACACCTCCCTGCACCGCCGCTCCGGCCGGCCCCGGGTTGCCGCTGCCGCCGCCCCCACCGCCGCCACTGCAGGCCGCGGCGGTTGCCACGACCGTGACCAGCGCCACCACCTGCGCGAATCTGCGCGCTCCTGCGGACTTCGTCATCCTTGACTTGCCCCTCTCCCCCACGTGAACACCACGAGTTCTTTCCTTGCGCGACCTGACGGTTCGCCGACGCGGGCATGGCGATGCCGTGGCCGGGCAAGGTGAGCGGCTTTCCCGACGGCGGGAAGGCACCGGCGTCCGTGGGCTTCAGCCGCTTGCCGCGTGCTGGCCCTGCCCCGTCCGGTGCTACCAGTTAGACCGATTTTTCGAACAGAGAGAAGCCTTGGGGACGACTCGTGTTCGTCAAGTTTCCATCAAGGAAAGGATCTTGAGGATGCGCGTGGTTCTCGCACCGGGACCGGCCGGAGTTCTTACACGCCTTTGCCGTCGCTCTGCCGAACCGCTGACCGGCACCCGGCAGGGTCGTGCCCACACCGACCGCAGAACGTACGGAGGGCACCACGATGACGACGAACACGGCGACGAACACGGCGGCAGGGACGACCGGTACGGCGACGGACGCGACCGCGAGCCGGGCGAAGGAGCCGGCCCGCCGGGGCGGGCTGGCCGCCGCCGCGCTGGCGGTGCTGGCGGCGGTGCTTCCGGTCACCACCGCCTCGCCCGCGCAGGCCGCCCCCACCGGGGCGGCGGGCCGGCCCGCGTGGTGCCCGACCGTCCCCGGGCACCAGGTCGACTGCACGACCATGCGCCGCCCGCTGGTGGCGGACGAGCCGCGCCTGGGCGGCATCGGCGTGAGCTACGCGGTGGTGCGCCACAGCCGCCCCGGCCCGGCCCGGGGCACCATCGCGTTCAACCCCGGCGGCCCCGGCGAGACCCTCATCGACCGCGCCGACCAGGTGGCCGGGGCACTGCAGGGGGTGCTGGACGACTACGACCTGCTCCTGCTGGACCCGCGCGGCACCGGCCGCTCCGGCCGGCTCCCCTGCGACGTCACCGAGGCCGACTACCGCTTCGCCCCGCGCCCCGCCCAGCGCGAGCTCGTCGCCGACTGCGCCGAGGAACTCGGCCCGCGCGCCCGCGGCTACACCAGCGCCGCCACCGCCGACGACCTCGATGCCGCCCGCGCGCGCCTGGGCGCCCCGAAGCTGGTCCTGTACGGCCTGTCGTACGGCACCTACCTGATGCCGGTCTACGCCGACCGCCACCCCCAGCGGGTCGAGTCGATGGTGCTGTCCGGCGCCTACCCGCTCGCCTTCGACTCCCTGGCCCGGCCCGGCGCCCAGCAGGTCTCCCTGACGCTGCGCCGGATCTGCGAGCGCAGCGGGGCCTGCGACCCGGAAGGCGCCGTCCGCGACCTCGCCGCCACCACCGAGCGGCTGCGCACCCACCCGCTGGTGCTGACCGCCTCCCTCGGCGGCAGGCCGCGCACCGTGGTCTTCAGCGAGGACAAGCTCGCCGACCTGATGTACGAGCCCGCCACCCGAGGCATCGGCCTGCACCCCGAGGAGCCCGGTCTGCTCGGCGCGCTGCCGGCCGCCCTGCACGCCCTCGCCGCGGGCGACGAGGGGCCGCTGGCCGCCCTGGTGCGCGCCGAGGTCGAGCACACCGGCACCGAGGACCAGGCCTCCTTCCTGGCCGTCACCTGCAACGACTACGCCCGCGCCTGGGACCCGGCCGCCCCGCCCGCCGAGCGCCGCCGCCAGTACCGGGCCGCGCTGGCCGCCGCCGACCCGGCCGACTTCGGGGCGTTCAGCGTCAAGGGCTGGACCGAGGGGCAGACCGACGGCGGCGACAACTGCCTGTCCTGGCCGCGCCGCGGCACCGCCGACCCGCAGCCGACCGACCTGAAGAACGTGCCCGACGTGCCCGTCCTGGTGCTCTCCGGGGACCTCGACACCAACACCCCCGAGGCCAACTCCCGCCTCTCCGCAGCCCAGTTCCGCCGCAGCGCCTTCGTCTCCGTGCCCAACAGCGGGCACATCCCGGAGATGGAGTCCACCGGCTGCGCGGTGGACATCTCCACCCACTTCATCCGCACCGGCGCGGTCGGCGACACCTCCTGCCTCGCGCACATCCCCCCGGTCCCCGTCGTCCCGGTCCCCCGCTGACCCTCTGACCGGCCGCCCTCGACCACCCCCCGACCGGCATGACCACGCCCGCCACCAGCGAAGATGACACCATGACAGATCCCACCGCCGCCCGGCGCACCGTCCTGGTCGTCGAGGACGACCCCGGCGTCCGCAACACCCTCGACCACCTGCTGCGCTTCGAGGGCTACCGGGTACTCACCACCGCCGACGGACAGGAGGCCCTGGAGCTCCTGGAGCACCGGCGCCCCGACCTCGCCGTGGTGGACGTGGTCATGCCCCGCCTCGACGGCCTCGCGCTGTGCCGGATGCTGCGCCGGCGCGGCGACCGCCTGCCCGTCCTGGTCCTCACCGCCCGCCACCAGCTCGGCGACCGGGTCGCCGGGCTCGACGCCGGCGCCGACGACTACCTGGCCAAGCCCTTCGCCACCGAGGAACTCCTGGCCCGTATACGCGCCCTGCTGCGCCGCACCGAGCCGCTCGGCGGCGAGAGCGCCGAACTCGGCCTCGACGACCTCGCCCTGGACCCCGGCGCCCGCCAGGCCCACCGCGGCGGGCGCCGGCTCGACCTGACCAAGACCGAGTTCGACCTGCTGGAACTGCTCCTGCGCAACCAGGGCACCGTCCTGACCCGCCACCAGATCTACGAACGCATCTGGGGCTACGACTTCGACACCGACTCGCGCTCGCTCGACGTCTACGTCGGCTACCTGCGCCGCAAGACCGAAGACGGCGGCGCGCCCCGGCTGATCCACACCGTGCGCAACGTCGGCTACACCGCCAGGACCGCCTGATGCTGCGCACCAGGATCGGCCTCGTGGTCCTCGCCTCCGTCCTGCTGGCCATCGCCGTGCCCGTCACCGCCGCCTACCGCGGCGTCAGCACCCTGGTCGCCGACCAGCTCGACCGGAGCCTGGAGGACCGGGCCCACACCGTGCTCGCCGCCCTGGACCTCGACCGCTCCCCGCCCGCACGGCCCGACACCGTCGAACAGCTGCTGCTCCCCGACGGCACCACCCGGCCGCTGGGGGCCCCGGGCGGCCCGGCGCTGCCCGTCTCGGCCCGGGCCCGGGAGGTGGCCCGTACCGCACAGGGCGCCCACCAGGAGGACGCCACCGTCGACGGCACCCCCTACGGCATCCTCACCAAGGCCCGCCCCGACGGGCAGGGCGCGGTGATGGTCGGCCAGACCTACGCCGGGGCGCAGACCGTCGACGACGCGTTCCTGCGCCGCATCACCTGGACCAGCGCCGCGGCCGCGGCCGCCTCCGCGCTGCTCAGCTGGCTCGTCCTCGGCCGGATCCTGCGCCCGGTGCGACGCCTGGCCCGCGCCGCCGAACACATCACCACCACCCGCGACCTGGCCACCCCGCTGCCCGCCGCCGGACGCGACGAAGTCGGCCGCCTCACCCGCGCCTTCGAGGCGATGGTCGGCGCCCTGCGCCGCTCCCGCGACCAGCAGCAACGCCTGGTCCAGGACGCCAGCCACGAGCTGCGCACCCCGCTGACCTCGGTACGCGGCTGCGCCGAACTCCTCCAGCGCGCCCGCGGCCGGCTCGCCCCCGCGGACGAGGAGCAGATCCTCGCCACTCTGGTCACCGAAACCGTCGCACTCGACGAACTCGTGCGCGAACTGGTCGAGTTGGCCACCGACCAGCAGACCGTGGAGGACCCGGAGTCGGTGGACCTGACGGCCGCCGCCGAGGACAGCGCCCGGCGCTTCCGGCGCCGCACCGGCCGCGAGATCACCGTCACCGCCGAACGGCCCGTGCCGGTGCGGGCCCGCCCGCGCGCGCTGCAGCGCTGCGTGGACAACCTGGTCGGCAACGCCGTCAAGTTCAGCCCGGACGGCACCCCGGTGGAGGTCCACGTCACCGGCACCCGGCTGGCCGTGCGCGACCACGGGCCCGGCATCGCCCCCGGCGACCGGCAGGCCGTCTTCGAGCGCTTCTACCGCGCCGCCGGCACCCAGTCGACCCCGGGCTCGGGGCTGGGCCTGGCCATCGTCCACGACCTCGTCGCCGCCGACCACGGCACCGTCTTCGCCACCGCCGCCCCCTCCGGCGGCGCCGAGGTCGGCTTCCACCTGCCACCCGCACCGGAGGGCTGACGGCCCGCCCGGAGGTCGGGACGGCGGGTCGGTGGTCTGCGAGCCCGGCCGAACGGCGTGGCCCGTCGCGGACGGGTCGGCGCGTCAGTCGGGCTGTTCGGCGTTGCGGGCGCAGCGGAAGCCGGCGTGGCCGCTGGAGCTGTCGGGGGTGTTGGAGCTGCGGGCGGCGACGCGGTAGCGGTTGCAGTAGGACTCGTGGCACAGGTGGGAGCCGCCGCGGATGACCTTGGCGGTTCCGGTGGCGGGGCCGGTGGGGTTGGCCGGGGTGGGGGATGCGGGGTGGTCGGTGGTCCACCAGTCGGCGCACCACTCCCACACGTTGCCGGACATGTTGTACAGGCCGAAGCCGTTCGGTGCGAAGGAGCCGGCGGGGGCGGTGGCGCGGTGGCCGTCCGCGGCCGTGTTCTTCGCCGGGAAGGTGCCGCGCCAGATGTTGCAGCGGTGGGTGCCGTCGGGATCGAGTTCGTCGCCCCACGGGTACCGGGCCTGTTCGAGTCCGCCGCGGGCCGCGTACTCCCACTCCGCTTCGGTGGGCAGGCGCTTGCCGGCCCAGGAGGCGTAGGCGTGCGCGTCGTTCCAGGAGACGTGGACGACGGGGTGGTCGCCGCGGTCGGCGACCGTGCTGCCCGCGCCCTCGGGACGGTCCCAGGCGGCTCCGGTGACCGCGCACCACCAGGGGGTTCGCTCCACCCGCACGGCGGTGCGCCGCACGGCGGCCGGGAGGAAGCCAGCGAAGACGTAGGACCAGCCCAGGCGCTCGGCGTCGGTGCGGTAGCCGGTGTCGGCGGCGAACGCGGTGAACTGCTCGTTGGTGACCGCGCGGGCGTCGATGAGGAACGGGTCCAGCCGGACCTGCCGCACGGGGCCTTCGCCGTCGTCGGGGAAGCCTTCGTCGCCGTCGGTGCCCATCAGGAACCCGCCGCCGGGCAGGAGGACCATGCCGTCCGTCGGGCCGGCGGGACGCGGGGCCGCGAGGTGGAGCGGGCGGAGCGCGCCGGGGCCTCGCGAGGGCGTGCAGCAGGGCGCCGAGGGCAGGTTCACGGGTTCCTCCGGGAGTGGGTTCAGCCGGCCGTGTGAGGCCGGCCGTGCAAGGCGGGCCGGGTCAGGCGGGCCGGGTCAGGCCAGGGCTGCCCGGCGCCTGAGGTCGAGCTCCCGCTGCACCCGCTGAACGTCCTTCGCGTAGGGCAGGTGGAGGAGCGTCAGGAAAGCGCCGTTGACGAGCATGAGGACCACCAGGACCGCCAGGAACACCGGGCGGAGTCCGACCGCCTGGCCGAGGAAGCCGGCGCCCAGGCCGAAGGCGGCCCACGCGAGGGCTTCGAAGACCGAGACGTAGATCGTGAAGGCGGTGGCCCGCAGCTCGGGTGGGGTGACCGCCATGACCATCGGGCGGTTGAGGCTGGGATTGACGCCCTGGGCGACACCCATCAGGCAGAAGAGCAGGGCGTAGGCGCCGATGCCGCGGTAGTGGACCTGGGTGCCCAGGAAGGCGAGGACGGCGAAGGCGACCTGGGCGCCCTGGAGCGCGCCGGGAAGCCCGTGGCGGGGGCTGCGGCGGGTGGCCCAGTCGGCGAGGAAGCCTCCCAGCAGGGTGCCCAGCAGGTATCCGATGCCCAGCGGCATCAGGACGACGGCGGCTCGCTGGGTGGTGAAGCCGAACACGTCCACCAGGTAGACGACGGCGAACGAGGAGAGCAGCAGGTGTCCCGAGAGCAGCCGCGACACCAGGAGGATCGCGAAGCTGGGGATCTTGAACAGCGAGACGACGGTGGCCAGGCCGACCTTCGTCCGGGGCTCGCGGGCGGCCCGGTCGAGGTCCGCGAGTTGCCGCTCGGCCGCGCCGCGGCCGGGGTCGCGGAAGCAGAGCAGCAGCACCCCGCCGAAGAGGATGTTCAGGACGCCGACGCCCCACAGTCCCCAGCGCCAGCCGTCGTGGACTCCCGCCAGTTGCCCGATGAGCGGGCCGAGCACCGAGCCGACCAGCGACAGCGCACCGTAGAGGGCACCGACGGCGCGACCGCGCGACGCCGGGTCGAACAGGTCGCCGATGATCTCGGAAACCAGCGGCTGGGCGGCCGCGTAGCCGGCCGCGAGGACCGTGACGAAGACCAGCAGTTCGGTGAAGTCCCTGGAGAAGCCGGCGGCCACGCCCCACACCCCCCACAGGCCGGTGGACAGGACCAGGACGCTCTTGCGCGACCAGCGGCGTGCCGCCCACACCCACAGGGGGGCCGCGAGCACGCCGATCAGCTTGCCGGCGGCGGTCAGGACGCCGAGCGAACCGAGGGTCAGGCCGAGGGCGTTCCTGATGACCGGGAACAGGCCGGTGACCAGGCCGGCCTCGGTACCGTCGACCAGCATGGCGCCGCCGAGGACCGAGAGCTGGGCCCATCGGCCTTTGACCGGGGGCGGGCCGGTCCTCGTGGCGGGCCCGGAGGTGCCCTCGATAAGGTCGGACATGCGCGACTCCACTTCTTCGCATCGTTCGTCACAGGGGCAGTGCGGGGGAAAGGCGGCGTGCTCGCCGGTGACGGGGCTGCAACCCCGTCACCGGTACGTCGTGCGCCGGCTGGTCAGAGAGCGGCGAGTTCCTCGGCCACCCGGCGCAGGGCCGACACGTCGGTGAGGCCGCCGGCCAGGGCGGCGACGTCGATCAGCGGCGTCGGGCCGAGGAACTGCAGGAATTCGGAGTCGACGATGCCGGGCAGGTGCCTGCGCATCACCTCCACGGCGACCGGGTCGGAGATCAGGGCGAACACGGGGGTCCGCAGCGAGAAGCGTCCTGGGGGGTAGTCCTCCGGGTGGGGCAGCGGCTCGGCGGCCCGGTCGGCCTGCTCGCGCTGGGCCCGGACCAGCAGGTGCTCCGCGCCGACCGGGCCCTCGGCCGGCAGGCCGAGGCGCTCGTACTGGCTCGGCGGTGCGTCGCCCGCGCGCATCAGCTCCACCAGCAGGGTCGCCATCCGCAGCTCGGCCGCGTCGTCGACGAGGGGGGTGCGCTGGTCGGGGTCGCCCTCCAGGTCGAACAGCAGGGTGCCGTGCTGGTAGGGGTTGATGAAGGTGCGGCCGGGGACGCGCAGGGTGCGCACGCCCTTGGTGAAGGTGAACGGCTCCGCCAGTTGGAGGTTCGCCAGCTCGGCCGGGGAGAACCGCCCGCGCATGTGGGTGGGCATCAGCGTGTGTTCCAGCAGCGGCGCGTTCTGCGCCGTGGCGGGGGCGCGCATGTAGACGTACCGGCCGTCGGTGACGTTGACGTGGCCGCCGTGGATTCCGAACAGGGCCGCCTCCCGCACCGGGGTGTCCTCGGCCACCGGCAGCGGGCGGCCTTGCACGTCCGCGGGGCGCTCGATGCCGAAGTACTCCAGCAGCGTCGGTGCGAGGTCGATCGTCTGCACCAGGGCCCGGCGCCGTTCCCCGGCCTTGCCGGCCCGCGGGTCCCACACGAACAGCGGCAGGTGGACCAGTTCGTTGTACCAGGGCTGGACGGTCTTGCCCCACCAGCCCTTCTCTCCCAGCAGCAGGCCGTGGTCGGTGTTGACGATCAGCAGGGTGTCGTCCCAGAGGTTCTGCTCGTCCATCAGGTCCAGCACCCGTCCGAGGGAGTGGTCGCACATCGACAGCAGCGCCGCGTACTCCAGGCGGGCGTGCTCGACCTGGCCGGGGGTCTCCACCACGCGCTTGTAGTCGGGCCAGTCGAAGTGCGGGCCTTCGTAGTCGTGCGGGTAGAGGTCCTTGAACCGCTGGTGGCTGAAGAACGGCTCGTGCGGGTCGAAGGTCTCGATCTGCACGAACCACCTGTCCGCCTCCCGGTTGGTGCGGACGAACTCCAGGCCCGCGTCGAAGGTCAGCGTCTGCGGGTGGCGGTCCTCGGTCGCCAGGTGCGGGCGGTTCACCCAGTCCTGCCGGTAGGACTCGAACCGGAGCTTCTTCAGGTCCTCGGGGATCTCCGGGTCGGCCACCTGGCCCTTCCACGGGTCGCCCTCCTGGCCGCGGAAGAACTCCCAGGTGTTGTACCGGCCGTGGTAGGTGGCGCCGCCGTCCTCCCAGTAGTGCGGGTGGTCGCTGACCAGGTGGGTGTACACCCCGTTCTGCTTGAGGAGCTCGGGCATGGAGTCGTCGAACGGCTCCAGCGGGCCCCAGCTGCGGTGCAGGAAGTTGTACCGGCCGGTGTGGATCTCGCGGCGGGCCGGCATGCACGGCATCGACCCCGCGTAGGCGCTGTCGAAGGTGACCGACCGCTCGGCCAGCCGCGCGAAGTTCGGCGCGTGAGTCCAGTCCCCGCCGTAGGGCGGCAGCATGTGCCGGTTGAGGCTGTCGAACATCACCATGATCGCCTTCATGCGGCGCTCCCTTCTCCGGCCGGTGGCGTCTTCCGCCCCGGCTGCCACTGTTCGAGACGCCGGAGCATGCGCTCCAGCCAGGCCACCCACGCGTCCATCGCGCCGGCGCCGTACTGGTGCAGTTCCTCGTAGACCTCGCGTGCCAGTTCCTGGTCCAGCTCGGGCAGCGGGTCCTCGAAGCGGACCGTGCGGTCGCGGGGCCGGTTGCGGGCGATCTGCTCGCGCCGGTGGTCCAGTTCGGTGCGGATCAGCAGGATCGCCGCCTCGCGGTCCAGGACCGCGGCGAAGGCGAAGCGGGAGAGGAAGTCCGCGTCCTGGAACCGGCTGGGCGGCTCGTACGGGGAGCGCACCCACTCCATCAGCGCTTCCCGCCCCACCGGCGTGAGCCGGTACACCTTCGCGTCGGGACGCCCCTCGCGCGGGTCGACCTCGAACGCCACCCAGCCGTCCGCCACCATCCGCCCCAACAGGCGGTAGATCTGGCTGTGGTGGGCCCGCGAACGGAGGAACTGGCCCTCCGTCTCGACCCACTTGCGCAGGTCGTACCCACTGAACGGCCGGCCGGCCAGCAGGGCGAGCAGGACGTACTCGAACTGCATCGAGCCCCCTATGTGCGGAATCACTTATGTGCTCAGTGTTCTATCCGCGACACGGGGGTCGTCAACGCGGCGGGCGGTGAATTATCCGACCGTTCATATGAGTTCACGGTGATTCACAGTGCACAGCGCACAGTGCACAGCCCCTGCGCTACCGGCGGGGACGTCGAAACCCGGCGCGGCTGCGACGGAACAGGCCCCTCCCGGGAAAACGGGCGCCCCGTGGCGGTCCGGGCGAACCCGGAACCGCCACAGGGCGGGCCGTGCCTGTCGTCACCGGAGCGGCACGGTCCCCGGCCTGCGCGTCCGGGGCGACCCGGGCGGCCGAAGAGGTGTGCTCAGGAGAGGCGTGCTCAGTTGAAGACCAGGACGTCGGTGCGCATCGGCAGCGCGCTGCCCCAGCCGATATTGATCTTGAACGTCACCAGCCCGTTGCCGGGGGCGATGCTCGACACCTGGAAGGGCGCCGCGCCGACGAACCGGTTCCCGTTGCCGTCGATCTCGGAGGCCGTGATGACGACCGTCGAGTCGATCCCGATGACGTTCCAGGCGATCTGGAGGTTGAACGTCCCGTTCCCCGGGGTCCACGTCCACCACCCCCGCCACACGGCGCCGACGTTGCCGCCGATCGCCGCGAGGCCCTGGTCCCGGTCGGCGGGCTGCGAACTGCTCGCGATCCGCGGCACCTCGATGGAGGAAGATTCGGCTGCGGCCATGACGGCTCCCCTCGCGCCGGGAGAGCTCCCATGAGCTCCCCGATACTTAGAGTGTCCAGTAATGTGCACAGCGTAACAATCACTCGTGCGAGTGAACCTCCGGCGCGCCTCCCCCGGTACTTCGTTACGGCCTCTGGTCGGGCGGTTCGATGGCGAGGGCGTGCCGGAAGATGTTGCACGGGTCCCAGCGGGCCTTGATCTGTTGCAGGCGGGGGTAGTTGTCCTTGTAGTACAGGGCGTGCCACGGGGTGCCGGAGGTGTTCCACGCCGGGTCGGCGAGGTCGGTGTCCGCGTAGTTGATGTAGGAGCCGTCACTGACCTCGCCGGGGACGGGGACGCCTCCGGTGTCGCGGTACACATCGCGGTAGAAGCCGCGGACCCAGGCCAGGTGGGCCGCGTCGTCCGACTCGTCGGCCCAGACGGTGTAGTAGACGGCTTTCATGACCGAGTCGCGCTGGGCGACGGCGGTGGCGTACGGGGGCACCGCGTTGACCTGGCCGCCGTAGCCGACGAGGAGCAGGCCGCACTCCGCACCGCCCGTGCCGTCCGTCAGGTACCGGTAGGCGGTCGCGAGTTGGGGGTCGGTGAGGGAGCGGCGCAGGTAGCCGGCCTTGTCCTTGTAGCGCCGGGTGATCGAGCTGCCGGCCTCGCCGGTCCCCGGCCAGGTGCTGGTGGGCAGCCAGGGCATGGTGCCCCGGAGGGTGGCTGGTTCGGTGGCACCCACGTCGGCGGTCACCGCGCGCACGAAGTCGGTGAGCACCGCGTCGGAACCCGGAACACCCGCGTCGATCTGCACGACCAGCTCAAGGGTGCCGGACTTGCGGTGTCCGGCGATGAGGACGGCATACAGGTTCGCCGCGGGGGTGCCCGGTTCGCTGTTGCGCTCGTGCCAGGCGCCGTAGTTGCGCAACAGGGTGGTGAACGCCCGTTCCGTCATCTTCTCGTCCCAGGTCCAGGCGACCAGGCACCTCCGCAGCTCGCCCGGGGCGCGCGGCAGGAGTGCCGCGGGGTCGCCGTGGGAGCGGGTGCCGGGGCCGGGGGCGTCGGGGCCGGGGGCGTCGGGGGTGTCGTGGGAGCGGAGCCAGTAGCGGGTCACGACGCCGAAGTTGCCACCACCGCCGCCGGTGTGGGCCCACCACAGGTCGTGGTTCGGATCGTCCGGGTCCCGGGTGGCGACCACCGCCCGGACGGTCCCGTCCCGGTCGGCCACCACCACCTCCACAGCGTGCAGGTAGTCCACGACCGAGCCGTAGGCGCGGGACAGCGGACCGTACCCGCCGCCGGCCAGATGCCCGCCCGCGCCCACCTCGGGGCAGCCGCCGGCCGGGATCGTCACACCCCAGCCCTTGAACAAGGCCCGGTACACGCGCCCGAGGGTCGCTCCCGGCTGCACCGCGAAGGCACCCATCACGGGGTCGAAGCCGACGGCGTCCATGGGAGAGAGGTCCAGCAGGAGCTGCACCGCCGGGTCGCCGGTGAAGTTCTCGAAACAGTGGCCACCGCTGCGCACGGCGATCCGGCGCCCGGAGCGGACGGCGTCGGCGACGGCCCGCACCACCTGCTCGGTGGAGCCGGCCAGGCGGATCTCCTCCGGCCGGCCGACGAAACGGTAGTTGTCGCCCCGCAGCAGGCTGTCGTAGCGGGAGTCATCGGGGCGGACCGTGACCGGCCCGAACGGCCGGCCCTCCGGCCCGCCCCCACCTCCCGCCGGACCACCTCCCGCTCCCGCCGGCCCCGGGCCTTGGCGGCCCGCCGCCTCGGCGGGCCCGACGGCCAGGCCGGCGACCGCACCGCCGACCGCCACCGCACCGGCCCGAGCGAGCAGGTGGCGACGCCCCAGCCGTTCGTCCGCCGACCAGTCCATCTCTCCTCCGTTCACCACGACCATCCGTCAGCGCATGCTACCGGCGCTCACGGCATCCAAATATGCTTACCGTAACGACTATTGACGTAGAATCAGCAACGCTGATCGCCGACACGCCCAGCCCGCCCCCGGCGGACGTTCAGCGGGCGCCGCAGAAGACGGCGTCGAGGAACTTGATGCCCGCCTGGTTCTGCGCCGTCTGCTCGGCGTCATCGCCCCGCGGGGTGTAGGAGACGGCGACCTGGCGATCGGCGGTGCCCCACAGCTGGGTGCTGAAGCCGAAGGTGCCGCCGTTGTGGCCCAGCACGGTGGTGCAGGAGAGCTGCGCCCGCGCCAGCCCCATCCCGTAGTCGATCTCGTGCGAGCCCGGCACGGTCTCGAGCATCGTGGTCATCTCGCGCTGCTCCGCCGGACGCAGCAACTTCCCGTTCAACAGGGCCTGCTGGAACCGGATCAGGTCATCGGTGGTGGAGATGATCTCTCCGGCGGCGCCCGCCCAGGAGGGGTTCTGGTCGGTGACGTCGATGTCGGTCTTCTTGACGTTTCCGGTGCCGGCGCCGTCCACGGTGGTCCAGTAACTGTGGGCGTGCGGGCCGGGGATCGTGGTGGAGCGGCCGGGGACCGTGGTCTTCGTCATCCCGAGCGGGCGCAGGATGCGCTGACCGACCTCCTGTCCGTAGGGGTGCCCGGTGACCTGCTCGATGATCAGGCCGAGGACGTCGAAGTTGGTGTTGGAGTAGCCCC
The DNA here is from genome assembly GCF_044750105.1 of Kitasatospora sp. NPDC088861. Taxonomy (NCBI): domain Bacteria; kingdom Bacillati; phylum Actinomycetota; class Actinomycetes; order Kitasatosporales; family Streptomycetaceae; genus Kitasatospora; species Kitasatospora sp. NPDC088861. Next base: position 45,185 of record NZ_JBIVJF010000013.1, read on the forward strand.
ATTGGGTGCCGGGCGCGAAGTACGGCGCGTGGGAGACGGAGGCGGTCACCAGCTGGCGCGCGGTGAACGTACGGTTCAACCCGCCCTGGGCCAGCCACGTCCGGAAGACGGCCGGGTCGTTGAGGTTGGGAAAGACGTCGGTGCCCTCGTTGGTGACGTCGAACAGGCCCGTGCGCTGGTTGAGCAGCTGGCGGACGGTGATGTTCTGCCCGTTGGGGACCAGCCCCGGCAGGTGGCTCGACACCGAGTCCTCCAGGCCGAGCCGGTGCTCGCCGACCAGTTGCAGCACCGTGGTGGCGACGAACGTCTTGGTGACGCTGCCGATCCGGAACCGGCCGTCACCACGGACGGGTGCCTGACCGACCAGGTCGGTCACCCCCGTGGTGCCGCGCCACCGCTGGTCACCGTCACGCACCTCGGCGATCGCGGACACCGCCTTGGCGTCGGTCAGCCCGTTGAGGGCGAGTTGCAGCGGACCGCCACGCGGGCGGACCGACGAAGCTGCGGAGTCCTCGGCTCCCGCCACAGCGGCGGAGGCGGGTGACGCGGACACCGCCAGGCAGAAGGCTGCGATCAGGGCACTGGTCAGACGACGAGACATGGGGCTTCCCTTCACTCGGGCGAACAGGAGTTCGCCACGAGTCAGCCTGTCAGCGCCGCCACCGAGGGAGCATCACTCCGGATGAGGACCCGTCCATCCTTCAACAGGCTTACGAAATCGACACCTTAGGACACCAAAGAGGTACGTGAGGGGTCGTCCGGCGGTCGCATCCGGGGATGCGCCCGCACGCCCGGCGAGTTGTGGCCGGGGGGAGCCTCTGGTCTGGTGGCTCCCGCCGGCGTCGGCACAAGGTCCCGCGCTTCGGCCGGTCAGCCGGTCAGCCGGCGCTGACGACCTGGCCGCAGACGATCGTTCCGTTGAGCGTGACCGTTTGACCGAGGTCGTAGGTGGCGGCCACCTCCGTGTTCGTCAGCGTGACCGTCCAGCTGTCGCCGGTCTTCGTCGCCTTGACGCCGGTCGCGTTGTTCTTCACGTAGCCGCCGACGTGGGCGGCGGTGCTGACCGGCATCATCCAGCCGGTGCCCGACTGGACGCCGGCGACGCTCGGGCCGCCGGCGTTCTGGTCCGACGGCGCCTGGAAGGACTCCAACTCGCCCTTGATGACGGTGCAGGTGCTGTCGGCGGCCTTGATGGAGCCCGACTCCACGCCGCTGAAGGTCACGTCGGCGCTGCCCTTGCCGGCCTTCCCCGGCGCGCCGGTGGGGGCGCCCGCCGCCGGGGGCGCTGCCGCGTCAGCCGTCGCCGCACCTGCGGACGTCGAGACCGCGGCCCCAGGTGCGGTGGCGCTCTTCGCCGAGCTCGACGATCCGCATCCGGCGAGGGATATCAGCGTCGCACCGGTTATGAGCCCGATGACGACACGTCGTCGGTGGAGTTCGGTCCGTGACATGTTCTCGCCCCTAGATCTCGCGTGTGAGTACTTGTCGATCACTGCGCAGAGTACGGCAGGCGGATGTCGGTCTCGGGATGCCGGCCGGATGCCGGGCCGGTGTTCTGCGCTGTGATCGCCATGCCCGGCACCATAGCCTGACGGTCTGACAAAAAGTGTTCGCGATCGAGTTGGTGGACACCGGTCCACCTGGCGGCAGAACGGCCGACCCTGACCCGCCACGCGGAAAACCGGATTCCTCCCCGGGCTGAAGGCCGGGACATCCCCCGACACCCGGGTGAAGCACCGCACGAGCGGTTCTTCGCCCCGGAGGGCCAGGCGGAGCGGATCCTCGTCGACTGAGCGTATGTCCCCTCCAGCAACGGCCGCCGGGCCGTACGCGGGCCTCCGGAGGTCGCGCGATGGCCTGATCGGCGGTTCCGTGTCCTGAGCCGGCGCGCTACCCGGTCAGCGCCGTGTGCAGGGGGCCCAGTAGGGAGAGGTCGTCGGTGGTGACGGTGAGGTGGGTGGCGCCGGCGGACCGCCAGGCCTCGGCGAGGGAGCGCCAGGTGTCCGGCCGGCCGGGGGCGGGGCGCAGGCGGGCCTCGACGCCGAAGGCGCTCCAGTCGCGGCCGGCTTCGGTCACCGCCGTCCGCAGTTCGGCGATGAGTGCGGCACCGCGGTCGACCCGGTTGGCGAGCAGGCCGGACATGGTGAAGCCGTCGGCGAGGGTGGCGATCCGGCGCAGTGAGCCCGGTCTTCCTCCGGTGCGCAGGGTACCGCCGCCCATCCAGAGGGGTACGGGACGCGGCCGGGGGGTGAGGGTGACGCCGGAGAACGCGACGTGCTCGCCGGCGAAGTCCGCGTCCGGCCGCGTCCACAGCAGGCGCAGCGCCTGGACCTGTTCCTCGAACAGTGCCGCACGGGTGCCCGGGGCGACGCCGAGGGCGGCGGACTCGGCGGGGTCGGATCCGATGGCGACGCCCAGCCGCAGCCGGTCGCCGCTGAGGTGGGCCAGTTGCGCGGCCTGCTTGGCGGCGAGCACCACCGGGCGGTGCGGCAGGATCGTCATCGCGGTGGCCAGCTCGATCCGGGTGGTGACGGCTGCCAGGAACGCCACCAGCGTCAGGCTCTCGTACGCGGGAACGTCGGACACCAGGTGTTCGGGGACGGACAGGTGGTCGTACCCGAGGCTCTCCGCGGTCACCGCGAACGCGCGGAGTCCGGCGGGTGAGAGGGTCGTCGGGACGGTCCAGCCGAGGCGGAGGGTCATTTGCGGAAGGCCTCCGGGTCGGCGGTGGAGACGAACACCGCGCGCGGGCGTTCGGCGGGCAGCAGCTGGGAGTTGAGGAGGTGGCGTAGCGCTTTCTCGCCGCCGGGGAGGGTGCCGGTGACCGACAGGTGGACGTGGAGGACTTGCGTGCCGTCCTCGTTCACCACCTCGGGCACGCAGTGCACGACCCCCGGGATGGCGTGCGCGGCCTGCCGGACGGTGTTCAGTGAGACCTTCTCGCCGCGCAGCACCACGAAGTCCGACAGGCGTCCGTGGAAGGTCAGATAGCCGTCGTCGATCGAGAAGGCGTCCCCGGTGGCGATGGTCCGCGGCCCCAGCAGGACTCTGCCGCTGTGCTGCCCGACCCGTCGCAGCAGGACGGTGCCGGATTCGACCAGCAGTTCTCCCACGTCGTCCTGCACCCCGCGCAGTGACGCGCGCACTCCCGGCAGCGGGCGGCCGACCGAGCCGTACCGGTGCGCGGGCTCGGCGTGCGCGGCCAGGGTCGACACGCGTGGTCCGGCCTCGGTGAGCCCGTAGGTCAGGTACAGCTCCGCGGAGGGCCGCGCGGCCAGCAGGTCGGCCACCTCCGCGGGTGCGAGCCGGTCCCCGCCGACCGCCAGTGCCCGCAGGCCGCGTGGCACGAGCCCGGGGTCGGCCAGCAGTTGGCGGGCGATCGTCGGGGTCACCGCCGAGTGGGTGACCCCGCGCGCGGTGACCGCGTCGCGGTACGCGGCCGGCGAGAACGGCGGCCCGTCGAGCACCAGCCGCGCCTTGGTCACGTACGCGGCGAACGCCTGCGCCACGAGGGCGTAGGAGTAGTACAGCGGCAGGTTCACCAGCAGGGTGTCGGCCGGGGTGATGCCCGTGGCCCCGGCGTGCAGGCGGGCGTTGTGCAGGAGCGAGGCCACCCGGTGCACGCACGCGCTGAACATCCCGGAGGTGCCGGAGGTGGACAGCAGGATCTCGCCCGGCCGGTACGGGGTGGTGGGGTGCCCGGTCGGCACGGCCAACGCGCCGCCCACCGGCAGCTGCGGCCCCGCGCCGGCCAGCCGGGTGGTCACCACGACGCCGGCCCCGACATGCCCGGCCAGCGCGCGCACCCGCTGCCACGGCGTGCTCGGCGGCACGGCCAGCGGCACCAGGCCCAGCAGCAGCGACGAGAGCAGCACGCGCAGCAGTTCGACTCCGTTGGTGAGGCAGAGCACGACCGCGTCGCCCGGTGCCAGGCCCAGCCCGGCCAGGTCCGCCAGCACGTCGTCCACCCCGGCCGGGGCGCCGCCGCCCGTACTGGCCGGGGTTGCCTCGACCCGGGTCAGGAAGTCGGCCACCTCGGACCGGGTGAGGCTGTTCACCGGTCGTCCCGGGCGCTGGTCAGGACCAGGCAGCGACACAACTTCCCCTCTCCCGCAGCGGGTTGCAGGCCGACCAGGAGCACGTGCCGGGCGTGGCCGTCCGCGAGCCAGCCGCCGAGCACCGTGAACGCGACGGGGGTGGCCCGGTCGGGGTGCGCCGCCAGCAGCAGGGACGGCCCGCGCAACCCGTGGCGCAGGGCGGGCAGCCCGGCCAGCACGCCCGGGTTCGCTCCGGCGAAGCGCAGTGGCGACACCCGGGACCTCGGCACCGAGTCGGCGATGCGGCGCATCGTCCGCTCGCTCCCGGTCGCGCTCATGACCAGGATCCCGGTGTCGGCGGCGTCGTCGAGCACGGGTTCGGCGCAGTCCGCCAGTGCCCGGTCCACGGTCTCGGCGACCAGCCAGGCCGCCGGGTCGGCGTAGAAGGACGGTTTGTTCACCGCGTACTCGTCCGGGTCGTCGGCGACGACCGTCGCCGAACCCAGCATCCGGGTGCCCGTCGGCACGTGTGTCACGCCCTCACCCCTTCGAACAGCAGGCACGTGTTGAACCCGCCGAACCCCAGCGTCAGGCTCAGTCCGGCGCCGGGGCCGACGGGTTGCGCCGATTCCGTGGCCAGCCGCAGCGGGGCCACCGGATCGCGCAGCCCGAGGACCGGTGGGACCTGTCGATGGCGCAGTGCCAGGACCGTCGCCACGGCCTCGATGGCCCCGGTCGCGCCCAGGCTGTGCCCGAACGCCCCCTTGGTGGCGAACACCAACGGGCCGTCGGCTCCGAACAGTTCCAGCAGGCTGCGCGCCTCGACCTCGTCGTTGAGCGGTGTGCCGGTGCCGTGGGCGTTGACCACCGCGATGTCCGCGGGTGCCAGGCCCGCGGAGGCCAGACAGCGTTCGACGGCGCGCAGCACGGCGCGTCCGGACGGGTCCGGTGCGGTGAGCCCGGCGGCGTCGTTGGCCGCGCCGGCCCCGCGCAGCCGGGCGTGCACCCGGGCGCCGCGTTCCCGGGCGGAGTCGGGGTGTTCGACCACCACGAAGGCCGCGCCCTCGCCGAGCAGCATCCCGTCGCGCGCCCGGTCGAAGGCCCGCAGGCCGGTGGGGCTCATCGTGCCCAGCGCGGAGTGCCCGAGCCGCTTGGCCTCGGTGACCACGTCCACCCCGCCCGCCACGCAGACCCGCCGCTCGCCCGAGCGCACCAGGGCGCGCGCGACGGCGATCGCGTCCGACCCCGCGGAACAGGCGGTCATGACGCAGACCGGCGTGCCCGGGTGCCCGATGCCCGCCGCCGCGTCGTCGGCCCAGGCGTGCAGCGTCGGCTCCGCCTCGTCCAGGCAGGCGCCGAAGCTGGTGCCCAGGACGAGGCCGACCTCGGGGTCGGTGGTGGACAGGCCGGCATCCGCGAACGCGGCGGACAGCGTCCGCCCGGCGAGCGCGCGCTGGCGCTCGCCCGCCCTGGTCCCGTACGGCACCGACGCGATGACGGCGGCGGCGGTGTTGCGCAAGGAGTGCGGCGAGTGGACGGGCGCCAGCGCCGAATCGCCCGCGCACAGCCGTTCCCACACCGCCTCCTGGTCCCGGCCCAGCGGAGTGTCCCAGGCCAGTCCGGTGATCACCGGGGTCACCACGGCCGGGCCGCCGCGGGATCGACCTTCGTCCGGCTCATCGCGCCGCGGAACCCGGCGACCGACCGGCCCTCCACGGTCACCACGGCGGAGAAGGCGAAGGTGGGGCCGGACAGCCGGTCCGCGCGGACGTCGAGCACGACCTGGTCGCCGGGCACGACCGGGGCGAGGAATCGGGACTTGACCGTGCCGACCAGGGTGACCTCGTCGTCGGCGAGCGGATCGCTGCTCAACTGGTAGAGCAGGACGCCGGACTGGGCGAAGGCCTGCATGGTGTGGCTGCCGGGCAGGATCAGCCCCGGGGTCAGGCCGCGCTCGGGCAGGTGCCCGGACAGCGCGCCCATCTCCGCCGAGACGGCGAACATGCTGCGCAGGAACACGCCGGGCTCATGGTCCAGAACCCGGTCGATGAACAGGCGGGGGTGGCGTCCGCGCACCAGGGCCGCGATGGCCGAGGTGCCCAGCGGACGCGCCTCGCGGACCGTGACGGGAGGGGGTGCCGATTCGTTCGGGTGTCGCATCCGGGACGATTCCTCTCAGGGCCTGTCGCAGCGGTGCCGGCAGGGGCACCGCGCGCCGGGTGTCGGGGGCGACGGCGGCGAAGACGAGGTCGCCGGTCACCAACGGGGTGCGGGTGCCGTCCTCCTCCTCCCGCAGCAGACGTACCGCGAGGGCGAACCAGGCCGCGCCGACGTGGTCGACCCGGGTGTCCCCGATGATCACGTCGCGGTACACGGCGCTGTTGAGGTAGGCCACCCGCAGGTCGGCGACCACCAGGTCGACGTTCGCCGCACTGAAGGCGGTCAGACCCGCGTCGTGCGCTTCGAGGTGTTCGGTGCCAGCGGTCTCCATCAACGAGGTGTAGCGGGAGAAGTGCACGATCCCGGTCGCGTCGGTGTCGACGTGCTCGACCCGGGTGCGGAACCCCGCGCTCACCACAGGGCCCGGGCGCCCGCCGCCACCCGGTCCACGATCTCGTCGGCCTGCGTCCCGGTGGTGATCAGCGGCAGCACGATCCGCAGGGTGGGGTGGACGTAGCGCCGGCCACCGGAGCGTTTGCCCGCGCCCGCCATGAACTCCGCGTACACGCCCGCTTCGATCAACTCCCGGCGCAGCGCGCCGATCCGGTCCGCCGCCGCGGCGGTCAGTTCCACGCCGAACATGACCCCGCTCCCGCGGACCTCGGTGAACACGTCCGGGTGGCGGCCCACCAGGGCGTCGTCGAGATGCTTGGCCAGGTTCACGCCGACGTCGGCCGAGCCTCTCAGCAGCCCTTCGGTCTCGATGTGCTCGATGCCGTCGCGGATCACCGCACAGTTCGGTGGTCGCAGGTCGGAGGTGGTCACGGCGCCGGAGGAGCGGACGGCGAGCTCCTCGCGGGCGATCACCATCGAGGTGGACACCGTGCCCATGCCCAGGAACTTGCCGATGACGGTGATGTCGGTGGGCACCGGTCCGTCCGCGTCGCGCATGGCGAACCAACTGCCGGTCTTGGCGAACGTCAGCACCTCGTCGGCCACCAGCAGCACGTCGTCGGCCGCGCACCGCCGCGCGAGTTCGCGCAGGTATCCGGGCGGAGGCGGGAGGATGCCCGCGTCGCCCTGGATCGGTTCGACCACGACGGCCAGCAGCCGGTCGGCGGACTCGGCGAAGTACTCCGTCAGGGCGTCGAGGTCGCCGAACGGGATGTGGTGGACCCGGACTCCGTACGGGCCGGCGGTGTCCGCGCCGGGCAGCCCGGCCCGGTAGTACCTGCGGTTGAGCAGTTGCACCAGCCCACTGGTCCAGCCGTGCCAGGCGCCGTGGAAGGCGAGGATGGTGTCGCGCCGCTCCTTGCCCGGGCGGTGGCACAGCCGCCGGCCGTCGAAGCGGGACTCCAGCACCAGCCGCAGCGCCAACTCGTTGCCCTCCGAGCCGGAGTTGCGTCCGCTGACGTGGTACCGCCCTGCGGGGAAGTGGTCGGTCCACAACCCGCCGGGGCCGAAGAGCCGGTCGAGGAGCTCCGCCCGTTCCAGCGAGCCCAGTTCGTCGGTGACGTTGCCGACTCCGGTGCCGCGCGCCAGCGCCGCCCGTACGACGGGGTGGTCGCCGCCGAGGGTCGCGCTGGCGTAGCCGCCGCTGGCGTCCAGCAACCTCAGCCGCCTGCCCCGGCGTTCCGGGCTCAGATCGACCACGTCGAGGTGCAGGCCGCGCCCGCCCACGCAGGCGAACGGGAGCCGGGCCGCCCCGTAGTGGTTGAGGTGCAGGTCCGCGCCGCGCAACAGCGCACCGGTCCGGTCCCCAGTGTGGTCGTCACCGGCGACCGGGGCCGTGCTCACGCGGTGGCCGGGGGGCGGTCGGCCCCCGCCAGCCGCTCGACCAGTGCCAGCACATCACCGAGGGTGGACAACTCCCCCGCCGCGATGGCCTCGTCGGGGATGCTGATGTCGAACGCCTCTTCACACTGCACGCGCAGTTCCACGAAACCGAGCGAGTCCATGCCGTAATTCTCGCGCAGCCTGTCGTCGAGTCGCATCCGGTCGATCGGCACCTCCACCAACACCTCGGAGTGCAGAATTCGCTTGATGGTCTGCAAAGGATTCACCAGAACTTCCCCTCTGGGTGGGTTCATTCGAACAGGCTGCGACCGGACGTCCGGCGCGCGGAAAGGCGAGCGAGATCGCGGAAACGGTCGGGCCGAAAGTGGGCCGACGCTGATCGAAATTGAGGCGGTGTCAGCCATTCGCGCTTTATCGAAGCTAGCCGAGGCTTTATCACCTGTCAATGGTCCCCGATTTACCCGCCATGCGGCTTCGAGCTCCGGAATCGACGATTCTTTTGCACGTTAGTTCGACGGCGATTCGGCCATTCACGAGCACACGGTCCATTTACCTGCGAAAACCAGCCCGCAGCGCGTCCCGGGCGGGCCGGCATCGATGGCCAGGTGATAGTTATGCACCTTTTACACTATTTGAGACACATCTCCGCCTGGCGCATATGCTTCTTGTCCTGGTGAATCGTCCCGAACTAGCCTGAGGTCGTCCATTTGTCTGGATGGACGCACAGCGCGGGAACGGGTACGCCATCGGGCCCCCGGCGGCGGCGTCAGGCCTCGCACCCGGCTCCCTCCCAGTTCACTGCAAGCGCACCATCTGATGACGCTGACTACTTCTGCTTCCTGCCGACCGAAGTCCACGCCCCTTGCACGGCCGTCGGCAGACTCCTTCGAAGGAGCTTCGAAAGTCATGAGTGTCACCCCGGACGCCCTGCGCGGCGTCACCGTGTTCGTTGGCGGCCCGATCCAGCACGCCTTGGTGCCCGGCGGGATGGCGGCGCCGATCCACGATTTCCTGAGACTGACCATCGACCAGTCGCAGCAGGCCGGCGCCACCGTGCTGTCCGCGCACGTGGCCGAACGATTCGGTGCCGACACCGCTTCGTTCACCCCCGAGGAGGTGTCCGTGCGCGACTACGCGTGGATGCGCGAATGCGATGTGTTCGTGCCGGTACTGCCGGTGCTCGACGGCACCTTGCTGCGCACGGACGGCACACACATCGAACTGGGGTGGGCCAGCGCGCTGGGCCGCCCCATCGTGGGCATCACCGACCAGCCCTTCGCCGAGTCGGCCAGCCACCTGCTCAAGGGGCTCGCCCAGGTCGCGTCCGCAACGTTCCTGTCCGCCAAGGAGATCGCCAAGGACCCGGCGCTGCTGGTCGACGGCGTGCTCGCGGCGCTGGGCCGGACCAGGGCGGCGGCCTGACATGGCGGCCCCGACCCACCTGCTGGGAATGCACCTGGCCAACCCTGTCGTGGTCGGCTCCGGCCTGCTCACCGACCAGGAACGCAACATCCGCAGGCTGCTGGACGCCGGCGCGGGCGCGGTGGTCACCAAGACCATCCACCCCAACCCGCCGATCGGCCTGGACGAGCGCCTCGTCAGACTGCCCACCGGAATGATCAACAGCACCACCTACTCCAAACGGTCCGTCGATCACTGGGTGCACATCCTGCGCGACCTGACCCGGGACGGGCTGCCGGTCATCGCGTCGCTGCACGCCGACAGCCCGGCGGAACTCGCCGAGTTGGCGGCCCGGGTGGAGGCGACGGGCTGCCCGGCGCTGGAACTGGGCATCTCCTGCCTCAACGAGGAGGACGGCCTCGACGACACTCCCGAGCGGGTGCACGCCTACACCGCGGCCACCCGCGCTGCGACACGGGTGCCGTTCTCGGTCAAGCTGGCCAGCGGGGAGGGCCTGCACGCCCGGGCGTTCGCCGCCGCCCGCGCCGGCGCCGACGCGGTGACCATCAGCGACACCCTGCCCGCCGCCGCCGTGCACCCGGAGACCGGCGACCTCCAACTCGGCGGCGCGTTCGGCTACTCCGGACCGGGCATCAAGCCGCTCGTGCTGGCCTCCCTGTGGAAGCTGCGCCGAGCCGGGTTCGCCCTTCCCGTGCTGGCCTCCGGCGGCGTGCAGTCGGGCCGGGACGTGCACGACTACCTGGCGGTCGGCGCGGTGGCGGCCCAGGTGTACACCGCGCTGCACACCGACATGTACCACACGCTCGCCCGGATCGTGACCGAGACCACCGGGACGGGGAACACCGGCCACGGCCTCGCACCCGTCACCGGAGCGGACCGATCCGAGCAGGTGCAACCGTGACCCCCCGCAGCTCCGGGCCGCAGCTGTGCGACCTGAGCAGCGCCGACGTCCTGGCGGCCACCGCCGGGCGGACCGTGGTGTGGCCGGTGGGGGCCACCGAACAGCACGGTCCGCACCTGCCGCTGTCCGTGGACACCGTGCTGGCCGACGCGTTCGCCCGGCAGATCGCCTACGAGCTGAACGCCCTGACCCTGCCGGCGCAGTCCATCGCGGCGCGGTCGCTGCCGCAGAGCGGCGGCGGCCTGGCCTTCCCCGGCACCGTCTACGTGCGCGGTCGGTCCCTGCTGGCCTTCCTGGAGGACGTGCTGGAGTCGTTGTGCGCCCTGCCCTGGCGCCGACTGCTGGTCGTCAACGGCCACTTCGAGAACGAGCCGTTCCTCTTCGAGGCCCTCGACGAGGTGGGCCGACGGCCGGCGGCCGCGGGCAAGGAGTTCATCGCGCTGAGCTGGTGGAGCCTGGTCGACCCGGACTGGCTGGCCGGGCGGGTGCCGCTCTTTCCGGGCTGGCACGCCGAGCACGCGGGGATCACCGAGACCAGCCTGATGCTCTACCTCCGCCCGGACCTGGTCTCGGCCGCCCGGCCCGACCACGCCGACCCACCCCGCCCGGGGATCTACCTGCACCCCGCCGACGTGAACCGCACGACCAACCAAGGCGTCCTGTCCAGCACTTCGGGCGCCACCGTCGCCCTGGGCAAGGAACTCTTCTGGCACGTGGTCGCGGCCGCGGTCGACCTGGTGTCCCGGGGCGACGGACTTCTGCACGATCTGCACGAGGAGAAGCCTTGACCGTACCCACCCTCTGCGTGAGCAACGCCGTCGACACCCTGCGCGACTTCGCCGTCCGCGCCGACGACGTCGACGAGCTGCTCTCGGAGTGCTACGCCCAGCAGGACCAGGCGCTGTTCTGGGGGCCGCTGGACAAGATGCTCATCACCTACGAGCCGATCGGAGACCTGGACTGGCAGCGGAAGTTCCTGGAGATCGACGGTGTGGTGAACCTCAGCCCGGCGGGCCGCACCGGCTCGCTGTTCGCCGACATGCTCGCCGATCCCGAGCTGATGGCCGCCGTGGCCGCCCACGCCGGACCGGGCCGCAGACTCCGGCTGATCCCGCACACCACCACCGCCGACCTGTGGCGGTTCACCGAGGCCCTGCGCACCCGGTACGACGTGGTGACCGAACTGCCGGAGAGCCCGCCGCAGCAGGCCCTGCGCGACCTGCTGGACACCAAGACCGGCCTGCGCGACCTGGCCGCCGACCTCGGCATGACCGACGGACCCTGCCGCATCCCGCCCGGTACGCACTGCGCCGGGAAACAGGACGTGCCGGCCGCGGTCCGGGACATGCTCGCGACCGGCACACCGTGCATCGTCAAGGCGGACCGCGGCGAGGCGAGCCTCGGCCTGCTGATCTTCCGGCCCGGCGACGACGACATCGCCGAACGCCTGGCCGGGAGCACCTTCTACGACGAGGACCCGGTGGTCGTCGAGGAGTTCCTCGACGGCGACATCACCTTCCCGTCCGTGGAGTACATGGTGCCCGCGGACGCCCCGCCCCACCTCTGCTACACGACCGACATGCTGTTCGAGGGCGCCACGCACCTGCGCGGCAACGTCACCGCGCGCGAGCTGCGCCGCGCATGGTGGTACCGCCCGCTGACCGAGGGCGGACTCCGGCTGGCCGAGGAGATGCAACGGCGCGGCTACCGCGGGCGCTTCGGCATCGACGCGATCGCCCGCGACGGCGTCGTCTACCTGCACGACCTCAACGCCCGCCGCACCGGGTCGAGCCACGTGCACGAATTCGGCGAGCACCTCATCGGCCCCGGCTACCTCGACACCCACGCGGTCGGCAACTACGACTTCTACGGCCTTCCGACCGGGCTGTACCTGCCGGAAGTGCTGCGCCTGCTCGGACCGCTCGTGGCCTCGCCCCGACACACCGACCGGGGTGTGGTCCCGACCGAGCTGACGGACCTTCAAACTGGCAGACTGAGCTGCATGTTCTACGCCCCCAGCCTCGCCGAGCTGCACGACCTGATCGACAGAGCCAGGACGGCTCTGGACCTCGGCCGGTGAGCAGCCCGCTGCCCGTGGTCGGGACGGCCCGGCGCTGGCTGGTGCTGACCGTGGTGCTGCTGTGCTTCCTGCCCGCCGCCGTGGACGTCACCATCCTCACCATCACCGTCCCGACCCTCGCCCACGAACTGCGGGCGTCCCCGACCGAACTGCTGTGGGCGGTCGACGTGTACTCGCTCCTGATGGTCGGACTGGTGCTGGTCAGCGGGCCGTTGGGCGACCGGATCGGGCACAAGCGGCTGCTGCTGGCCGGACTGGCCGTCTTCAGCGCGGCCTCGGCACTGTGCGCGGCGGCACCGAACCCGCCGGCCCTGATCGGCGCCCGGGCACTGCTGGCGATCGGCGCGTCGATGATCATCCCGGCCACGCTGGCGCTGATCCGGCAGACCTTCGGCGACGGCCGCGACCACGCGGTGGCCATCGGGGCGTGGAGCGCGGTCGCCGCCGGCGCCTCGGCGCTGGGACCGGTGGCCGGCGGCTTCCTGCTCCAGCACTTCTGGTGGGGCTCGATCTTCCTGGTCAACCTGCCGATCGTGGCACTGGCCGTACCCGCCGTGGCACTGCTGCTGCGCAACGAGGTCGAGTCCGAGCGGCAACCGTGGGAGGCCACCTCGCCCCTGCTCTCGATGGTGGGGTTCCTGGGCTGCGCCTACGCCATCATCGCCTTCACCCACGACGGCGTCGGCATCCCGGAGGTGGTGCTGCCGGCGGCGGCGGGCCTGACCGCGCTGGTGCTGTTCGTGCGACGGCAGCAGCGGATGCCGCACCCGATGCTGGACCTGTCCCTGTTCCGGCTGCCCGGGCTGCGCGCCGGAGTGGTGGCCTCGGTACTGCCGGTGCTGGTGATGGTCGGCTTCGAACTCCAACTGGTGCAGTACCTGCAGATCGCCAAGGGACTGTCGGCGGAGGCCGCCGCGCTGTACCTGATCCCGATGCCGTTGGCCGCGACGGTCGCGGGGCCGGTGGGCGGACTGCTCCTCTCCCGCCTGGGACAACCGCGCGCGGGCGTGCCCGCCGGCCTGCTGCTCGCGGCGACCGGATACGTCCTGGTCGCCTCCGGCACGGTGGCCCCGCTCGGGCTGGCCCTGATCGGGTTCGGCCACGGCCTGGTCCAGATGGTCGCCTCGAACCTGATCATGACCACCGCGCCGTCCTCCCTGGCAGGCGCGGCGGCGGGCATCGAGTCCGTCGCCTACGAGGCCGGCGCCGGCCTGGGGATCGCCGTCTTCGGCACGGTCACCACGGTGGCCTACCGACTGCTCCTCCCCCCGGGCACGTCATCGTCCCCGCTGGACGCGGGCGCCTCCCCGGAAACCGCCCGGGCCTTCACCGAGGCCTTCCACTCCACCACCTGGCTGGCTGCCGCCCTCACCCTGGCCACGATCCTCCCGGCCACCGCGAGGAGGGCGTCGGCGCGGTCCGGAACACCCGGCGCAGCCACGAACGCCTCGACTTCCCCGATCCCGTCGAGTCCGGGGACGAGCAGCACTTCGGGGACGAGCAGCACGCCGAGCAGGAAACAGCCGAACGAACGGACCTGAAAGCCCGTCAAGCAGACCCCGACGGCGCCCTCACTACTGCTGCCCGGATGCCGGTAGCGTTGAGGCCGTCCGCGATCCCGAGCACGTCACCCAGGACCCGCCCTACGTCGTGGTCGGTGTGGACGGCAGCCCTCGCGGCGCCCGAGCCATGGCTCTTCGTGTCCGTCATGTCGACCGCGCTTGAATACGCGGCACCTCGACCTGCGGGCCTACCAGTCCCGGGGCCGGAGCCTTCACTGCGTGATGAGGACGGCGGCTCCGGTGATCCGGTCCGCCGCGAGGTCGGCCAGCGCGGCGTCGGCACGGTTCATGGGGTAGCGCTGCACGTGCACCGCCGGGTGGTGCCGGGCGACTTCCGCGAGGTAGGCGAGACCGTCCTCACGGGTGTTGGCGGTGACGCTGCGCAGACTGCGCTCCTGGAAGAGGTGCCGCTGGTAGTCGAGGGCGGGAACGTCGGTGAGGTGGATCCCGGCCACCGCCAGCGTGCCGCCGCGGTCCAGCGCGGCGAGCGCGACCGGCACCAGGTCGCCGACCGGGGCGAACAGGATCGCCGAGTCGAGGGGTTCGGGCGGTGTGCCGTAGGCGTCGCCGACGGAGGACGCGCCCAGCTCCAGGGCCAGGCGCCGGGCGCTCGCGGCCCGGGTGAGGACGTGCACGGTGGCGCCCCGGGCGAGCGCGAGCTGCGCGGTGAGGTGCCCGGAGGCGCCGAGGCCGTAGATGCCCAGCCGTCCGCCGGGCGGCAGCTGCGCGCGTTCCAGGGCGCGGTAGCCGATGATGCCGGCGCACAGCAGCGGGGCGAGGTCCTCGTCGGGCGGCCCCTCGGGGAGCGGGTAGGCGTACCCGGCGTCCACGAGGGTGTGTCCGGCGTAGCCGCCCTGGACGTCCCAACCGGTGTACCAGGAGTTCGGGCAGAGGTTCTCGCGGCCGGCCCGGCAGTACCGGCAGTCGCCGCAGGTGCTCGCGAGCCAGGCCGCGCCGACCCGGTCGCCGGGAGAGAAGTCCCGCACCTCCCGGCCCGTGCTCAGCACCCGGCCGACGATCTCGTGCCCCGGTGTGCAGGCGGGCCGGTGCGGCGGAAGGTCGCCCTCGGCCAGGTGCAGGTCGGTGCGGCACACTCCACAGGCCCCGACCTCGATCAACAACTCCTGGGGTCCGGGCGGTTCCAGCATCCGCTCCACCCGGCGCAGCGGGGACGAGCACATCGGGCCGGGGCGCTCCACCACCCAGGCCGTGGTGCGCTGCCCTGCACTTTCGGCTGCTGTCATGGCCATTCCTCCGACAGGGGTCTTCCGCGGTCGGCGCCGCCTGCTCACACCTCGGTCGAGGCCGACCGCGTTGAGCGCGGTGCGAACGCGTGCCGCCCCGAGCGGTCCGGAGCGGGAGCCGATCGCGGGACGTCACAGGAGGGGTCGGCCGGTCGGGAGCGGAGCGCCGTCCGCCACTGACCGTGGTCACCCGCCTGTCCGTGCGCCTTCCGTCGGGGCGCCCGCGGCGGCCAGGAGCTCGGTGGCGGTGCGGGTGTTGGCCGGTTCGCATGCCGCCGTCATCAGCCACTCGGCGGTCGGGGCCTCGGTCTCGGGGGGAATCACCAGGAGGTCCAGTCGCCGGGGCACGAAGGAGCACACCACCACCTCCTCCGCGTCCTGTTCCTGTTCGAACCAGCCGACGTGGATGACATGGCCGGTGACCGGGACGCGCCGGGGGATGACCGGCCAGTGCGCCGGGTTCACGGTGACGCGGAGGATCTCTCCCCACGACGGGGCCAGCGTCGCCGCCAGCGGGGGGAGTTCACGAAGGAGGTCGTGGGAACGGGGCCACCAGGCCCCGCCCAGCCGCCCCGGGGCGACGCCCTCGGGGACCAGCGAGAGCCGCGCGGGCGGCTCCGGGTGGGACGCCCGGGCGCCGCCGGGCTCGGAGGTTGCGGTCATGTCGGAACACCTGCCCTTGGCTCGCCTGGGTCGGCCTGACGCTGTCGCCGGGGCACCACGGACCGAACCCGCAGGCCGCGGACAGTGGCTCTTCCACCGTACTCCGGACGCCGGCGGCGCCCCGGGGGAAGAGGAGCGGCGGGCGGATGGGCCGACCGGGCGCGGGGAGGCACCCCGCCCGATCAGGTGCGCTCGGTTTCGGTGACGGCGGGCGGCTGCTGCTCGCGAGCCGCAGGCCTCGACCGTCCGCGGTTCGGTGTCATGACGCCCCCGCCCGGTGCCCTTCCACCGCCCGGCGGACCTCGGCGACGACGCGCGGCACCGCGTCGACGACAGCCGGGCTCAGGCCCTCGCCGATCGAGAAGTCCACGCCCTCCACCGCGACGATTCACCTGGCCCGGCCGCGGGTGGGAGGTTCCCGCACCCTCTCCCCCGTTCCCGCCCACAGGCCCCGCCCTACCCGGACGGATGGTTCTGCCTGGGCGCGGGCGACGAATGGAAGCCCGGCACGGTACGCACCCGCAGGCTCAAGGACGAGGACGTGGCGCGCAGCTCAGCCCTCCCACGGCCCAGGGGCCCGTCGCCACCGTCCACCTCCAGTTCCGCGACAGTCCGCTGCCGCTCCTGGGGAACCTGGTCACGGAGTTGGAGGCGACCCCCTACGGACTCGGCGCGGACCGGGAGTAGGCCGTAGTGGAGAACGCCATCTCACTGGTCGGTACCGTCGCCTCGCCAATGGACTGCCCACCAGACCCGGCAGGCGCAGACGTTGCACACCGCCGCCCGGCCGCCACCGGTTCGCACGGCGGGTAAGCCATCGCCGGAAGGTGTCCGGGCGGTCTGCCGCGGCGCTCTTCGGGTGATCCGGATCTGCCGGGCGTGCCGACGCCGTCGCCTGTGCGTTGGACGGGCGTATCCGCGTGTCGGCCGCCGTGGCCGGCCCCTGACTCTGGAGTGCGCTGTGAAGAAGTCCCCCGTGCGCCTTGCCGCCGTCGCCGTCCTGGCGTTCGCGGCGCTGGCCCCCTCCTCGGCCTCGGCCCAGGCGCCCGGTGCGCTGCTCCCGCCGCTCCAACTGCGCGGCGGGACGCCCTTCGACTACTGCCTGACCGATACCGCCGCCAAGGCCCTCTCCGACGCCGGCGTCACCTTCGACGCGGTCGCACCCGCGACATTGGTCACCCTGAACGGCCACCAGTGCATGCACTCGATGCTCGACAGCGGCGAGATCAACACCGACCTGTCCGGCCTCACCGGCCGGGCCCGAGGCGGCTTCGCCTTCCAACGCGACGGGCAGCGCTCCGAGTTCGCAAACCTGGAGCTGGCGATGAAGCTCGACCGCACCAGCGTCATCACCACCGAGCACCTCGGCCGGCGCATCGACACGCTCACCGTCACCGACGAGGGCATCAGGCTCTCCCTGACCAAGGTCAGCGCCGAGAACACCCCCGTCAACCTGGCCGCGCCGGCCGCGAACGCCCTCTCCCAGGAGTTCGGCACCAGTCCGCTCGCCACCGGGGAACAGCTCTTCTCCGCCACCCTCAGCTTCGACGTCCTCCAGGGACTCACCGGACTCAGCACCGGCCTGTAGGGCGGACGCGGTCTGGGCGGCCCGCGGAGGCCGCGCCCCTTGAAGCACCCGCCCCGGGTCAGCCGAGCGAGGATCCGGCTGCGCCGAGGGTGTCCCGCAGCCACTGCTCGACGCCTGCCACGTGCACCGTCGCCCAGGCGTGCGCGACGTCGGGGCGGCGGTGGGCGATGGCGTCGAGGATGGCGCGGTGCTGCTGGCGGGTCCGCTCGACCGCGCCTTCCTCGGTCAGCCCGCGCCAGATCCTCGCCCGGGCGGTCGGGCCGGACAGACCGTCGACGAGCGAGCACAGGACGGTGTTGCCCGAACCGGCCGCGATCCTGTGGTGGAACTCCAGGTCGTTGTCGATCAGCTCTTGCAGGGGGGCGTCGTCACGCAGGCTCTCCAGGACCTCTCCGAGCGCGGCGATGTCCTCGTCCGGCATCACTCGGGCGGCCATGGCCGCGGCGGCGGGCTCCAGGATGCGGCGGACCTCCAGGAACTCCAGCACCGAGTCGTCCTGGTGGAAGTCGACGACGAAGCCCAGCGCGTCCAGCAGCAGGTTGGGCTCCAGACTCGTCACGTACGTGCCGTCTCCCTGGCGTACGTCGAGCACCCGGATGAGCGAGAGAGCTTTCACCGCCTCACGCAGGGAGTTGCGCGACAGACCGAGCCGCTCGGCCAGGTCGGCCTCCTTGGGGAGTCGCGAACCGGGGCGCAGCTCACCACTGACGATCATGGCTTTGATCTTCTCGATCGCCGAGTCGGTGACTGGCACGCCGATGCCTCCCTGGTCCTGATCCCTGCAGCATAGTCTCCCCGACACCCACCCGGAGCTGGCCTTGATCGCGACAGGTCAAGACCATCCGGCACGTCCCTCCGCGGGCCGGCGCGGGGCGCCGAGCCCGTACACGCGGACCGCGTTGTGCCGGAACACCGCGTCCTCCTCCCCCGCGCTGAGCCCGTCCGCGAGGTGCCGGGTGATCCGGGCGACCTCGGCGTAGCCGGCCTCCAGGGTGCACACCGGCCAGTCGGAACCGAAGAGGAGCCGTTCCGGGCCGAAGGCCTCCAGGGCGGTGTCGGCGTAGGGCCTGAGGTCCGCCGTCCGCCACCGGCCGGGGGCGGCCTCGGTCACCAGGCCGGAAAGCTTTCCCACGGTGTTGGGCAGCGCGGCCAGGCGGCGCAGGTCCGCTGCCCAGGGGTCGAGCGCGCCGTCGGCGATCGGGGGCTTGCCGAGGTGGTCGAGGACGAACGTCAGGCCGGTGTGCCGGGCGGCCGCGAGGGCGGCGGCGGGCAGCTGGTGCGGCTTGACGACGAGGTCGTAGGCGAGACCGGCCTCGGCGACGGCGAGCAGGCCGCGCTGGACGTCGGGGCGCAGCAGCCACTCGGGGTCGGGCTCCTCCTGGACCTGGTGCCTGATGCCCACCAGTCTTTCCCCGCCGGGGAGTTCACGCAGGGTGGCGATCGCGTCGGCAACGCCGGGGGCGGTGAGGTCGGTCCAGCCGACGACGCCGGCGATCAGGTCGCTGCCGTCGGCCAGCGCCAGCAGTTCGGGGGTCTCCTCGGGGACGCAGACGGTCTGCACGACGACCGTGGCGACCACTCCGGCCGCCGCGGCTTCGGGGGCGAGGTCGGCGGCGGTGAAGGAGCGGGCCAGGGGAGCGAGGGCCTCGCCGCTGATCCAGGGCTGCGGCCGCGCGCCGAGGTCCCAGACGTGGTGGTGCGCGTCGACGATCTGACGTCCGGTCACAGTTCCCACACGGCCGGGAGCCCGGCCCCGGCGCCGGCGTTCGAGTAGTCGTGGCTGATGTCGAGCAGTTCGCCCATCCTCTCCTGCCAGGCGGTGTTGGCCGGGAGGTGCTCCAGTTCGGCGAGGAGCCGGGCGTAGTCCTCGCACTCCAGCAGGTGGAACAGCTCGCAACCGCTGCGCCAGATCGTCCACGAGGTGGCGCCGGCAGCCCGGATGGCTGCGACGAGTTCGGCGGGCACGTCCCGGTGGGCGGCCTCGTACTCGGCGATCCGGTCCGGGCGGAGGCGGGTGTGCAGGGCGACTCTCATGGCTGCTCCGGGTGGGTGGGGTGGTCGACGATGACGACGTGCAGGGTGCGGGGGCCGTGCACGCCCTCGACGCGGTCGAGTTCGATGTCGCTGGTGGCAGAAGGGCCCGAGATGAAGGTCAGCGGCAGCGCGGGGTCGAGGCGGGCGAGGGCGTCGGGGACGTCGGCGGCGATCTGTCCGGCGCGGATGACGCACAGATGGTAGTCGGGGACGAGGGTGAGGGCGCGGCGGCCCTGGCCCGGGCCGGTGTCGAGGACGATGGTCCCGGTGACGGCGATGCCGGCGGCGGCGAGGGTGCAGGCGCCGTCCAGGGCGTTCAGGGCCTGGACGTCCAGCGGTTCCGGGTGCCACTGCCAGTCGCCGGGCGGCAGCAGCTCGACGGGAAAGCCGCTGGGCAGTGCCAGGTTGCTCGCCCCGGCTGCGGTGAGCGCGGCGGCGATGGCGGCCGGCAGGCCCGCCTGGTCGGTGCGGGTGACGTCCGCGCGGTAGTCGGCGACCCGCTCGGCGAACAGGGCGACGGTGTCCTCGCCCGGCTCGGTGTGGCTGCGGCGGTAGGTCCGGGGTACGGGGACGTCGTCGGGCCGTTCGTCGGCGGGGACGTCGGCGAGCGCCGCCCGGATACGGCCGAGAACCGCCTCACGGCTGCTCATCGTTCACCTTCCCTGTTCTTGCGCCACCAGGTGCGGAAGGACTCTGCCGGAGGTGCGGGGGTGTCGCGGGTGTCGGACCAGCCGTGCAAAGGGCCCGGCAGCCGGCCGATCCGCCCCTCCCTGGCGAGGGCCCTGCCGCCGAGCGCGGCGGCCTTCTGGGCCGCGGAGAGCAGGCGCGGGGAGTCGAGGACGGTGGCAGCGGCCTTCATGGCCAGCGCCTCGGCTCCCCGAGGCTTGCTCTCGACGGTCTTGGCCCGCAGGTGGGCCAGCACCTCCGGGATGTTGATCTTCACCGGGCAGGCGTCGTAGCAGGCGCCGCACAGGGTGGAGGCGAACGGCAGGGACGCCGCGTTCTCCACGCCGACCAGTTGCGGGGTGAGGACGGCGCCGATCGGTCCTGGGTAGACCGAGCCGTAGGCGTGGCCGCCGGTGCGCTCGAAGACGGGGCAGACGTTGAGGCAGGCCGAGCAGCGGATGCAGCCGAGTACCTGCCGTCCGACCTCGTCGGCGAGGGTGTCGGTGCGGCCGTTGTCGAGCAGCACCAGGTGGAACTCCCTGGGGCCGTCGCCGTCGGTGGTGCCGGTCCAGGTGGAGGTGTAGGGGTTCATCCGCTCGCCGGTGGAGGAGCGGGGCAGCAGTTGGAGGAAGACCTCCAGGTCCTGCCAGGTCGGGACGGTCTTCTCGATGCCCATGACGGTGATGAGGGTTTCGGGCAGGGTGAGGCACATCCGGCCGTTGCCCTCGGACTCCACGACGACGACCGTGCCGGTGTCGGCGACGGCGAAGTTGGCGCCCGAGACGGCCACCTTGGCGGTGAGGAACTTCTCCCTCAGGTGCAGGCGGGCGGCTTCGGCGAGTTCACGCGGGTCGTCGCCGAGGTTCTCCGGTGCGGGCTTCCCCCAGTGGGCCATTTCGGCGAGGAAGAGGTCGCGGATCTCGGTCCGGTTGCGGTGGATCGCGGGGACGAGGATGTGGGAGGGGCGGTCGTCGCCGAGTTGGACGATGAGTTCGGCGAGGTCCGTCTCGTAGGCGGTGATGCCGGCTTCGGCGAGGGCCTCGTTGAGGCCGATCTCCTGGGTCGCCATGGACTTGATCTTCACGACCTCGCGTTCGCCGGTGGCCCGCACGAGTTCGGTGACGATGCGGTTGGCCTCGGCGGCGTCCGAGGCCCAGTGCACGGTGCCGCCCGCGGCGGTGACGGCGGCCTCCAACTGGACGAGGTAGCGGTCGAGGTGGCGTGAGGTGCGGTTCTTGATCGCGGCGGCAGCGTCCCGCAGGTGCTCCCAGTCGTCCAACTCGGAGGCGACGGCCAGCCGCTTGTCGCGGATGGTGGTGGTGGCGCGTTTCAGATTGGCGCGCAGCCGGGTGTTGCCGAGCGCCTCGCGGGCGGCGTCGGGAAAGGACGGGGAACCGAGCCAGACGACGCCACGGCCGCCGGGCTTGCTCATCGTGCGGTTCCTTCGGTGGCGGCGAGGATCTCGGCCAGGTGCAGGGTCCGCACGGTCGCGCCCCGGCGGGACAGTCCGCCGCCGATGTGCATCAGGCAGGAGTTGTCGGCGGCGCACAGGACCTCGGCTCCGCTGTCCAGGACGGCGGCGTTCTTGTCGGCGAGCATCGCGGCGGAGGTGTCGGCGTTCTTCACGGCGAAGGTGCCGCCGAAGCCGCAGCAGGAGTCGGCCGCGGGCAGGTCGACCAGGTCGATGTCCTCGACGGCGCGCAGCAGCCGGTCCGGGCGGTCGCCGAGACGCAGGCCGCGCAGGGAGTGGCAGGTGGGGTGGTAGGCGACCCGGTGCGGGAAGCGGGCACCGACGTCCGTGACGCCGAGCACGTCGGTCAGGAACTCGGTGAACTCGTGCACCCGGGGCACCAGTTCGGTGACCTGTCGGAGGAGCGAGGCGGTGCCGTGCCGTTCGGCGAGCAGGGGGTGGTTGTCACGGACCATCCCGGCGCAGGAGGCGGACGGCGTGACCACGGCGTCGTAGTCGGCGAAGGCCCGGACGAAGCGGGTCACCAGCGGGACGGCGTCGGGGCGGTAGCCGGTATTGAAGTGCATCTGGCCGCAGCAGGTCTGTTCCTGGGGGAACTCGACACGGTGGCCGAGCCGCTCCAGCACCGTCACCACCGCGCGGCCGGTGTCGGGGAAGAGGGTGTCGTTGAAGCAGGTGATGAACAGGGCGATGCGCATCAGCTCACCTCCCCGGGGGTCGGGACGTCCGTGGGAAGCAGTCCGCGGTGCTTGAGCTCGGCCCAGAGCGCCGCCGGAACGGGGTGGTCGAGCATGGCGGCGGCGTCCCGGGCCTCGCCGGCGCTGCGGGTGCCGACCAGCACGCTCGCCACCGCCGGATGCCCGAACGGGAACTTCAGGGCGGCGGCGCGCAGCGGGACGCCGTGCCGCTCGCAGACGACCTTGAGGTCGGTGGCCCTGGTGAGCAGGTCTGCGGGGGCCGCGGTGTAGTCGAAGGTGGCGCCGGGCCGCGGGTCGGCGAGCAGGCCGGAGTTGAAGACGCCGCCGATCACGACGCCGACGCCGCGCCGGTGGGCCAGGGGCAGCAGTTCCGCAAGGCCTTGCTGGTCGAGGAGGCTGTAGCGGCCGGCGAGCAGGACGGCGTCGAGGTCGGTCTCGCGGATGAACCGGGCGGGCAGCCCGGCCTGGTTCATGCCGACGCCGATCGCTCCCAGGACGCCTTCGGCGCGCAGGCGTTCGAGTTCCGGGTAGGCCTCGGTGAGTGCCTGTTCGGCGTGGTCGTCGGGGTCGTGCAGGTACGCGATGTCGATCCGGTCGAGGCCGAGCCGGTCCAGGCTGTCCTCGATGGAGCGGCGCACGCCCCGGGCGCTGAAGTCCCAGACGCGGTGGTGGGTGGCGGGCACGGCGAAGCCGTTGGCCAGGTCGTCGCCGTCGCCGGAGGGGGCCGGTTCCAGCAGGCGTCCGACCTTTGTGGAGATCGTGTACTGGTCCCGGGGGAACGCGCGCAGGGCGGCGCCGAGCCGCCGCTCGGACAGGCCCAGACCGTAGTGCGGGGCGGTGTCGAAGTACCGTACGCCGGACTCCCAGGCGGCGGTGACGGCCTGTTCGGCCTGCTCGTCGGTGACCGGGGCGAACAGGTTGCCGATGCCGGCGGCGCCGAAGGCGAGTTCGGTCACCTGGGCCCTGCTGCGGCCGAGGGGGTGGTGGCGCGGCTTCACGGGCGTGGCTCCGGTCGCAGGCGCAGGCCGGCCATGCCGCCGTCGACGGCGAGCGCGGTGCCCGTGACGCTGGCGGCGGCCGGGGAGGCGAGGTAGGCGATGGCGGCGGCGACCTCCTCGGCGGTGACCAGTCGGCCGGTGGGCTGGCGGGCGTTCAGTGCGGAGCGCTCGGCGGCCGGATCGTCGGCCGCGTCGAGCAGCCGGCCGACCCACGGGGTGTCGACGGTGCCCGGGTTGACGCAGTTGACCCGGATGCCTTCGCGGACGTGGTCGGCTGCCATGGCCAGGGTGAGCGAGTGGACGGCGCCCTTGCTCGCCGAGTACAGCGCGCGCTGGGGCAGTCCGGCCGTGGCGGCGATGGAGCAGGTGTTGACCACCGAGGCGGAGGCGGAGCGGCGCAGGTGGGGCAGGGCGGCGCGGGTGGTGCGGACGATGCCGAGCACGTTGACGTCCAGGACGTGGTGCCACTGCTCGTCCGAGTTGTCCTCCACGGTTCCGGCGGCGCCGATGCCGGCGTTGTTGACCAGGATGTCGATCCCGCCGAGCGCCTCGGCCGCCGCCTGGACGGCCTCGCGTACGGAGCGGTCATCGGCGACGTCGGCGGTGAAGCCGCGCAGCGGGGCGCGGACGCCGCTCGGGTCGAGGTCGAGGACGGCGACGTCCGCTCCGCGTGCGCCGAGCAACCGGGCGGTGGCCAGTCCGATGCCGGAGGCACCGCCGGTGACCAGTGCGGTGAGCCCGTCGAGGTCGGTCGTCATGAGCGCTCCTCCTTGTCGCCGCCGGCCAGGTCGGCTGCCCAGAACGTGCCGTCGGGGTAGGTGTAGGTGTCGATGGCGGCCTGGTGCATGGTGGCGGAGAACCCGGGCACGGTGGGTGCCCGGTAGCGGCCGCCGTCGATGACCACGGGGTCGAGGAAGTGCTGGTGGAGGTGGTCGACGTACTCGATGACGCGGTCCTCGGTGGTGCCGGAGAGCGCGACGTAGTCGAACATCGACAGGTGCTGGACGAGTTCGCACAGGCCCACGCCGCCGGCGTGCGGGCACACGGGGACGCCGAACCTGGCGGCGAGCAGCAGGATGGCGAGGTTCTCGTTCACGCCGGCCACCCGGGCCGAGTCCAGTTGGAGGACGTCGATGGCGCCGGCCTGGAGCAGCTGTTTGAAGACGATGCGGTTCTGCACGTGCTCGCCGGTGGCGACCTTGACGGGGTGGACACCGCGCCGGACGGTGGCGTGGCCGAGCACGTCGTCCGGGCTGGTCGGCTCCTCGATCCAGTAGGGGTCGAACTCGGCGAGCTGGTTCGTCCACTCGATCGCCTCGGCGACGTTCCAGCGCTGGTTGGCGTCGATCGCCATCCGGATGTCCGGACCGATGGCCTCGCGGGCTGCGCGGCAGCGGCGGATGTCGTCCTCCAGGTCCGCGCCGACCTTCAGCTTGATCTGGGTGAAGCCGTCGGCCACCGCCTCCTTGGCGAGGCGGGTGAGCTTCTCGTCGCTGTAGCCGAGCCAGCCGGGCGAGGTGGTGTAGGCGGGGTAGCCGCGGCGCAGGAGTTCGGCGGCCCGCCCGGGTGCGCCCTGTCTGCCCTTGCGCAGCAGTTCGAGGGCCTCATCGGGCGTCAGCGCGTCGGCGATGTAGCGGAAGTCGACCTGGGACACCAGCCATGCGGGGTCGGCGTCGGCCAGCAGCTGCCACAGCGGCTTGCCCTCACGCTTGGCGGCGAGGTCCCAGACGGCGTTGACGACGGCTCCGATCGCCATGTGCATCACGCCCTTCTCGGGTCCGAGCCAGCGCAGCTGGCTGTCACCGATCAGGTCGCGGTACAGGGAGCCGGGGTCGGCGCACAGCTGGGCGACGGACCGTCCGACGACGTGCGGGCGCAGCGCGTCGATGGCGGCGACCTGGACGTCGTTGCCGCGACCGATGGTGAAGGTGAACCCGTGGCCCTCGTGGCCGCCCGCGGAGGCGCGCAGGACGACGTAGGCGGCGGAGTAGTCGGGGTCGGGATTCATGGCGTCGGACCCGTCCAGCTCCCGCGAGGTGGGGAAGCGGATGTCGTAGGTGTCGACGGCGGTGATCCGCGCTGTGGTTGCGGACAACGTGGTGCCTTTCAGGCGTTGGAGAAGGTCTGGCGCTGGGTGCCGAGGCCGTCGATGGCCAGTTCGACGGTGTCGCCCGCGCGCAGGTAGGGGGTGCCGGGCAGCCCCAGGGCCACGCCGGCCGGGGTGCCGGTGTTGATGACGTCTCCGGGCCGCAGCACCATGTACTGGCTGAGGTACCAGACCAGGTACGGGACGTCGAAGATCATGTTCTTGGTGCTGCCGCTCTGCCGCTGCTCGCCGTTGACGGCCAGACGAAGGCCGAGGGCCTGCACGTCGCCGGCCTCGTCCGGGGTGACCAGCCAGGGGCCGAGCGGGTTGAAGGTCTCACAGGACTTGCCGAGGTCCCACTGCCCGGAGTACTCGAGCTGGAACTCCCGCTCGGACACGTCGTTGCTGATCGCGTAGCCCGCGACATGGGCGAGGGCCTGTCGGGGCGAGTCCAGGTAGCGGGCCTCGCGGCCGATCACGACCGCGAGTTCGACCTCCCAGTCGGTCTTGGCCGAGCCGCGCGGGATCAGCACCTGGTCACAGGGACCGACCACGGCGGACGGGTCCTTCATGAAGACCACCGGCCGGGCGGGGACGGCAGCGCCGGTCTCCTCGGCGTGGTCGCGGTAGTTGAGGCCGATGCAGACGACCTTGCCCGGCCGGGCGACGGGGGCGCCGATCCGCAGGCCGACCGGGTCGATCGCAGGGAGTTCTCCGGCGGCCAGGGCGGCGCGAACGCGGTCGATCCCGTCCGAGGCGAGGAACGCCCCGTCGATGTCACCGGTCAGGCCCGAGAGCGCGAAGACCCGGCCGTCGTCGCCGAGGGCTGCCGGAGCCTCTTCTCCCGCCGGTCCGATCCGCATGAGCTTCATGCCATGGCTCCTGTCATAGGTCTGCGGGCCGGGGTTCTTCACCGGGCCGACACATCGGATGAATCCTCGACGCCCTGACCATACGAGTGTCGGCCACGCACCGCAAGAAGTCCTCCGATGTCTGTCGGCGCCCGTCGGGGTCAGGAGCCGAACATCTCCTAACTGTTCATCAAATCTCCAGCTCAGAGAGGAGATGACAGCTCGTTATCATCCGACATGGAGGCTCGGACGTTACGGTTGAGATTCGCCCGAGGTTTCCCTATTGTCAGTCACGTGCCAAGCTCGTATGGTCCTCGTGATCGCAAGCCATCCGATGACTGCGGGGAGCACGATCCAGCGCGCCTGCCACGACCCGCCGCATCCATGGCCTCCCTCCTGGATGACGGCCGGGAGGGGAGGTCCGGCTCAACCACCCCCGCTTCACCTCCCGGGGGGACAGGCCTCTCCGCCTCCCGCCACACCGGCTCCCCACCCTCGCAGGGGAGCCCGGACATCCCAGCCAAGGAGATCAGCACCATGAAGCCTCGCTCCTCCAGAATCGCGGCCACGGCCGCCGCCGTAGTCGTCCTGGCGGGGGCCGCCACGGCCTGCAACCGCGGCAGCACGACGGACTCCGCCGCCGGCGGCAAGCCGGCGCTCGGGATCGACCTGCCGCGTGCGGACTCCGACTTCTGGAACTCCTACGCGCAGTACATCAAGCAGGACGCCTCCGCCCAGGGCCTCAACACCCTGCCGGTGAGCAACTCGCAGAACGACGTCACCAAGCTGGTCGCCAACGTCCAGGTCTTCCAGAACACCGGCGCCAAGGCCGTCGTCATGGCCCCGCAGGACACCGGCGCGATCGCCTCCACCCTCGACCAGCTGACCGCCAAGAAGATCCCCGTGGTCAGCATCGACACCCGCCCCGACAAGGGGAACGTCTACATGGTGGTGCGCGCCGACAACAAGGCGTACGGCACCAAGGCCTGTGAGTTCCTCGGCCAGCAGCTCGGCGGCAAGGGCAAGGTCGCCGAACTCCAGGGCGCGCTGAGCTCCGTCAACGGCCGCGACCGCTCCGAGGCCTTCGCCGCCTGCATGAAGGAGAAGTTCCCCGACATCCTGGTGATCGAGCTGGCCACCGACTGGAAGGGCGACGTCGCCTCCGCCAAGCTCCAGTCCACCCTCGCCGCCAACCCGGACCTGGGCGGCGTCTACCTGCAGGCCGGCGGTGTCTTCCTGCAGCCCACCATCGCCCTGCTCCAGCAGAAGGGCCTGCTCAAGCCCGCCGGCCAGCCCGGTCACATCGCCATCGTCTCCAACGACGGCATCCCGCAGGAGTTCGACGCGATCCGCAAGGGCGACATCGACGCGACCGTCTCCCAGCCCGCCGATCTCTACGCCAAGTACGCGCTGTTCTACGCGCAGGCCGCGGCCGAGGGCAAGACCTTCCAACCCGGTGCCACCGACCACCAGTCGACCATCATCTCCCTGCCCAACGGCCTGGAGGACCAGCTCCCCGCTCCCCTGGTCACCAAGGAGAACGTCGACGACAAGTCCCTCTGGGGCAACGGCGTAGGCAAGTAGCCCACCGACCCCTCGTGCGTGGCGGCCCGGACCCCCCTTCCCGGGCCGCCACGCACGGATCCTGCGGAAAGGACGTCCCCGCCATGGCGGACCCCAGCCCCGTCCGGGGCCCCGTCGTCGAGGCCGACGGGATCAGCAAGCGCTTCGGCGCCACCGTCGCCCTCAGCGACGCCCGCATCTCGGTCGCGCCCGGCGAGTCGCACGCCCTGGTAGGGCGCAACGGCGCGGGCAAGTCCACGCTCGTGTCGATCCTCACCGGCCTGCAGAACCCCGACACCGGCACCCTGCGCTTCGACGGCGAGCAGGCCCCGGCCCCCGGTGACACCGACGCCTGGCGGTCCAGGGTCGCCTGCGTCTACCAGCGCTCCACCATCATCCCCGCGCTGACCGTCGCCGAGAACCTCTTCCTGGACAGGCAGAGCAAAGGCGCCCTGCGCCCGATCAGCTGGAAACAGCTGCGCGGCCGCGCTACCGAGTTGCTCGCCGAGTACGGCGTGGACGTCGCCCCGACCGCGCGCGCCGAGGACCTGAGTGTCGAGCAGCGCCAGTTCGTCGAGATCGCCCGGGCGCTGTCCTTCGGGGCCCGCTTCATCATCCTGGACGAGCCCACCGCCAAGCTCGACGCGCGCGGCATCGAGCGGCTCTTCGACAAGCTGCGCTCACTGCAGGAACAGGGCGTCGCCTTCCTGTTCATCTCCCATCACCTGCAGGAGGTCTACGACCTCTGCACCACCGTCACGGTCTACCGCGACGCCCGGCACATCATCACCGCGCCAGTCGCCGAACTCGACCAGCAGGCCCTGGTGGAGGCGATGACCGGCGAGAGCTCCCGGGACAGCGGGCCCGCCTGGTCGGTGACCGGCCGGACGCGCCCCGACGGTGCCCCGCTGCTGGACGTCTCGGGCCTGAGCCTGGCCGGCGCCTACCAGGACTTCTCCCTGACCGCGCACGCCGGCGAGGTCGTGGGCCTGGCCGGCGCGGCCGCCAGCGGCAACGTCCGGCTCGGCGAGACCATCGCCGGTCTGCACCGCCCGCAGGCCGGCACGATCACCGTCGCGGGCCGCCCGGTGCGCACCGGGCGCGTTCCCGCCGCTCTCGCGGCCGGCATCGGGTTCGTGCCCGAGGACCGGCACATCCAGGGCCTCATCCCGCAGCGCAGTGTCGCCGAGAACGCCACCCTGACCGTCACCGACCAGCTCGGGCCCTTCGGCACGGTGCTGCCCTCCCGTACCCGGGCCTTCGCCGAACGGATGATCGGCGACCTCGACATCAAGACACCCGGCCCCTCGGCCCCGGTGTCCGCGCTGTCCGGCGGCAACCAGCAGAAGGTGGTCATCGCGCGGGCCCTGGCCACCGAGCCGCACGTCCTGGTGGCCATCCGGCCCACCAACGGCGTCGACGTCAAGTCCAAGGAGTCCCTGCTCGGCACCGTCCGCGAGGTCGCCGACGCCGGGAGGAGCGCTCTGATCGTGTCCGACGAACTCGACGACCTGCGGGTCTGCGACCGCGTCCTGGCCATGTTCCACGGCCGCGTCGTCGCCGAGTTCGAGCACGGCTGGAGCGACGAACAGCTGGTCGCAGCCATGGAGGGCATGTCCGGCCCGACCGACACGAAGGAACGCAATGTCTCCCACCACTGAGGTCAGCCCGCGCGCGGCCACCGCCGGCACCGCACCGGCCGGCCGGCGCTTCGACCTCGCCCGCTACCGCGACCTGTCGCTCGTACCGGTCCTGCTCGTCCTCGGCGTCATCGGCTTCGTCGTCTCACCCGCCTTCCTCACCTCCGACAACCTCCTGGGCGTCGGCCAGCAGGCCACCGAACTGAGCCTGCTGGTGCTGGCCGAGGCGCTGATCCTGATCGTCGGCCGGATGGACCTGTCCCTGGAATCCACGATCGGCGTGGCCCCCGTCATCGCCGTCTGGCTGGTCCTCCCCGACCACGGCGCGCGCTTCAACGGCCTCGGGCTCCTGCCCTCCTGGACGGCCATCCCGCTGTGCCTGGCCGTCGGCGCGCTGATCGGGGCGATCAACGGGTTCCTGATCCTCAAGCTGCGCCTCAACGGCTTCATCGTCACCCTCGGCGCGCTCACCCTGCTCCGCGGCCTCCAGGTCGCGATCTCCCAGGGCCAGTCGATCGTCAACCTGCCCGGCTCCTTCACCTACCTCGGCAGCACCAGCTGGCTCGGCGTCCCCGCGGCGATCTGGATCTGCGCCCTGCTCTTCCTGGCCGGCGGCTGTGCCCTCGCCTGGCTCCGCCACGGCCGCGCCCTGTACGCGATCGGCGGCAACTCCGAGGCCGCCCGCGCCGCCGGCATCCGGGTCGACCGGATCACCTGGACCGTGCTGATCCTCGGCGGCCTGCTGGCCGCCTTCGCCGGCGTCCTCTACACCGGCCACTACGGCTCCATCTCCGCCGACCAGGGCAACGGGTGGATCTTCCAGGTCTTCGCCGCCACCGTCATCGGCGGCGTCAGCCTCAACGGCGGCCGCGGCACCCTCTTCGGCGCCCTGACCGGTGTGCTGACCCTCCAGCTCGTGGTCAACGTCATGACCCTCGCGGGCGTGCCGCCGCTGTGGAACCAGTTCCTCAACGGCGCGATCATCATCGTCGCGCTGATCATCTCCCGCTTCGCCTCGGGCGAGAAACAGGAGTGACGGGGTCCCCCGGCCCGAGAGCCACCGAAGCGACGCGACCAGCTCCGCGGGAACCGGTCGCGCCGCTTCGGCCTCCCCTGCCCCGCCCCCTCGACCGACCAGCACTCCCATGCCCGCACGCAGGAGGCGAACACCATGGCGGTGACCGACCAGGCCATCGAGAAGATCAAGGAAATGATCGTCTCCGGCGCCCTGCTGCCCGGCGCGCGACTCCCCAACGAGGCCGACCTCGCCGACCAGCTCGGGCTGTCCCGCAACTCGCTGCGCGAGGCCGTCCGGGCGCTCACCGCGATGCGGATCCTCGTCCCCCGGCAGGGCGACGGCACCTACGTCTCCGGCCTGGAGCCACACCTCCTGCTGGAAGCCATGGCCTTCGCCTCCGACGTCTCCCACGGGCACACGGCCCGGCAACTCCTCCAGGTGCGGCGCCTGCTGGAGCCGCAGGTCACCGCCCTCGCCGCCGGCCTGCTCACCGACGACCACCTGCGAACGCTGCGGGCCGTCCTCGACCAGAGCGCCGCGGCTGCCGGCATCGAGGAGTTCATCGAGCTCGACATCGAGTTCCACCGCACCATCGCCGATGCCGTCGGCAACCCCGTGCTGTCCACCCTGCTCGGCATCCTCTCCACCCACACCCAGCGGCTGCGCATCGTGCGCGGTACGCACAACGCCTCTGCCCGCGAGCAGGCCCACCGCGAACACGAGGCCATCTGGCGGGCCCTGGTCGACCACGACGCCGTCCTGGCCGCCAGTGCCAGCACCGTGCACGTCGCCGCCGTCGAGGACTGGCTGGCCGCCGGCACCGGCCCCCCGGACCTCGACCCCCCGGACCTCGACGCCATCGCCTGACGGCGACGTGCCGAATCCCGCACATCCGTTCCCCTCCCCCTCAGCGCGCAAGACCCCCACGACCCAGGACGGTCTGACACATGAAGAGCCGAACCATCCGGACCACCTGCACGGGCTGCATCGCCGTGTTGCTCGCCGGCTGCCTCACCGCCTGCGGTGGCACTGATGACCCCGGCAACTCCCGCCCCCAGATCGGCATCGACATCCCCCGCGCCGACTCCGACTTCTGGAAGGCGTACGCGAAGTACCTCCAGCAGGAGATCAACGACCAGCAGCTGAGTGTCCTGCCCCCGACCCGTTCGAACGGCGACGACGCGACGTTCACCGCCAACGTCCAGTCGCTGGCCGCCCGACACCCCAAGTCCATCGTCATGGCGCCGCAGAACACCATGACCACCGATTCGACACTCTCCGAGTTGTTCCGTGCCAACATCCACACGATCAGCGTGGACACCGAACCGGAGCACGGCAGCGTCTACATGGTGGTCCGCACCGACAACAAGACGTACGGCACCAAGGCCTGCGAGTTCCTCGGCAAGCAGCTCGGTGGCAAGGGCAAGGTGGCCGAGCTCCAGGGCGCACTGACCTCCATCAACGGATACGAACGCTCCGAAGGATTCGCCGCCTGCATGAAACGCAACTACCCCGGTATCCAGGTGATCGCGCTGCCCACCGACTGGAAGGGCGACATCGCCTCCGCCAAGCTCCAGTCCACCCTCGCCGCCAACCGGGACCTGAACGGCATCTACCTGCAGGCCGGCGGCGTCTTCCTCCAGCCCACCCTCGACCTCCTACGCCAGAAAGGCCTGCTCAAGCCCGCCGGCCAGCCCGGCCACATCACCATCGTCTCCAACGACGGCATCCCGCAGGAGTTCGACGCGATCCGCAAGGGCGACATCGACGCGACCGTCTCCCAGCCCGCCGACCTCTACGCCAAGTACGCCCTGTACTACGCCAAGGCCGCTGCCGAAGGCAGGAAATTCCAACCCGGGCCCACCGACCACCAGTCGACCATCATCACCCTGCCCAACGGCCTGGAGGACCAGCTCCCCGCTCCCCTGGTCACCAAGGAGAACGTCGACGACCCGTCGCTCTGGGCCAACCACGCCGCGGGCTGACCGAGGCGGGCCCCGGAACCAGGCCGGCATCCACCGCAACAACGGGACGACGGGACTCCGGTCTGTGCACCACCACTGATCGCTCCCCCACCCACCCCCACTGAAGGGCCGCACCGTACGAAGTGCACCGGTGGTCAGGGCGATAGTCGCCCTGACCCCGGTCCGGGCACACCCTGGCCGCGGCGACCTCCGACAGCGTCGCGGCACTCGCCGAGACCTCGGTCGGCAGCAACGCCACCACCGGTGACAAGGCCTTCCTGACGGCGAACCAGCCGCTCGTACAACAGTCCGCCGCCCAGTCAACCAGCCGACTCCCCCCGTCCAGGTTCCCGCCGACCACCTCCTACAGCGGGACGGCCCCGTGGGAGAGACCGCCACGAAGCCGGCCGGCGGCCGACGGCAGCGTCCGGCTTCCGTCACCGTGCCAGCAGTGGCGCACCAGTCAGCTCGGGAGTCCCTCGGCGCCCTGGGCCGGGCAGGACGGCGGGTGCGGCGAGAAGTTGGGCAGCACCCGAGTGGCGTCGTAGCGGCGCTGCCAGACCGGAGTGGTCGACCCGCTGGTGGCCGGCACGATCGCGGACCAGTCGGCCGGGCAGTCGCGCCCGCTCTTCTGCTCGCGCTCCTCGTGTCGCACGAACTGTTTGGTGGCGAAGTGGTGGTCGATGATGGAGATCCCGGCCCGGTCGTACGAGTGCAGCACCCCCGCCGTGAGCTCAAGCAACGCGCGGTCCCGCCACAGGGTGCGATCCCGGGCCGTGTCCAGGCCCATCCGCCGGGCGACCTCAGGCAGCTTGTCGTATCGGTTGGTGTCGGACAGGTTGCGGGCACCGATCTCGGTGCACGTGTACCAGGCGCTGAAGGGTGCCAACGGGTACCGCAGCCCGCCGAGTTCGAGGACCTGGTTGGAGATCGTGGGAAAGGCGTGCCAGCGCAGGCCGAGTTCTTCGAACCACCGGTACTCGGGATGGCTGATCCGCACCTCCGGGACCGCGTCCGCGGGCAGGTCGAACCACCGAGGTTCACGCCCGGGCCACTGGATGACCAGCGGCAGCACGTCGAACTCGCCGCCCTGACCACGCCACCCCAGGCGCTGGACCGCCTCGGTGAGCGCCGCCGTCTCGGGGTCGCCGATCACGGACCCGTCGTACTGCCGGTAGCCGGCGTAGCGAATCAACTGGCCGTTCCACAGCCGGGGTCCGGGCCGCTCGGGTGTGCTCGGCGCGAAGACGCTCAGCAGCAGGCGCACCTTGCCCCCGTTCCACGCCTGCCGCAAATGCTCGACGAGTGCCTCGAACACCGCTCCCTCGTCACCGCCATCGGTGCCGGTGCCGATCGCACGGCAGTCCCGGATCTCCAGTGCTTTCCAGTAGAACTTGCCTATGCACTGCGGATTGTTCCGCCACGCGATCCGGGAGCCGACCAACAACTCCTGCTGGGTCTGGGAGTAACTTCCCGTCGTCGCCAGCTCCTCCGTGATCTCCGCTACCCGCCGCTGCGCGCCGCCGGCCGGAAGATGTCCCTCCACGGTGAGTTGACGTATCAACGCTACTGCCTCCGCGAGCGGAGCAGCAGGCGTGGACGGGGTTACGCACACCCGAGAGCTCATCATGCTGATCCCCTGTCAACAGCGAGGGAAAGGAGCCGATTCAACTTGCACGAAACACACGGACGCAGCCGGAGACTACGCCGGGGAAGCGAACGCGCGGACCCAGCCGAGGTCGTTTTGACGAAACCCTTGCGTGCACTCGGTGATGAAAAGCCCTGCGGGACCCGGGTCGCGCAGAGCGGGCCGGGGTGGGGGTCGGAGTGGCCCTCACGGGGCTCCCGCGAGGGCTGCCCGCGCTCAGGAGGTGAGGCGGCCGAAGGTGAGGGCGGCGGCGATGAGCAGGACGGCGGCGGGCGCCCCGGCGATCAGACTGAGCACCGTCCGCCGCCTGTCGAGCAGCCCGGCGCGCAGCAGTGCCGCGTAGGTCAGTGCGCCGTAGAGCACCACTGCGGGCAGGGCGGTGATCACCCCGAGCGGGTAGCCGCTGCCGCTGAGCCCGAGGTAGACGTGGTGGAGCCCGTGCAGGGTCCAGCCGCCCAGCAGGGCGGCGTAGGCGTCGAGCGCCCAACCGCCGGGACCGGTACGCCCGGCGTGTCCGGCCCGCAGGGCGCGGTCGGCGAACAGGGTGAGGGCCCAGACCACGGCGAACTCCGCCAGGATCGCGGTGAGGGACTGCGCGACGGTGAAACGTGTGCCGCCTTGGTCCAGGCCGCCGTCGAGCACGATCGCGACGGCCTCCTCCCCGTCGTGCACCGCGAAGGAGAGCGGCAGCCCCCAGATCCACCACCGGGCGTCGACTCGTGCCCGTACCAGGTCCATCGTCATGTTCCCCTGCTCACAGATCGGTTGAAGATTGGGTCATCGGCGTTGACTCAAGCTAGCCCTCAACCCCACTTCGGTCAACAGCGTTGATCAAATCGGGTAGGATCCAGCCATGTCGACATCAGCCGAACCGGCCGGCACACCACTCGCCGCCTCCAGAGCAGAGCGCCGCAGGCGCGGAGAGCAGGCGGTGCTGTCCGCCGCCCGGGAACTCTTCCGCCGGGACGGCTACGACGCGACCACCGTGCGCGCCATCGCCACACGGGCGGGCGTCGACGCGTCACTGGTGATGCGCTGGTTCACGTCCAAGGAGTCGCTGTTCACCCGCGCGGTCATCGAGCAGTTCCAACTGCGCGGCGCCCAGTGGCAGGACGAGGGCGGCACGGGCGGCGACACGGGCGAGGGACTCGGGGAGCGGATGCTGCTCGACTTCCTTCACGCCCTGGAGGACACCGGCGGCAGCGCGCTCCACGTCGTCCGCGCGATGCTCACCCACGAACAGGCGTGGTCCACGCTGCGGGCCGCCTTCCTCGCCGACCCGGACCGCGACCCCATGGTGGTCGCGATCCCGGGCGAGGAAGCCCAGTTGAAGGCGGCCCTGCTCGGCTCGATCGTCCTCGGCATCGGCATCGGCCGCCACGTCCTTCGCTTCCCGCCCCTGGAGGAAGCCTCCCCCGAACACATCGCGACCGTCATCGCCCCCACCCTCCACGAACTCCTCGCCCCGCCACGGCGGCCGGAGGGCGACACGGAAGGCTGAGCATCACCTGCCACGGACCAGCCGATTCGAGTGACGCCCGCGTCGGCGCCGCGGCGGTGGAGGCCGGCGACTCACGCGCCGCTGATCCAGCGCTCCCCGATGGCTGGGAGACAACTGGCCGGCGTGGCCGTCGAGTAGCGGTCTGAGAGGGCACCGTTCGGGCCACCGACGCACGTCACGTCGTCACCGAGTGCTCTGACCGGTTACGGCGGCCGGGTTGTGTCGTACCCGCGTTCTATGGTGTCGGAGTGTCTCGTTGTCGTGATCGGACCGGCGTTCGGGTGGTGCATCGCACCGCCCGGATCGGTCCGTGTCCGACCCGAGCGCAGGTCCAGCGAGGTCCGGGGCGCAGCGAGCGCTCCGCAGCAGGCAACTCAGGGAGGTAGGCACATGAGAGCACTCCTCACGTCGTCCGGGATCAAGAACAGCAGCATCCACGACGCGCTGGTCGACCTGCTGGGCAAATCGATCGCCGAGTCCAACGCCCTGTTCGTCCCCACCGCCATCTACCCCTTCCCTGGCGGGCCCGGCATGGCGTGGCGGGCGATCTCTGGTGAGGGTCCATCGCCGTTGTGTGGATTGGGTTGGAAATCGTTGGGGATCCTGGAGCTGACGGCGCTGTCGAGCATCGAAGAGGCTGCTTGGGTGCCAACGGTCCAGGCCGCCGACGCACTGCTGGTATGGGGCGGCGACCCCCTGTTCCTCGCCAACTGGATGCGGCGCTCCGGTTTGACCGGCCTACTGCCGACGCTGCGCTCCGAGGCGGTCTACGTGGGGGTGAGCGCCGGGAGCATGGCTGTTGCCTCCACCTTTGTCGAGACCTACCGCGAACCGCCCCGCGGGAACGATGGACCGTTGAGGTCGGAAGACATCGTCTTCGCCACGCCTCAGGGCGACGTCGACAGAATCCTGGTCACGGGACAGGGAGCAGGACTCGTCGACTTCGCGGTGATCCCGCACCTGGAGCACCCGGACCACCCCGACGCCTCCTTGGCCAACGCGGAGAGGTGGGCGGCACGGATTCCCGCGCCGACGTATGCGATCGACGACGAGACCGCCATCAAGGTGGTCGACGGCACCGCCCAGGTCGTCTCCGAGGGGCAGTGGAAACTGTTCCAGCCCTGACGGCACCGGGTAGTTCCTGAAGGGAACGTCGGTCGGGTCGTTTCCCGGCCGGGGACGGGCCCAGCCGGCCTGGTCACTGGCCGCCGCGCTGGTGAACGGGCTGCGGCGGACCGAGTGCGGGAACCCCATCGGGGTGAGGTCCAGGTCTGCCGCCCTGGCTGTCCTGACCCGCGTGCTTCTTGCTGCATGCCGACGCCAGCTGACTCTTGGACACGGGGCCGAGGTGGTGCGCGGTCGGCTGGTGTGCCACTGGGCGGGTTGAGAGGCGAAGTGGTGAGAGCACAACCGGGAGTCAGCGACCGGGTCCGTCGTGGTCCTGCGGGGTGTCGGGTGGTGGTGTGCGGGTGTCGCGGGGTTCGGGGTGGGGCTTGTCCTCGGGCGGGTGGCCGGCTTCGATGGCTCGTCCGCGTTCCAGTTCGACGTTGAACTCCAGGCCCAGCAGGATCGCGACGTTGGAGACCCAGAGCCAGAGGAGGAAGAGGATCACGGCGCCGATGCTGCCGTAGGTGCTGTTGAGGCTGTTGAAGTTGGCGACGTAGAGGGCGAACGCGCCGGACGCGGTGACCCAGAGCGCGACGGCGACCAGGCTTCCGGGGAGGATCCAGCGCAGCTTGGGCGCTTCGGCGCTGGGAGCGGCCCAGTAGAGCAGGGTGACCATCGCGATGACGATGATGACGAGGACGGGCCATTTGGCGATGTCCCACACCTGTACGGCGTTCTCGCTGACTCCGAGGATCTTCCCCGTCCGGGTGGCCAGTGCGCCGGTGAAGACGACACCGGTGGCGGTCAGGGCGAGGAGCGCGATGATGACGACGGTCAGGGCGAGGCGCGTGGGCAGGGTCTTCCAGAGTGGCCGGCCCTCAGCGGTGTCGTGGACCCGGTTGGCGGCGCGCATGAACGCCGCGACGTAGCCGGAGGCGGACCACAGGGCCAGGACGATCCCGATGGCCAGTGCGAAACCCGCCCTGCCCTGGTCGGTCTGGAGTTGCTGCACCACGGTGGTGAGGAGCTGGCGGACGGATCCGGGGCCGAGGTCGCGGAGGCGGTCGAGCAGCGGCTTGGTGGCGGAGCTGCCGGCCAGTCCCAGGATCGACACCAGCGCGAGCAGGGCGGGGAAGATCGCCAGCAGCCCGTAGTAGGTGAGCGCGGCCGCCGCGTCGCTGAGGCTGTCGGCCTTGAACTGCTTGGTGGTGCGTTTCAGGACGCCCCACCACGACTTCTTGGACAGGTCGGTCGGGCTCTCGGTGGGCCCGGCTCCGTTGGTGGCGGGCCCGGCCCCGTCGGCCGTGCTGGTGTGCCGGTGTTCGTTCTCGTGTCGTGACATGGGTGCCAACCCGGCGTGTCGGGTGTCTGTTTCGGGGTCTCAGTCCTTGACCACCTGGTAGATGCCGTAGATGACTCCGGGCACATGGCCGCAGAGCTGGAGGAGGAAGGCCCAGAGCACCTTCATGCTCGGCCCGTCCTTGATCAGTACCGCCAGGAACGGCAGGACCAGGCACAACAGCACCAGAAGGACCTTGCCCATGATCACCCCTCGTTCCGAAGGTGCGGTGGCCGACGGCACGGTGACCCGCCTCCTCATCGTCTCACCGTCGGCCGCCCGGCGGGCAGTCGGCCGGACCGCATCGGAGGCATCGTCTCCGTCCGCGCTGCATGTCCGCCCGCGTGTCACCGTCGAGAGCGCCGGTTCCGTGCCGGGCATACGGCCAGGTACACGGCGGCGGCGATGAGCAGGAGGACGGCGATGGCGGTCAGGTGGAGCAGTCCATGGACGACGATGCCGACGATGCGAGCACGATCGCCACGATGACGACCAGCAGGAAGAGAACCATCACGAACCTCCGTCTCGCCCCGTTCCACACAGCGTGCCCGGCATGCTCTCGATCATGACTTCGCCTCGGTTTCTCGGGCGGGCACGGACCGTTCCGTGCCCGCCCGTGCCGCGTTACTTCCGCAGGACGACAGGTCCTCCGTTGGCCTGCACCTCGCCGTCCGGCACCTGTTCGACCAGCAGCCCGCGGGCCGGCTGCTGGACGAGCAGTGGTGTGGTGGCCGCCGGAGGCTTTTCCAGCGACACCGGGACGGGCGGTCCGGCGGCAGCCGCGGCTTTCTCGCGGGCGAGGAAGGAGCCGAGTTCGCCGATGGTGCTCATCAGCGGGGCGGGGAAGACGACGGTGGTGTTCTTGTCCACACCGATCTCCACCAGGCTCTGCAGATTCCTCAGTTGCAGGGCCAGCGGGTGGGCCATCATGG
Source organism: Kitasatospora sp. NPDC088861 (assembly GCF_044750105.1). Taxonomy (NCBI): domain Bacteria; kingdom Bacillati; phylum Actinomycetota; class Actinomycetes; order Kitasatosporales; family Streptomycetaceae; genus Kitasatospora; species Kitasatospora sp. NPDC088861. Next base: position 84,155 of record NZ_JBIVJF010000013.1, read on the forward strand.
TGTCCGAGGCCTCGCCCAGTGCCGCCGCGGCCAGCGACTCGCCCTGCGCATTGATGATCTTGGCTCTCTTCTCCCGCTCCGCCTCGGCCTGGCGGGCCATCGCCCGCTTCATGCTCTCGGGCAGCTGGATGTCCTTCAGCTCCACCAGCGTCACCTGGACGCCCCACTCGACTGTGGTCACGTCCAGGATCTCGCGGATGTCGAGGTTGATGGTGTCGGTCTCGGACAGCGTCTCGTCCAGCGTGTGCTGCCCGACCACCTTGCGCAGCGTGGTCTGGGCGATCTGGTCGATGGCGGAGTAGACGTTCTCGATCGCGACGACCGACTTGACCGCGTCGACCACCCGGAAGTAGGCGACCGCCGAGACGTCGACGCTGACGTTGTCGCGGGTGATGATGCCCTGGGACTGGATGGGCATTGTCACGATCCGCAGCGACACCCGGTGCAGGACGTCGACGATCGGGACGATCAGGGTGAAGCCGGGTTTCTTCGGGCCGCGCACACGGCCCAGCCGGAACAGCACGCCCTGCTCGTACTGCTTGACGATCCTCACGGAGAGCAGGAGGCCCACCAGGACCAGCAGGACGACGATGACGACGGCGACGATCAGGATCTTCATGGCGTGCCTCTGTTCAGTTGTCGGGAGAGTGCGTCCGGCCCCGGCGACAGGGACCACTCGGCCCGGGACGCGGGGCCGCCTGTTCGGCCGGGATCGGCCCGCCGGCCGCTGCGAGGCGGCACGCAGCACGGGGGAGGCTCCGTCTCGGCAGGGTATCTGCGTGGCCCCCGGCGAGGAGGGCGACCGGCCGACGCAGCGGACCGCCCCGCCGGAGCGGGCCGGGCCTCGGTCGCCGACGCCGCTGCGGGGGGCTCTTCGCCGGCCCTGCCGAGGGGGGAGGGCGGGCGCGCCACAGGGGCCGGGCCGTCGGCGCGGGTGGGCGACTGCATGGGCATGGTGAGCCTCGCATGATGAGGTCACCGGATGGGCCCGGTTGTGAGCTGGTCGCTCCCGAGGCCGACGCGAGGTGGGCCTTCGTCTCCGGACTGGCTGCTGACTCAACCACCTCCGACGGTACTCTCCGATCTCCGGCCACGCGGCGCGCACGGAGCACGCCGCTCGTTCGAGTACGGCCGGGCGGACAATGGGCGGCAGGGGGCGCGGTTCGGTCTGTCCGACCCTCAGTGCGGTCGGTCGGTTGTCGGTGAGGCTGAGGAGATCCACCATGGCGGAGTCGGCCCCGGGAGCGTCGGAGTCCAGCGACACCCCGGTGTCGGGTGCCGCTCCTGGCCGGAGCCCGGCCGACGACGCGGACCTGCGGGAGAGCCTGGCCGGCCTGTCGAGGTTGGCCAGCGGGCGCTTGGACCTGCCGGCCCTGCTGGTCCACGTCGCCGACTTCGCGGCGCACGCGATCCCCGGCGCGGACGGAGTGGGCCTGACCCTCGTGGAGGACGGCCGGGCCGACACGATCGTGTCCAGCGCGGCCTTCGTTCGAACCGTCGATGCGATCCAGTACCGGATCGGTGAGGGGCCGTGCATCACCGCTGCGGCCGAACGACGCACCGTCCGCTCGGCCTCGCTGGGCAAGGACCCGTCGTGGCCGCGCTTCGGACCGCGGGTCGGCCGGCTGGGCGTGCACAGCGTGCTCTCGCTGCCGCTGCTGACCGACGACCGGGTCCTGGGCGCGATGAACGTCTACGCCCACGCCGAGGACGTCTTCGACGCCTGGGCCGTGGAACTCGGCGAGCTGTTCGCCGTGCCGGCCGCGATCTCCGTACAGAACGCCCAGGCCCTCGCCCGGACAACACGATTGGCCGCACAGCTGCAGTCCGCGCTGACCCACCGCTCGGCGATCGACCAGGCCCTGGGCGTCCTGATGAGCCGCAGCGGCTGCACCCCCGCCGAGGCCTTCGACAAGCTCCGTGCGATGAGCCAGGCACAGAACCGGAAGGCGTCCGCAGTGGCCCAGCAACTGCTCGACGAGGCGGTGGCCCGCGCCCGGGCACGCCGCAGTCCCGGCTGAGGACATCGAGAGGCACCGTGGAGGCGTCGAAGGGTGGTGACCCGAGTCAGCCGTCCTCTGCCGGGCGGGGAACGCTGCTGGTGGTGCCGACCCAGGTCCAGTCCCGGATTTCCGGCAGGTCCGTTCCGTGCCGGTCGATGTACAGCTTGTGCTCGACCAGCCTGTCGCGCATCCGCTGCTTCACGTAGTCGCCCCGTGCACCGAGTCGGGGCAGCCGGTCGATGACGTCCTGGACGAGGTGGAAGCGGTCCAGGCGGTTCTGCACCCGCATGTCGAAGGCGGTGGTGATGGTGCCCTCCTCGTTGTATCCGCGCACGTGCAGGTTTCGGTTGGTGCGGCGGTAGGTGAGCCGGTGGATCAGCGAGGGGTAGCCGTGGAAGGCGAAGACGATGTGCCTGTCCCTGGTGAAGAGCGAGTCGTAGTCCCGGTCACTGAGCCCGTGCGGGTGCACCGTGTCGGGCTCCAGCTTCATCAGGTCGACGACGTTGACCACCCGCACCCTCACCTCGGGCAGGTGCTCGCGCAGGATGGACACCGCGGCCAGGACCTCCAGGGTGGGGGTGTCGCCGCAGCAGGCCAGCACGACGTCCGGCTCCCCGCCCTCGTCGTTGCTCGCCCACGGCCAGATGCCCACACCCTGGGTGCAGTGCACGACGGCGTCCTCCATGGACAGCCACTGCGGCATCGCGCGCTTGCCCGCCACCACAACGTTCACGTAGTGCCGGCTGCGCAGGCAGTGGTCCATCACGGACAGCAGGCAGTTGGCGTCCGGCGGGAGGTAGATCCGCACCACGTCGGCCTTCTTGTTGGCGACGTGGTCCAGGAAGCCGGGGTCCTGGTGGGTGAAGCCGTTGTGGTCCTGCTGCCATACGTGGGACGCGAGGAGGTAGTTGAGGGAGGCGATGTCGCGGCGCCAGGGCAGCTGCTTGGTGACCTTCAACCACTTGGCGTGCTGGTTGAACATCGAGTCGACGATGTGGATGAACGCCTCGTAGCAGTTGAACAGCCCGTGCCGTCCGGTGAGCAGGTAGCCCTCCAGCCAGCCCTCGCACTGGTGCTCGCTGAGCATCGAGTCCAGCACCCGGCCCGAAGGGGCGAGGAACTCGTCGCCCTCCATGGTGCGGGCGTCCCACTGGCGGTCGGTCTCCTCGAAGACCGCGCCCAGCATGTTGGAGAGCGTCTCGTCGGGGCCGAAGATCCGGAAGTTGCGGCGCTCCCCGTTGGCGGCGACCACGTCTCTCAGGAACCGTCCCAGAACGAGGGTGTCCTTGCCGCTGACCTCTCCGGGCGCGCGGACGTCCACGGCGTGGACTCGGAAGTCCGGCATCCGCAGGTCCCGCAGCAGCATCCCGCCGTTGGCATGCGGGTTCGCGCCCATCCGCCGCTCGCCCACCGGAGCGAGGCCGGCCAGCTCCGGCAGGAAGCGGCCGTTGTCGTCGAACAGCTCCTGCGCCCGGTAGCTCCGCATCCAGTGCTCCAACTGCCCGACGTGCTCGGGGTGGTCGGCGTCCACCAGCAGCGGTACCTGGTGCGAGCGGAACGTGCCCTCGACCTGCAGGCCGTCGACGGTCTTCGGCCCGGTCCAGCCCTTGGGCGAGCGCAGGACGATCACCGGCCAGCGCGGGCGGCCGGCGTCCGTGCGGGCGCGCGCGGTGTCCTGGATCTCCCGGATCTCCTCGACGGCCGTATCCATGGTCCGGGCCATGAGCTGGTGCATCGCCTCGGGTTCGTCGCCCGCCACGATGTGGGGCTCCCAGCCGCAGCCGCGCAGGAACTGCGTCAGCTCCTCCTCCTCGATGCGCGCCAGCACGGTGGGGTTGCTGATCTTGTAGCCGTTGAGGTGCAGGATCGGCAGCACCGCCCCGTCACCGACCGGGTCGAGGAACCTGGTGGACTGCCACGCTGTCGCCAGCGGCCCGGTCTCGGCCTCGCCGTCACCGATGACGCAGGCCGCGATCAGGCCGGGGTTGTCGAACACGGCGCCGAAGGAGTGGCTGAGCGAGTAGCCGAGTTCGCCGCCCTCGTGGATGGACCCGGGCGTGGTCGGCGCGACGTGGCTGGAGATCCCGCCGGGGAAGGAGAACTGGGTGAACAGCTTCCTCATCCCCAGCTCGTCCTGGCTGACGTCCGGATAGACCTCGCTGTACGTGCCCTCCAGGTAGGTGTGGCTCACCAGTGCCGGCCCGCCGTGGCCGGGCCCCGCGACGTAGACCATGTCCAGGTCGTACTTCTTGATGACCCGGTTCAGGTGCGTGTAGATGAAGTTCTGCCCCGGCGTGGTGCCCCAGTGGCCGACGACCAGCGGCTTCACATGCGACAGTTCCAGCGGTGTCTTCAGCAGCGGGTTGTCGTAGAGGTAGATCTGACCCACCGACAGGTAGTTGGCGGCCCGCCAGTAGGCGTCCATCCGGTGGAGCAGCTCCGGTGACAGCGCTGGTCCGGTCATGGCTCGGGGCTCCCGTCGGTCGGACGCGGCCGTGTCCCGCCGGTGCTGAGGTCGTGCGTACGGCTGGGGCCGGTGTTCGGCCGACCATCCGGCGACGAGCCACCCTCGCCCGGCTGCTGCCGGCGCGGACGGCTGCCCGGCTCGTGTGCGTGGGCGGTGGTGATGGTGGTGCCGGCGGCACCGGCGAGGATCGCGCTCGCATCGGGCAGCTGCCCGATGGCCGCCGGGTGGCCCGTGGCCGCCACGAAGTGCCGACAGGCCGCGATCTTGGGGCCCATCGACCCGGCGGGAAACTCCATGCCCGCCAGGTCGTCCAGGTCGAGGTGGCGCAGCGCGGTGGCCTGCGGGGTGCCGAAGTGTGCCATCACGGCGGGTACGTCGGTGAGGACGAGGAGCCGGTCGGCGTGGAGGGTGGTGGCGAGCAGGGCCGCGGTGGAGTCCTTGTCGACGACGGCTTCCACGCCGTGGAGCCGGCCGGAGCCGTCATCGGCGACCGGGGCTCCGCCGCCTCCGCCGCAGATGACGACCGAACCGGTATCCAGCAGGTGGGTGATCGAGTCCTGCTCGATGATCCGCTGCGGCTCGGGCGAGGGCACGACCCTGCGCCACCGGTCACCGTCCGCGGCGATGGTCCAGCCGTGCAGGTCGGCCAACTGTCGGGCGCGCCGGTGGTCGTAGACGGGGCCGACGAACTTCGTCGGCTCGGCGAACGCCGGGTCGCCCGGGTCGACGAGCGTCTGGGTGACGAGGCTGAGGACAGGCTTGGCCAGGCCGTCGTTGCCCAGGCACTGCGTGAGCCAGTAACCGATCATGCCCTGGGTCTGGGCGACGAGCGCATCCAACGGGTAGGGACGGGACAGCGCCGGGTCGCTCTCGCTTTCGAGGGAGAGCATGCCGATCTGCGGGCCGTTGCCGTGGCAGATCACCAGCTCGTGCCGGGCGGCCAGCGGACCGAGAGCCCGAGCGGCGGTGCGCACGTGCCCCAACTGGATCCCGGCATCAGGCCTCTCACCACGGCGAAGCAGCGCATTGCCACCGAGTGCGGCCACGATACGCATGTCAGGGCACCGTCACATACGCGCCCGCGGCCTCGGGCGCACACCGGGCGCCCGTCGCGACGCGGCACCGGCGGCCCAGCGCGGGAGCGGTGTCGGTGACCAGCTGTCGGGCTTGGCTACTCACGAGGCTCCTCCGCACGGCGTCCAGATTCCCGATGCCGCTGATGTCCGGTGCCGATCCCGGATGAGTGGGGCTGCCCGGTGGACCTGATCACAGCGCAGCCCGGGCGGCGAGCCGGCCGAGTCAACGCGACGGCCGCCTCCTGAGAAGTGACCGGCCAGCCGACTGGTCCGATGTACCCGGCTGTCCGACGTGACCACGGTGTCCGCCACTCACCGAGCCCTGCCCGGCTGCGAGCGGGGCCACTGCGAGTCGGCGTGATGGCGGAGGGCCCGGGGGGGCGACGACCGACCCGCTGCTTCGACGCTACCCGCGGCTTGTGGGTGCTGTCCACGCCAGCGGTTGCGCCCACGCCCCCGGTGCGAAGGACGCCGCCGACAGGAACAGGGCCTTCGCCCGGGCCGGGAGCGCCGGATGCGGGAACGTTTCAGACACCGGTAACGCCGAGGGCCACCCCCACCCCGTAGGTGACGGCCATCGCCAGCCCTCCGCCGAGAACGTTGCGCAGGATGGCCCGCCCGGGGGGCGCCCCTCCGAGGCGGGCGCTGACAGCCCCGGTGGCCCAGAGGGCCGCGAGGACGGCAGCAGCCGTGACCGGGACCCGGGACGACACCGGCAGCAGCAGGATGACCAGCAGAGGCAGCAGCGAGCCGGCGGTGAAGGACACGAAGCTCGCTCCTGCCGCCTGCCAGGCGCTCGTCAAGGCGTCCGGATCGAGCTTCAGCTCCGCGTCCGCGTGCGCGGCCAGCGGGTCTCTCTCGGTCAGCTGCTCGGCCACATCCCGCGCCAGTGCCGGAGGCAGCCCCTTGGCTTCGTAGAGACCGGTCAACTCGTCCAGTTCCGCCTCCGGCGCCTCCGCCAGTTCACCCTGCTCCACCAGCAGCGCGGCCCGTTCGGAGTCCCGCTGGCTGCTGACCGAAACGTACTCGCCCACCGCCATCGACATCGATCCCGCCAGCAGCCCGGCCAGCCCGGCCGTCAGCAGCGCGATGTGGGAGGTGGTCGCACCGGCCACACCGATCACGAGGCCCGCCGTGGAGACGACCCCGTCGTTGGCTCCGAGCACCCCGGCCCGCAGCCAGTTCAGACGGCGTCCCAGGGCACGACCGTGCGGCTCGTCCTGCTTGCCGGCCTGTCCTGCCACCGTCGGTACCTCCTCCCGCGCCGGCGGCACCGGCCGACCCGGGCGCGGCCTCGACGCGAGCCGGCACCGCGCCGTCGGCGGAACGGTCCCACCGGGCTCCGGGATCGCCCGCCCCGTGTGCGGAGAACCCTCGCGAACCCCGTCTGCTCCACTCTGGTCCCGCAGCGACGCGTCGGCCACCAGAGGCCGCGCCGAGGAGGCGTCCCGGTGAGCGCCGAGCCAGGCACCGGAGGGAAGAAGCGATCGACCCATGCGACCCTGGAGAAACGTAGCGCGCCCGGGTCTGTTCGGACTCCGTGCCCTCGCCGGGCGTGGCACGTGCCCAGAGGCGGCGATCCGTATGACACAGCACCACTCCCCCGCATCCCGTCGGCGTGCCGTCGCATGCCGAGAACGGTGACGGGCGGGACCGGGGACCACCCGCGATGAGCGCCGCGGCTCCCGTGCGGTCGGCCGGGCCCGCGGACGGGGTGGCAGCCTCGGCGGCACTGCTTGGGGAACAGGTTCTGCGCGGGCTCGACGTCAATGCCGAGGCGGGGTTGAGCTCCGGTGAAGCGGCCAGGCGCCGGGCCCGGTTCGGGCCCAATGCGGTCTCCTCGCACCGGGCCCGGTTCTTCCCTGTGCTGTGGCACCAGTTGCGCTCGCCACTGCTCGGGTTGCTGTTGGGCGCCGCCGTGGCATCGTTCCTGGTCGGCGAGCGCAGTGACGCCGTGATCATCGGGGTGATCGTGGCGGTGTCCGTGGGGCTGGGCTTCGTCAACGAGTACCGGGCCGAGAAGGCCGCCGAGGCGCTGCACTCGCAGATCCGCCACACGACGGTGGCGGTGCGCGACGGACGGGCGGTGTCGGTGGATGTCACCGCGCTGGTTCCCGGCGATCTGGTCGAGCTGCACCTGGGCGACATCGTCCCGGCCGACCTGCGGCTGCTGGAGGTCACGGGACTGGAGTGCGACGAGTCGCTCCTGACCGGCGAGTCGCTGCCCGTGGACAAGGGCACCGCCGCCGTCCCGGCCGGGACACCGCTGGCCGAGCTGTCCGGCTGCGCCCTGATGGGCACGGTGGTGCGCACCGGCGGCGCCCGGGGGGTCGTGGTGTCCACCGGGGCCCGCACCGAGTTCGGCAAGATCGCCGCCGGGCTCGGCACCCACCAGCTCGACACCGAGTTCCAGGTCGGCCTGCGCCGCTTCTCCCTACTGCTGGTCTACGTCGCGGGCGCGCTGACCACCTCGATCTTCGTGATCAACGTGGCGCTGCACAAACCGATCATCGATGCCCTGCTGTTCTCGCTGGCCATCGCAGTCGGCATCACCCCGCAGCTGCTGCCCGCCGTCGTCTCCACCAGCCTGGCCGCGGGCTCGCGGCGGATGAGCCGCCGCAAGGTCCTGGTCAAACGGCTTGTCTGCATCGAGGACCTCGGCGACGTCGACGTCCTGTTCACCGACAAGACCGGCACCCTCACCCTCGGCCGGATCGACTACATGCGCGCCGTGCCCGTCGGCGCCGACGGTCCCGACACGGTGCTGCGATGGGGGCTGCTGTGCACCGAGAACGCGGCGCGGGACGAGCGGGACGTGGGCGGGAACCCGCTCGACCAGGCCCTGTGGCGCTCGCCCGCCGCCGCGGGCGAGCGGGCCGCGCTGGCGGGCTACACCTCGCTCGCGGTGCTCCCCTTCGACCACGAGCGCCGCATGGTCTCCGTCCTCGTGCGGGACACGGCCGGCGTATCGACCCTGGTCACCAAGGGTGCTCCGGAAAGCATCCTGGAACGCTGCGCCGACGTGCCCGCCGCAGCCCGTGACGCGCTGGCGGCGGAGTTCGCCGCCGGCAACCGGGTGATCGCGGTCGCCACCCGGCCCGGCGTCGCCGGATCGGGGCAGATCCGGCCGGCGGACGAGAACGGTCTTCAGCTGGCCGGGCTGCTCGTCTTCCTCGACCCGCCCAAACCGGACGCGGCCGCCGCACTCAGCAGGCTGGCCGCGCTAGGCATCTCCGTGAAGGTCGTCACCGGCGACAACGCCGCAGTCGCCGCCAAGGTCTGCCACGACCTCGGACTGGGTGGGGGCGAGGCCATGACCGGCGCCGAGGTGGACGCCCTGGACGACACCCGGCTGGCCGAGGCGATCACGAGCACCACCGTCTTCGCCCGGGTCAGCCCCGAAGCCAAGGCCCGCATCGTGCACGCCCAGCGGCGCAGCGGCGGTGGGGTCTCGTTCCTCGGCGACGGCGTCAACGACGCCCTGGCCCTGCACGCGGCCGACGTGGGCATCTCCGTCGAATCGGCCACCGACGTCGCCAAGGACGCCGCGGACGTGATCCTGCTGGAGAAGGACCTGGACGTGTTGGCCGACGGCGTGGCCGAAGGCCGGCGGATCTTCGCCAACACCATCAAGTACGTGCTGATGGGCACCTCCAGCAACTTCGGCAACATGTTCAGCGCGGCCAGCGCCTCGCTGTTCCTGTCGTTTCTGCCGATGCTGCCCTCGCAGATCCTGCTGAACAACCTGCTCTACGACACCAGCCAACTGGCCATCCCCACCGACAACGTGGACGAGGAACAGCTGCACAAGCCCTCGCACTGGGACATCGCCTTCATCCGGCGCTTCATGATCTGCTTCGGCCCGCTCAGCTCGGTCTTCGACTTCATCACCTTCGGCGTCATGCTCTGGGTCTTCCATTCCGGCCCGGCGCAGTTCCGCTCGGGCTGGTTCGTGGAGTCGCTGGCCACCCAGACCCTGGTGATCTTCGCGATCCGCACCCGGCGCATCCCGTTCTTCCGCAGTCACCCCAGCCTGCCACTGACGCTGTCGGCCCTCGGCGTCGTCACCGTCGGCACCCTGCTGCCCGCCACGCCACTGGCCCACACCCTCGGCTTCCAGCCGCTACCAGGGGCGTTCTTCGCCACCCTGGTCGGCATGATCATCGCCTACCTCGTCCTGATCGAGGTCGGCAAACGCCTCTTCTACGGCGCAGCCGCCACCACCGTCCCGGCCCCGCCGCGCTACGGCGCCCTGCGCCACCTGCGGCGGCGCGCCGCGTACTTCAGCACCGCGGCCCGCCGGCGCGCGGCCGCGTCCGGCACGCCACGACCCGCTTCCCCGCGCAACGTCGCGCAGCGCTTCGCGCCGTCCTCGCCGCCGGCGGGCAGTCGGCCGCCGGGACGGCCGCAGTAGGACTGCCGGCCCTCGGAGTCGAGGATCGACGAGCACGCGTGGAGCCGCTCGATGACGACCTTCTTCGTCGCAGGCGAGTTGCCACCCGGCCGGGTCCGCGGAACGCTCCAGCACCCTGCCCGACCAGCAGGGTCGCTCACCTGGCGAGCCGCGACTCGATGCCCTCGGGCGCGCATGGGGGCAGCCGCCGCTCCCCGGTGAGGGGAGGGCCCGTCTCCGCCCCTCACCCGCCGCACCCGCCCCTGCGGCCGCCTCGCCCCACTCCCACTCCCACGCCCCAGCTCTTATGACAACAGCATTGACGTGTAAGGGCGCCACCGGTTTCATGTCTCGCACCCCTCCCCCACACGAGCAAGGCGGTGATCCGTTGACACCGACGGTGAAGGCCACGGGCAACGCTCCGAGACCGGACGCGAGCAGCCCCCACGTCACCATGCACAAGTCCATCGGCCTGCTGGACGGGGCGACGATCGCCGCCTCCAGTACGGCGGCCACCAGCAGCATCGGCATCGGCCTGGGCCTGATGGCCGGAGTCGTCGGCCTGCACCTGCCCGCGATCATGCTGCTGGCCTTCCTGCCCGTGCTCGCCATCGCGGGCGGGTACGGGCGACTGAACGCCGTCGAGCCGGACGCCGGCAGCAGCTATCGCTGGGTGGGCCGAATACTCAACCCCTGGCTGGGCTTCCTCACCGGCTGGGTGAACACCGTCGGCACCGTGGTCTTCATGGCCTACACCACCACGGTCACCGGGTCCTCCATCATCCAGCTCCTCGACCTGGCCCACGTGCGCAGCGTCGCGGGCCTCCGCCTCGACGCCGACTCGACCGTCCAGTGCACCCTGCTCGGCCTGGTGGTCCTGGTCGGCGCGGCGCTGGTGGCGGTGCGCGGCCTGGACCTGGCCGCCCGGCTGCAGAAGGCGCTGCTGGTGTTCGAGTACGCGGTGCTGCTCGGCTTCTGCGGCTACGGGCTGTTCGCCGGCGACCAGCCGTTCTCGCTGCAGTGGTTCAACCCGTTCGACATCCCGTCCTTCGACGCGCTCGCCCAGGGCATGGTGCTGGCGGTGTTCTGCTACTGGGGCTTCGAGTCGGTGTTCAGCGTCGGCGAGGAGGTGCGCAGCCCCCGGGACGCCTCGCGGGGCGGCATGCTCGCCCTGGTGGTGATGCTGCTGCTCTTCCTGCTCGCCGGCACGGCCTTCCAACGGGTGCTGCCGATCGACGAGTTGGCCGACAACGGCGCGCACGGGCTCGCCTACTTCGGCACGACGCTCGCCCACCAGCCGCTGGCCGCCCTGCCGTTGATCGCGCTCATGTTCTCCGCGGTGGCCTCCCTGCAGTCGTCCGTGATCCCGACGGCGCGCGGAATGTACGCGATGGGGCGCGACGGCGTGCTCGGCCCGGTCTGGACCCGGCTGCACCCGAAGCACACGACGCCCGCCGTCGGCACGCTCCTGATCACCGGCATCGCGATGGCCCTCGCGCTGGCCTCGATCGCCATCCCCACCGTCAACGACCTGATCTCCGCCTCCGTCAACGCGATCGGCATCATCGTCGCGCTGTACTACGCGCTGACGGCCGTCGCGGCGGCCGTCCGGTTCCGGCACCTGCTGCGCAGCGACCCGTTGGAGGGACTGCGCGCGGTGGTCGGCCCGCTGCTGGGCGCGGCCGCGCTGCTCGCCGTCGGCGGCTATCTCGCCTGGTCGTTCTACGACTCCGCCGACCACTTCGAACTGGCCGCCGACAACGGGTGGTTCGAGCTGACCGTGACGGTGATGATGATCGTCACCGGACTGCCTGCGGCCGCCTGGGCCCGCTGGCGGCGGCGTTCGCCCTACTTCCTGCCCGACACCGACTGACAGCCCGTGGAAGCCACGAGAGAACGGAGCACCCCCATGCCCGAGGCCGATCTGGTCTTCACCCGCGGCCCGGTCCACACCGGTGACGCCGCCCGCACCCGGGCGACCAGCCTGGCCGTGACCGGCGAGCGGATCACCGCCGTCGGCCACGACGAGGTCCGGGAGCTGATCGGGCCGGGGACGGAGGTCGTGGACCTCACCGGCAAGCTGCTGCTGCCCGGATTCCAGGACGCTCACGTCCACGCGGTCTTCGGCGGCACCGAGTTGGCGGTCTGCGACCTCACCGGCACGGTCGGCGTCGCCGACTACCTGGAGCGGATCCGCGCGTACGCCGACGCCAACCCCGGCCAGGCGTGGATCACCGGCAGCGGCTGGTCGATGGAGAGCTTCGAGGGCGGGCTGCCGACCCGGCAGCTGCTGGACTCCGTCGTCCCGGACCGCCCGGTGTACCTGACCAACCGCGACCACCACGGCGCCTGGGCCAACACCCGGGCCCTGGAGCTCGCCGGCCTCACCCGGGACACCCCCGATCCGGCGGACGGCCGGATCGAGCGCGAGCCGGACGGCACCCCGGGCGGCACGCTCCAGGAGGGCGCCACCGGCCTGGTCGCCCGGCTGATCCCGCCCTCCACCGCCGCCGACCGGCTGGACGGGCTGCTGCGCGCCCAGCGGCTGCTGCACTCGCTCGGCATCACCGGCTGGCAGGACGCGCTGCTCGGCGAGTTCAACGGCCAGCCGGATCCGTCCGACGCCTACCTGGCCGCCGCGCGCTCCGGCGCGCTGACCGCCCGGGTGACCGGCGCGCTCTGGTGGGACCGCGACCGAGGGGCCGAGCAGATCCCCGAACTGGTCGGGCGGCGTGCAGGGTTGAGCCACGGGCGGTTCCGGGCCGGCTCGGTGAAGATCATGCAGGACGGCATCGCCGAGAACTTCACCGCTGCTATGACCAGCCCGTACCTGGACGGCTGCGGCTGCGCCACCGCCAACTCCGGCCTCAGCTTCGTCGACCCGGCCGCGCTGCGCGGGTACGTCACCGAGCTGGACGCGCTCGGCTTCCAGGTGCACTTCCACGCCCTCGGCGACCGGGCCGTCCGCGAGGCGCTGGACGCGGTCGAGGCGGCCCGCGCCGCCAACGGGCGACGCGACACCCGCCACCACCTCGCCCACCTCCAGGTGGTTCACCCGGATGACCTCGACCGCTTCGCCCGGCTCGGCGCGATCGCCAACATCCAGCCGCTCTGGGCCGCACACGAGCCTCAGATGGACGAGCTGACGATCCCGTTCCTCGGCCCGGAGCGCGCCGCCTGGCAGTACCCCTTCGGCGCCCTCCAGCGCGCGGGCGCCACCCTGGCGGCCGGCAGCGACTGGCCGGTGAGCAGCCCGGACCCGCTCGCCGGCATCCACGTGGCCGTCAACCGGAGCGAGCCGGGGGCCACCGACGGCCGGGTCTTCCTCCCCGAGCAGCGCCTCGACCTGGCCTCCGCCCTCGCCGCGTACACGGCCGGAACCGCCCACGTCAACGGCCATGACGACGCCGGCACCCTCACGACGGGCCACCTCGCCGACCTCGTCGTCCTGGACCGCGACCTCTTCACCGCCCCCGCCGAGGAGATCGCCGACGCCCGCGTCCTGCGCACCTACGTCGGCGGCCGGCTCGTCCACGCGGCGAACTGAGCCGCCCGGGGGTGAGTCGGTGCCCCGGCGGTCTCAGGGCACTGCCAGGATCCCCCGCACGAAGTGATGAAACGTACCCAGGAACGCGTAGGCCCGAGGGCTGCGTCGGCACCGTGACGGTCGCCGACGCAGCCGGGAGCGATCGGCCCGGCTGCGTCGGCCGCTTCGGATCCGGCAGCGCTCAGTCCGTCGCCCGCGCTCAGCCCGTGGCCGGGAGGCGGGCCTCGGCGGCGTCGAGGAGGAGGTCGAGGGCGTAGGGATAGCCGCTGCGGCGCATGTCGCTGGTGAGGAGCCGGGCGGTGGCGGCGATGTGCGGGTACGTGGTGGCGTCGAGCCGGGCGTAGGAGGCCTGCCAGACCTCCAGGTCGGCGGCCTGGGCAGCGGCGGGCAGGGCGAGGGCGGCGGCGTCGAGCGCGGCGAAGCCGAGGCTCTGGTCGACGAAGGCGTGGTAGATCCGGACGGCCTCGCGGTCGGGGAAGCCCGCCCCGCGCAGGACGCCGAGGATGGCCTCGACGGCGGCGATCTCGTAGGTTCGGCCGGTGGTGCGGTGGGCGGCGAGCAGCGCGGCCTGGGGGTGGGCCTGGTAGGCGGCGTGGATTCGCAGGCCGATGGCACGCAGGTCGGCGCGCCAGTCACCAGTGGCCTGCCAACCGTGCTGGGCGCGGCCGATGAGCTCGTCGGCGACGGCGAGCAGCAGGTCGTCGGTGCTGCGGAAGTAGCGGTAGACAGCGCTCGGATCGGCGCCGAGCGCGGTACCGAGCCGCCGTACGGTGAGCGCGTCGGCGCCGTGCTGCTCGATGAGCCGCAACGCGGTGTCGACGATCAGTTCCCTCGACAGGATGACGCCTTGCTTGGTGGGCCGCCGACGCTGCCGCCGGGGCTCGGGGACTACCCGTTCGCTCATGCCTGGCAGCGTAGGTCAACAGGCTTGACTTAGGCCAGGGAAGGCCCGCATTTCCGCCCGGTCCGGCGCGAGCACGCCGACTGCGTCCTGGCCGCCGCCCTCCGGTTGCCCCGGCACCCCCGGCTGAGCTGCTCCGGCCTTCTTGGAGTCCCTGATGTCTGGGTTTGTTACGATCCAGGCGCAAGGAGAACCACGAGCAGTGCCGGCACCACGCAAGTACCCCGATGAACTCCGTGAACGCGCCGTGCGCGAGGTCCGCTCGACCGGCCGCCCCGTCGCCCATGTGGCTCGCGATCTCGGCATCCACAAGGAGGCCTTGCGGTCCTGGGTCCCGCCGGTGATGGCGGAGCGACGGGGGTCGCGGGCGGCCACGGGTACGTCATCGTCACCTGGTAGTCCCCGACGAGCTGAGTGTCCGAGTCCTCCCAGACTCTGATGCTCGGCTCTGTCACAACCGGACCACTGGCGGTCCGCTGTACCCGGAGCAAATGCGCGCTCCTGAGATCGGAGCCTCGGATGCCGAGTACTTCCTTGGACCAAGCCGTTGCTGATGTCCAGTGAGGCTGCGCGCTGGACTCGGTGAATCAGACCCCGACCACGGACCCGGCCCTTCGCATGCCACGGGCGAGGTAGGCGCTGTCGACGGGGGCGGGATCGGGCAGATCGCCCACTGTCGCCAGCAGGTTGGCTCGGCCGTAGGTCCGGCTCTGCGTCATGAAGGAGGAAACCTGGGCGATTTGGGTGGCTGCCAGGACCTCCACCGGGATTGGCGCGTGCAGGGCTGGAACTGTCTCCACGGCCAGGCCCGGATAGGCGAGTTCGAACGCACGCAGGAAGACACTCATGGAAGTGTTCTGCGGGTGGGTGACGTGCACGGTGCGCAGGCCCGTCGGCCGGTGGGCCGCGACGCGCACCATGGCGTGTGCGGCGTAGTCGACTTGGAGCATGTTGAGGGAGTCCTCGGGGTTGCTCCGGATTCGGACACGCAGTGCGCCGTCGCCGCCCGGCCGTGCCTGGGCGTCGGCGCCCAGGCTCACGTCGATCAGGCGAGCGAGGATCCCCAGGGTCTGGTTCGGCAGCCCATCGGGGATCACCTGGTCCAGTACGAGAAGGCTCGGACGCATGATGGTGACCGAGCGGCCGGTGTGTGCGGCCCACCTGCGGACCAGGCGCTCACCGTTGAATTTGCTTTCCTCGTAGTAGGTCTGGAAGCCTGCCTCCTCGCTCAGGTCGTCCTCCAGGATGTGGCCACTGCTCCGCCGCCCGGCCACGTAGGCAGTGCTGGTGTGGAACAAGTGCGCCTGGGGGGCCTGGTCTGCCAGCTCCAGCAGGCCACGGGTCCCGAGGATGTTGGTCCTGAACAGCGGAGCCGGATCACCCACGAGGGCGAGCAGGCCCGCGCAGTGCCAGATCGAGGTGAGCCCGTCGGCTGCCGCAGCGATCTCGCGGCGGCCGAGCCCCAAACTGGGCTTGGTGAGGTCGCCCTCGACGTAGCGCAGGCGGCCCAGGGAGCCGGCGGGCGGTGGATCGGGTTCCGCCGCAAGAACCGCCGCCTCGACGCGTTGACGCAGTGTCAGGGTATCCGCGCGTCCCAGGATCGTGATCACTGCCCCGTTCCCCTCGTCGAGCAACCGCCGCAGGACGCGGCATCCCAGGAATCCGGTGGCACCGGTGAACAGGATGGACAAGGATGGCTCCCAGGGTTCAGAACCGCCGCTGTCGGGACGGGCTGAGCGTGTTGCGGCGACGCCACCCTACGGCCCAGTGGTCTCCGCGAGTACGATCCGCTGCCTCCGCTACCTCCGTTTCGGCCGAGACCAGACGGGGCCGCTGCCCGAACCCGCAGTCAGGTCATGGTCGTTCGCCCACATCCTGACCTTGCGAGATCGACATGGTCTTCACTCGAACGAGCTTGCTCCGGCAACGCGGGCGCGGTGCGCACTCCGATGTGGTCGCGCGTCACACCCACGCCCCATCCGTGACTTTGTGCTGTCGATCAAATACCGTGAGTGCTTCGCCCGCATGAGGGCGACCGACTGGAGAACTCGCCACCCCAGGCATGGATGAGAAGGGCTCACATGCATCGGGACCGGGAACGCGCAGACCGGCAGGCCGTCGCCATCGTCGGGGCGGCCTGCCGCCTGCCGGGGGGCATCAACGGCCTGGACGAACTGTGGAATGCGCTGGAACAGGGCCGGGACCTGATCGGGTCGGTGCCTGAGGACCGCTTCGAGACCAGCCGCTTCGTCGACCCCTCGATGCCGCGCGTCGGCAAGAGCTACACGGCGGTCGGCGGTTTCCTCGACGATGTCGCCGGCTTCGACGCCGCCTACTTCGGCGTCTCACCCAAGGAGGCGGCACAGGTCGATCCGCAGCACCGGCTGCTGATGGAACTGGCGGCCGAGGCCCTGGACGACGCCGCCGTGGCCCCCGAGACGCTGGCCGGATCGGACACCGCCGTCTACGTCGGCATCTCCGACATGTCGTACGGCACTTTGCAGTTGTTGTCGCCGCGCACGGTCAACGCCTACACGATGTCGGGCAGTGCCAGCTCCATCGCTGCCAACCGCCTCTCCTACACTTTCGATCTGCGTGGTCCGAGCATGGCGGTGGACACCGCTTGCTCGTCCTCGCTGGTCGCCCTCGACCAGGCATGCCGGAGTCTGTGGTCGGGCACCAGCCGGGTCGCGGTGTGCGGAGGGGTGAATGTGCTGCTCTCCCCTTTCCACTACGTCGGGTTCTCACAGGCGTCCATGCTGTCGGCCCGTGGCAGGTGCGCTTCGTTCTCGGCCCAGGCCGACGGTTTTGTGCGCGCTGAGGGCGGCGTGGTGGTGCTTCTCAAGCGGCTGGACGATGCGCTGGCCGACGGGGACCGCCTGCACGGCGTCATCCTTGGCAGTGCCACCAACTGCGACGGCAGGACGATGGGTCTGGCCCTGCCCAATCCCCAGGCCCAGGAGGAGTTGCTGCGTCGGATCTACGCCGAGGCGGGCGTCGACCCCGACGAGTTGGTGTACTTCGAGGCGCACGGCACCGGCACCCCGGTCGGGGACCCGCTGGAGGCCCGGGCCATCGGCCGCGCCCTGGGGATCCGGCGCATCACCGGCGACCTCGGCATCGGCTCGGTCAAGAGCAACCTGGGACACCTGGAGCCCGCATCCGGACTGGCGGGCCTGTGCAAGGCGCTGCTGGTGCTCAAACACCGGGCTGTGCCCGCCACGCTGCACTGCGAGCAGCCGCATCCCGACGTGGACTTCGCGGGGCTAGGCCTGCGGATCGAGGTCCGCAACCGGGCGCTGCCCACCGATGGGCGTCTGGTGGTGGGGGTGAACTCCTTCGGGTTCGGCGGTGCGAACGCGCACACCGTGCTCGCCTCCGCTCCCCCCGTCCTGCCGCCCGGCGCGTCCACGGCACCGCCCGAGGGCCTGCCGGTGCTGGTCTCGGCGCGCACGGAACCGGCTCTGGCCGAGGCGGTGCGCCGGATGACGGCCCGGCTGGCCAGCGCCGCGCCACGGGAGTTCTACGACATCGCCTACACCTCGTGCAGGCGCCGCGGCAAGCACGAGCACCGCGCGGTGGTGCTCGCCCGCTCCACGGGGGACGCGGAACGCGGGTTCACCGCTCTTGCCACTACTGACGAAGCATCAACATCCCTTCAGCAAAAGGCTGATGGTGTGACGCACTCGGGTGGCGCCGCAGCCGTCGGCGGGTGGGAGCGCGGGGCGGGAGCACCTGCGGCCGGCGCGAGTGCCAAGGCGGTGGAGCGTGGCCGGGTGGTGTTCGTCTTCTGCGGCAACGGGTCGCAGTGGGCCGGGATGGGTACCGACCTCCTGGCGGGCGACTCGATCTTTCGCGAGACGGTGAACCGGGTGGACGCAGCACTGGCCCCCCTTCTGGGCTGGTCGGCGGCCGAGGCATTGGCCGCGCCGCCCGAGCAGTGGTGCCTGGACCTGACCGAGCGCGCACAACCACTGCTCTTCACGCTCCAGGTCGCCTTGGCGGCTGTGTTGCGCGAGCGAGGCATCGAGCCGGCGATGGTGCTGGGGCACAGCGTCGGTGAGGTAGCCGCGGCGCACTGCGCCGGGGCGCTCACCCTGGCCCAGGCCGCGCTGGTGATCGCCGAACGCAGCCGGTTGCAGGGCGCCACCCGTGGCGGCGGCAGGATGGCGGCGGTCGGGCTGTCGGCGGAGCGCGCGGCCGAGCGACTCTCCTCGTTCGGCGGCAGGCTGGAGATCGCGGGTGTCAACAGTCCGCAGGACGTCACCATCGCAGGCGACCCGCAGGCGCTGGCCGACCTCGGAAGGCAGCTGACCGGGCAGGCGGTGTTCTTCCGTGAACTCGACCTGGACTACGCCTTCCACAGCAGCTCCATGGACAGTCTGGCCGAGCCCCTGGGCGCCGCGCTGGCCGCGCTGGCGCCCTCCCCCGCCGCCGTCGCACTGCACTCCACCGTCACCGGCGCCAGGGCCGGGGGTACTGACCTGGACGCGGCGTACTGGTGGCAAAACGTGCGTCGGCCGGTCAGGTTCAGCGCGGCAGTGGAGCAGGCACTCGACGACGGGGGCGACATCCTGCTGGAGATCGGCCCCCACCCGGTGTTGCAGACCTACCTGCGGCGTATCGCCGCCACGCGCCCCCGAACCGCCGTCACGGTGCTGGGAACACTGCGCCGTGACGGGGACGGAGCCACGCAGCTCGCCACCACCCACGCAGCGCTGCTCGCCGCCGGAGCGGACATCGACTGGGGTCGGTACTTCCCCCGCCCGGGCCAGGTCACCGGCCTTCCCGCGTACCCCTGGCAGCGCGAACGCCACTGGGAGGGCACCCGGGAGTCCTGGATCAGCAGCAGCGGCGACGGCGTGCTGCGCCATCCGCTGCTGGGCGAGCGACTGCCTGCCCCGCTGCCGGTGTGGCAGGGCCCCATCGAACCGGTACTGCTGCCCTGGCTGGGCGACCACAGAGTGGCCGGATCGGTGGTGATGCCGGCCACCGGCTTCGTGGAGATGGCGCTGGCGGCCGGGCGGGCGGTCTGCGCCGGCCCGGTGGAGGTCGAGCATCTCGATCTCAGCCACGCTTTGGTGATCCCCTGGGCAGACCCGTCCAGTGTCCGCGTGCAGCTGAGCCTCTCCCCGGACGACGGGACGGTGAGCATCACGAGCACCAACCACGGCCCCGGCCGCGCGGCCGACGCAGCGCGCCCGCACGCCCGCGCGAGGGTTCGCGCCTTGCTGCGGGACCGCCCCGAATCCCTTGATCTCAACACGGTACGGGAACGCTGCCCACGGTTGACGTCGGCCGACGAACACTACACGGCGTGCGCGGCGGCGGGATTGGCCTACGGTCCCGGCTTCCAGGTACTGCGCGAACTGCGCGTGGGTGAAGGCGAAGTCCTCGCCACCTACCACCACAGCACACCGGGCGATCCCTACACCGCACATCCCGCTCTGCTGGACGGCGCGCTACAGGCAGGCGCCCCGCTGCTGGCGGGGCTGGTGACCGACGGGCACGCATGTCTTCCGGTCTCGATCGGGGCGGTGCGTCTCTGGGGCACTCTGCCCGAAACCGGTGTCGTCCGGGTACGCGAACGCACCCGGACCACCGAGGAGGTCTGCTGGGACATCACGCTCACCGACCAGGACGGCGTCGTCACCGCCGAACTCGACGGCTGTCGGCTGCGCCGTCTGGCAGTCACCGCTCGCGCAGGCATCGCCGTCTACCACACGGTGCTGCGCGCCGCCCCGCACAGCGACCTTCCCTGCGAACCGTCCCCCCTGCCACCCCCGCGGACCGTGCAACAGGCGGCGGCCGACCGGATCGCCGAGCTGCGATCCGACTGGCGGCGGTTTGGGCATGAGAGGTTCGTCCCACTGTTCAAGGAATGCAGCGCGCGCAGCATCGGCACCACGCTGGCCGCCGTACTGCCCGAGCCGTCCGCGCCCTTCGAACTGGACGATCTCGTGGCAGCCGGAATGCAACCGCGCTTCCGTCGCCTGGTCTCCCTGCTGATCCCCCTGTTCGTCCGGCACGGGGTGCTGGTTTGCGAACCGGACGGCCGGTGGCGGTTGACGGCAGCTGAGTTCCCCGTCGATCAGCTGGTCCGACAGATCGCCACCGAGCTACCCGCGTTCGTCACCGAGACCGCGCTCGGAACCCACCGATGGGCCCACCTCGAGCAAGTGCTGCGCGGCCGCACGGATCCCGTGGAGCTGCTGGGCTCCGAGCCCGTGGCCAAAGCCCTGGAGCAACTCCACGACACCGCCCCGGTCTCCCGCTTCCACAATCGCCTCACCCAGGCACTGCTGCGCGAGATGCTGCGCGACTGGCCGGTCGACCGTCCGCTGCGGGTCCTGGAGATCGGGGCCGGTACCGGGGGCACCACGGCGGCGCTGCTTCCGCTGCTGCCCGCGCAACGGACCCGCTACTGCTTCACCGATGTCTCCCCGCTCCTCTTCCCGCGTGCCCAGAAGCGCTTCGCTGCTTACGACTTCGTCGACTACCGGGTGCTGGACCTGGATGCGGACCCGCTCGGGCAGGGCTATCCGCAGCAGGGATTCGACGTGGTGGTGGCGGTCGACTCCCTGTACATGGCCAAAGACCTGACCGCGGCACTGCACAGGGTGGCCACCCTGCTCGCCCCCGGCGGCCAGCTGCTGATCGGCGAGTCGCACGACCCGGAGATGCTCGCCCTTTCCCTCGGTACCCCGGACAGCTTTCACACCGGTACCGACACCGAGCTGCGGCCCGACTTCCCGCTGCTGTCGCGCGAGCAGTGGCCCGCCCTGCTGGAGCGGTGCGGCTACCGCGACATCGTGCAGACCGGCCATGACCGCAAGCCCACCCGCGACCACCGGAGCGTCCTGCTCGCCGGTGCCCCTACGCCCGAGTCGGCGGCACCGCCCGCACTGCCCACCGCGCCGGCGGGAGCGGTGTTCGTCATCGCGTCCGAGACCGTGGGCCAGGACCCCTTGGTCCACGCCCTGGCCGACACGCTGACCGCTGCGGACGCAGCAACCGTGCGCGTCATCCGGGCCGAAGCCGAACCATCCGCCTGGGACCGGGCCCTGTCCGCCGCGACCGCCCCGCCCGAGACCGGCCTCAGCACTCCAGTGATCGACTCCGTCGACATCGCACTCCTCCTCGGCGGCTCGCCGCACAACGAACCCTCGTCGCAGAACGACCCTGCGGACCAGGTCGTCCAGGCAACCAGGCACACGGAGTTGCTGCGCGTGGTCACGGCCGCCTGCGCACGTCTGCCGCGCGAGGTCGGTGCCCGGCTGTGGCTGGTGACCCGCACGAGCGGCGCCGTGCCCGCCCTGGCGCGGATCACGGATCCCGTCCACGCCGCCGCGTGGGGCGTGGCGCGCTGCCTGGCCAACGAGCACCCGGACCTGGACGGACGCCGCATCTGCCTGGAGCCCGGCGCCGACCCGGTCTCCGACGCGCGACGGCTGGCCCGCGAACTACTCGGTCCCGGCACCGAGGACGAGGTCGTGCTGACCGCGGGCGGCCGGTTCGTCCCGCGCGAGCAGCACCGACCAGTGGCCGGGCCGACGCGGGAAGCGGTCCCGTTCGCGCTGAGGTCGCGCAACCCCGGCCTCTCCTACAACCTGTCCTGGGAGGAGGTCCGACGCCCGCAACCGGGGCCCGGCGAGGTCGTCATCGAGGTGCGGGCCGCCACGCTGAACTACCGCGACCTGATGCAGGTCACCGGCCTGCTTCCGGCGGCGGTCATCGAGGGAACGCCGTCCGAGAGCGGTCTCGGCCTCGAATGCGCCGGCGTCGTGACGGCCTGCGGCTCCGGAGTGACCGGCCTGCGGCCGGGTGACCGGGTCGCCGGCATGGCGGCTGCCTCGCTGTCCTCGCACACCGTGGCCCGCGCTTCGCACCTGTGGCCCATCCCGGCGGGCCTCAGCTATGACGAGGCCGCCACCACGCCCGTGGCCCTCGCGACCGTCGTCTACAGCCTGTTCCGCCTGGCCCGGATCCAACCGGGCGAAACGGTCCTGGTGCACGGGGCCGCCGGCGGAGTCGGGCTGGCGGCCGTCCAGTACGCCAGGGCACACGGCGCCACGGTGATCGCCACCGCCGGCAGCGACCTCAAACGCGCCTATCTCCACGCGCTGGGCATCGACCACGTGCTGGACTCGCGCAGCCTCGACTTCACCGACCAGGTCCTCCAGATCACCGCGCACCGGGGCGTGGACATCGTTCTCAACTCACTCGCGGGCGAGGCGATCACCCGCAGCCTGGAACTGCTGCGCCCGGGCGGCCGGTTCCTCGAACTGGGCAAACGCGACATCCACGAGAACAAACCGCTGCTGCTGCGCCCTTTCGGCAACAACATCGCCTTCTTCGGGGTGGACCTCAACGCGATCCTCGATGTTCCCCGGGAGATCGACCTGGTCGTCGCCGAGGTCGGCCGGCTGCTGCGCGAGGGGCGGTGCCACCCGCTACCACATGCCGCATTCCCCGCCGCCCGGGTCGCCGACGCCTTCCGGCTCATCCAGCACTCCCGGCACATCGGCAAGGTCGTCGTCACCTTCAGCCCCCTGGACGAACCCCCGGCGGTCGAGCGGATCACGCGCACGCCCACGCTCGACCCCCAGGCCACCTACCTGGTGTCCGGTGGGCTGGGCGGCTTCGGTGCAGCCACCGTCGGCTGGCTGGCCGGCCTCGGCGCCCGGCACCTGGCCCTGGTCGGACGCCGGGGTACGGACAGCCCGGAGGCCGGCGCCATCCTGTCCGCCCTTGCCGATCGCGGGGTCACCGCAACCGCCTTCGCCGCCGACACGACTGACCCGGAGACCATGCGGGCCGTGGTGGCCGCGATCGATGCCGACGGTCACCCGCTGCGCGGCGTGGTCCACTGCGCGATGCACCTGGACGACGACGCGCTCGTGGACCTCGACGAGCAGCGCATCGCCGCCGTACTGAAGCCCAAGATCGGCGGGGCCGCCGTCCTGGACGCACTGACCCGGGACCGCGACTGCGACCTGTTCCTGCTCTACTCCTCCGGCAGCGCCATGGTCGGCAACCTCAGGCAGAGCACGTACGCCGCGGCCAACCTCTACCTCGAAGCCCTGGTCCGCCGACGACGACAGGAAGGACGCAGCGGGCTCGCGATCGCCTGGGGAGCCATCAGCGAGACCGGCTACGTCACCCGCAACAACCTGACCGAGGCCCTCAGCAGTCTCGGCATCGAACAGGTCCGCCCGACCGAGGCGTTCACCGCCGCAGAACGACTTCTCGACGCCCGCGCCGTCGTCGCGGGCGTGGGCCGCTACAACTGGGCCAAGGCCGGCGCGATCCTGAAGCTGGCGACCAGCCCGCGAATGACGGGGCTGGCCCCCGCCTGCGACGATCAGGACGGCGTCAGCCGTACGGAGCTCATCCGCGGACTGGCCGGCGAGCAGCCGCTGGTCTTCCTGACCAAGAACCTGACCGAGCTACTGGGCGCAGTACTTCAGATGGACCCCGAACAGTTCGACCCCCATCGTCGGCTCGACGCGTACGGCCTGGACTCGCTGATGGCGGCCGAGCTACTGATCTCGCTCCAGCAGCGCTACGGCGTGGACATCCCGCCCATGGAACTTCCGCGTGGCAACGCGACGATCGCGGACATCGCCCAGCTCGTGCAGCTGCGGCTGGGTCTTGGCTCCGCCCCGGACGGTTCGGCCGCCGACTTCACCGCTGTGACCGCGCCGGTGCCCCGAGAGGCACAGCCCAGTACCAACGCGCCCGTACTCGCAGCCCTGCCCTTCCCGCAGCAGCCGCCCGCCGCAGCTCCCAACGGCGCGGTCACCAACACCTGATGACCCGCCTGCTATCCGGGAAGCCGATCCAGTCGTACCGGGAGCCCGTCCGCGAAGCAGTGCAGGACGGAGAAGTCGAAGGCCCGTTCGCGGTCTTCCCGGATGCTCCAACGGAACGTCGTCAACAGGTGATACATGATGGTCCTCATCTGCCCCTCGGCGAGGTGAAGGCCGATGCACTTGTGCACGCCGCTGCCGTAAGGCATCAGAAGGTCGCGTTGCCGACCGGTGGTGCGGCCTGCCGGATCGAAACGGTCAGGGGCGAAACGGTCGGGGTCCGGCCAGATCTCGGGCAGCCGCTGGGTGAGCATGATCTGCGCCGCCACGAACGTGCCGGCTGGAATGCGGTGCCCGAGGATCTCGGTGTCCCGCGTCGCTGCCCGCGGGATGATGAAGACCGGTGGCAGCAGACGGAGTGTCTCCTTGAGCACCCGGTCGAGGTCCTTGAGCCGGTCCGTCGGCGCGAGGCCGAGTTCCGGGGTCCCGGCCGACAGGCACTCGGCGCGGACCCGGTCCTGCCACTCGGGGTGCCTGGCCAGGAAGTAGCAGGCGGAGGCAAGCGTGTTGGCCGTCGTGCCGTAGGAGGCGATCAAGAAAGCGACGAGGAAGTTGGCGAGGCTCCGGCCGCCGTGGGCGGCTTCGGGCAGCGTGGCGAGGCGGGCGAGCAGATCGCCGCTGGTGCCCTGCTTGGCCGTGATCATCTCCCCGAAGTACGTCTCCAGTGTCGCCCGCTGTTTGGCGGCACGGGCCCACAGACTCCCCGGCAGAGGGATGCGCAGGGGTGACACAGCGGCCTTGCTGATGGCCTTGAACCCTTCGTTGAGTTCTTCCAGCCTCCCGATCTCGCACGTGCTGGTGAACTCCTGGAGCGAGAGGCCCACCATGAGCCGTTCCAGGGCGGACTGCAGTCGGAACCCGTCGCCGGTCTGCCAGGTGTCGGTCTGAGCTCTGGTGAATGCGGCCGAGTTCTCCACGTGGCCGCGCACGCTGTCGCGGCTGAAGGCGCTCTGAATGATCCGCCGCCAGTACAGGTGTTCAGCCGCGTCCATCGAGGACAGTGCGTCCGGGAGCAGCGAGCCGACCACCGGGTTCCAGCCAGGGCCGCTGGCGAACACCCGGTCGTGGTTGGCCAGTACCGGCGCCACGGCTTCGGGACCGGCCAGGAAGACGGCCCGGTTGCCGACGATGGTGGCACGGGACACCGGCCCATAGCGCCGGTAACGCTTCATCCCCCAGCCGACCGGGTCGCTTCTGAAGGCGAGGGACTGCCCGAGGAACGGGAAGCCGGAGTTCCCCGGGATGCCCCGCCATGAACCCGCGCGCCCGTGGCGGCCGGGTACGGGCCGGAGGGCTGTGTCCGGCGTCGGACTGGACACAGGACAGCGAAGCGGACTCATCACTCAGATCACTCGCCCCTGGAACGGCACCGCGCGGTCGGGCTCGCGTCGGGCGGCATACCAGCCGACCGCGCGTAGCATGACCTTGTGCTGGGTGTGCGGCCAGTGCCGTGCGTTCGCGTTCCAGGCCAGTTCGACCAGCTGTTCGGCTTCGTTCTCGCAGGCCGCTACCGCCCCGCAGTCCCGCAGGGCGCGGCTGGCCGCTTCGATCGACCGGGAGTCTGTGGCGCCGCCACGGACTCCCGCCCACAGCGCGCGCAGGGCGCTCGGCGGCATCAGGCCCACGGCGTGGGCAAGCGGCATGGTGACCTTCCCCTGATGGAGGTCGTCGCAGGCTCGTTTGGCTGCGCGGCCGTGGGCCCGGTCGGCTGCCGTGGTGACGCCGTACAGGTCGGCCACGTCGTCGCTGATCTGGTAGGCGAGCCCCATCGCTTCGAAGTAGTCGCCGGTGGCGCGGATCTGGTCCCGGTCGGCTCCGGCCAGCAGGGCCGCGATCTCGCACGTGCCTCGGGCGGGGATGCCGGACTTGAGGCGATGAGTGGTGCGCAGGCGTTCGAGCAGGAGGGTCGGGTCACCGGAGTCGACCGCGTGGTCCATCGCCGCGGTATGCCCGGCGATGTCCAGCGCCTGCCCGGCGTGGCCGGCTCGAAGCCCCAGCAGATAGACCTCGTAGATCCGCAGACGCAGCTCGGGGTCGTCCGCAACAGTGTCGCGCAGCACCCGGTCGAAGGCGAAGTAGGCGGCGGTACCGGCGTTGATCGCGAGAGCCTGGCCGTACACCGTGTGGGCTGCGGGCCGCCCCCGTCGCAGTGGCGAGCTGTCCTGGACGTCATCGATGATCAGGGAGCCGATGTGCAACAGCTCGATGGCGGCGAGCAACGGCCGGTAGCGGTCGGCGCCGGTGCCGAACATCTCCAGGACGGCGGCGGCGCTGTACGGCCGCCAGGTCTTCCCTCCGACGTCGGAGAGGTGACGCACCGGCGCCGAGAGGGCCGCCGCCAGATCCCGTCGACAGCTGTCGTCCAGGGATTCGCCGCCGCGCAGGCCCGCCATGGAGTGCACGGACGCGCGGTCGCAGGCATCGGGGTACAGGGCCCGGATCTCCTCCCGGACCACCCGGCCGATGCTGCTCATGTGACGCTCCAGGTTGACCAGGCCGCCGTCCGGCTCGGTCACCGCGAAGGCGTCCCCGCCGACCGGCCGGTGACCCAGTGAGCCGTGCACTGTCGCATGACCGCGCCAGCCCACGCCCGTGAGCAGCGACCGCGACTCCTGCTCGGGTACACGCGCCTGCACCGTCAGGTCCAGCGCCAGATCCGGAACCCTCAACCGCCACCGGACGGGGTAGACGTTGAGGGTCGCCAACGATGTCCAGGTCTCCTCCGTGCTGACCGTGCAGGTGTGTACACCGAGCCGCCCGTCCGGCGCGGTCGCGCGCAGGAACCGCTGATGGGGCCCCGGCCCGTCCGCGACCGAGCAGCTGTCCAGGTCCAGGTGCCAGCCGTTGTCCAGGTAGAGGGACAGCTCGTTCCCCGCCGTGTCAGCAGCCGCCCCTGGCCCGAGGGATTCATCACTGGGCTCCTCGTACCAGGCGGTGCCGGTGGCGGTGGTCGGGCTACCGTCGCGCCCGGTGAACGTCGCGACCACGCCCGAACCGCGCCACCTCTGCCCGTCGAAACAGGGGAGGAACTCCAGAAGCACGTCGAGCCCTTGTGCTTCGTCCGCGAGTCGGAGACGCCAGGATCCCTCCGCCGGGGATTCGAACGCGCCGACGGGGCCGAAGTCGAGCTTCCCGTCCGGTGCCGTGGTGACCGGATGGCTGAACAGCCGGTCCGGCAGGGTCGGCACACCCGTCGCCAGTGCGTCGTCGAACGCGGCCCGCACCCGCCAGTCCACCGAGGTGTCGTGAGCGAGCGCCGTCCGGCAGGCCCGCAGGGCAGGGCCGTCCAGCCACGAACTGCGGGCGAAGGCACGGCCGGTGATGTCGGTCGTGCCGCACGAAAGCGTGGTGCGGGCGGGTCCGGACACCTGCGGTTCGCCGCTGCGGACGAACGTGACCTCGAAGGCGTACTGGTCCCCCTGCGGTGTCCGTACCAGGGCACGCACGCGCCACCGGTCCGCCCACCGTGGCGCCGGCTCCGCGTCCGCCCGCCCGTTCCCGCCGGTGGCGGTCGTGGTAACGGGAACCTCCACAAGCCTGCCCATGTCAGCTCGACTCCGCACACGTATCAAGGTTCTGCCACGCCGCACCCTAGGTCGCCCTGGGCTTCCCGGGGACAGGTTCGGCAAGCGGGCCCGCAGACATCACCCCGATGGCCGACCTCCCCCGGGTGGCAGCCACCGCGACGACCACCCACAGGACTTGGGTCGACCCGCCCGAGCGCCGAATCAAAACAGAAAGTAATGGAATGGATACTCTCTGAGAGCGGTGGGCCAGCGGGCCTGCCGAGCCTCGGAAGGAAGAGCCATGGTTTTCGAGAAGCGGCCGGCCCCGGAGGGCCCGAAAGCCGAGCCCCCCGTCGGCGGCCAGCGCTCACGCCTGCTCAGGATCGGGTCCGTCACCCTCCTGCTGACGGTCGGGGTCGGCGCTGCCTGGCAGGCCCGGGCCCAGTCGCATACGCCTGCGCACCGGGTGCTGATCGGAGCGGAGGACGAGACCTGCAAGGCGACTTACACCCTCCATTTCTCGCCGGGCATCACCCCTACCCCCACCACCCAGACGGTCACCGGCGCGGGCACCTTCCAGAACTGCGCCTCGCCCGACGGGTCCGCCGGAACCGCCCACCCCGTGTCCTTCACCGTCGGAACCGGCACCAGCGTCCTGGGTTGCAGCGGCACGTTCCCGCTGACCCGCACCAACAAAGTCACCTGGAGCGACGGGACGACCAGCACGGTGGACGTGCACGACACAGTCGCCATCGACTCCACCAAACCGATGGGCACCCAGATCACCGACGACTCCGACGGGACCCAGGTCACCGCCGGCAGGGACGTGGGCGACTCGGTCTCCCTCTCGCAGACGGTGCAGTCCCTCACCGGAGCCTGCACCAATGCCTCACCGGTCACCGCCATGACCGGCGTGATCGGCGGCGAGGCCCACGCCTTGCTCTGAGCACGAAGGCGCCGCGCGGGGCCTGGCCGGACACCTCGACCGGCCAGGCCCCGCACCCGCGCCGTCTGCGCCCACCGGCGGTCACGAACGCCGGCCACTACCCGAGAATCGATCACACCATGGCCGACGGTCGGATCCACGCGACCTTTCCCGGACCCCGCACCGGACCGGCCGGCGCTCGGCCCGACGGCCACGGCCGTCGAAGCCTGATCCGCGCCCTGCCCGCCGCACTCCTCGTATTCGGCGCCTGCGGCCTCCTCACCGTGCTCGCGGGCGCCGAAGCCACCGGGGGCGGATACCTCGACACCCGAAGCCCCTCCGCACAGGCCGAGAGACTCCTACAGGACCAGTACGGCGCGGGCAGCCCCAACCTGGAACTGATCGTCAGCACCCCTGACGACGTGGCAGACCCCCAGACCGCGGCCGCGGGCCGCCGACTCACCGAACGTGTTGCCGCCGGCGCCGACGTCGTCTATGCCCAGTCCTGGTGGACCCTCAACGACCCCAGGCTTCTGGCCGGCAGCCGACGCGAGGCACTCGTCGCGGTACGGATCAGCGGCGATGACAAGCACGTCAGCGACCGCGCCGTGCAACTCGCCCACGAGTTCGGCGGCCGTCAGGAGGACAGACTCGCCGTCACCGCGACCGGCTGGGCGCTGAACAACCGTGCCCTGGAGGAACGCAGCAGAGCCGAACTTCCCGTCACCGAAATGCTCGGCTTCCCCCTGGTCGCCGGTGTGCTGCTCTGGGCCTTCGGCTCCCTGACAGCCGCCGCCCTGCCCCTGGTCATCGCCGCCCTGGCGATCGCCGGAGCCCAGGGCGTCCTCCTGCTCCTGCAACAGGTCAGCCCAGTCTCGGCTTTCGCCCCCAACCTCGTCGTGGCGCTCGGCCTGGGCCTCTCGGTCGACTACTGCATGATCATGGTCAACCGCTTCCGGGAGGAACTCGCCCTGAGCCAGGACCTCCAGGCCGCAGTCCTTACCACCACCCGCATCGCCGGCCGCACCGTCATCATGTCGGCCGGCACCGTGGCCCTGTGCCTGAGCGTTCTGATCCTCTTCCCCATGCCGATGCTGCGCTCGCTGGGCGTGGCCGCCGCCTGCGTGACGGTCCTCGCCGGGCTGAGCGCCGTCCTCGTCCTGCCACGCCTGCTCTCCAGGCTGGGACTGGTCCTGGACCGGGGGAGCCTGCGGTGGGCACGGCACCGTAACACCGACGATGCCGTGGCCCGCTGGTGGGGCCGTCAGGCCGGCCGGGTGGTTCGCCGGCCGGCAGCCGTCCTGCTCGCCTGCGCGGGCGTCCTGCTGCTACTGGCCGCGCCGTTCGCCCGTGTCCACTGGGGCTACATCGACGACCGGTGGCTGCCCCCGGGCGCCCCGCAGCGCACCGTCGCCGACCACCTGCGTCAGAACTTCCCCAACGTCGGAACGGCCACACCACTGGTCCTGCTGCCCGAGGTGCCGGCACACTCCGCACAGGCGGCCCATTACGCCGCCGAGGCATCCCGCACCGCCGGCGTCCTGACCGTCGTAGGCCCGGAGGGGCTCTTCGTCCACGGCTTGCGCTACGCCTCCGCCCCCGCTGGCGCCACCGTGCGCAGTACCGGCACCGGCACCTGGTTCGCCATCACCACCGAACTCCCCGTGGACTCCGACCAGGCCGCGGAACTGGTGCGCTCGCTGCGCACCTGGCACTCCCCTCCGGGTCCGGTGATGGTGGCTGGCGACTGCGCCGCGCTGGCGGACACCCGCTCCGCGATGGCCACCCTGACCCTGCGGGCCGCACTCGCGGTGGGTGCCATCAGCGCCGTGCTCATGGTGCTGTTCACCCGCAGCGCCGTCATCGCGCTCAAAGCGCTGGTGGTGAACCTGTGCAGTCTGACCGCGTCCTTCGGCGCGATGGTGTTCCTCTTCCAAGAGGGCCACTACGCGGCACTGTTCGGCTCGGCTCCCCCCGGCACCACCAACCCGCTCCTGCCACCGCTGATCTTCTGCATCGCCTTCGGCGTCAGCATGGACTACGAGATCTTCGTGGTGGCACGCATCCGCGACGCATACCTGCGCCACGGTGACAACCGCCGCGCCATCGTCGAAGGCGTCCAGCACACGGGCCGCCTCATCACCACCTCCGCCGCCGTACTCATCACCGCCCTCGTGCCACTCGCCGCATCGTCGGTCGCGGTGATGCAACTCATCGGTGTCGTACTGGTGGTGAGTGTCCTGGTGGACGCCACCATCGTCCGCTGCCTTCTGGTACCGGCAGCCATGACCCTGCTGGGGCGGTGGAACTGGTGGCACCCCCGTCGGACGCAGGGGCAGCGCCCCGACCGACATCAACCGCAGCCCCCCGCCCTGACCATCACCGAGCCCTGAGCTTGTCCTACCTTCCAAGCGCGGGGATCCGGGCCGCGGCGCTGGCCACCGCCGCCTCGCCCGCGACCGCGAAACCCTCCCCACCCGCTCCGAATCCGTGATCCACCTAGTAGGGGCCTGTCCAGCGACTGGCTCTGGCTCACTTTCGGTGGTGACGGAAGGTCATGGCAAAAGTGCCTGGTCAAACCACTCGCGTGCCCCAGGCCGCCCTCCCTGTCTGCGGCGCGCCCAAGAGTCGAGTCGCCGGCTCCCAGCGTGAACCGGGTGGATCACTGCAGGTAGCGGAAATTACCGAACGTCACCACCGAAAGTGAGCGAGAGCCGGTCACCGTACAGACCCCCTCGGCGGTTGGCAGGGCCTGCCCCTCTGACCGCCCCACCTCCCCTTTGGCGACCGGTCGGGAGCACCCCCCAGTCGGCCGGCAGGCATCGAACCATCAAGTCCTGGAGTGAAGTTGACGCAGGTCACGCCTCCTGCGCCACAGTGCCAGGCCGTACGCGGGCCTCTGGAGACCGTGCGATGGCCTGATCGGCGGTTCCGTGTCCTGAGCCGGCGTGCTACCCGGTCAGCGCCGCGTGCAGGGGGCCCAGCAGGGAGAGGTCGTCGGTGGTGACGGTGAGGTGGGTGGCACCGGCGGACCGCCAGGCGTCGGCGAGGGAGCGCCAGGTGTCCGGGCGGCCGGAGGCGGGCTGCGCCCACCGAAAAGCCCAGGCCGGGGACCAATCCCGACCTGGCCTTCGGTGTCTTCGGTGTGCTGTCAGCGGCGGGTGGTCATCGAGATCCGGGCGAGGACGGCGGTCGCCTGTGCCGGGTTGGCGCGGAGCCAGGCAGCCAGGTGCTCTCGGACGGCCTCGGTCACGCAGGCGCGGACGGGCCCGTTGCCCAGTCGGTCGCGGGTGGCCCCCTCGAACTCGGGGCGATCGAGCTTCACCGACACGACCGCCGTCAGGCCCGCGCCGAGCTGGGCGGGGGTGAGGTCGGGGTCGGACGGGGTGAGCAGCTGTTGCTCGCGGGCGTAGGCGTTGACCGCGGCCGCCAGGCCGTCGCGGAAGCCGAGCTCGTGCGTGCCGCCGCCGGTGGTCGGCCGGCTGTTGGCGTAACTTGCGACCCGCTCCTCGCGGGTGTCGCACCAACGGAAAGCCACCTCGACAGTTCCCTCCATTTCGGAGTACTCGCGCTCGAAACCGATCACGTCCGGGTGGAGGGGGGCGCTCTGCTCCGCGATGTGGTCCCTCGGTCCGCCCGGGAACCGGAAGCGGACGGCCCGGGGCGCCGCGGGGTCGCGGTCATCGGTCAGGGTGATGTCCAAGTCCCGGTTCAGGAAGGACATTTCCCTGAAGCGCTCGGCCAGTGCGTCGAACGAGAACTCCAGTGTCTCGAAGATCTCGGCATCGGGCCGGAAGGTGATCGCGGTCCCGCTGTCGTCGGCCGGTCCGGTGCGGGTAGGCGTCGCGACAGCTACGCCTCGCTCGTACTCCAACACCCAGCGGGCGCCGTCGCGCCGCACCTCGGCCGTCAGACGGCCCGACAGCGCGTTGACGACGGCCAGTCCCACGCCGAAGTAGCCGCCGAGCAGCGAGCGCCGGTTGGCAGGCTGTGCCCCGCAGCAGAGCACGGCCAACCGGCTCTCCAGCGCAGGGCCGTCGCTGTGGCCGGCGTGCCCGACCGGGAGGCCCGTGCCGTCGTCGGCGACGCGGACGCCACCGTCGGCGGTGAGGGCGATCTCGACACGGCTGGCGGTGCCGCCGAGGATCTCGTCCATCGCCCGCTCGGCGACCTCGAACACCAGGTAGTGCAGGCCGCGTTCACCGACCGATCCGATGTACATCCCCGGCCGCTTCCGAACGGCCTCCAGGCCCTCGATAACCACGATCGTGCTGGCGTCGTACGCCTTGCATTCCTCGCTCATGATGCCCCCTCCGAGGGTGTCCGACAGAGCTCCCCAGCCTACGAGATTCCGAGAAAACACCAGGTCAAAGCCACTTTGGCGAGGCCGCGGACGGGCCCCTGAGGGGCAATCGCGAGCGCCCGGCCGGGATGGGTGCGCACTGCCGCCGCAATCCGGCCGCGGCCCTCCGAGGGGCGTCTGCGGCACTGTTCCGGGCGGCTGCGGGGCCACGAGTTTCAGGAATTTTCACGTCGCCCCGGTGCGGTCGTGGATGACGCCCGAACCGTCCGGCTCCGCGGCCATACGGGCCCGCAGAGCCGGACGGCCCGACTGATGAGTGGGCCGTTCCAGCTGTCCGGATTCCTGGCGCCGGACGTGGAGGCACGACGTTTTCGCATGCGATTGA
Organism: Kitasatospora sp. NPDC088861; assembly: GCF_044750105.1. Lineage (NCBI taxonomy): Bacteria > Bacillati > Actinomycetota > Actinomycetes > Kitasatosporales > Streptomycetaceae > Kitasatospora > Kitasatospora sp. NPDC088861. The sequence goes on from NZ_JBIVJF010000013.1 coordinate 117,533, forward strand.
GTCCGCGGCCTCGGGTGGCGTCGGGCGTGTGTTGCGAGGCGATCAGCCGAGCCCCAGGGCGTCGGCTGCCCTTGGTCGTCGACGGTGGTCCGGGTGCCGTCACCGCGATCCGGCTGGTCCCGGTGGCGCTGACCCCGGCGTGCAACATCTCCCGCTGTCATGACGGGACGCCGAGATGGTGTCAGCGGCCTGTCGTACAGTCGCCATCTGTGACAACGACCCTGATGACGTACGCGGGCACCACCGAGCCCGACGCGCCGACCACCCGTACCGGCGGCGTGCCGCTGGCCCCGGCCGGGACTACCTGGCCGCAGTGCGCCACCTGCGACGGACCGATGCAGTTCCTGGCCCAGGTACTCCTGGACGACCTTGGCCGCCACGCGGGCCAGGGCACCGCCGAGGGACGGGGCACGCTCGCCCTGTTCATGTGCCAGAACGATCCGGGCATGTGCGAGGAGTGGGATCCGCAGGCGGGCGGCAACCGCGCGCTGATCTTCCCCGCAGCCGCGCTCCAGCCGATCCCGGTGCACACGCTGGACGAGGACGACGACCAGGAGCCGGTCCCCCTCGGCTCGGTGAGCGCCGTCACGTACGAGACTCCGTCCACGACAGCGGACTACAGCCAGGCCTGCAACGAGTGGGCGAGCCGGCCGGGCCGGACTCCTCTGGACGTCCTCGGCCAACTCGGCGGGCAGCCCGCCTGGCTGCAGAACGACGAGACCCCTGCCTGCCCCACCTGCGCACGGCAGATGAGGCTCGTCGTCCAGCTCGAGGAAGGACGGGACCACGCCACAGCGATGAACTTCGGCGGTCGCGGCGAGGCCTACGCCTTCGCGTGCGAGCCCTGCACACAAGCCGTGTTCCTGTGGCAATGCTGACAGCAGCAACCCTCCGCCCCCGCCCAGAGAGCCGAACCGCGCTGGAGCAGCTACGCACGCTGCTCGGGGAACCCTCGTGCTGGGGCTGGGCCAGACCCGCGATCTGGGATGCCAGCGAGCGGTACCTCGGTTTCCGGCTGCCGGCCGACTTCAAGGCGTTCCTCGACCTGTACGGCCCCGGCTCGGTGGACGGTTACCTGACAATCGACCGGCCGATGGACACCACACCGGCCGAGTTGGAGCGCCACTGGGGACCTCCACCCGAGCGTCCAGCCTGGTACGGCGAGATCGCCGAGGGCTACTGGGAGGTGGACGAGTCCGATGCCCGATCAGGCGTGCTACTGCTATGGGGAAGCGACGAGCACGGCAGCCGGTACTTCTTCCGCGCGGTCGAGGACGATCCCACTGAGTGGCGGATCATCATCAGCAGTGATGAGGGCGAGTGGTTCGAGACCGCCGGAACGTTCACCGAGTTCCTGGTCCGCTGCTTCCACCGGATCGACCGCCCCGACTTCATGGACTCCAGCTGGCCTCGGCCGGGTGCACGCTACGAGGTCCGCGGGTGAGCCCTCGCTCAACGGCCTGGCCGGGCCGCTGCGGAGTCTCGACGAACTACCTGAGCAGCGCTCTGCGGACCAGGACGAGGGCGACCAGCCGGGTCTCACCATGGCCCGTGGCGCCTACGCCGTCGATCCCGAACCATTCGGTGCCCCGTACGTCGTCCCGAGCGCCCCCGCCCCCGACGCGGTTCTGGCCAGCACGGACCAGGACCGCACCACCGCCCAGGCCACACACTGGTCCGACCGCAGCTGCCCGGCCCATCAGGACAGCGACGGCGACCTCCGCGCCAGCGCCGGGTGGCTCCTGGAGCCTGCCGGCTGCCGACCCGACCCGACCCGACCGGGCCGTCGCCGACGGCGTGCGCTGCCCGGAACGCCGGACTCTCACCGTCACCGCTCATGGGGCAGCCAGGGCTGCCGGGTTCGACCAGGAGCTCGCCGACCTCGCCGCCCGGGTCGCAACTGCGACCGGAATCGTCCTCCAGCCCGAGCCGACGCGCGTCGGCCTGCGGGTCACCGGCCCCTGACCTCCCGCTGGTCTCGGCCACTCCTCGGCTGCTTGTCGCCTCCGCCACAAGCCGGTCCGGGTGGCTGAGCTGGCTGAGCTGGCTGAGCTGGCTGAGCGCACATTGCCCACCGTTCGGGCTGCTCAATCGGTCCGGACGTCCATCTCGCAGGGCCTGAGGCATTTCGACCAGTGCTCGACCTTCCCCAACACGCGCCGACGACAAGACGGTTCACGGCATCAAGGGTCTATTGGCCCGCCCAGTCCGCACTGCCGTGCACCTGGCCTCCGACCACCAAAAGGCCCACGGGGAGCTGCGGTTGTGGACGGGAGGTGCCGACCTCGCCGCGATCCTGGCGGAGCACGAGGCAACAACCGAGGCCCGAGGGCTTCGGGCGTTGTGGACGACCAGTTCGCCACTGGCGAGCAGCTGCCCGATCACCTGCTCGTCCAGGGCGTCCGACTGCAACTCCGCTGGCGGAACGGCCTCGACAACCCCGGCCGAGACGGTCCTTCCTTGATCTGGAGCTGACCGTTCCTCTTCACAGACTCCGCTACGCCGCGCACGGAGTTGCCTGAGCTGCTCCTCCAGCTCGCGGGCGGACCGGGCGCGTTGCGCTGTCTCGACGAATAGTGCGTGTCGCAAGCACCGCGTTCCCACCAGGGGTCGTCGCGCCTCCCATGCTGGGGCGGATGCCGCCCCGCGTGGGCGGGTGGAGCTCGATGAGCTGGACGGAGACTGCTGATGAGTGTGATGGAACGCGTGGACGAGAAGGTCCTGGCGGTGGAGGGGGACGACGAGTCGGACGTCTACCCGGACGACCGGGAGTGGGTGAACGCCTGCATCCAGCGCATCCGCGGCGAACTCGCGCCCAAGGAGACGGCGGTGAAGGAGATTCCGCTGCCCCCACAGCTCAACGGGTTGAAGCTGCACATCAAGCGAGAGGCCGACCAGCCGTCCGGTAGCCACAAGCACCGGCTCGCGGCGGCGTTGCTCACCCACGCCCTGGCCAGCGGCTGGCTGGCGGAAGGCCGCCCCGTGGTGGAGGCGTCCAGCGGCTCGACGGCCATCTCCGAGGCGTGGTACTGCCAAAAGCTCGGCATCGACTTCTACGCGGTCGTGCCGAAGACCACGGCCCCGGAGAAGCAGAAGAAGATCGAGGAGTACGGCGGCACCGTGGTCCCGGTGTCGGGTGACATCGTCGAGTACGCCCACCGGGTGGCGAAGCGCTATGACGGCCACTTCATGGACCAGTTCACGTACGCGGAGCGGTCCTACGACTGGCGTGGCGAACACAGTCTCGCGGCGGAACTGCTGAAGGGCCTACCGAACCTGGACTGGTTCACCATGGGCGCGGGCACCGGCGGCACGACGACCTCGGTGGCCCGCTACGCCCGGTACACCGCCAAGAAGCTCCGGGTGTGCGTGCCCGACCCGGAGCACTCCGCGTACTTCGACGGCTGGTACTGGAAGGACCCCGCAGTGACCGACCAGGGCTCGCACATCGAGGGCATCGGCCGGCCCAGGGTCGAGGCCTCGTTCGTGCCGACCACGGTCAACCGCATGATCCGCGTCGCCGACGCGGCGTCGGTCGCCACCATGCGCTACCTCTCCGACCGGACGGAATGGGGCATCCACGCCGGGCCCTCGACCGGAACCGGCGTGTTCAGCGCGATCCAGATCCTGCTCGGCATGAACGACGGCCCCCAACTCGGAAGCGTCGCCACCGTGATGTGCGATCCGGGCGACCGCTACACGAACGAGTACTACAACGACGCCTGGCTGGCGGATCAGAAGATCGTCTACAAGCCCTGGTACACCACCATCAAGGACTTCTTCGAGAACGGCGTCTGGGCCCCGCCCACCTCCGTTCCCCCCACGCCTCGCCCCACGACGGCCTTGTGGAACATGTGACGCCTACGCGCCGACAAGATGGCCCCGGAACGGCGGTGGAGCCGTTCCGGGGCCCGTTCACGGATTCCCGGCGGGATCGTGACCGGCTCGGCCGCCGGTGTCCGGGAAGGGCAGGCAGGCGCCGGGATGCCGTTCGGGGCGTGGATCTCGGAGCCCTGGGGCCGATGCGGCGCGGGCGGCCCACTGGCGGCGCCCGAGGGCAATCTGCGTCGCGGCAGGATTCTCGCGCCACGGCCGGGCCGCCGGCTCCCTTCACCAGCGGGACCACCGCGCGGACCGCCGGCGACGGGGAGCCCGAGCTGACTGACGGTCACGATTCCGGGACGCGGAGGCCGGTAGGCCTTTACGGTGAGCAGGCGACACCTCACAAGCGGTGCTCTGTTCGGGGACTTTGACCAGATCCGGGGGGATCATGGCGTACTTCGTGGAACTGCCCGTCGGCTCGGTGAGCGAGGGACAGGACGTGGTCCGGGTGGAGATCGAGCAGGTCGGGGAAGGGCTGGTGCAGGTCGCCCGGCCCGGACAGGTGGTGGCTCGGGCGACACGCTCGCTCGGGGACATGCTGGCCGGCGTGCGTCCGGTCGCACAGAACTTCATCGAGGGGTTCCGGGGCCTGGCGCACGCCCCGGACGAGATCAGCATCGAGTTCGGCCTGTCCTTGTCGGCCGAGGCCGACGTGGTGATCTCCAGTACCGCCGCGGAGGCCAACTTCAAGGTCTCGCTCACCTGGAACCGGCAGACCGCCGAGGCATCGGCGCCTCCGGCGGCTTCGGACCCGGCCTAGTGTCCGCGTCCCGGGCCGACGCCGTCGACGGGGCCGGGCCCGATGCGCTGGCCTCCGCCGTCGTACGCATCCACGACCGTCGAGGCGTCCCGGTCGGCCTCGGCTTCCTGGTGACCGCCGATCGGATACTGACGTGTGCGCACGTGGTGTCCGCCGCGCTCGGCCTCCCTCCGGGAGCCGAGCCGGACGCCGACGCCCGCGTCGACGTCGACCTCCCGCTGCTCAGCGACCCGCTCACCGACCCGCTCACCGCAGCTGACGGCACAGGCGGTACAGGCGGTACAGGCGGTACGCGCGTTCCCACGACGGTTGAACGGTGGGCGCCCGCCCACCCGCACGGCGCCGGGGACGTGGCCGTGCTGCACCTGTCCGCTCCGCTTCCGGGCGCCCGGCCGATCCGCATGGTGGAGTCCTCCGACGTCTGGGGACACACGGTGCGGGCGTACGGCCTGCCGAGCGGCCGCCCGGGCGGTGTCTGGCACTCCGGTGTACTGAGGGCCCGACAGGCCAACGGGTGGATCCAGGCCGACCTGGCCGCCAACGGCTACCGGGTCTCCCCGGGGTTCAGCGGCGGCCCGGTGTGGGACGAACAGCTCGACGGTGTCGTCGGCATGATGGCGGTGGCGGAGACCGGAGACCCTCCATCCGGCTACTTGATCCCCGCCGAGGGCCTCGCCTCCGTATGGCCGGAGCTTCGCGAACTGGCACTGCCGCCGTCACCGTTTCGAAGTCTGCGCCCGCTTCAGGAATCCGACGCCCCGGTCTTCCACGGCCGTCGGGCGGAGACGGCAGAAGTCACCGCCCTGGTCGCCCGGGAACGGTGGACCACCCTCGTCGGTCCCTCCGGTTCGGGCAAGTCCTCCCTCGCGATGGCCGGCGTCATACCCCGCCTGCACTCCCAGGGCATGACCGCCGTGGTGGTCCGGCCCAACGCCGGCGCGACCCCGCTGTCCGCGCTCGCCGCCGCGCTGTCTCCGCTGCTGGAACCGGATCTGACCGAACTGGAACGCCTAGAACGCCTTCCGGCGCTCACCGGCCTTCTGCGCTCCCAGGGGCTCGGAGATCTCGCAGCTCTCCTGCTGGCCCGCCTCGGCACCGATCAACTGATCGTCTTGGTCGACCAGTTCGAGGAGATGCTCACCGGGACCGACCTGGCGGCTGTCGATGAGTTGGCGGCCGTGCTGTTCGGCCCGTCGCTTCCCCGGACCGTGCACGTGCTCACCACGCTCCGGGCCGACTACCTGGAGACCGCGCTGGCCCATCCGAGTCTTGGCCGGGCCTGCAGCCGACAGGTCTACGCGCTGGGGCCGATGACCGGTGACCAGCTCCGGGAGATCGTCACCGCACCGGTGGCAGCGATTCCGTCGGTGCGCTACGAGGCCCACCTGGTGGACCGCATCCTGACCGATGCGGGCGGTGAGGCGGGTGCCCTGCCGCTCCTCGGCTTCACCCTCGACCTGCTGTGGAAGCGTCAGACGGCCGGGGTTCTCAGCCACCGCGCGTACGAGGAGATCGGTCACGTCAGCGGAGCTCTCGGAGAGTACGCCGAGCAAGCCTGGGACAGACATGTCTCCGCCAGGGAGGAGCCGGCCGCCCACCGGCTCTTCACCCGCCTCGTCCGCGTCCCCCTCGGCTCACCCGGTGCCACCCGCCGGACCGTTCCCCGCCAGGAGCTCGCCGAGGACGAATGGCACATCGCCCAACGCCTGGCCGGCACCCGGCTCCTGGTCATCGATCACAGTGCCGAGGGCGTCGAGACCGTTGAGCTGGCCCACGAGGCCCTGATCACCGCCTGGTCCCGGCTGCGCGACTGGGTCGGCGAGGACCGCGCGTTCCTGGAGTGGCGGGAGTCCGTCCGGCACGACCGCCGGCGCTGGGACCACGCCGGTCAACCCGCTGACCTGCTCCCCACCGGGCCCACCCTCGCCGCCGCCCGCACCTGGCAGCGCGAGCGCGGTGCCGAGCTGTCCGAAGCCGAACGCACCTACCTCGAACTCGCAAGGCGGCACCACCGGGCCCGCGGCCGTCGGCGCCGTACCTTCCGGACCGCCCTCGTCGCGGTGATCACCGTCTCCCTCGCCCTGGGCGTCCTGTTCGCCACGGCCCGCCGCGATGCCGCGGAGCGCCAGGCCGACTCCGACTCCCGCGCCCTCGTCCAGGCCTCCCAGGACGACATGACCTACGACCCGGTACGGGCCGTGATGATGGCCCTCGCCGCGTACCGGACGAAGCCCACGCCGGAGGCCCGGAACCAGCTGATGCGGCAGTACCTCCTCCGGGCCGGCGCGGACTCCCTGTTCTCGGGTATGTCCGGAACCGGCGGGACGTTCAGCACCAGCCGGGACGGTGACGTCGTCCTCTCCCGCGACGCCATGGCCCACGTCGTCCTGTTCGTCCGCGGCCGGGACGGCACCGTCCACAGCCGGCCGGTCCCGGCCGGGTACGCCTTCTACCTGATGGTCTCCCCGGACGGACGCCGCGCCGGATTCGTGACCGACGACGGGGCGGGAGGCTGGTTCGACGTCGACAAGGAGAGCACCACGCCCATCGGCCAGGTGCACCAGCTGCCCCGAGTGGACGGGGTGCTGCAGATCTCCGCGGCTCCTGCCGACGCGACCGCGATGTCGCCCGACGGGCGCTACATCGCGGTTCCGACCCGCGACAGCCTGGTCTGGTGGGATCTGGAGGCGGGGGCGGTCGCCGGCCGCGTTGCCGCACCTCAGGACATGGGAAGCGGGCTGTGGTTCGGCTCCGACGGGCATTCCCTGCTGGTGAAGACCAGCAACGGTGGTACCGGACTGGCCTCCGTGGACATGGCCGGCGGTGCCGCGCGGAACGTGGTGGTGCCTGCTGATCACCAAGGGATCCTGCCCTCCGGGGACCGGGCCACCGTCGCCGTCGTCCGGACCCACGAACCCGGACAGGGCAGCGGCACGAAGAGCACCGTACGACTGATCCGGGTGTCCGACGGATCCGTGGTGGGAAAACCGTACGAAACCACGGAGACGATCGCCCCGGCGACCGAACTGATCGCGGCGAGCGCCGACGGCCACCGGATCGTGATCAACGAAGCCGCCAAACTGACGCTCCTGGACCTCGACCGGGGAAAAGCCGTCGCGTTGGTGGACGAACCGGGCCACCTGTACGAGCACGCATCCGTTCTCCTCTCCACCGGCGGGAAGGAGTATCTCGTCGGTCAGGGACGGAGCTCCATCTCCTACACCGAGATCCCCGCGGGCGAGGAGGACACGGCCGTGGCCGACACCGTCCACCTCAGCCGGGACGGCAGGAAGATCACCATCCGCCTGACGGGCGGCTCCGACCTCGAACTCCGCGAGCCCGGGCTCGACGTCGGAAGGCTCCTGACCAGAACAGCCCTGCCACAGCCCGCCTGGAAGGGCAAAGGCGACCGCCTCCTGTCCAACCGGGACGACACGCTCATCGCGCTCCGGGACGGCCCGAACACCGTCTCCGTCCGTGACGCGTCCACCCTACGAGCGGTCGCCCGCATCGCCGCGGCACCATCCCAGGTCGACTCGGCAGCCGAGGACTTCAGCTACTTCTTCGACGGGGACGACCGCCTGGTGACGGTCTCCGGCACCCAGATCCAGCAGTGGGAGGCCAGAACCGGCGTCCGGTTGGCGCAGTTCGACGCGGCCGCGTTCCATCCCCCGGCCGACAAGCACGGCACGCCACAGATGTACGTCGGCCCGCACTGGCAGGAGGGAAAGCTGACCGTGGTCGTGCACGACGACCCCGTGATCCGTGTCGTCGACATCGGCACCGGCCACACCGTAGCGTCGCTGAACCCGGGCATCACCGACCTGATCGCGGCCCGGTTCGACGAGAGCGGCCGCTACCTGGCCGTTCTCCGCAGGAACAGCGTCGTCGAACTGTGGCGGCCCGACCCCCTGCAGAGGGAAATCGGCCCCCTCCCCACCACCAGCACACCGGGCCAGAACTCGGCCATAACCCGATTCGTCGACGCCCAGGGTCGTTTCATGATCGCGGCCAACAACGCCATCCGCATCTACCAGGTCGGCGGCCCGCCTTCCGTGGACTCCTACGACTTCCGCAACGTGACCGACAACAGTCTGCAGGAGCCGCTCACGTTCCTGGACGCCACCAACGACGGAAAGACCCTCCTCATCCGCACCGAGAACGACTACGTCCACCGGATCGTCCTCGACCCCGACGCTTGGCAGCGGGACCTGTGCCGCATCATCGGCTACCGCTCCTTCACCGCCGATGAACGACGCACCCTGCCAGTCCGGGTACCGGACCGTCCCCTCTGCCTTCCCCCCAAGCCCTGAAGCCGCGGACGGCACCGGATTCGACGCCGACTGCGCGGTGAACGCGCAGATCCGGGCTTCCGCCCGCAACGGACGGACGTGGTGTCGCACTTGTCACCCTCCCGACCGCCCGCGGCGTCACTCCGGCTGCGGGCGGTGGTTGTGGAACAGGACGATCCCCTCCACCAGCCCCTTCTCCACCACCGCCGGGGTGGCGCGCAGCCACTGGAGTGCTTCCGCGCTGGTCGGGGTGTCGACGACCAGCTTGTAGAAGGACAGGTAGCCCGCCACACGTTCCAGGAGCACGCTGTCGGGGATCGGGATCCCCGCCCCGAAGGCGTCGAGGGGATCCCGGTTGGCGGCACGGTAGCTGTCCATCATGTGGAACTCGCCGGCGAGTCGACTGCGCTCGGGCGTGAGCCGGTCCCCGGGGATCGTCTTCAGGATCGCGGAGAGCTTCCCCTGGCTCTTGCTGTAGCCGTCGCCCATGGCGAGTTTGAGCGCCGCGGCCGCCTCTTCGCCGAACGCGCGCAACTCGGTGGAGATCTTCCGCTGCGCCATCGTCTGCGGCTTCTCCTGGGACTTGAAACGGCCGGTGACCGAGTCGAGCGCGTGCTGCATCTCGTGGGTCACGGTCGCGGCGAATTCCCGCAGTTCGAGCGGAGAGGCGTCGTCCTTGGGCGGGGTGATCCTCAGCGCGCCGCCCTCTCCCTCGTTGCTGAGCGCGAACAACGCGCGCGCACTCTTGATGTCCGTCTGCTCGTCGATCTCGATGGTGATGGCGGACTCCTCCAGGGCCTTGAACAACTCCTTGTAGGGGACGCTGAATCGGACACCTTCCTGCTCGCCGGACGCCTGGTGGAGCAGTTCCGCGAAACGGTCCGGCGAGAGGTGCTGCCGTGACCAGTCGGCCTTGGCGTAGGTGATGGCGCGCTGCACGACCGGCGCACCGGGGCGGGCGGCTGGTGCGTCCCCCGTCCTCCGCTGGGCGGGGACAGCGCCGCTCAGCACCCGGGTCGCGTTGGCTTCGGCCTCCCGCTCGAAGCGGTCGGACGGGGAGGAGACCTTCAGGCCGTCGCCGTTGTCGGTGCCCGCGACGGGGCCTTGGCGCTGTTGCACGACGTGCGTCAGCTCGTGGGCGAGGGTGTGCCGGTCCATGCCGCCGTCGCCGATGACCACGTGGTTGCCCGAGGTGTAGGCGCGGGCGCCGACCTCAGCGGCAGAGGCTCGGGCGGCCTGGCCGGTGTGGATGCGGACGTCGGAGAAGTCGGCGCCGATCCGGGCTTCCATCTCGGTGCGGGTGGCGTCGTCCAGCGGCCTGCCGCCCGTGCTCAGGACGTCGTGGACGGTGGACCGCTGTACTGGTGCGCCCGCCCCGACGGCGGCCTGCGGGTGATCGCACCCCGCACCGTGCTGGTGCCTGGACCGCTCGATCACGCGCGAGACCGCGGCGTTGCCGATGCCGCGCTGCAAGGCGAGGGCCGTCTGCGCAGACCCGCCCCCGAGGCTCAGCCCCAGCCCGTCGGCCGCCGGAGCGGCCTTGCGCGGCAGGTCGCGGCGCCGGTGCGGCTCCGACGGCTTGCCGGGGTCTTTCGCGTGCATGGGAACCCCTCCAGAGGCGCGACAGGTGTTCCCTCTGACATATCCGGCCGGACTGTCGTCGCGCAGCACAACGGACGATCGGGCACCGTTCTGTGCTCCAAAGGGCACGGGAGAGGGCCGGGGCGCGCACCCGCGCGTGGGAGCGCCGACCTGCGAGCAGCGCCGGCGCTTGGCAGCCCTGTCGGTTTCACCGTTCGACGGTGATGTCACTTCGACGACGAGCACGGTCTGGTCCGGGAGGAGCGCTCCCTCCGTCTTCGCCGGCTCGGCGGGCACGACGGCCAGGTCACGATGCGTCGGTGTGACACGGGCGTCCCGCGCCCGGCCGGCGGCCGCGTTCAGGGGGCCGCGCTCAGGGGGCCGCGAACAGCCGGGGGAAGCCCGGGGCCAGCCACGGCCTGCGGCCCCAGGCGAGCACCTTGCCCCGGGCGAGGGCGCCGGTGGCGGTGTAGCGGCCCAGCGCGATGAGGAAGAACGCCACCGGCCCGGTGAGGATCGTGCAGTCCGGGCGGCGCGGCGGCTCCTGGCTCACCACGGCGACACCGTCCGTGAAGGTCACCGCGAACCCGTCCAGGCCGCGCACCCGCAGCCGGTAGCAGGCGCTGTGGCCCGCCGCGGCGCGCGCGTCCAGCACCCGGGGCATCGCCGTCCGCAGGAAGGGCATCGTCAGCCCCACGCGGTGCCGGTCGATCGGGTGCGGCCTCCCGAGAGCGAGGGCGATGTCGTAGAGGTGGCCCAGCATGTGGGTCAGCAGGTAGGCGCCGAGGGTGTCCGTGTCCATCGGGCCGAGCGGGGTCAGCACGGGCTCGGTGCCGGCACGCGCGCCGGCCGCCGCCGTGAACTCCCGCGCCTGCCGGGCGATCTCCCCGCCGAGCACGGTCAGGTCCCGCTCCGGCCGCCTGGCCAGCGAGGCCGCGTTCGCGGCAGCCAGCGCACCCGGAGTGCCGTCCCCGTACGGCCGTTCCTCGCCGGCGGCCAAATCGGCCATCAGCTCGTTGGCCATCGCCAGGTGGGCGGCGGCCTCGCCGACCGTCCACTCGGCGCCGGGTATCGGGGTGTCGCCGCGGCCGCCGGCGAGCAGGGCGACGGCCTCGTCGCCGACGGCGGTGACGGCTTCGAAGAGCGCGGTGCGCGCGGCACCGGGGACGTGCTCGGGGAGCGGGAGGGTCATGCTGGTGAAGACTGGCCGACCCCCGCACCGCTGTCCAGACCCGCGACACGGTCCGGTCCCTGACCATCGCGGCCCGCCCGGACGACGAGAGCCGGTCAGCCCGCTATCGGGCCCGCAGACCCCTACACGCGGCTGAAGCCGTGGCTGCGCTCCACTTTCGCCACGTGCAGCGTGTAGTTCTGGTACCACTCGGCTTGCCCGCGCTTCTGCGCCGCGCGGTGCTCGACGTTGCTCCGCCACTCCGTGAGGGCGTCGGCGTCGCGGAAGTACCCGACGGTGATGCCCAGGCCGCCAGGGGTCTGGGCGTGGTCCATCCCCAGGTACCCGGGGATGTCCTTCACCAGGTCTTCCATGCGTGCGCTGGTCTCGCTGTAACCGTTCTGGTCCTGGGTTCGCACCGTCGTGAAGACGGCCAGGTAGTAGGGGGGTTCATAGGCCTCGACGGGCACGACAGGTGCTTCGGGGTGATCACTCATGGCGCCACCGTAAGGCGGGATGCGCCGAACGATCCAGCTCTTTCCTGAACGGCGACGCGCATGACGTCCTCGTCCCGGTGTCAGCTCCCGGGGGTGGCGGCGGGGGCGAAGGCGAGGGCGGTGTTGTGGCCGCCGAATCCGGCCGAGGTGCTCAGTGCGAGGTGGAGGCGCTGGCGGCGGGGGCCGCCGTGGACCAGGTCGATCGCGCCGGTGTCCCGGTCGGGGACGGCGAACCCCGCGGTGGCGGGGACGAGTTGGTGCTGCACGGTGAGCACCGTCAGGGCGGCTTCGATGGCACCGGCGGCGCCCATCGTGTGGCCGAGCGCGCCCTTGGCGGAGGTGACGGACGGGGGGCGCCGGGCGAAGAGCCGGTCGATCAGGCGGGCCTCCGCGGAGTCGTTGAGCGGGGTGCTCGTGCCGTGGGCGTTGACGTGGTCGACGTCGTCGGGGCAGGCGCCGGCCTCGGCGAGGGCCAGCCGGACGGCCGCTTCGAGTCCGCGGGCTTCCGGGTGCGGTGCGACGGGGTGGTAGGCGTCGGTGGCGGTTCCGGTACCGACCAGCAGGGCTCTGGGCGCGGCCTGCCGCAACGTCGCGTCCGGCCGGCGTTCCAGGACGAGGAAGCCCGCTCCCTCGCCGATGACGAAGCCGTCGCGGTCCGCGTCGAACGGGCGGGAGGCGCGGGCGGGGTCGGTGTTGCGGGAGAGGGCCTTCATCCGGGCGAATCCGGCGACGCAGACCGGAGTGATCATGGCGTCGGTGCCGCCGGCCAGGGCGATGTCGCAGGCTCCGGTGTGGAGCAGCAGGGCTGCGGTGTGGATGGCGGCGGCCCCGGAGGCGCAGGCGGTGGCGGTGTGCAGCACCGGGCCCGTCGTGCCGAGCTCGATGGCGAGTTGAGCTGCTGCCATGTTCGGCAGGAAGGCGGGGAGCGCCAGTGCGGACACGGCGGAGGGGCCCAGGGTGCGGAGTCGTTCCGCCGCGTGTTCGTAGCTGCCGACTCCTCCGGCGGCGGAGCCGAGGACCAGGGCGACCCGGGCGCCGTCCCAGCGCGCGGGTTCGAGGCCCGCGTCGGCGACGGCCTCCCGCGCGGCGGCGATGGCGAAGCGGGTGGCGCGGTCCAGCCGCCAGGGCTGGCGACCGCCGACCAGCGCGGCGGAGTCGCCGGGGACCCGGCAGGAGAGGGCGACGGGGAGCCCGGCGAGCGCCGGGTCGGGTGCTGCCGTGCTGCGGGCGTCGAGGACGCCTCGCCAGGTCGGCTCCGCCCCGTGACCGGCCGGGGTGGCCAGGCCGATCCCGGTGACGGCGAGCGGTGGGCGGGACGCGGTCATGCGGCCGGGCCGGCCGGCTGCTCGGGGTCGACAAACGGGTCGGGCTCGACGGGCTCGACGGAGGCGACGGGCCGGACGGGCTGCGCGAGCAGGGCGTGGATGCGGTCGACGAGTTGGCCCACCGTCACGTCGGCGGCGGAGTCGAGGTCGTCGTCCAGGGCGACGCCCCAGTGGTCCTGGAGGGTGACGACGAGTTCGATCCGGGCGAGGGAGTCGAGGTCGAGGTCGTCGAGGGCGGCGTCGTCGCCGATCGTGTCGGAGGGGGTGTCGAACTTCTCGGTGAGCAGGGTGACCAGGTGCTCGCGGACGGGGTTCACGGTGGGCTGACCTCCTCGTGGTCGTGGCCGTGGTCGTGGCGCGGGGGCCGGGGTTCCGGGGCGGCCGTCCGTACGGGTGCGTCCGGCCACAGCAGGGTGGCGGAGGCCCAGGTGAGACCGCCGCCGAAGGCGGTGAGCAGGGTCGGGGCGCCCGGGCGGCAGGCCCCTCGGGCGGCGGCGTCGGCGAGGGCGAGCGGTACGGAGGCGCCCGCCGTGTTGCCGACGTCGCGGATGTTGCCGAAGCGGTGCCGTGGCGGGATGCCGAGGCGGTCGGCGACGGCGTCCAGGATCCGCTGGTTGGCCTGGTGCCCGATGAAGGCCTGGACTTCGCGGGCCTGCCAGCCGGTCGCGACCAGGGCGGCCCCGGCGGAGGCGGCCATCCGGCGTACGGCGTGGGCGTAGACCTGGCGCCCGCGCATCCGGAAGTAGCGGTCATCGCGCCCGGGGGCTTCGGTGGCGGGGAGTCGGGAGCCGCCTGCGGCCACGGTGATCAGGTCGCTCTCGCCGCCGTCGCTGCCCCAGTCGGTCTCCAGCAGGGCACCGGGTTCGGTGGTGTCCCCGGGGCGGAGCACCACTGCGGCGGCGGCGTCGCCGAAGAGCGGTGCGGTGTCGCGGTCGAAGGGGTCGACGATGGCCGAGTACTTCTCGGCCGCGACCACCAGGGGGGTGCGGCAGGCGCCGCTGCGGAGCAGGGCGGAGGCCGTGGCCAGGCCGTAGAGGAAGCCCGAGCAGACGGCCGCGAGGTCGAACGCGGGGACCGGTCCGAGGCCGAGGCGGTGGGCGACCTCCGGTGCGGTGGCCGGGCAGGGGCGGTCCGGCGTGGTGGTGGCCAGCAGGAGCAGGTCCGGGCGCAGGCCCGGGGAGCCGGTGGAGTCGATCGCGGCGCGCGCGGCGGCCGTGGCCAGGTCCCCGGTGCTGACGCCGGGTCCGGCCAGCCGCCGGCGGTGGATGCCGGTCCGGCCGGTGATCCACTCGTCGGTGGTGTCCAGGCCGCCCCGGGCGATGACCTGGGTGTTGGTCACCTCCCGGGGCGGGAGGCTGGAACCGAGGCCGGCGATCACCGCCGTGGCACGGCGACCGGGGGCGGAGGCGAGGGCGAGGGTGGGGGCGGGGACGGGGGGTGGGGAGGTCATGCCGCGGCGAACGGGGAGGGCGGCTTGGGGGTGCCCGCAAGGCCGCCGTCGGGGACCGAGAGGCCGCCGTCCAGGGCGATCGCCTGCCCGGTGAGGAAGCCGGAGGCGGGCGAGGCCAGGAACAGCGCCGCCGCGGCGACCTCCTCCAGTTCGGCCCAGCGCCCCATCGGCACGTGGGCCAGCAGCCAGTCGGTGAGCGCGGCGTTGGTGTGGACGGCGGCCGTCATGTCGGTGCGCACCCAGCCGGGGCACAGCGCGTTGACCCGGATCCCGCTGCGGGCCCAGCCGACCGCGAGGCTGCGGGCGAGGGAGACCTGGGCGGCCTTGGTCGCGGCGTAGACCTCCATCATGGGCGTGCCGACCAGACCCGCGACCGAGGACATCAGCACCAGGCTGGCGCCGTCCGACTGCGCCAGGTACGGGTGGGCGTGCCGGCAGATCGCGGCGGTGGCGTTGAGGTTGACCGCGACCACCTCGTCCCAGACGTGCTGCGGGAGGTGCTGCAGCGGTGCGAGGAGTGTGCTGCCGTCGGGGTTGGTGGGCAGGATGCCGGCGTTGTGGACGACGATGTCGAGGCCACCCAGCGCCTGGGCGGCCTGGTCGACGATGGCGGCCTGCCCGGTGTCGGCGAGGTCGCCGGGCACCAGGACGGGGGTGCCCCCGTAGCGGGCCACCTGGTCGGCGGTGTGCTTCAGCGCGGGCCCGGTGCGGGCGGAGAGGGCGAGCCGGGCCCCGGCCTGGGCGAGCGCGACGGCGACGGCCTGGCCGATGCCGCGCGAGGAGCCGGTCACCAGGGCGCGGCGGCCGTCGAGGCGGAAGCGGTTGAGGATGGTCATGGGGGTGTTCCTCCGGTTCCGGCGGGGCGTCAGTCGGTGGCGTTCCGGGCGGGGGTGTCCCGGGCGGTGCTGTCCTGGGCAGCCCCATCCCGGGCGGTGCTGTCCAGGTCACTGCTGGACCGGACGGGCGCGCGCAGGGAGCGGGCGCCCGTCCAGGTGAGCAGGGCGCTGCCCCAGGTCAGGCCGGCGCCGAAGACGCAGACGAGCACGCGGGCCCGGTCGGCCAGCAGGCCGCGGGCGGCGGCGTCGGCCAGCGCGAAGGGGGCGGAGGCCGCGCCGATGTTGCCCGTGAGGTCTCCGGTGATGTGCAGGCGTTCGGCCGGGATGCCGATCCGGTCCGCGACGGCGCGCAGGAGCAGCGGGTTGGGCTGGTGGGTGATGAAGGCGTCGATGTCCTTGAGGGCGAGGCCGTGGTCGGTGAGGGCCTGGTCGACGAGGCGGGGGAAGATCTCGGCGATGAAGTCGCGCACGACCCGGCCGTCCATGTGGATGTGGTGCAGCCCGGCGTTCAGGCTCTCGGGGCCGGCGGGTATCCGGCTGCCACCGGCGGGGATCAGCACGTGGTGCGCGCCGCGGCCGTCCGAGCCGAGGCGGAAGCCCTGGAAGCCGGCGTCGTCGTGGACGGGGCCCAGGACGGCCGCGGCGGCGCCGTCGGCGAAGAGGACGGCGGTGCCGCGGTGGGCGGGGTCGACGAACTTCGAGTAGGCCTCGACGCCGACGACCGCCGCGTACCGGGCGCCGGGGGTCGTGGCCAGCCAGGCGTGCGCGATCTTGGCCGCGAACAGCCAGCCGGAGCAGGCCGCGCTGACGTCGAGTGCGACGGCGTTGCCGGCGCCGGTGAGGGCCTGGACGCGGCAGGCGGTGGCCGGCCCGAGTTCGTCGGGGGTGGAGGTCGCCGCGACGACGAGGTCGAGCCGGTCCGGCGGGATGCCGGCGGCCTCGCAGGCGGCCAGTACGGCGGCCGCTGCCAGGTCCGAGGCAGCCTCGTCGGGTGCGGCCCGATGCCGTTCGACCACGCCGGTGCGCTCGGTGATCCAGGTGGCCGAGACACCGGCGGGCGGGCCGACCTCGTGGTTGCCCCGGACCTCGGCGGGCAGGTACGTGCCCATGCCCAGGACGCCGGTCATGGGGGGCTTCCTTCGGTTCACGACGTGCTCCCGGTGCGGTCGGAGGAGCCGGTGGAGGAACTGGCGGGGGCGCCGGCAGGGGCGCCGTGGGCGGCCAGGAGCGCGGCGGCGTAGTCGGGCTCGTCGAGGGCGGTGCGGGCGAGGCCCGCCCCGGGGTCGAGGGCGGCCACGATGTCCGGCAGGGCCTGACGCAACCGGTCGCACAGGGCGTCCATGGCGGCGGGCAGGGCGCGTACGGCCGAGGGGGTGAGCACGCCGGTCGCCAGCAGGGGGCCGGCCAGGCGCCGGGCCTGGCACAGGCCGTCGAGCGCGGCGAGGTCGGCCGCCTGCGGAACGGGCCACCCGTGCGCGGCGGTCCCCTCCACCGCGGCCTCGGCCGCGAGCCGGCGGGCCTGGACGTCCCCCAGCTCCAGGGCGTCCTCCAGCAGCGGGTTCCACAGCTCCAGGTCTCGCTGGAGCGAGCCGTGGAGCGCCTCGGTACGGGCCGACGCCGCGGCGGCGAGGTCGTCGGCGAGCCGGTCCTGCAGCGCGGTGACGACCGCGGGCCACCACGCCGCGTCGGTCGGGTCGGCCGAAGACGGGCCCGGGTCGGCCGGGAACCGGCCCGGACCGGCCCTCCGCCGATCGGGGCGTGCCCGCTCCTCGGCGAGGGCGCGGCCGGCGTCGAGCAGGATGAGGGTGTTGTCGCCGCCGGCGTTGTCGAAGGCGCGGGCGAAGCCGAGGTAGCCCGGCAGCCGGTTATGGTCGAAGAGGCCCGACACCCCGCAGCGGTGCTGGAGGGAGTCGACGAGCTCCGCCACGGCCCGGGTGCTGTGCGCCTTGTGGAGGGCGAGCGAGCGGTCGACCGCGGCCCAGGGGGAGAAGGTCATCGCCGTGCCCGGCCCGTCGGAGGGCTTCGCGGCGCGCAGCCCCGCCCACGTGGACAGGGCCGCCCGGGCCGTGCAGCGCAGGGAGAAGGCGGCGGCCAGCGCTCCGACGACGGCGTGCTGCTGGGTGCGGTACTCCAGGACCGGGCTCCCGGGCGCCAGCCGGCCGTGCGAGCGGCGGCCCGCGCTGAACCGCCAGGCCATCGCCGCGCTGCGGCCCGCCAGGCCCGCCATCGCGGACGGCAGGGTGGCCCACAGCCCCTGGCCGCAGCTCAGGGTCCGCTGGAGGCGCGCGTCGGCGCTCGGCTGCGGGTCGTGCAGCACGCCCGTGGCGTCGATCCCGGCCCCGTCCGCCAGCCAGCGGTCGTACGGGATTCGGGCGCCGTGGAACCGGACGAGGCCGTAGGGCAGCGGGAGCGCGCCCACCGGGAGCGGGCCGGAGACGGACACGCCCGGTGCCGGGCGGCCGTCGACCCCCGTGATGTCGACGAGGAAGGAGAACACTCCCCCGTCCCGGGCGCCGGTCAGCAGCCGTGCGCAGACCACCGCCTGCTGGGGCAGGCCGAGCGCCGCGACGGAGGAGAACTTCGCGGCCCGGTGGTCCGGGGTGTGCAGCGTGAACGCGCGGCGGGCCGGGTCGAACCGGGCCTCGGTGCGGATCCCGAGGTGGCTGCCGGCGTCGCCGATCTCGGTGACCAGGAAGGATCCCTTGGTGCGTGCGTGTGCGAGGGCGCCGTCCGGGTCCGCGGCCTTGCCGCCCAGGAGGACCAGCGAGCCGACGCACAGGGTGTAGTGGGAGAGGAAGGTCTGGTAGAGCGATGGATCCGCCAGCGCCGTCGCCTCGCTGAGCGCGGCCAGCAGTTCCGCGTCGGCGACCACGTCGACCGCCGGCGGCAGCGAGGCCGCCAGGCGGGCCAGCCGCCGGTGCGCGCTGACGTCCGTGCGCAGGGCTGCCGCCCCGTGTTCGGCCCGGTGGTCCGCCAGGAGCTGTCCGAACTCCGAGGCCCGCCGGGGAGGGAGCAGCGCCGAGAGGCGGGTCAGGACGTCGATCGCGCCGGCCTCCTCGCCAGGCTTCCGTTCGGTGTTCAAGAGTCCCCCCGTGCGGCCGTCGTGGTCGGGTGGTGGTGGTGCGACGTGCCCTCCCCCGGCGCGGCGGGAGGCGGGCAGGAGCACGGGGGCGGCAGCGGCGTCTGGGGGCCGGTCGGCCACTGGCCGTCGGCGACCGGCGCGAGCGCGTCCTGCCGCGGGTCGATCCTGCGCACGCTGTTCGTCAGCGTGCTGCCGGTGCCCGCCTCGACGACCAGCGAGGCGTCCGCCATCGACGCGCCGAACACCGCAGGCAGGTCGAAAGGCCTGACCAGGCACGCGGACAGCGCGCTCGGCAGATCGCTGTCCGCGCGGTAGAACCGGCCGGCCACCGCCGAGTACACCGGTCGGCGCGGCGGGGACAGGCGCAGCCGCCGGGCGAAGTGCGCGAACGCACCGGCCTCGTGGACGAGAGCCGGGTGGTGGCTCATGAACGGGAGCCGCAGCCGCTGCGCCCCCACGCCGTGCGCCGTCGCCGACCGTTCGACGACGGCGAGCCCGTCGAGCGGGCCGGAGACCACCGTCTCCCCGCCGTGGTTGACGCAGGCCACGACCACGCCCGTGCCCGGCCCGGCGGCCGCGAGCAGCCGGCGGGTTGTGGCCGGGCCCGCGCCCAGCAGTGTCATGCCGCCGCCGTGGCCGGTCAGCAACTGCCCGAGCCGGCAGGCCAGACGGGCCCCGTCGGCGACCGAGCAGCATCCGGCCGCGGTCAGCGCGGGGATCTCGCCGAAGCTGACCGCCAGGAGACGGTGCGCCCGGCAGCCGTCGGCTTCGAGTGCGCGGTGCACCGCCAACGACACACCGAACAGCGCGAGTTGTACGGTCCCGGCCGGCTCGGCGGCCAGCGCGCCGGCACTGAGCGGGGAGTCGCCCGTCAGGTGGGAGCCGCCACCGGAACGGGAGTCGCCGGTCAGGTGGGAGCCGCCTGCCAGCCGGGGGCCGATCGGCGCCACCCCGAACTCGGCGGCGACCACGTCGGCCTCCTCGAAGACCTCGGCGACCGCGCGTGCCAGCGACCCGACGCGGGGAAGCGTCCGCAACAGCGGGGTCAGACTGAAATCCCCCTGCCCGGGGAACATGTGAACGAACTTTCCGGTGGCCGTGGGACTCTGCGGACGCTGCGGGCCGGACATCACGGATTCCGCCTCCACCCTGGGGCACGTTCGAAGGAAACGCCCCGACGCCACCGATGGTGGAGGCTGCGGCCGCCCTCGCGGGCCCTTTTCGACGGCCGGCCCGTCAAGCTTTTCCGGGCGTCAACTTCCCGGGAATTACATCGAGTTGAGAATCCCATTCGGGCATCCCGGCGGCGCTGCGAGCGGATAGCATGGCGGGATGTGCGCAGCGCGACCGCGTACCGCGGAGGCCGGACCGGGCCGCCGTGAGCGCGGCGTCGACGACCCGCCGGGAGAGACATGGCCGTCCGCCGTGTGCCGAACGCCCGCCTTCGCGAACTCCTCGAAGAAGCCCGATGGACCGGAGAGCAACTGGCCCGGGCCGTCAATCAGATCGGCGCCGAATCCGGATGGGCCCGGGCCTACGGGCGCGCCTCGGTGCACCAGTGGCTCACCGGAGCCGTTCCCCGCAAGCCCGCCCCCCACCTGGTCTGCGCGGCGCTGGGCCGTCGGCTCCGACGGCCCGTCACCCTGGCCGACGCCGGATTCGGAGATCCGCCGCCGGACACCCCGGCGCCGGATTCCCCGGCGGTGCTCGCGCGGCTCGCGGCGGCGGCCGTCGCACCCGATCGCCACGGGAACCTCCTCTCCTACCAGCCGCCGCCCGCACCGCCCGCAAGCCCGACCGGCCTGGCCGAAGCCCTGACCGGAGGCCGGACCGAAGCCCCGACCGGCGCGTCGGTACCCGCGGGCGCGAAGGCGCCCCCGCCCCAGCCGGACGCGCTCGCCCTGCTGCTGCCCGTCTTCTCCGCGATCGACCGCGTCCACGGCGGAGGCCAGGCCCGCACCGCACTCGCCGCGTTCCTCGCGACCACGGCGGCGCCCATGCTCGCCGCACCCGCCCCGCCCGTCCGGCACTTCGGCATCCTCGGAGCCACCGCCCGACTGTGCTACCTGTGCGCCTTCATGCACATCGACGACGACCTCAACGGCCTCGCCGGCCAGTACTACCGCCTCGCCCTCGACCTGGCCCGGCACGCCGGCGACACGGCCGCCCAGGCGATGACCCTGCGCGCCATGGCCACCCAGGCCTACGAACTCGGCCACCGGCGCCAGAGCCTGCGCCTGGCGCAGGCCGCCGCCGACTGCCGCATCAGTTCCTCGGCGCCGCGGCTGCGCGCCTCCGTCCTGGGGCAGCTCGCCCTGTCCGAGGCCGCCCTCGGCGATCGGACGGCCGCGCTGCGCCACATCGGCGACGCCCGCGACCTCCTCACGAACGCCACGGGCCCGCCACCGCCGATCGGCGACTACCACCGCGCCTCGTGGGACCACCAGCGGGCCCTCGTCGGAGTCGAACTCGGCGACCCCGCCGGGGCGATCAAGCTCCTGGAGGTGTCCGCCGCCCGCAGGCCCCGGGGCGAGTCCCGCTCCCGTGCCGTCGTCCTCAGCAGACTGGCCGAGCGCCAGCTGGCGGCCGGACACATCGAAGCCGCCTGCGCCACCTGGCACGAGTTCCTCGACGTCTACCCGCTACTGGCCTCCCGCCGAGCCCACCTGGCCAGGGCGCGGATGCCCGGGCTCCTGCTCCCCCACCGCCGGCGGCCGGCCGCGGACCACCTCATCCAACGGGCCACCGCCCTGGGGCGTGCCTGACGATTCGCGCACGCGGCAGCGGCCGAGCCTTCTCCCCGTCAGGGCCGGCGCGGAGTCCGCGCGAGGACGTCGGTCGCGACCTCCGTGACCGTACGGTGGTAGGCCACACTCACCGGCCCCAGGCCGCCGATCGCCCCGACCACGGCGTCCGTCGCGTCGACAGCGCCCTCGGCAGCCCGCAGCGGGGCGATCACACCGACGGTCGCCGCCGCCGCGATCTCCTCCGGCCGCAGGGCGTTCAGACCGTTGAACGCCACGAACGCGCCGGAGCGGATCGTCGCCGCCAGGGTGCTGCCGGCGGAGACCAGCACCAGGTCGCTGGACTCCGCCACCGCACGGACGGCGCGCCGCCGGTCGGAGGAGCGGTAGCACCACTGATCGGGGTGCTGGCCTCGAAGCAGCGGGAACCGCGCGCGCAGCACCCCGAGGATCTCCGCGACCTCCTCGACCGGTGAGCACGGGTGCTGGACGAAGGACAGCCGCTCGGGATCGACGGACCGCAGGGCCTGCGCCCCGGCCACGTCGGGCACCCGGACCCGCCCCGCCTGCTGCACGGCGGGGTCAGCCGCCGGGGCGAAACCGCCACCGCCGAGCACGAGGACCGTGTCCCCGCGAACCTCGTACTGCCGGACGGCGGCCCACGTCGCGGCCGCCCGAGGGCACTCGGCCTGCCCGGCGCCCCCTGCGGACGGGGGAAGCCGGTTCAGGGGCTGGGACGGGACGACCGGGGTCGGCCCGCACGCGGGCGCCGACGCGCAGACGATCAGCCGCCTGGTCCGCACCGTGGCCGACCAGACGCGGACGGCCTCCGCCGCCACCGCCTCCTGGCGGGCCGGAGCGATCACGGCGATCCCCACCACGGCCCCGTCCAGGTCGATGTAGGTCGTGGCGAACAGCCGCCCACCCCGGCCCGCCGGCAGGATCCCGCCGGCACCGATCCGAACGGCGAACCCGCGCTCGTGGAGCCACCCGGCCACGAGCGGGGCCGCCGGGCAGGTCACCGGTCCGCGCGTCGGATGGACGTAGCCGGACAATACGGTGATCGGACCGCCAGGGCCCGATGCCACGTCGGACTGCTCCGTCAACCGGGACCGGTTCATGCCGGCTCCTCCCCAGGGTGGATGGCCACGTCGTTCGGCTCCGGCGAAGGTCGCGGATGCCGTTGGTGATCTTCCGAGTGTGCCCGGTGGAGCCGCGTCGGCGAGCTGCGGACAGCGCCGTGGACAGAGGTGTCGCCGGCGGGTGTCCGGCGGGCGCAGCCGGCAGCGCTCCGGCGGGGGCGGCGGGGGCTGGAGCGGGCGACGGGCCGGATGTGAAAGTCGGATTCTCCATGAATCCGACCCGCTGGTTCGCCGTATACGAATGGAAGTCGCATTGTCCGGACGGCCGGACGGCCGGAATCCACCCCACACCACAATGGTTCACCAGCGACAGGATTAACCTGAACGCCACATTCGGACAAGAGGCCGAGTCGACCAAGTGGGCCGCGAACACCCTTGCAGTGGAGACGAGTTGAACGAAGGGCCGACCGGTCGCGCCGGGCGCCCGGGCGAGTCTCCGGAGTTCGGGGCGCAGGTACGGTGCGCACGCGAATAGTCCAGCCCGCGGCGGCCTGCGTGGCGCGATGCCACCGGCGCTGGAATATTGCTAGAAGTGACGACAGTCACACGCAATGGAGTTCGATGTGCGCTTCGCGACGCGCGATGTCCGCCGCTCGGTCATCGTCAGCCTCATGGGTACCACGCTCGTCTGGTACGACTTCTTCCTCTACGTCAACGCTTCCGTGCTGGTCTTCAAACACCAGTTCTTCCCCTACCTCTCCCCCTTCGCGGCGACCCTCACCGGCATCGGCCTCTACGGGGCCGCGCTGGTGGCACGGCCGGTCGGCGGGGCGCTCTTCGGGCACCTCGGCGACCGCCACGGCAGGCGCCCCGCCCTGGTCGGCGCGCTGCTGCTGACCGGGGCCTCCACCGGCCTGGTCGGGCTGCTGCCCGGATACGGCCAGATCGGCTTCGCCTCCCCGCTCCTGCTGGTCACGCTGCGCCTGCTCCAGGGGCTCGGCCTGGGCGGTGCGTGGGGAGCCGCCACCGTCGTCGCGCACGAGTGCGCCGAACCGGGGCGCCGGGGGCTGGTGTCGAGCTGGGCCCAGATCGGCGCACCGGCGGGCAACCTGCTGGCGTTCGGGGCCATGACGGCGGTCTCCGGTGCGCTGACACCCGCACAGTTCATGACCTGGGGCTGGCGACTGCCCTTCCTGCTCTCCGCCGTGCTGGTGGTGGTGGGGCTGTGGGCCCGGGCCCGGATCGAGGAGACCCCCGCCTTCCGGACGCTCACCCTCACCGGGGCCCGCAGCAGACGGCCGGTCGTCGAACTGATCGCCCGGCACCGCAGGCAGCTGCTCGTCACCACGGCGATCACCGCCGGAGCCGACGTCGTGCTCTTCGGCTTCTCGTTCAACTACGTCCTGACCCTGCTGCGCGTCGCCGGCCTGTCGCTCAACGCCCTGATCGCGCTCTCGCTCCTCGCCCCGCTCGCGCTGATCGCCCTGATCCCGTTCTTCGGCGCGCTGTCCGACCGCTACGGGAGACGACGGGTCTGCCTGGCCGGGACCATCACCATGGCACTCTGGGCCGCCGCGTTCGCGCCCCTGCTCCGCTTCGGCTCTCCCCCGGTCCTGGTGCTCGCCTACCTGCTGTCGCTGGTGGGATTCGCCGCGATGTACGCCCCCCAGGCGGCCCTGGTCTCCGAGCTCTTCCCGAGCCGCGTGCGCCTCAGCGGAGCCGCCGTCGGCTACCAACTGGGCGGACTCCTCGGCGGCACCCTCGCCACCTACCTGACCGCCGAGGCCGCCGACTGGTTCAAGTCCCCGGCCGTGACCCCGCTCTACGTCCTCGCCGTCCTGGTGGTCAGCGGTACGGCGCTCCTCACCCTCGCGCGCCACGGCGAGGACGACGGCTCCCCCGCAGCGGCCGGGCCGTCGGGCTCCGGGCTCCCCACCCCGTCGAGCCGTCCCCCAGCACCGGCCCCCGGACTCCCCGGGTGATCCGGCCCGCAGCACCACCGGGTTCCCCCACCCCGAGAAAGGCACGACCCCATGAAACACCCCATCGGTATCGCGGCCGCCGCCCTCACAGCCGGCACCCTGGTCGGCGGACTGCTCGTGTACGACACCTCCGCCGCCGGAGTGCCCCAGGTCATCACCTGTGAGGACAGCTTCACGATGACCTTCAGCTCCGGCCTCACGCTCGTCCCCCAGGACAACATCACGGCCACCCTCGGCAACCCCAAACTGCTCAACTGCACCGGTGACGCCCCCATCACCCAGGCCGACTACGTGGGGACAGGCCTCGGCAACGGCGTGACCTGCGCGGCCGGCAACTACCAGAACGCGCCCGGCACCCTGCAGCGCGTCACCTGGGAGACCGCGAACGGCCAGCCCACCACGGAGGACCCGGGCACCACCGACTTCACCTGGGACATGCAGCCGATCCAGGACCTGCTCAAGTCGAGCAACCCCCTCAGCGGCGGCATCACCGCGGGCCGCTACAAGGGCGCCACCTGGACGGTGGTCCTCGACCCGGTCAAGTCCGACATCGACCTCACGGCCTGCAACACCCCGACCGGCCTGAAGTCGATGACGCTGGACGGGACGGTCACCATCACGCTGCCCACCGGCACGCAGTCCCCCACACCGACACCGACCTCCACATCCAGCCCGACCTCCACCGCCACCCCCACGCCCACCCCCACCCCTACGCCTACGCCCACGGTCACCCCCACCGCCACCCCCACGGCCAGGCCCATGCCCGTCCCCTTCGTCCCCGCGCAGGACGCCTGATCCCGAACGGGCGCCCCACCGCCGCGCTCCCGCAAACCCCGCCCCTCGCTGCGGAGCGAGCGGTGCCCGGCAGGCTCGGGCCGGGCGGGACGAGTCTCCTGGACACGGCGGCCTGACGAAGTGCCGGGCCCCGACGCCGATCAAGCCGGCGTCGGGGCCCGGCCCGCTGGTCCAGGGCCTGTCCGGCAAGATCCGCCAGACAGGCCCTAATAGACGAGGGTGATGCAGCCGCTGCCGCCCTCGGTGCCCGCGGTGCCGTCCTCGCCGGGGGTCTGGGGGTCGTCGAAGTTGCCGACGTAGTCCTGGCCGTCGCCGCCGTCCCCGCCGTCCCCGCCGTCGCCGGTGCCCACGGGGCAGGCGGCCGGCACAGGAGCCCCCGCTGCACCGCCTTCGCCGCCCACGCCGCCCGTGCTGCCGGGGACGGTCTCGCCGACGGTGGCCGGTGTCACGTCGACGCCTTCCTCACCACCGGCGCCGAGGTCACCGTCGGATCCGCCTGTGCCGCTGGGCCCTCCGCCCTTGCAGGCGGAGGCGGGGACGCTCCCTCCGCCGTGGCCTCCCTCGCCCCGGGCGCCTCCGAGCACGCTGCCCGCGCCCCCGCCCCCGGGCCGTGACCCGCCGTCCACGGCTGCCAGGACGGCTGCGCCGCCGGTGAGAGTGGACCGGCCCCCGGCGCCCCCGGCACCGCCGTCGGCACCCGGGTCGGCCTCCTCACCGCTGGCGCCTCCCGCCCCACCGGCTCCGCCGGTGCCGACGGTGAGGGTCAGCACGTCGCCGGGGGTGACGGCCAGGGTGCAGGTGACCCGGGCGCCTCCCCCGCCGCCGCCTCCCGCCCCGCCCCCGCCGCCGCTCTTGAAGAGGCCGGTGCCACCTCCCCCGCCCCCGCCGCCTCCCCCGGAACCCGCCGCGACGAGGGTGACGGTGATGCCGGTGACACCGTCCGGGACGGTGAACGTGGCGTCGGTGGTGAAGGTCCGGGTGGTCGCGTCCCGGGCGGGCGCGGTGACGCCGGCCGGCAGGACCAGCGCCCCCGCGAGGCATCCGGAACCGAGGGCGGCACGCACCCTCCGGGGGCGGGCAGGCCTCACACGGGCTCCGGCCGTCACCCCATGGTCGTAGCTCATGCTCAAACAGTGCTGCGGCCGCGGTTCTCCCGCGACACCGGAGGGGAGATCGGGTGACCCGGCCCGCCCTCAGCGGGGCGCCGGCAACGGCCACCGGGCCCGCCCGCCCCGCTGCGCCCCGGGCTCGCGCACGTAGACGAACAGCCGAACGGCAGCAAGGCTTCTCGGTCGACTGGGTACGCCTGTCCGGATGAGACACGGAGTGCGCCGGCAGCGCGCATGTACCGGTTGATCGAGTACCGGGGATTCTTGGCGCCAAGGCACGACACCGACGAACAGGAAGAAGAGCACACGATGAGGCGTCTGATGGTGGCGGCGACCGCGGGCGGGTTGCTGGCCGTAGCGATCCCGGGGGCGGCCGGGTCCGCGCACGCGACGGAGGTACTGAAGGACCTGACCTGCTCAGGGCCGGTGACGCTGACGTTCAAGAACCCGGTGACCGACGCGGCGGCATCGAACTCGTACACGGTCGAAGGCAGCCTCGACGACTGTTACAGCGCCGCCGGAACCAACTCGAACGTCGACCACGGCACGATCTCCTCGGTCGGCACCGGGACGTTCTCCTGCGTGTCCTACCATCCCTTCTCCGGAACGGCGACCTTCACCTGGTACGACGTCAACAACAGGAACCTCGGCCGCACCACCGTCTCCTTCCAGGGCGGGGAGAAGGGCAACTCGGGTGGCAGCGAGGTGACCAACGACGAGACCGGCATCACGGACGTGACCAGCACCCTCCTGCCCCTCAACAGCTACCAGGGCAGCTTCGACCTGTCCGGCATCACCGGCTCCTGCGACACCGGAGTGACCGCCCTGACCGGGAAACACGAGGTGGACTTCAGCCTCGCCTCGCTCTGAGCGCACAGCACGCGCTCCCGCGCCCCCGGGCAACATCCGACGCCCGGGGGCGCGCCATTCCTGTGGCCACTGCTCGGAAGGCGTGCACCGTTGCCGCGTCGACTCCGGCACGGTGGCGGACCGGATGCCGTCAAGCGCGTTGACCGCCCTGCGACATGACCACATGTCAGAGTACGAACCACTGGGCTGGAAGCCCGCTTCACCGCTACGTGCCGATGGAGGCGCAGACATGGTCGATGGAATCCGCGAAGAGGACGAGTCCGGCGGGCCGGGGGCAGCACCGGTGGCACGCCGAAGCCTTCTCAGGGCCGCAGGACTGGGTGCCGCCGTGGTGGGCCTGGGCGCAGCCGTGCCCGCAGCAGCCGCAGCCGAGGACCGGTCCGTGGCCCCCGCAGGTGCCGCCCGTCGGCCGGACGCGCTCAACAGCGTGAACCTGTACTGCTCGGCGGACGCGGGCACCTACATGGGCGGCGGGACGGCCACCGTGCAGGTCACGATCGGCAACTTCAGCGGCACCGCGGCCACCGGACCGGTGTCGCTGAAGGTCATCACCCCGTTCTACGCCAACGTCGCGACGCTGCCGTCCGTCAGCGACGGCACCTCCCGAGAGCCCCGCGAACTTCACCTTCTCCATCCCCTTCTACACCCAGATCCCCACCACCGGCCGCCCACCCGGCCTCACCACGCTCTACGAGAACAACGACCCGCCGCCCCCTCCGTCTACCGGCTCTCCTACCGGCTCTCCGTCCCCCGGGGCTCGGCGCCCTCGGACCGCAGACCCCCGCCACCATCGGCATCCCCTACCTGATGCAGAGCGGCGGCCCGAGGGAGTACACCGTCTCCTCCGCCATGATCACCCCCACCGGCGGCGACACCCAGGGCGACCTCTCCATCGCCCACCACCACTTCGGCATGGTCTCCGTCATCAACACCCCCGTGTAGCCCGGTCGGATCACCGGTACTGCTCCTGGTGTCCTGCGCCGGATCTCCGGCGCAGGACACCAGTGCTCCGAGCCCGCTCCGCACGCCTCCCAGCGCCAGGCCCGCCCGGAACCCACTCGTACGCTCACTCCACCGCTTCCAGGCCCGGCAACGGCCCCGGACGGGGACCGCCCGGCGCCGCCGGCCGCCGCAAGCGCGGTGTCCACCAGTTGAGTTCGCCGAGCAGGCGCATGGTGGCGGGAACCAGCAGCATGCGTACCACGGTGGCATCGACGGCCACGGCCACCAGGACACCGAGGGCGATCTCCTTCACGGTGACGACGGGGCTGGTCGCGAAGGCCGCGGCGACCAGCACGATCAGGGCCGCCGCGGCCGAGATCAGCCCGCCGGTGCGCCCGAGGCCGGTCACCACGGCGCTCGCGTTGTCCATGCCGCCGCGGTGGAGCTCGCGGATCTGCGCGATCAGGAAGAGTTCGTAGTCGACGGAGAGCGCGAAGACGAACATCAGCATGATGGCGGCCTCCAACGCGCCGACGTACCCGGTGGGTTGAAGGCCGAGCAGCCGGGCGCCGTGGCCGTCCTGGACGGTCCAGGTGACGGCGGAGTAGGCGATGCCGAGGGACATCGTCGTGGTGATGACGGCCTTGACCGGGACCAGCAGCGACCGGAACGCCAGGAAGAGCAGGCCGAGCGTGACCACCAGCAGGTACCCGACCAGTGCCGGGAGCCTGGCCTTCAGGGTGTCCAGGACGTCGACGTTGGCCGCGGCCGGTCCGCCGACCAGGACCAGGCCGCCGTCGGGCGGGTCGAGCGCCCGCACGGCGCGCACCAGTTGCTCGGCGGCGGGAGCGTCCGGAGCCGCGTCGGTGGCGACGGTCAGCAGCGCGCTGTGTGCGGTGCCGACCCGCAGCCGGACGTCCTGGGCACCCGGCAGTCCGGCGAGCCGCTCCTGCCAGCGGGCCAGTTCGGCCTTGCCCGGCTCGCCGCCGATGTCGTCCCGCAGGTGGGCGACGACCTGGAGTTGGTCGAGCGCGGCCGCCGGGAAGTCCTCGTGCAGCAGTTCCTGGGCCCTGCGGCTGGCCGCCCCGGCGGGCAGGGTCCGCTGGTCGCTCGCCGCGAGGTGCAGCCCGACGACCGGGGCGCTCAGCACGGCGATCACCGCGACGGCGGCGGTGAGCCAGGCCCACGGGTGGGTGACGGCGCTCCGGCCCAGCCGGTACCAGAACCCCGTCTCCTGGTCCGCCGCCCAGGCCCGTCCGAGACCGGCCCGCCCGAAGCCCGGCAGCCGGACGCACCCGGCCTCGACGCCCGGGCCGAGCACGGCCAGTACGGCGGGCAGCATGGTGAGGCTGACGGCGCCGGCCAGCGCGACGGTGACGGCGGCGCCGATGCCGAGGGAGCGGGTGATGGGGAACGGAAGCAGGGTCAGGCCCAGGACGGCGAGCGAGATGGCCGTCGCGGAGTAGAGCACGGTGTGCCCGGCGGTGGCCATGGTCGCGGCCACGGCCCGGTGCGGGTCGCCCCGGTGGCGCAGCTCGCGCCGGAAGCGGACGACGACGAACAGGGCGTAGTCGACGGACAGCCCGAGAGCGATCATGACGACGACGTTGCGGGTGACGTAGCTGACCGGTACCAGTGGGGAGAGGAGCCGCAGCACCGCGAAGGACATCGCGAGGCTCGCGCCGGCCACGGCCAGCGGCAGCAGGGCCGCGGCGAGGCTGCCGAAGAAGAGCAGGAGCAGCAGGAACAGCAGGGGGAAGACGTAGAGTTCGGCCCGGGTGAGGTCGTCGTCGACGGTCCGGTCCAGGTCGGCCTCGAGCGGGACCTGCCCGGCGTAGGCGACGGTCAGTCCGTCGGCGTGCAGCAACCGGCGCAGCCGCTCGTAGGAGGCGGTCTTGGCCTGGTCGCCGGTGCCGGCCAGTCCGACGACCACGCAGGCCGCGTGCCCGTCGGTGGAGAGGAGTTCCCGCTTGCCGGTGTTCCAGTAGTGCTGGGCACCCGTCAGCACGGATCTGGGCACGGTGGCGAGCGCGGACCGCACGGCTTCGCCGAACTCCAGGTCGTCCACGGTGAGGGTTTCGCTGCGGAAGACCACGATCGTGCTGGTCCCGCCCGCGTTGTAGTGGTGTTCGATGACTTCGAGCGCCCGGCCGGACTCGGCCCCGGGGTTGGTGAAGCCGCCGTGGGACAGTCGCGCGGGCAGCCCGGCCCCGACGACCGCGGCGACGGCCAGTAGCAGGGCGGTGGTCCACAGCACCGCCCAGCGGTGGCGGGCGACGAGTGCGCCGAGCCTGGCCCCGCTGCCGTCGGGCGGCGCCGGGGTGGTTCGGACCGTGCCCGCCCGGGGGTCAGTCCCGGCGCAGGGCGAGGACGACATTGTGGCCTCCGAAGCCGAAGGAGTGGCTGAGCGCCGCGTCGATGCGCTGCCGGCGCGCCGTCCCGGTGACGCAGTCGATGTCGAACTCGGCGGTGTCGGGGGTGAGGTTGGCGATCGGTGGCACCAGTGCGCGTTCGATGGTCAGCACGGTGAGCGCCGCCTCGATCGCTCCGGCCGCGCCGAGGCTGTGGCCGAGCACGCCCTTGGGGGCGGTGACGCTGGGCCGGTGCGGCAGGGTGCGGGCGATCAGGCCGGCCTCGGCGGCGTCGTTGAGCGGGGTGGAGGTGCCGTGGGCGTTGACGTGGCCGATGTCGCCGGCGCCCAGGCCCGCGCTGCGCAGCGCCGTACGCAGCGCCTGTTCCGCACCGGCGGCGCCTTGGGGCGGCGCGGTCGGGTGGTGGGCGTCGTTGCTGGCGCCGTGTCCGGCGAGCACGGCGCGCGCCCGGGCACCGCGCGCCTTCGCGTCCGCGGCGCGCTCCAGGACGAGCACGGCGGCGCCCTCGGCCAGGACGAAGCCGTCCCGGTCGGCGGCGAACGGCCGGGAGGCGCCCGGCACGTCGTGCCCGCGCGCCGACAGGGTGCCCATCCGGTGGAACCCGGTCGCCACCAGCGGGCTGAGGGCGGCTTCGGCGCCACCGGCCAGGACGATGTCGCAGGACCCGGCGACCAGCAGGTCGTGGGCGATGGCCAGCGCCGTGGCACCGGAAGCGCAGGCGGTGGCGCAGGCGAGCGTGGGACCACGCGCGCCGAACTCCTGGGCCACCTCGCCCACGGCCATGTTTCCGATGACCATCGGGATCACCGTCGGCGAGACGTGGGCCGGCCCGCGCTGATGGAGTCGGCGCAGCTGGTCCTCCCAGTGCGGCGCGCCGCCGAAGCCCACCCCGAGCACGACGGCGACCCGGGCGCCGTCCCACCCACCGGTGTCCAGTCCCGCGTTCTGGACGGCCTCCCGGGCCGCGAGCAGCGCGAGCTTGCTGAACCGTCCGATCCGCCATGCCTTCTTGCGCCCGACCGCCGTGTCCAGGTCCATGGCGGGGATGCGGCAGGAGAACGTCACCGGGGCGGCGTCGAGGTCGGGGTCCGGTGACGCGGTGGGTGTGCCGGCGCAGACCCGCTGCCAGGTCTCCTCGGCGCCGAACCCGGCCGGGGTGACGAGCCCCAGGCCGGTGACGGCGATCTCGGGGCGGTTCACGCGACGGGTTCGGTCGCGTCGCCGAGTCGGGCCTGGACGATCCGGGCGACGTCGATGAGCGTGCTCTGCCGGTCGGCGTCCTCCTGGCTGATCAGGATGCCGAACTCGTCCTGGAGCACGAAGGCGAACTCGGCCAGCGCGAGCGAGTCGACGTCCATCTCCTCGAACGTGGCGTCGGGGCTGATGACGTCGGCGGATACGCCGAACCGCTCGACGAGCAGGGTCTGGGCGGTGTCGCAGACGTCGTCCACGGAGAGCGTCGTGTCCATCGTGGTTCCTTTCCGGAGTGTGAGGGGGGCGGGCTCAGCCGCCGGTGGTGCGGTGGTGACGGGTCAGTTCGGCCATGGCCTGGTCGAAGGTGGTGGGCGGCTCGAAGCCGAGGTCGCGCCGGGCCGCCGTGAGGTCGAACCAGTGCGGCCGGGTGAGCTGGTGGAGCAGGAACCGGCTGAGGCCGTGGTCGGTGTGGCGGCGGAGCACCGTCGTGGTGGCGTCGGCCAGTACGGCGGCGGCCAGGGCGACGGGGTAGGGCACTGGGCGCCAGCTCGCGCGGCGTCCGGCCGCGGTGAGGAGCCTGGCCACCACCTCGCGCAGCGGCCGCGGTTCGCCCTGGGCGATGAAGTAGGCCCGCCCTGCCGCCGGGTGGCCCGGTCGCAGCCGGTCCAGCGCGAGCAGGTGGGCGTGGGCCGCGGTGGCGAGGTGGCAGGTGTCGACGAGGTTGGTGCCGCGGCCCGGCATCAGCAGTCGCCCGGTTTCGGTCGCCCGCAGCAGGGCGGGCAGGAAGTGCGGGTCGCCGGGCCCCCAGATCAGGTGGGGCCGCAGCACCGTGGTCGCCAGGTCCGGGCCGTTGGCGGCGAGGACGGCCGCCTCCGCCTCGGCCTTGGTGCGGGGGTAGGCGGCCGAGTGGCTCCGGGGCCCGGGCAGGGACTCGTCCGCTCCCGTGACGCCCTCGGGGGTGAAGGCCACGCTCGCGGTGGAGGTATAGACCAGTTGGCGAATGCCGAGGGCGCGGCAGGCGGTCAGCACGTGCCGGGTGCCGTCGACGTTGACCGCGCGGTACGGCCGCTCGGGGCCCCGGACGCCGGCCAGGGCCGCGTTGTGGATCACCGCCTCGCACCCGTCGAGGGCTCGCCGGACCGTATCCGGGTCGGCGATGTCGCCCAGGTGCTGACGGACCCCGAGGCGCTCCAGCTCCGGACTCCAGCGGCGGTTCAGCGAGACCGCCACGTCGCCGCGCCCGGCGAGGCGGCGGCACAGCTCCAGGCCGAGGAAGCCGCTGCCCCCGGTGACCAGGATCCTCATCGCCCGCCTCCCAGCACGCCGCCC
Source organism: Kitasatospora sp. NPDC088861 (assembly GCF_044750105.1). Classification (NCBI taxonomy): domain Bacteria; kingdom Bacillati; phylum Actinomycetota; class Actinomycetes; order Kitasatosporales; family Streptomycetaceae; genus Kitasatospora; species Kitasatospora sp. NPDC088861. Next base: position 150,828 of record NZ_JBIVJF010000013.1, read on the forward strand.
GGGCGTCGTCGGCGCAGCCGGCGGCGGGCCCAGCGGGCGAGGCGGTCACGGTCGACGCGCGAGTTGTGCCTCGGGTCGGTGGGCAGCCGGTGGTGGAGCAGGACGGTGGAAACCCGGTGGCCGCCCGGCACCGCCGACAGGGCGTGCCGAAGCCCCTGGAGGACGGCCGTCGCCGAGTTGGCCCCCGATGGCGCCAACTCCACGCACAGCACCGGCCGTTGACGGCCTGCGGGCCCGAGGCCGATCAGCGCGGTGCGGCCGATGCCGGGCACCGCGTCGGCGATCCGCTCGACCACGGCGGTGTCGAGCGCGAACCCGGCTCCGTGCACCCGGTGCGCGGAGCGCCCGAGGAACCACAGCCGGCCGCTCTCGTCGAGCCAGCCGAGATCGCCGGTGCGGTGCAGTACGTCCTCCCCGGTGCCGACCTTGGCGGCCGCGTTCGCTCCCGGGCGGGCATGGTAGGCCCGGCTGACCTGCGGGCCGCCGACCGTGATCTCCCCGTAACTCCCTTGCGGCACTGTCCGGTTGTACGACACGGGGCCGACCGGCACCAGGACGTGGGCCGCGATGCCGGGCACCGGGCGGCCCAGGCAGACCCCGCGGTGGGCGTGCAGCGGTTCCGCGTGCGCGGCGGCCAGTTCGGCGCTGTCGATCACGCTGACCGGCAGGCATTCGGTGGCGCCGTACGCGCTGAGCAGCGTCGCCTCCTCCGGCAGCGCCCGGCGCAGCGCACGCACCAGCCGTTCGGACGGCGGGGCGCCGAAGGAACAGGCCAGCCGCACCGGGGCGAGCGACAGCCGGCCGTGCTCGCACTCCCCGGCCAGGGCCCGCAGCACCGCCGGGGAGGCACACACCACCGAGGTGAAGTGTTCGGTGACGGCGCGCGCCAGGTCGGCGCCCCGGGTGCGGGCCGGTCTGAGGTGGTCGATGGCCGGGACGACGGTGGTGGCGCCGGTGGCGGGCCCGAACAGGGCGAAGGGCAGGAACCCGGCGAGCAGCACCTCGCCCGGGCCCAGCCCCAGCAGCCCGGTGAGGGAGCGGACCTGGGCGGCCAGCTGCCGGTGCTCGTACTCCACGCCCTTGGGCACTCCGGTGGAGCCGGAGGTGAAGGCGATCAGCGCGAGCGAGGCGGCGGGCGGCGGGCTCGGCCATGACGGTTCCGGCCGCTCCGTCTCCAGCTCCGTCTCCAGCTCCGGCCGACGCGCGCACCACGCGCGCCACGCGCGGCCCGTGAGCAGTGAGACGGTGACGTGCGGGCGGGCCCAGCCGAGCAGCAGCCGGGCCAGCTGGGCGAGCGGGTCGCCGATGAACACCTCGGGCCGCGTCTCGTCCAGACAGGCCCGCAGCGCCGGACGGGGCAGCGCCGGGTCGATCAGCACCGGCACCGCACCGAGGGCGAGCAGCCCGTACACGGTGGTCACCAGGTCGTACGGGTCGCGGGCCATCACCACGGCCTTCTGCCCGGCGCCGACGCCCGCCTCGCGCAGTTCGCGGATGCGCGCCCGGCAGGCGGCCTCCAGCGTCGCGAAGTCGACGGTGTGCCACCGGCCGCGCGGAGCGGGCCAGACGAGCGCGGTGCGGTCCGGCTGCAGGCCGGCCCAGCCGGCCAGGTGGGCGGCGAGCGTCTCCGGCCAGGCGTCCCGTTCCTCGGTCGCCCCGGGGACCGCGCTCACCACCGCAGGGCCATGACGCCGAGGCTGGTGCCGCTGGCCAGGCCGAGGATCCCCACCAGATCGCCCTCGTGCAGCCGGCCCCGCTCCTGCGCGAGGACCAGCTGCAGCGGGATGGTGGCGGTGGCGACGTTGCCGTAGTCGGGGAAGGTGGGGATCACGGCCTCGGCGGGGATGCCGGCGGATGAGCAGAGGTCGCGGGTCATGGCCGCCGAGGGCTGGTGGACGCAGAACAGCGCACAGTCGGCCACGGAATCGATCAGTTCGCCCGCGGCCTTGAAGGCCTGTCCCCGCAGCTCCGCGAAGGAGGCCGTCAACGCGGCGTCGTCGACCTCCAACTCGTGCATCCGGCCGGTGGCGTACGGGCTGCGCAGTACCGCGCTCGGCCACGCGGCCGGATTGGCGAAGAAGCGGCTGCCGAGGATGCCGGGCCGTTCGCTCGCCTCCACCAGCACGGCCGCCCCCATGTCGCCCAGCGTGAGACTGGCCAGCGCCGATGCGAGCCGACCGCGGTCCGGAATGCGCCAGCGGGTCATCCGGCTGGGCACCTCCCCGGTGACCACCAGCACCCGCCGGTAGGAGCCGAGCCTGATCAGCGCATCCACGCTCTCCAAGGCGCTGAGCACGCCGTTGCAGGCGTTCATCAGATCGAAGACCGGTGCCGTGACACCGAGCTTGGCGGCCACCACGTTCGCGGTCGCCGGCTCGTCGAGGTCCTTGCTGATCCCGGTGTAGACGAGCAGGTCGACCGCCTCGGGCGGGAGGCCGGCGTCGCGCAGGGCGGCGGCGCCCGCCCGGGCCGCCAGGTCCGAGGGCATTTCCTCCGGCGCCGCCACGCACCGCTCGCGCAGCCCGAACATGTGCTCCAGCAGTCCCGCCGGCAGCGCGGCCCCGGGGCTCTGCCGGCGCAGCTCCTCCTCGATCTCGCGGGAACTCTGGCGGGCCTCGGGGACATGGACCCGCACGAGACTGATCCTGCTGTGGGGCGAGGGCATGGGCACCTTTCCGTGATGGTTCGTCATCGTGTGGACAGGAAGCGCCGAAGCGGCCTGATCAGGGAATCGCCGGCGTCCTCCAGGACGAAGTGGCCCGCGTCGGCGAAGGCGTGCACCTCGGCGTGCGGGAGTCTGCGCCGCCACTCCCGCAGGACGAGCGGGGTGAACACCGGGTCCCGCAGGCCCCAGCCGATGAACACCGGCAGCCCGGCGAGGTCGGCGCTGTCGTCACCGGGATCGACCAGGGACCAGGCGGGGTCCGCGCCGCTGCGCGGGATCTGCCGCAGGAAGTCCCGTACCGCGCGGCGCTGCCACGCGCCGCGGTACGGCCGCAGGTAGGCGGAGCGGACCTCGGCGGGCAGCGGCCGGACCACTCCGGCGCGCAGCGCCGCCCGGGGGAAGACGTTCAGCAGGTGCGCCGCCTCGCCGAGCGGTCGGACGTCGCGCAGCAGGGCCAGCGAGCGCGGCAGCCGGTAGCCCTCGGGCCAGCGGAAACCCACGCTGTTCAGCACGACCAGCTTCGTGACCAACCCGGGATGCCGCCTCGCCCACGCCAGGCCGATCGGCCCTCCCCAGTCGTGTACCGCCAGGGTCCAGCCCGCCGACGGCGCCCGGCCCTGCTCGATCAGGTGGGCCGCCAGCGCGTCGAGGTGCTCCAGCCGCTCCGCGAGCGGAATCGGACCGGCACCGGTCCTGCGCTGAGAGAGCCCCATGCCCAACTGGTCCGGCACGATGCAACGGAAGTCCTCGGCCAGCGCGGTGATAAGACGCCGCCACAGATATCCCCACGTCGGGTTTCCGTGCAGCATGAGCACGACGTCGCCGGATCCGTGGTCGACGTAGTGCAATCCGGATTCCGCCTCGCGCCGCCAGTGCTCCGCACCCGGAAAACCGGGCAGCCGATCCACGGCCGGAATCCGGGGGCCGCCGGGCGGAAGAGGTGGACTGGGCGGCATTGATGTCTCCCCTCATCCGTCGGGCGACCCGGCGGGCCGACTCTGAAAAGGTCTGCCGCAGAACGTAGCCCGACACCGGCGGAAGACCCGGCAGGCACACGCCGCTATCCCTCGACTGCCGGACATTAAAGGTCGTTCACGATCTTCAGTAGCAAAAAGGAAGCTCCATAGGAGCCCGAGGGCGCACTGCGGCAGTCGGGTCAATGTCGCACCGCAAAGACGAATCCGGCTCCGCCCGGATCGCACAGCGCCCCACTGGCGGTGATTCTGACAGCAGCAGTTCGTATACATAAACAGAAGGAGAGCAACTATGGGCGCTCAGCCCACCGCCCCGGGCACGCCGTCGGGGCCGCACACCAGAAATCTCTCGGTCCGGCGGTGGCGTCTCGCCACCGTTCCGCTCGCCCTGGTCGCCACGGCCGCCGGTGCCGGCCTGCTCTTCCAGCAGGCCGCCCCCACCCGGGCCGCCGCCAGCGAGTCCACCGGCCACCGCGACACTCTCCTGACCAAGCTCACCTGCTCCGGGCAGGCCGTCGGCACCAGCAGCGCGCCGATCACGAACACCGCCGGGACCGTGTCCCTCTCCTGGGTCGGCACGTTCGACGAGTGTTTCGCCGAGAACGGCGGGCCCACGGACGTACTGTCGGCGACGTTGACCTTCGCCGGCACCGGCACGCTCTCGTGTTCCTCCCCCAGTACGTTCAGCGGCACCGAGACCATCACCTGGTACAGCGGACTGAACCAGACCGGCAGCGTCGTCGGAACCTCCACCGTGACCACCAACGGCGCACAGGACGTCGAAGGCGACCCCGCGCGCGGGGACATCCTCAACTCGAGCGACGGCACGGTGTCCCTCGGCAGCAAGGTCCTGCCGCTCGCCGGCGTCCTCGCGACCTTCGAGCCCACCAGCGACATCAGCCACTGCTCCAACGGCCTGAGCAGCCTCACCGCGAAGCACGACGCCCAGTTCTCCGAACTCCTCTGACCCTCAGCCGCCCGACTTCACAGAACAGGAACACCATGCCCTTGCACTCCTGGGACTCCGACCCCGTGCCGACGCGTGAAGCAGCGCCGTCCAGGCCCCGCCGGTGGCGCCTGGCCGCCGTCCCGCTCGCCCTGGCCGCCGTGGCCGCCACCTCGGCCGTGCTCCTCCAGCAGCCCGCCCCCGCCTCGGCCGCCGACACGCCGGTCGTGACCGACGGGGCCAACGGGGTCGCCGAAACCCGGGCCAACCCGCTGCTCCGGGTCCTGTGCGCCGCAGAGGGTACGGTCAACAGCACCACGCCGATCACGGACACCCCCGCCGCGGTCGACCTGTCCATGAACAACGGCACCATCACCAGGTGCCTGACGAAGAACGGCGGCCCCAACCTGTCCGCCGGATCGATCACCCTCACCGGGTCGGCGACCCTCGCCTGCAAGCAGCTCGGCCAGCTCACCGGCACCATCGTCGTCGACTGGGCCGACGCGAACGGCAACCCGGCCGGCACCTCCACCATCAACGCCGCGGGCATGCAGGACGTCGAGGGCGACCCCTCGAAGAACGAGATCTCCAACAGCCTCAACGGCACGGTGTCCCTCAACAGCTCCGTCCTGCCCGGCGCCACCGTCACCGGCACCCTCTTCCCGGGGGCCGACATCACGGACTGCAGCAGCGGAACCATCTCCAGCCTCCCGGGAAGTCGCATGGTCATGCGCTTCAACCTCTGAGGCTCCCTCGACACCCGGCCGGGGCGCGGCACGTGCCGCGCCCCGGCCTCGGATCATCCGGATCAGGAGTCCCGCCCGAAGCAGTCGCCGATCACCGCCGGACGCCCGGCCCGACGCTCTCGACGCCGTTGGTGGACGGGGTGAAACGAGCCAGGTGACGGCGGTGGCAGGGTGGTGGCAGGTCATGCCTCCTGCGCAACAGGCTTCGGGGGGAGCGGCCCCGGGTCAGCTCGGAGAGCCGGACCAGATGACGTCCTTGCGCAGCCGCCCGAGACCGTAGTCGAACTGGACGGAGAACCGGTCGGCCGCGCTGCCCGGCAGGGCGTACGCCGTCAGACCGGTGGCCTCCTCGCCCGGGGCCAGCGAGCCCTTGAGGATCTTCATCCGTCCGCTTCCGTCGATCAGCGTGAAGACGAGGTTGCCCTTGGCGTCCCTGATGGTGGGCAGCCCCGACCCGTTGAGCGAGACCTCCTCCGACCCGGTGTTGACGACGGTGATGCGGACCTGGATGATCTTGGCGTTCTTGGGGGTGTCCGACACGCTGTCACTCGGAACGTAGGGCGTCGGCGCGGCCATCGTGACCTTCAGGCCGTCCCCGTACGTGTAGGACTGGCCGAACGACAGACGCCGGGCCCTCTCGTCCGCGGCCGCCTTCTCCTGCTCGGCCTCGAACCTCTTCCGCTCGGCCCCGATCCGCTCCCGCTCCTTCGCCGCCCGCTCGTTGGCGGCCTGAGTCGCGGCATCGGCGCGAGCGCGCGCGGCGTTCTCATCCGCCCGCCGCTCCTCGTCGGCCGCCTGCACCCGCGTCACGACGAACACCCCGGCGCCGACCGAGACCAGCAGACCGGAAATGCCCAGGATCACACCCGCGAGCGCCATCGCCCGGTTGGTCGCCAGGCCCTTGCGGACGTAGCCCAGCCCGATGGCACCGAAGACCACGGCGAGCAGGGCCGGCAGCCAGGACAGCCAGAAGAAGATGACGGCCAGGCTGAGGACGCCACCGACGATCCCGAGCACCATGGCCGCGGTGCCCAGCCCGTTGCGAGGCTGCGGCGCCGGCATCGGATACGCGTACGGCGGCCAGTACGGGACGTTCGGAGCCGCGACTGGGGGCGCGGCGGGGGGCGCAGCAGGGGCGGGGGTGGCGGTCGGGGCAGGCACCGTGGCCTCGCCCTGAACCCGGGCCTCGTCCTCACCCTGACCCGGGCTCGGTGCCGCCCATGCGTTGGTGTCGGCCGGCTCCTCGGCGGACTGCGGGCTGTCAGGCGGGGCAGGAACGGTCATGCAAAATCCTTCAAGCGCTTGAGACGATGAGCGGCTGTTCAGCCTCGACGCCAAAGGATCACCTGATCCCCCGACGACAGCGACCGGATTTCCGCGAAGCGATCACCACCCCAGGCCGGACCCGCACGTCGACACCCCGGGACGGGACACCGACAGGGTCGGCGGGTGATCAACATACAGGTGCCCGGTGACAGCTCCGACGTCGCGGTCCAAGCTCAAACCAGGAACGGCCGAGCCACCTGAAAGGGCAACACCCGCCATGGCCGTCAGGACCGCACTCCTCACCGGGACCAGCCGCCCGGCCGGACTCGGCTTCGCCGTCGCCCGCGAGCTCGCCGAACAGGGCTACCACGTCATCCTCACCGCCCGTGACCACTCCACGGCGGAGTCGCCGGCCGCCCGACCGCGCCGGGACGGGCACGCGGCCCGAGCGACAACGTGCACCCAATCCCCAGTCTCAGTCGCTTCAGTCCCTGCCGCTGCCCTGACCTGCGTGAATACGCAGCGACCAAAGGGCCCGGACAGCCCGTGGAAGCCGACAGTCGCTCGACCCGCCCCGGACGACTCCAGCTGTGAGCGCCCGAACAGCCGGTGCCTGAGCTGAGACAGTCAGAGCCCGAGTGGAGTCGGTTCAGGGGGCCGTCGCGGGAACGAGGTGGTCGAGTCCCTGCGCGCTGCCCGTCGCGGCCTTGATCGAGCGCGGCAGCATGATGCTCTCGTAGGCGCGGACGGCGTCGTCGACGCTGGGTTCGGTGGCGAGGGCGTGGGCGAGGTCGGAACCGTCGAGCATGGCGAGATTGGCACCCAGTCCGACCGGGGGCATCAGGTGCGCGGCATCGCCGAGCAGCGTGACGCCGGGGACGTGCTGCCAGGTGTGCGAGGCGGGCAGGACGAACAGGGGCCGGTTGACGAGCCCGCTGTCGCTGTCGCGCAGGACGTGGCGCAGGCTCTCGTCCCAGCCGTCGAACGCCCTCAGCAGGTGCGTCCGCACGGCCCGCTGGTCGCCGAGGTCGATACCGGCGGCCGTGTGCCAGTCCTCCGGCACGCGCAGCGCGATGTAGGCGCGGATGTGGCCGTTGCTGTTGCGCTGGGCGACCAGGGACCTGCCGACGCCCTTCGCCAGCATCGATCCGCTGCCGACCAGCCGCGCGAGGTCGGGGTGACGGGTGTCGCAGTGGTCGAATCCGGTCTCGACGAAGGTGACACCGGTGTAGCCCGGTACGGCGGGCGACAGGGCCGGGCGGACGCGCGACCAGGCGCCGTCGGCACCGACCACCAAGTCGAAGTCCTCGGCGGTACCGTCGCCGAAGCACAGCCGGCAGGTGCCGTCCGCCAGCGGGGTGACCCCGCTGACGGCGCGGTCCCATCGCACCGTGCCCTCGGCGATCGACTCCAGGAGCAGGCCGCGCAGTTGGCCCCGGTCGATCTCCGGCCGGCCGCCGTCGGCGGAAGGCCCCTGCTGCGCCAGGAGCGCGGCGGTGGCGAAGTCGAGCACGCGCCACGCGTCTCCTTCGGGGCGGGCGAGGGCGTGGAACCGGTCGAGGAGCCCCGCCGCGCGCAGGGCGGCCTGGCCGGTGTCGGCGTGCAGGTCGAGGGTGCCGCCCTGCGGGCGGGCGCCGGCGGATGCCTCGCGTTCGAAGACGGTGACGGAGCGACCGTGCTGCTGCAGGACCCGGGCGCAGGTGAGGCCGCCGAGGCCGGCGCCGACGATCGCGATGCGGGGACGGCGGGGATCACGGGGATTGCGGGGATTGCGGGCAGAGTTCATGGGAGTGCCCCTCGGGAGGTGGGTGGGCCGTTGGGAGGCCCGGCACCACCAAGAAATCACACTCGCTAAATAAGCGCAACGACTAAACTTTTGCAGCGGATGCACTATGTCGGTATGGTGGGCACGTGACCGAACCGACCGGGCGCCGCGAGCGCAAGAAGGCCCAGACCCGCCAGTCCCTGGCCGACGCCGCACTCGACCTCTTCCTCGAACACGGCTACGACCAGGTCGGCGTCAAGGACGTCGCCGAGGCCGCCGACGTCTCGGTGACCACCCTGTTCAAGCACTTCTCCGGCAAGGAAGCCCTGGTCTTCGACCAGGAGGACGACATCGAAGCAGCACTCGTCGCCGCCGTACGCGAACGCACCCCCGGCACGTCGATCCCGCAGGCGCTGCGCGAGCACCTCCTGCTGACGCAGACCCAGTTCGCCGTCCACACCGCGGACCCGCGGTTCGCCGACTTCACGCGCATGGTGCAGGAGACCCCCGCGCTGCGCGACTACGCCCACCGCATGTGGACGCGCCACGAAACCGCCCTGGCACGAGCCATCGCCGAGGCCGTCAACGCCCCCGAGGACGACGTCAGCTGCGCCGCCCTCGCCCGTTTCGCCCTTGAGAGCCGCAGCCTCATCCTGCGGCACGCCGAACCGCGCCGAGCCGCCGACGAGGCCTTCGCCCTGCTCGAACACGGCTGGGCAGCCTCCCACCCGGGCACCTGACCCGGCCGCGCGGCCTCTCGCCCTATGCCGCGACGCCGAGTTCCCTGCCGGTCCGCCGGAGGAACTCGACGACCCGCGGCTCGCGACGCCAAGGGGTGAGCGCGGTGTTGAACTCGCGGACGTAGTCCTTGGCCCGGCTGGACTGGACACGGGCGAGGATGTCGACGGCCTGGTGGCCGAGCGCGAGGCCCTGGTCCAGGTCCTTGCTCTGGAGGTGGGCGGTTCCGACGATGGCCAGCCGCATCCCGACCGAGCGGGTGAACACCCCGGGCGGCATGGCGGCGGCCTGCGCGTTCCACGCGAGGGCGGCCTCGGGGTGCTTCAGGTCGCGGAAGATCTCGGCGGCGTCGGCCGAGAGCCGCGCGTGGTGGTAGAAGTCGATCCACGCCGGCTCCTCGGCGCCGTCGCGGGCCTGGTCGAGCAGGCTCTCGGAGGCGGCGAGCGCGGCGGAGGCGGCCCGGGCGTCGCCGTCCCGGGCGTGGGCCCGGGCCTCGATGAGCTTGGTGAACGCGAGCACCCTGGGGGCTGCCCGGCCCTTGGCCCGCTCGAAGGCGCCCTGGGTCATGTCGATGGCCTCGCCGGCGAATCCCCTCAGCAGGGTCTGCATGGCCATCGTGGTCAGGACATAGCAGCCGAGCTGGACGTCGCCGCCGGCCCGGGCCAGGCGGAGGGCCTGGATGAAGTGCCGTTGAGCGACCTCGTGTTGGCCGACGTCGAAGGCGGTCCAGCCCGCCAGGCGGGACAACTCGGCCGTCGCGGAGAACAGTTGGCGGCCGACCTCGTCGCCGAAGGAGCCGTTCAGGAGCGGGACCTCGCGTTCCCGGAGGCAGGCGGTGACGGAGTCGGCCTTCCAGTTCCCGCCGCCGTATCTGGAGTCCCAGCGCCGGGCGTCGTCTGCGGCGTCCCGCAGTTCGGCGAGGTCGGCGGCGCCGACCCGGCCGCGGCCGCGGTGGGCGGCGGTGTCGTCGGCGGGGGTGACCAGCCAGCGGGTGACCGGGGTGGTGAACGCGGAGACGGCGAAGCCCGCACCGGTGAGGAAGTCTCGGCGGTTCACGCTGCTCCAGAACGAAGTGGCCGTGCGCACGGCCTCGGCGGGGTCCCTCGGGAAATCCCACCCCATCGCGGCGTCCGGTGTCCCGGCATCGGCCATACCGATCTCGCCGAGTTCCACGGGCCGGCCGAGCCGCTCGCCGATCGCCCGGGCCAGCAGCTTCGGCACGGGCCAGTCCGGCACCATGCCGCGCGCCGTCCAGTTCACAACGGAGGTGTGCGTGTAGGTCGTGGTCAGCCCGGCTTCGTGGGCGAGCTGGTTCACCCGGTGGGCCAGCGATTTGTGGCTGGCGCCCTCGCACTTGTCGATCATCCGGGCCAGTGCGTCGTTCGGCGGCTTGGTCCGGCGGGTGGTCGGCGCCACAACGTCCCCCTCAGTCGGTCCCCGCACGGGCACGGGGAAGTCGTACGCGGCCGGCCACGAGAAGTCGCGTGTCCGGCACCCGAGGCCGGATCACCGAAGGTAGGGCATCCGTCGCTCATGGTGAATCGGATGCACGATGTGTGAGCCCCCCTGCGAGCCCTCCCCGCACCGGCTGCCAGGCGGTTGCCTGGTGCTCCGGGCCTCCGCCGGGACCTGCGGAAACCTCCTCCCGTCGGGGCCACCACCGATTCACGCTCAGGGGTGACAACCGGATGCGCGGAATCGCAGGACCGGCCGGCGCGGACGCCGCCCGCCCCTTCGGAAGGACACGTTCGTGAAACTCACCGTGATCGGCTGCGGCTACCTCGGCGCGACCCACGCCGCCGCGATGGCCGAGCTCGGCCACCAGGTCCTCGGCATGGACACCGACACCGACAAGGTCGACGCGCTGAACAAGGGCCAGGCCCCGTTCGTCGAGCGCGGCCTGGACGACCTGCTCGCCGAGCACACCGCCACCGGACGGCTCCGTTTCACCGCCTCCTACGCGGAGGCCGCCGACTTCGCCGACGTCCACTTCCTGGGCGTCGGCACCCCGCAGCGGGACGGCAGCGGCGCCTACGACCTCACCCACCTCCACACCGCCGTCCGGCGCCTGGCCCCCCGGCTCGGCGACGGCGCGGTCATCATCGGCAAATCGACCGTCCCGGTCGGCACGGCCGCAGAGCTGCGGCAGACCCTGGACGAGCACCTCCGCGCCGGGGTGAGCGTCGGCCTGGCCTGGTCGCCGGAGTTCCTGCGCGAGTCGTTCGCCCTCCTGGACACCCTGGAGCCGAACCGGATCGTGCTCGGCGTCGAGGACGGTGACACCGGCAGCGAGGCAGCCTTCCGGCAGGTCTACGCCGACATCCTGGCCGCCGGCTCCCCGCTGATCGTCACCGGCATCGCGACGGCCGAGCTGATCAAGGGCGCCGCGAACGCCTTCCTCGCCACCAAGATCTCTTTCATCAACGCGATGGCCGAGCTCTGCGAGCTGGCCGGCGCCGACGTCCGGCAGATCGTCCTCGCCCTGGGCTACGACCACCGGATCGGCGCCGAGGGCATGCGGCCCGGCCTCGGGTTCGGCGGCGGCTGCCTGCCCAAGGACCTGGCCGGGTTCACCTACCGCGCCGAAGAGCTCGGCGCCGACACCGGCCTGCTCCGCCAGGTCGCGGCGATCAACCGGCGCCGGCGCGAGCACACCGTCGAACTCGCCCGCGAAGTCCTCGGCAACGCCGTGACCGGCCAGCGGATCGCGGTCTGGGGCGCCGCGTTCAAGGCCCACACCGACGACATCCGCGACTCCCCGGCCCTGGCCGTCGCCGACGCCCTCCAGCGGGCCGGCGCCGAGGTCACCGTCCACGACCCCGCCGCCATGGACAACGCCCGCAGGGCCTACCCCCGGCTCGACTACGCCGACGACCCCACCCAGGCCGTCACCGGCGCCGAACTGCTGCTGCACCTGACCGACTGGCCCCAGTACTCCGACGCCGACCCGGCCGACCTCGCCCGACACGTCGCCGTCCCCCAGGTCATCGACGCCCGCGGCACCCTCGACGCCGCTCGCTGGCGTGCGGCCGGCTGGACCTTCCGCGCCCTCGGCCGCCCCTGAGCAGCTCGGACGACCCGCACGGAGCCCCGGCAGCCACGTGTATCCCGTCCGACTCTCGCGAACCTGCCTTTTGAGCACGGCCGCAAGCACCGCCCCACCCCATGGCCATCACTCACAGCCGACGGCCATGGCGGGCCGACGCCGCACCCGGCAGGATGGGCCCGTGCCGAAGAACCCACCGAAATCGATGCAGCACCACCTGCGTCGGTGCCTGAAGGGCCACGCCCGTGAACGCCGGCCCCACGTGAACGCCGTCACGGTCCGCCTCCGAGCCGGATTCGCCTACGTAGCAGCCGAATTGCCCACCCAGGAGCCCCAGCCTCCGTGGTGCCGGTGCTTCACCACCGGACTGCCCACCGGTTCCCCCGAAGAGGCACTCGGCTGCGCCTGCGGTGTGCACCCGGGCGACCCCGCCGGTCCGCCCCCGTTCGACACGGCAGCCCGGACGACGCGGGCATGATTCCTCTCCCTGCGCTGCCCCCGGGGGCCACGTGGCGCGGCACCGGCACAGGTGTCTTCTACTACGCGGCCCGGGTCGAAGGGCACTGGTGGGTCCTGCGACTCAACGACTTTCCCGAGCATCCCCTCTACACCTTGTTCATCGACGCACGGGTCATCGGTGACGTGGCCGATGATCCGGCCGTCTGGCAGCAGTCGCCGCCTTCTGCGACGCTCCCCGTTCTCTCCGCGCCGGAGCGCACGGAGGTACTCCACCTCATGGCCGGTCTCGGCCCCTACGGCGCCGAGGCCGGCGCCCCGTGCACAAGCGACTGGTGCACCTGCAGCATCCTCACCGACGAATACGCGGCCCAGCTCAACACCCCTCCACCGACTTCTGCGGAGTAGCAGTAGGAGGATCGGCGGCCGCAGGCGCTGTGGGCCGGCGTCGAAGGGTCCGCCCCGGGGCCGGTGTCGTCCGTGCCGCCCGGGTCGGCTCTTCTCCGTGTCCTGACGATCCGGGGCCAGCAGAGTGCCCGTGGACACGGGCGCCTATGATCGGCCGGGGGCGGATCCGCCCGTTCGCGCACCACCCGCCGGATGCCACCGTCGGGGCCGGCTCACGGGAACGGATCACGGGAACGGGCCACGGGGGCGGACCAAGGGGTGGGGCACAGAGGGCTTTCGGGTCCGGCTGCCGCCTGCGGACGGGGCTCCCCCGCGGAGGGCCGCGGTACCGGCCTCGCCGTCCGACCCACGACACGCACCCCGGCCGGCCCACCGCACCGCCGACCCGAATGGAGACCGATGTCCGAGATAACCGCCGAGGAGCCGCGTCAGAGCACGGCCGACCCGACGGTCCTGATTCTGGCCGCGATGGCGGCGGTGATGGCCGCACTCTCGGTCCGCATCCTGATGCTGGACAACGAGTCGACGGACTTCTACTACTTCCTCGGGCCCTGGTACCAGTACATCGCGAACAACGGCGGGTTCCACGCTCTCAGCGGCACCGGCTTCTCGGACTACAACGTCCCCTACCTGTACCTGATGGCCGCGCTCACCTACCTTCCGGTGGCCGCGCTGACGGGTATCAAGTGCGTCTCGATCCTGTTCGACCTGGCACTGGCGTACTACACGTTCCGCATCGTCTCCCTGCGGTCGCCGCAGCAGCCCTGGCGGGCCCTCGGCGCGGCGGTGATCGTCCTCTTCCTCCCCACGGTCGTGACCAACAGCGGCTGGTGGGGCCAGGCCGACGCGATCTTCACGACCTTCCTGGTCGGCGGCGTCTACCACATCCTGCGCGACCGGCCGTGGTGGGCCTGCTCGTTCTTCGGGATCGCGCTGGCGTTCAAGCTCCAGGCGGTCTTCCTGTTCCCGCTCCTGCTCGTCCTGGTGCTGGCGCGACGGATCCCGTGGCGAAGCCTGCTGGCCCTTCCGGCGGTGTACGTGGCGCTCGACATCCCCGCCGTCCTGCTCGGCTCCGACCCCTGGCAGCTGCTGACGGTGTACGCCCGGCAGCCGGACACGTACAAGGACCTCACGCTCAACGCGCCGTCGGTCTACCAGTTCGTCTCGGTGCCGTTCGAGGAGCAGGACGCCGTACGGCACGCAGGTGTGCTGGTCGCGGGCGCGCTGGTGCTGGTGCTGATCGGGCTGGCGGTCTGGGCCATCCACCGCGCCGGCGGGGCGGCGGCGCTGAAGGCCAGGGACGGGCGGGAGGCACCGGCGGTACGGGAGGGGCGGCCCGAGCTCACGGACACGGGGATCCTGCTGCTGGCCGCCGTCTTCGCGATCGCGGTGCCGTTCCTGCTGCCGTCCATGCACGAGCGCTACTTCTACGTCGCGGACGTGATCAGCGTGATCATCGCCTTCCAGCTGCCCCGGCGGCTCTGGTACGTGCCGGTCCTGGTCCAGCTGTCGTCCTTCGGCAGTTACCTCAAGTTCATCGCCCCCAGCGTGTCGCCGTACCTGTCGATGCCGGCCCACGGCGCGCTGATGCTGCTGGCGCTGATAGCCGTACTCCGGGCCACCATCGGGGAGTTCCGGCGCTCGTGGACTCCGGGCGACCTCGAACCGGCCGCAGGGGCGGCGGCGCTGACCGCGTAGGTTCGCCGGATCGCCCGGTCACACGGCTTCGGACAGTGACCTTCCTCCCTCCCACGGCATGATGGCCACCTCTCGCGTCAACCACGCTTGACGCGAGAGGTGGCCATCATGCCGTGGCGGCACGGGAGTTGACCACGGGCGCTCTACCCTTGGGGCCATGAAACAGCAGTACGTCACCATGGTCCTCGCAGGCCTCCTGATCGGAATCCTCGCGTTCGGCGCCGGCTGGTACACGGCCCGCGCCCGGGAGACCGCTCCGGCCCCGACCTACATCACGGTCACGCCGGAGCCGGTCACCGCGGGCACGATCTCCCCTCCCGCCTCGGAAAGTGTTCGGTAACCGATCAACATCGTGGCGTGATGCGCTGGCGGCGATCTTCGCGGCGGGGTGTCCGCGAAGATCACCGCCATGTGTGTCCCTTCGTGCAGACCTTCCTATGACTCGTCGTGGGCGGACGCCCAGTGGGCGGTGATCGAAGCGCCGCTGCCGGTGCGCGATCCGCGGCGGGGCCGCCGGCTGCTGTGATGCGGAAGGAACCGGCCAGCACTGGCCGCGCCTGGCGCCCACGCGGCGACGGCTCCCGCGATCTTCGACTCGCCGCACCAGGACGACGAGGCGATCGGGCTCGCCGGTTCGATCCTGGAGCACAAGGCCTCCGGGCGACCGGTCTCGTGCTGGTGACCCGGGGCGAGAACGGCGGGCTCGCCCAGTACATGAATCAGGGCGCATGCCAGAGCCTGGGCAACAACTGCTCCGCCCCTGGGCACTACCACCCCCTCGGCTGGGCCGAGACCTGGCCGACCCCTGAGGTCGTCGTCGGCCGTACGGCCGAGTTCAAGCTCTCCGCCAAGGCCCTGGGCGTCGACAAGGTCATCAACTTCGACCTCTCCGACGAGGCGAACGGCGACTTCGACGGCTTCGTGCAGAAGGTCATCGCCAAGGTCCGCTCGCTCGCCAAGCAGTACCCGGGCGCCTCGCACAAGTTCGCCGCGGGCCGACTCGACGGGAACCGCACGCACAAGGCATGCAGCGACGCCGCCTCCTCCTACGTCCTCGACATCCCGGACGCCCACATGGCGAAGAAGCGTGCCTCGATCCTCGCCTCCAACACATGGGACCCCAAGCGGAACCTCTACGCCCTCGGCTACCGCAGCGTGCCCGTCTGGATGGAACAGTCGCACTCCGACCCGCGGGAGTTCGTCCACACGCTCCCCTCGGACTACAAGCCGGGGCCGGTGGCGTAGCCGAGTAGCCGGTCGGGGCCACGAGCTCAGCCGGCGCGCGGTAGGGCTACTGACGAACGGCCCAGAAACGGTCGGCCATGTTGTCGAAGCCGACCGACGCGGACAGGGACTCCGGCGGCTCCTTCCAGAGCATCTGCCACTGGCCGTCGCCCGGGTCGTTGTCCACGATCACCTCCAGGCCGCGGGCGGTGTTGACCCAGCTGCTGGTCTGGTCGCGGAACCCGTAGTCGGCGAAGTACACCGGCCTGTCCTCGTGGAAGAGGTTGAACTGCAGCCTCCTACCGCCCCAGTTCTTGTCGGCGTAGAAGCAGTAGTAGGAGGGTTCGCTGGTCGGGGCCGGGCACTTCTTCCAGTCCGCGCCCCTGGCGGACCGACGGTGGTGGTCCCCGCTCCACGGCGGAGCCTGCGCCTCGCCCGGCAGCGGCAGGACCACCACCGCCCCGTCCGGGTACGTGATCTCGTTGGCGGCGGTCTGCTTACCGTCCTTGCTCGCGGCGAGTTGGGCGTCCACCGCCTGCTGCAGCAGGTCGCGGTCACCGCGGGCCAGGTTTCTGATGGCGGGCCGCGCGTCCTCACCCGTACTGGGCGCGGCTGCGGCCCGCGCCCCGAGGGGCGCAGCCAGGAGCACGAAGGCCACGACCCCACGAACGAGGAGACTGCGGACTTGAGAGTGCGTCATATTCCAACGGTAGCGATACGCATACGATATGTGATGCTCGCGTCTCGATCAGGGGGCGTGAAACGGCACGCACGCGCTGATCGATCGAAACCTGCGCCCGGGAGAGCACTTGCTGCTCACCGCGCCCGTCCGGGATCGTCCGGGATCGGGTCACGGAGCGGCCGGTGGTGGGCGGGCCGTCCGGCTGTGGACGTTCGGCCCCACCTCCCGTCGGCTGGTCCACGTCCGGATGCGGAACTTCCGTGTGGCATAGCCAATTTGGGTGAAGGTTTGCCCACCGGTCGACGGGAGGGCGACGGGGCGCCGTAGCCTCGGTGGCGACCCGTCGCCGCCGAGGTGCGCGATCCGTTCGGAGCCACGGGAATTCGTCGACTCGGAAAGGCCATCGACAGAAATGACACTCTCATCGGGCTCATCGGGCGGGACCGACGCGACGGCCGGCGGGCCCTCCCGCCGGAAGCTCCTCAAGATCGGCATCGGCGTCGCCGTGGGGGCGGGGGCCATCGGCTCGGGTGCCCCAGCGGCGGTCGCCGGCGGCCCGAACGACCCTCCGAGCCCGACGGTCGCGACCAAGGTGAAGAACCTCAGCGGACCGGTCGAGACCGGGCCGTTCGCCTCGCCGTGGACCGACCTCGGCATCCCGGTGCTGTGTCCGGACGGCACCATGCTCTTCGTCTGCGGCGACACCTTCGACGGCGCCCAGGTGGGCGCCGCCGACTGGCGTGCCCCGGTCGGTCTGCGCTCCAGCAGCGCCGACCTGAACAACCTGCGCATCGACGGCAGCGTCGGCGGCAGCCACGCCAACAGCCTGGTCGACGAGCCGCACAACCCGGTCGGCGACAAGGCCACGACGGCGATCCCGTCCGACGTGTTCGTCGTCGACGGCGTGATGTACATGCACCTCATGCGCGGCGTCATCTACGACACCCACCACACCGACTTCTGGCGCTCCACCGACAACGGTGAGACCTGGCAGTACCTGTGCCAGTGGCCGGGCGACCTGTACGGCGGCCAGTTCCAGCAGAAGACGTACGCCGTGGCCGACGACGGCTACTGCTACGTCCTGTCCACGGTCTTCAACCGCGACGTGGAATCGGGAATGCTGCTGCACCGGGTACGGAAGGAGAGCCTCGGCAATCCGGACGCCTACGAGCCGTGGGGCTACGCCGACGGCGGGTGGCGGTGGAACGCGCCCGCCCCGACGACCGTCTTCGGCACCCGCAAGTGGGGCGAGATGTGCTTCCGCGCGATGGACGGCAAGTACGTCCTCACGTGGCTGAACATGGACCAGTTGTCGATCAGGGCGATGGTCTTCGCCCTTCCGACCTCGGACCTGACCACGACGCTGGAGCAGGCCATGATCCTCCCCTGCGCCCCGGGCCAGGAGGTCGCCAACCTCGTCGCCAGCCCGTACGGCGGTTTCGTCATCCCCGGCTCGACGTTCGGCAACTTCCACATCGTCGTCAGCCAGTGGTACGACCCGACGAACTACCGGATCATGCAGTACCGGATCAACATGCTGTCCTGAGCCCGCTCCGGCTTCGGGCCCGATGCCGCCGGCCCCGCGTCGGCCCGGCGTCGGCCCGGTGTCGGCCCGGAAATCATGTCGACCGCGCTCGCCTCGTCCGGTACGGTCGCGGGGTTGTTTTCGCTGCCGGGAGCCCGTGCGGTTCGCATGCGGTCTCCCCGGCGGTTCCCCGGCTGAGAGCAGGTATTCGTCATGGCGTGTCGTATCGGTGAGCTGGTGCTCGGTTGCCGCGACCCCGAGGTGCTGGCACGGTTCTGGTGCGAGGTCCTGGACTTCGTCGTACTCGGTCGCGAGGACGACGGCTCGATGGAGATCGGGCCGCGCGAAGGGTTCGGCGGTGCGCAGCCGACGATCTTCCTCAGCCGTCGGGACGAGCCCGAGAAGGGCAAGTCCCGCCTGCACATCGACGTGAATCCCACCGACCGCGATCAGGACGCCGAGCTCGAACGCCTTCTGGCGCTCGGCGCGCGCCCGGCCGACATCGGCCAGACCGGGCAGGAGCAGTGGCATGTCCTGACCGACCCCGAAGGCAATGAGTTCTGCCTGCTCAAGGCCCGCATCGACCCGCTCTGATGCCCATTCTGACGTGGCAAAAGGACTGTGCAGAGACGTTCAACCGAGAAGGTCAGGGACGAACCCGTGAAACGTACGCCGGTGAAGGTGAAGCCGCGAACGGGCAGCGCTCGGAACCTGCTGGTGATCCCCGCCGCAGCGCTACTCGCTTCTGGCTGCACGTCGGCACCGGAGACGAGCTCCGCCGGGCAAGGTGAGGACCGCCGCCTGACCGCCGCCGCGACGACCCCGGCGCAGGTGCGGACGGACGTCGAGCCGTTGAAGCGTCGCTTCCCGCAGCTGGGCGAGCTGTCCGCGACGAAGTGGGTCGGCCGGGTGCTGACGAAGAACTCGGTGCCGGAGATTCCCGGTCCGACCGACGTGAGCCTGGACGGGGTGGCGCAGGTCGATCCGGCGACGCTGACGGCGATCACGGGCAGCGGGACGTGGCGGGAGGGCTCCATCGGGTGCGGTGTCCCGCAGGAGATCGCACCCAAGGTCGGGGACACGACGGTGTGGCTCCACAGTGAGGCCTTCGACAAGTCGGTCACACAGACCCAGTACACGGGGAGCTTCTACTTCGACAAGCAGACCAACCGCGTGTATTTCTGCACGGTGAACCCGAAGGAACGAACCAGCTGATTCCGCCGCCCGGTGGTTCGCTGCTCGCAGGCCATCGGATGCGAGGGCTTCGAGGGGCGGGTGCCCCGGCGGCAGACGATCCACGCGCGTCCGGTGACGAGCGCGGGAGGGAACGGCCGATCCCCCGGAGCCATCGGGCGACGGAGCCGACACCCGTCCCCCGTGTCCTGCGACAGCACTCCAACGCCCCGCTCGCCACCCCGAACGGACACGGTGAGTGTGGCCGAGCCACCCGAGCCGTGGGCCGGCTGTCAGACGCAGCGGGCTTGCAGGTCCGCGGCGGAGTACCGCTTGCTGATCCTGCGCCCGGAGTCGTCGCGCAGGAAGAAGTACCACTGCTGATCCCTGTGGTGCCAGATCTTGTCCCGGACGGTGCCGCAGTGGGGGGTGCGGTTACGGTCATCGAGCACCACCTGCGCTCGTTGGCCGTCGTGGAAGGCGGGCGCGGGTATCTCGGCACCGCCCGGACTCAGCACGGCTGCGCGCGCCCGGTCGGTGAGCTGGTCCGCTTCCAGAGCCGAGTGAAGAACCGACCGGGCACACGACCGATCGTGGACGGTACCGAACGGAACCAGCTCATGGAGCTCGAAACGGCGGCTCGGCTCGGCACTGAGCCTGGCGGACGCGTGCAGGAGCATCGGCACCTCGGCCCAGCCCCCGGGCGGAAGCTCCCGATACACCTCACCCGAGGCACCCATGGCGGCCAGAACGTCGGGCGGGACCAGAGGATGACGGACGTAGGCCTCGACAACCGCCAGACGCAGGTGCGCGGCAGGGATTCGCCGGCACAAGGCCACCAGGTCGCCGGGTCTGGTGATCAGGTTGATGAACGTGTGGTCGACGAACCGCTGGGCATCGAGGTGCTGCTCGCCACGTGCGTGGATGATGTCGACGGCGTCGGCGAACGCTGCGGGGAAGAGGTCTTCGTACGCCCATAGCCGGTAGGCGTTCAGTCGGTCGGCGAGCAGCCGGTAGCGTTGCTGGGCCGACAACGACATCAATCCATGGACGTCGATGTCCACTCACCTTCTCCCATCGCGGTCCGTGCCGGCGCTCGCAGTGTAGGACACCCTTTCACCGCACGATCAGTGTCGGCAGCCAACACCTGAGGGAAGGCGGCACGTTCATCGAACGCGCGGCGGTCCTTGAGGTGCCGGTTTCCGGGGTCGTTGGGTCGGCGCCGGTGGTGGGGCTTGGCGCCGGAGCCGACGGGTGGGCTCCGGCACCAAGGCCCCTTCCCCAGGGGGAAGTTGGCCGCAAAGTGGCGGCGTCAGACCTGGTAGCGGTCCGGGGCGAGGAGGTGCAGGTGTTCGGCGACCCAGTCGGAGGTGTGGCGCAGGCCCTCGTCCAGGCCGACCCGGGGCTGCCAGCCGGCCAGGTCGCGCGCCTTGCGGTTGTCGGAGAGCAGCCGTTCGACCTCGCTGCCGCCGGGGCGCAGCCGGGTCGGGTCGACGACGATGTCGGCGTCCCGGCCGGAGGCGACGATCAGGGCCTTGGCCAGGTCGCCGATGGACACCTCGCTGCCGGTGCCGAGGTTGACGGTCTCGCCGAGCGTGCGGTCGGCGCGGGCGATGGCCAGGAAGCCCTCCGCGGTGTCGGTGGCGTAGGTGAAGTCCCGGGTGGGGGTGGTCGAGCCGAGCCTGATCTCCCGTGCACCGGAGTGGAGTTGGGCCAGGATGGTGGGGATGACGGCGCGGGCGGACTGGCGCGGGCCGTAGGTGTTGAACGGGCGGACGACGGCGACCGGCAGTTCGAAGGCGTGCCAGTAGGAGAGTGCCATCATGTCCGCGCCGATCTTCGAGGCGGAGTACGGGGACTGCGGCTGGAGCGGGTGGTGCTCGTCGATGGGTGCGGTGATCGCGGTCCCGTACACCTCGCTGGTGGACGTGTGCACCAGGCGGGCGCCGTGCCGCAGGCAGGCGGCGGCGACGTTCTGGGTGCCCACGACGTTGGTCTGCACGTAGGCCTCGGGGGCCTGGTAGCTGTAGGGGATGCCGATGAGCGCGGCGAGGTGGAAGACGGTGTCGCAGCCGGCGACGGCGTCCAGGACCCGGCCGGCGTCGCGGACGTCTCCGGCGAGCATCTCGACGGGGCTGTCGGGGTCGGCCAGGTAGTGGGCGAGGTATCCGCGCTCGGCGTACGGCTTGTAGTGGACCAGGGCCCGGACGCGGGCGCCGCGGGCGACCAGCAGGTCGACGAGGGTGCTGCCGATGAAGCCTTCGGCGCCGGTGACCAGGACGGTCCGGCCGGTCCAGTCCTGGTGGGCGGCGGGGGTGTTCGGGTGGGCGGGGCGGTTCATGGTGGTCCTCCGGTGGTTCGGGGCGGGTGGTCGGCGGTCAGCAGTCAGGTGGTCGGCGGTCAGGTGGTCGGCGGTCAGCGGTCGTACGGGCCGGGGAGGGGGGCCGGGACGGCGGGCGGCGCGGGCGCCGGGGTCCGGCCGATGACGCGCAGCACCTTGGCGGCCAGCAGGTCGGCGGCGCGCGCGTGGTCGCCCGGTTCGGCGGCCTGCGCCATCGCGGCGAGCCGGGCCGGGTCGGCGAGCAGCGGTTCCACCAGGGCGGCCAGCCGTTCGCCGGTGCACTCGCCGTCCGGCAGCAGCAGGCCGGCGCCGGCGTCGGAGAGGACGCGCGCGTTGTGGGTCTGGTGGTCGTGCGGCGCGTGCGGGTAAGGCACCAGCACGGCGGGCATCCGGAGGCTGGAGAGTTCGGCGACGGTGGCCGCGCCGGCCCGGCACACCATGAGGTCGGCGGCCGCGTAGGCGAGGTCCATCCGGTCCAGGTAGGCGACGGCGTGCGCCACCGGGTTGCCGTCCAGCGCGGCCCGGACCTGTGCCAGCGCGGCCGGGCCGGTCTTGATCAGCAGCCGCCGGTCGGTGCGGTGGCGCCAGCGTCCGGCCAGTTCGACGGCGGCCGCGGTCAGGCGGGCGGCGCCGAGGCTGCCGCCGTTGAAGACCAGCAGCCGGACGCCCTCCGGGACGGCGAAGTGCCGACGGGCCTCGGCCCGCAGCGCCGCCCGGTCGAGCTGGGCGACGGCGCCGACCAGCGGCATCCCGACGGTCTGCGCCGAGCGGCCGGCGGGCAGGTGCTCGCGGGTGCGGTCGAAGGCGAGCGCGATGTGCGGGGTGAGCCGGGCGGCGAAGCGGTTGGCCCGCCCGGGCACCGCGTTCGACTCGTGCACCACGCTCGGCAGCCCGGCCATCTTGGCACCGACGATCACCGGCGCGCTCGGGTAGCCGCCCATGCCGACCGCGACCTGCGCGCCCTGGGCCCGCAGGATCTCCCGGCAGTCCCGGCCGGAGCGCAGCAGCGCCGCGGGCAGCAGGTAGCGGCGCGCGCCGAGGGAGGCGTCGAAGGGGATCATGTCGACGGTGTGCAGCCGGTAGCCGGCCTGCGGGATGAGGGTGGTCTCCAGTCCGCGTTCGGTGCCGACGAAGGAGATCACGGCCCGCGGGTCGGCTCTGCGCAGCGCCTCGGCCAGCGCGAGGCCCGGGTAGATGTGTCCGCCGGTGCCGCCGGCGCCGATCACCACCGACAGGGGGCGGGCCGGATCGTGGTTGGCATGGTTGCCGTGGTTGCCGTGTTCTGTCCGCATGCCGTCGAGCTTGCTGAGGCCGCCTAAGAGACTTCTCAGAGTCGTTCTGCGGGGCGAGGACGACGGACGCGCCCAGGCGCGACCGGCGGCACAGAGGTGGCAACGCCCGGCAGAGGACCCCGTGGCCGCCGCGAGGACGAGCTAAGAGGCTTCTCAGATTCGTTCTGAGAGGGTTGTCCGCATGAGCAACGGGCAGAGAGTGCTGGTCGTCGACGACGATCCGGAGGTGCGGGCCGCCGTCGAGGACGGGCTGGCCGTCGAGGGCTACCAGGTGCGCGGCGCCGCCGACGGGCTGGCGGCGCTGAACGAGGTGTCCGGCTGGCAGCCCGACGCGATGGTCCTCGACCTGATGATGCCCGTGCTCGACGGGCTGGCCGTCTGCCGCCGGCTGCGGGCCCTGGGCGACCGGCTCCCGATCCTGGTGCTGACCGCGCGCGACTCGGTGAGCGACCGCGTCGACGGCCTCGACGCGGGAGCCGACGACTACCTGGTCAAGCCGTTCGCCCTGGACGAGCTGACCGCCCGGCTGCGCGCCCTGCTGCGGCGCACCGCCCCGGCCGCCGAGGAGCCCGGCTACCGCTTCGCCGACCTGGAGGTCGACCCGGCCACCCGGACCGGGAGCAGGGCCGGACGGCCGGTGGAGTTCTCGCGCACCGAGTTCGCGCTGCTGGAGGTGCTGCTGCGCCACCCCGGCCAGGTGCTCCCGCGCGAGGTGATCATGGAGCGGGTGTGGGGCGCCGACTTCGGCCCCGACTCCAACTCCCTCGCCGTCTACGTCGGCTACCTGCGCCGCAAGCTGGAGGCCGGCGGCGAACCCCGGCTGGTGCACACGGTGCACGGGGTCGGCTACCGGCTGGACCGGGCTTGAGGGCGCACGCGCGCTGGCGGCGCCGGCGCCCGCTGCGCACCCGGCTGGCCCTCGCCTGCACGGCAGCGGTCGCCGTGGTGGCGCTCGGGATCAGCGCGGCCGCGTTCAGCATCGTCCGCTACGAGCTCAACCACCAGCTCGACCAGCACCTCACCCAGCAGGCCACCCTGGTGCAGCAGCAGCACCGCGACCAGGGGCCGCAGGTCGTCTACGGCGAGTGCAACTTCCTGGCCGCCCCGGCCTGCGCCCAGATCGTCTCCGCCGACCCCGGCAAGGCGCCGAACGAGCCGTACCTGCTGCCCGTCACGCCGACCACCCGCCAGGTCGCCGACCGGCAGCGGGCCGGCTACTTCACCGACCTCACCATCGGCGGCCACCCGGCCCGGATGCTCACCACACCGATGATCGCGGCGCCGCCCGGCGCCCGGCAGGCCGTCCAGGTCGCGCTGCGCGCCGACAGCGTCCAGGAGGGAGTGCGGCAGGCCGGCGCGCTGATGGCGGCCGTCGCGGCGGCGGGCCTGCTGCTGGCCGCCGTACTCGGGCGCACCGTGGCCCGCACCGCCCTCGCCCCGGTCGCCCGGCTGACCCGCACCGCCGAACGGATCGCCGACACCCGGGACGCGGGGCTGCGGATCGAACTGCCGCCCGGGCGCCGCGAGGACGAACTGACCAGGCTGGCGGGCAGCTTCAACACCATGCTGGGCGAACTCGAGCAGTCCGTGGCCGCCCAGCGCAGGCTCGTCGCCGACGCCTCGCACGAGCTGCGCACCCCGCTGACGGCGCTGCGCACCAACGCCGAACTGCTGGCCCGCGCCGACCGGTTGACCGAGGGACAGCGGGAGCGGGCGGCGTCCGCGCTGCACCGCCAGCTGCGCGAGGTGACCGGGATGGTGAACGACCTCATCGAGCTGGCCCGCGACGAGGAGCCGCAGCCGCTGCTCGAACAGGTCGCGGTCGGCCGGCTCGTCGGGCACTGCGTCGACACCGCGCGCGGCCACTGGCCGGCGATCGCCTTCACCCTCGACGACGACGCGGAGGGTGCCGCGGGCCACGGCGCCGCAGAGCGCACCGTCCCCGGCGTGCCGGCCCGGCTGGCCCGGCTGGTCTCCAACCTCCTCGACAACGCGGCCAAGTTCAGCCCGCCGGGCGCCACGGTCGAGGTCCGGCTCACCGCCGGGCTGGAACTGACCGTCCGCGACCACGGCCCCGGCATCGCGCCCGAGGACCTGCCGTACGTCTTCGACCGCTTCTACCGGGCCTCCGCCGCCCGCGCCCTGCCCGGCTCCGGGCTCGGGCTCGCCATGGCGCGGCAGATCGCCCACGCGCACGGCGCCACCCTCACCGCCGAGGCCGCCCCCGGCGGCGGGGCGCTGTTCCGCCTGCGGCTGCCGGGCTGAGCGGGCCGCGACGGTTCGGCGGCGCGGCGGCCAGGCGGCCCGGAGGAGGAGCGGCGGCGCGGCCCCATCGGCGGCTGGTCCGCGCCGCCGGTCTTAGCGGACCTCCACCGTCACCGGATCCGAGGTCCTCTCGCGAACGGGGTGGCGGTCGTCCAGGCCGGTCAGGCCGAACAGCACCGCGCGGTATTCCAGGACGCCGCCGTGTGCTGCCTTGACCTGCGCGGCGACCTCCGCTTCGGTGCCCGTCTCGACCACGGCGCCGCAGGTCATCCGCTCCCACGTCGACCCGCTGCCGCGGCCCTCCAGGCACACCTGCACGTAGGCGGCACCGTCGTCGTCCCCGTGCCCCGTGACCGTGAAGGTCGTGCCGACCCGCGCCGTGTGCGGAGCCACGACCTCCACCTCGCCCTTGGCGAACGCGGGCCCGGCGGCCAGGGCCACCGAGGCCAGACCCAGCGCACCGATCACGGCGGCCCGGCCGCCCCACGCCTTCGTCCCGGTCCTCTTCGTCCTGCTCATGAACCAACCTCCTCTGGAACGCCCCCACATGGGGGACCGCGCCTTGCGCAGGCGCCCGGGTGTGCCCACCGATTATCGGCGCCGGCCTCCGCCCCGGCCGGGTTGCGACGCGGCCCGGCGTGGTCGGGACGGGACGGTGGACTGCGGGATCGTCGGGCGGGTCGCTTCGGGAGTGGGCGGCTGCCGGGCCGGCACCACGGAGGGGCTGACCGTGGCCCCGGTTCTGCCCTTTCGTCCCTCGTCCAATCGCTCCCGCCGCCCCTAGACTCGGCGGGCGGGGGCGGCTGGAAGGACGGGGAGGGCGTGCGCGAGACACGGAGAACCGCGGAGCGGCAGACGGCGGCGCCGGCCGCCGCCGAGCGCGGGGCGCGCCTCACGGGCCTGGCCGCGCTTCAGCGGCGGGTGGGGAACGCGGCGGTGACACGCCAGGTGCAGCGCCAGAAGGGCGGCCTGGACGAGCACTACGCCACGAGGCCCACCGAGCACCCCGAGTGGGGGCCGTACCAGGAGCTGACGAAGGCCGCGGGCATCCCCCAACCCCAGGCCGACGCCGCCTGGCAACTGCTGCTCGGCGGGGTCGACTCGCAGGGCACGCTGAA
Source organism: Kitasatospora sp. NPDC088861 (assembly GCF_044750105.1). NCBI lineage: Bacteria > Bacillati > Actinomycetota > Actinomycetes > Kitasatosporales > Streptomycetaceae > Kitasatospora > Kitasatospora sp. NPDC088861. The sequence goes on from NZ_JBIVJF010000013.1 coordinate 177,156, forward strand.
CGACGAGGCCATGGCGAAGACGAGCGACCGCCAGGAGCAGCGCGAGCTCCGGGCGTCGAACTCCTGGTACCAGGAGTTCGTCAAGCTCGTGGCCGAGCACCTGGAGATCGAGACGCCCACCATGGCCCTGTGGGCGGGCGGCATCGAGACCAGTGACTACGCGTACCGGAAGGGCCACACGCCCCTGGGGCGGACCCGGATCGGCAGTGTGCTCAACGTCCTGGAGCTGCACCCGGACTGGAAGCTGACGGGGCCGATGTGGAGCGTCCTGTCCAAGGCCTTCGTGTCCCGCGCGACCGGCCCCGTGCACATCTTCGTACGGGCCTACGCTCCGGAGAGCATCCTCATCAGGCTGGAGGTCCCGGAACTACGGCTGGTCCAGCGGCTGAACCCGGACGTGAAGCTGATCTGGCACCCCGTGTACACCGCTCCCGGCGGGCAGATGAGGGAGATCTCGAAGGACTGCCGACTCGTCGACAACGCGGAGTACGACGGGCGGGACAAGTGCGTGAGCGCCCTCGTCCAGTACCTCAGGATGTTCCACGACGACGGCAACACCGAGGCCGCCCCCGCCCACAAGAGCATGGAGCGGCTGCTCGTCGCGAACGGCCACAAGGACGGCGTCTGAGACTGCCTCCCGGGCAGGCGGGCCCTGCCTGCCCGGGCGGTGCGGCTACCGGACGACCACGGTGTCGGGGACGCGGTTCGGCCCGCCGGGGGTGAGGGCACCCGCCGGGGCGAGGGCATGGCGTGGGCGCCCTGCGCGGGTGAGCCGTCAACTGTCCGGCGGACAGGGCCCATCGGTTTCTGGGACAGGATCGGGATACTTCCCGCACCTGCCTGTGAACGACCCCCGCCTACGGTGATCACACCCGGTGAACCTCACCGGTCGAACGACATCGGGAGACCTCATGCGCACGCGCCGCCTCGCCCTCACCGCCGCCGCCGTCGCGGCGCTCGCCGCCACCGCGACGGCCTGCGGGCCGGACAACAGCGACACGGGCTCCACCGCCGCCAGCCCCGCGGCCACCGCCGCCGCGCCCACCAGGGCCGCAACCGCATCCACCGGGGCCTCGCCGACGAAAGCCGCCGCCGCGCCCACGTCGCCCTCGACGCCGAAGTCGTCCTCCACGCCGAAGTCGCCCGACGCGGCCTCCTCCCCCGCCGCCGACAAGACCGGCTACGGCCAGGCCTGCGGCGCCAACGACCTGGTCCTCGGCGCGAAGGCCGAATCCCAGGCCGGCGGCTACCTCCTGATCACGGCCAAGGCCAAGCCGGGCATCACCTGCACGCTCCCCGGCACCCACCCCACCATCGCGTTCGGCTCGCGCGGCATCGAGGCCGCCAACGCCGAACAGGCCGCCGGCGAACCGATCACCCTGAGCGGCGCCAAGGTCGCGTACGCGGGCATCATGACGAAGACCACCAAGGACAACCAGGCGGTCCAGTTCACCGACGTCATCGTGGGCATCGGCAACGCCGACCCCAACCCGGCCAGCATCCTCGTCGGCGACACGCCGGTCGACAAGCCGATCGTCACCAACTGGCACACCGTCGCGAAGGACGCCGTCCCCGGCCTCTGACGGCCGTTCACCGACGGGGCGCGGACCGGCCGTACGACGGCGACCACCGTACGGGCCTGCGCTGTTGCGCTGTTCAGCCCAGGAAGTCGACGCGGTCGATGAGGCCTTCGCGCACCCGGTAGGCCACCAGGACGCGGACCGGCTCGTCGGCCAGGCCGTGGGCGACTTCGTGGTCGACCACCCAGTCGCCTTCGCTGAGCCGCCCCACGATCTCCGCCCGGCAGCGGCCCTTGGCGAACTGTCCGGCGTACCTGTCGCGCAGAGCCTGCCGGCCCTGAAGTCGGGTGCCGTCGGCCCGGTGGATCGTGATGTCCTCGGCATAGGTGGCGACGAAGGCGTCGATGTCGTGGCTGTTGTAGGCGGCGAGCTGCTGCTCGACCACCTCGCGCGGTTCGGTCATGTGATTGGTCGTTCCTTCCTCGGTGTACGGGTTACGTGTTACGGGTTCAACCGGGCTCAGGCCGCGAGACGGCGGGTGGCGAGTTCGGCGTAGAGCGCGGCCCCGTCGGGGAGCACCGCGTCGTCGAACTCCGCGTAGGGCGAGTGGTTGACCGGCAGGTCGTCGGGGTCGGTCCCCTTCGGGGCGGCGCCGAGCCACACGAACGATCCCGGCACGGCGTCCAGGACCCGGGAGAAGTCCTCCGACCCGGTCATCGGGTTCGGCATCGACTGGAAGCGCTCCTCGCCGAAGACCTCCCGGACGGTGTCCGCCAGGAAGTCGGTCTCGGCCCCGTCGGTCACGGTCACCGGGTACTGGGGAAGGTACTCGACCTCGGCCCGCAGGCCGTGGGCGGCCGCGATGGCCCTGACCAGCTCCACCGTGGTGTCGGCGGCCTTGGACTGCGCCTCGGCGGAGAAGGTGCGCACGGTCGCCTCGAAGTAGGCGGTCTCGGGGATGATGTTGCGCTGGGTACCGGCCTGGATCAGCCCGACGGTGACCACCACCGGATCGAACACGTCGAAGCGGCGGGTCACCATGGTCTGCAGGGCGGTGACCATCTCGCAGGCCGCCGGGATGGGGTCCTTGGCCCGGTGCGGTACCGAGCCGTGGCCGCCCGCACCGTGGACGGTGACGTTCAGCGCAGTGGAAGCGGCCATGATCGGCCCGCGCCGGGAGCCGAACTCCCCGTGCCGCATGGCCGACGACACGTGCAGGGCGTAGGCGGCGACCGGGCGCCTGCCTGCCGCGTCGAGGACGCCCTCGGCCAGCATGGCTCCGGCTCCGTCCCACCCCTCCTCGCCCGGCTGGAACATGAAGACCACGTCGCCGTGGAGCTGTTCCCGCCGTGCGGCCAGCAGGTGTGCGGCACCCGCGAGCATGGTGGTGTGCAGATCGTGTCCGCAGGCGTGCATGGCCCCGTTGTCGGCGGCGAACGGCAGCGGGGCCTTCTCGGCGACCGGCAGGCCGTCCATGTCGCCGCGCAGCAGCACCGCCGGCCCCGGTCGGCCGCCGCGCAGCACCGCGGTGACCGAGCTCAGCGCGGAGCCCTGGCTCACCTCCAGCGGCAGTCCGTCCAGGGCCCGCAGCACCCGCTCCTGGGTGCGCGGCAGGGTCAGTCCCAGCTCCGGGAACCGGTGCAGGTCGTGGCGCAGCCGGACCAGGTCCGGGGCCAGAGCGAGAGCGTCGTCGTGCAGGGACACGGGCACCTCCGTCGATCCCGCGCGTGGCGGGAACTTGTGCAGAGCGATCTTGTTCCGTGATTCTGGATCTCTCGGCGGGATTTTCCCGCGATTTCGCAGGATCACGCCACCAGGAGGCCCTTCGATGAACGAATCCACCGGCAGCCGGCCGTGACCGGCGCCGAGGTGACCGGCGCCGAGGTGACGGTGGACGAGCTGGACCTCGCCCTGGTGAACGCGCTGCAACTGCGGCCCCGCGCACCCTGGTCCCTGCTCGGCCAGACGCTCGGGATCAGCCCGGTCACCGCCGCCCGCCGCTGGCACCGGCTCTCGCAGGCCGGGATCGCCTGGGTGACCGCCTACGGCCTGCCGCACCCCGAGGACCGCGGGTGCGTCGCTTACCTCGACCTCGACTGCGCTCCCGACCGGCTCCGGCAGATCGCCGACGAACTGGCCGAGGACCCGCACGTGATGAGCATCGAGCACCTCGCCCAGGGCTGCGACCTCGTCGTCACCGTGGCCTTCACCGACCTGGCGATGGTCTCCCGGTACACCGCCGAACGGCTCGGCCCACTCCCCGGGGTCAACGCCGTCCGCGTCCACCTGGCGACCGGCTTCTACGCCGAGGGGATCCGCTGGCGACTGGACTCGCTGGACCCCGCCCAGCGCGTGGAACTGCACGACGATCACCCGGCGGGCTACGGGACGCCGTCCGGCGCACGAGCTGAAGTCCGGCAAGAAGACCGGGAGTTGCTCATCAGACTGGGCGTCGACGGCCGCCTCGGCCAAGCCGAGCTGGCCGCCGCCACCGGGCTCAGCCCGTCCACGCTGCGCCGGCGCCTCGACCGGCTGGCCGCCTCCGACGCGATCCGCTTCCGCTGCGAGATCGCCGCCCGCGACGCCGGCCGGCCGGTCCTGGCGACCTTCCGGGCCAACCTCCCCCCGGACCGGCTCGACGAGGTCGGACCCCAGCTCGCCAGACTCCCCGAGGTCCGGCTGTGCGTGTCCGTCACCGGCCCTCACAACCTCCTGCTCTCCGTCTGGCAGCGCTCCCTCGCCGACGTCCAGCGGCTGGAAACCGCTCTCGCCCGCAGGTTCCCCGACCTGCGGGTGGCCGAGCGCCGCGTGTCGCTGCGCACCGTGAAGCGGATGGGCCGGATCCTCGACGCGGACGGACGCGCGGTCCGCGCCGTTCCGCTGGACATCTGGCGGGACCCGGTCCCGGTCTCCTGACGGCCGTTCAGCCGTTCAGTCGTTCGGACCGGTCGGCGCCGCAACGCGCCGTCGCCAGGAGCCGCCAGGAGCCGCGGGCCGCCTCGCGCAGGCCCGGCGGCCCGCCCGCGTGTTCCGGCCATTTCCGGGTGTAGGCGCCCGTACCGGTCGCCCTGGTGGGCAGGATGGCCGACGGCCCGCTCCACTGCCCGGCGCCGGGCTCCGCAGACCGATCGGAAGGCAGGGACCAACCATGCCCAGGAGCGCACGGCGACGCACGGCGGCGGCGACCGTCTGCGCCGCACTCATCGGCGCAGTCGGCCTCCTCGCACCATCCGCCCAGGCCCAGGCACGGACCCAGGCACCGGCCCCGGTACAGGCACCGGCGACCGCGTCGTCGACGGCGGACCGGCCCCGGGACACCACCACGCCCCCGGGCACCGAGGGGCAGTCCACCACGGTCACCCGTCCCGACGGCACCCAGGCACGGTTCGCGGTCTTCTCGACCGACTACGCCACCGGACAGACCATCTGGTACCAGACGCAGTCCGCCCCCGGCGGCCCGTTCGACGCCTGGAGCCAGGTCAACGGCATGAACCTCAACTTCCAGAACCAGGTGCTCACCGCCGCCGCGGACGCCGACGGCGCCCTGGAGGTGTTCACCATCGGGTACCAGTCGTCGGTCCTGGTCCGGATGCACCAGGCCGGCCCAGACGGGCCGTGGTCGGCACCCGAGCCCTTCGGCCCCGCCGGGGCGGGCGTGCCGAGGTTCTTCGGGGCGCCGGTGGCCTTCCAGCGGGCGGACGGCACGCTGGCCTTCTTCGAGGTCTACCAGGGCTCAAGCAGCCCGCAGTTGTACGTCAACGAGCAGAGCGCCCCCGGTGTCTGGGGCTCCTGGACCGCCCTGGGATCCGGTCCGCTGCCGTCCGGGGTCGCCACCCCCTCCTCCATCACCGAGTCGGCCGACGGGACGTTGACGGTGGTCGCGCACATGTGGAACGCCTCCTCGTGGTTCGCCCAGATCTCCGAGCAGGCCCCGGGCGGCGCCTGGGGCCCCTGGAAGGACTGCCGACCCGGCAACTGCACCACCGGCTGACCTCGCCGGCCACACCCCGGAAGCCCCGCGAGGCGGCCGGGAGGCCGAGCGCACCGCCCGGCGGCACCGCCCCGCCGACCTGCCCGGCGGCCTCGACCACCCCCGGGCCCGAGCCGCCCGAGGCGCTGGCGCAGACTGGGAGGCGGACCACACCCGACCGACCGGAGGACGACACCCATGGCCGACCGGCCCCTGACGCTGATGGCAGTGCACGCCCACCCCGACGACGAGGCCACCTCGACCGGCGGCGTCCTCGCCCGCTACGCCGCCGAGGGCATCCGCACCGTCCTCGTCACCTGTACGGACGGCGCCTGCGGCGACGGCCCCGGCGGCGCCAAGCCGGGCGAGGAGGGCCACGACCCCGCCGCCGTCGCCGAACTGCGCCGCCAGGAACTCGAAGCCAGCTGCCGGGTCCTCGGGGTCGACCACCTCGAACTGCTCGGCTACGGCGACTCCGGGATGATGGGCTGGCCCGCCAACGACGCCCCGGGATCGTTCTGGAGCACCCCCGTCGCCGACGGCGCTGCCCGGCTCGCCGACCTGATGCTCCACTACCGGCCCGACGTCGTCGTGACCTACGACGAGAACGGCTTCTACGGCCACCCCGACCACATCCAGGCCAACCGCATCACCATGGCCGCCCTCACCCAGGCCGCCCTGACGCCCAAGGTGTACTGGACCACGGCGCCGCACTCGATGATGCAGCGCTTCGGCGAGCTCATGCGCGAGTTCGGCGCCGACGGGAACGACGGGGGCGACGGGGACAACCCGGAGCCCACCGGGGAGGCCGTGGAGCTGCCCCCGATCGGGCTGCCCGACGAGGAGATCACCACCTGGGTGGACGCCACCGCCTTCGGCGGGCAGAAGTACGACGCGCTGCTCGCGCACGCCAGCCAGGGCGAGAACATCTTCTTCCTGAAGATGGGCCGGGAGCGGTTCACCGAGCTGATGGGCGTGGAGACGTTCGTCCGGGTCCTCGACACCACCGGCGCGGCGCTGCCCGAGAAGGACCTGTTCACCGGCCTGCGCTGAGCCGCAGGCTGAGCCGCAGGGCAGGCCCGGGCCCCGGACGAAACGATGCAGGCCACGCCCGGAAGGGCGTGGCCGCTTCCACTCGGGGGCAGTCGGCAAGGGCCCAGACCTGGACCGGAGCCCTGGCTGCCGGTACCCGTGCCCGCGCCGGTGACCGAACCGGTGCGGGCCGTCGGATCAGCGGGTGGTGTAGCCGCCGTTGGCGAACACGGTCTGCCCGTTGATCCACCAGCCGTCGGTGAGCAGGAACTTCACGAGCGGGGCGATGTCCTCGATCCTGGTGAGCTCCCCGTTCATGGAGGACGACTTGTGGTAGGCGACGGAGTCGTCGGTCTCGGCCGGGTAGAAGAACGAGGTGTCCATCGGGCCGGGGGCGACGTTGTTGACGGAGATGTTGCGGCCGAACAGTTCCTTGGACAGGGCGCGGGTGAAGTGCTCGACGGGGGACTTGCTACCGGCGTAGACGGAGTACAGGCCGGTGTAGGCGGCCAGCAGCGAGGTCACGATCGTGACGATCTTCCCGCCGTCCTCCAGACGCTTGGCCGCCTCGCGCATCATGAAGTACGCCGCCTTGGTGTTGACGGCGAACATCCTGTCGAACTCTTCCTCCGTGGTCTCCGTCATGGGCTTCTTGATGACCATGCCGGCCGTGTTGACCATGCAATCGACCTTGCCGAAGGCACGCACCGCGGTGTCGAACAGCGTCTCCACCTCGGCGACCCCGCTCAGGTCGCCCTGATGGACGATGGCGTCGCCGCCGAGCTTCTTCACGTCGGCCGCCGTCTGCTCGGCTTTGTCGCGGGAGGAATCGCTGTTGTAGTGCACAACGATCCTGGCACCGTCCCGGGCGCACTCCTTGGCGATGAGGCTGCCGAGGTTCTTCGATGCGCCTGCGATGACGACGACCTTGTCCTTGAGCGTATGGCCGGGCATGGAACTCTCCTCATCGGGAGCCGGAGGAAGGGGAGGGAAGGGGGGAAGCCGGGCAGGCCCGCCGGCCCGGACGGGTGTGCCTGGCGTCTCGCCGCCACCACCACGCTCACGCTATGGCGGCGTGCCAGGGCCCGCATGTCGAGGTCCCGCGGCTTGCGCCCGTGGCGATCGGCACTCACCACCACGCACGGGGGAAAGGCCCACGGCTTGGTGCCGGCCCGCATCACGCCACGGGCGGGTGTCCCTGCCACGCCCAGGAACACCGGGGTGCCGCCCCGCCCACCCCCGCTCCCCCAGAGTTAGGAATCACGCCGGGCTGTCCACGAGCATCCGATTCGTCGCCCCCGGCCTCAGCGAAACCGGCGAAAGGCACGACATGACCAGCAGCGCTCCCGGCGGCACCCTCACCCTGGCCCCCGACCTCACCCTCAGCCGGATGGGCTACGGCGCCATGCAGTTGGCCGGCCCCGGCGTCCTCGGTCCCCCCAAGGACCGCGACCAGGCCTTGGCGGTCCTGCGCGAAGCCGTCGAGCTGGGCATCACCCACATCGACACCAGCGACTACTACGGGCCGTTCGTCGTCAACGCACTCATCAAGGAAGCCCTGCACCCCTACCCGGCCGGACTGCACATCGTCACCAAGGTCGGCGCCCGCCGCAACGAGACCGGCGACTGGATCCCCTCGCAGGAACCCGCGGACCTCAAGGCCCAGGTCCACGACAACCTCCGGCACCTCGGCCTGGAGGCCCTGGACGTCGTCAACCTGCGCCTGGACTCGGTGGAAAACATCTCCGACGCGCCCATCGCCGAGCGGTTCGGCGCCTTGGCCGACCTGCGCCGTCAGGGGCTGATCCGCCACCTGGGCATCAGCGGCGTCTCCGACGCCCAGCTCACCGAGGCGCAGGCCATCGCCCCGGTCGTCACCGTGCAGAACCTCTACAACCTGGCCAACCGGCAGGACGACACACTCGTGGACCGCTGCGCGGACCAGAACATCGCCTTCGCCTCGTTCTTCCCCTTGGGCGGCTTCAGCCCGCTCCAGTCCCAGGTGCTCAACGATGTCGCCGCCCGCCTCGACGCCTCCCCGCAACAGGTCGCACTGGCCTGGCTGTTGCAGCGCTCGGCCACCACCGTCCTGATCCCCGGCACCTCCTCCATCGCCCACCTGCGCGAGAACACCGCCGCGGCCGACCTGGTGCTGCCCGCCGACGCGGTCGCCGAACTCGACACCATCGGCTCGGCGAGAGCGCGGTAGTCCTCACCGTGGTCCTCAACCTCGACCATGGCCGGGCGCCCGTGTCCTGCGGCGGTTCCCTCACCGCCCGCCCGGATCCGGGTCCCGCCGCGGTTGCGCCCGTCCGGGTGGCCTTCCGCGCTTCCGGCTCCCCTCCGTTCGCATGCGGCGCTAGGTTGCTGGGCGACCCGCTGGCCCGCTTCCCGGAGGACACCGATGGCCATCCCCGCTCTGGACCACTCGACGACCCGCTATTCCCTCCCCCACGCCTACTGGATGGCGCAGGCCGCCGGACTGGCCGTGCTGGACCGGGCCGGCATCGAGGACAAGGCCCACGCCTGGGGCTTCGACGAGGTGCGGCACTTCGAGTCGACGCACCAGATGCCGTTCCTGATCGAGGACACCCAGGCCTACACGATGGCCAGCGACCGCATGATCGTCACCGGTTTCCGGGGCACCGAGGTCCTGAAGATCTACGACTGGCTCACCGACGTCAGCACCCCGCCCGTTCCCGGACCGGCGAACAAGGGCTTCGTCCACTACGGCTTCCACCAGGCCCTGCGGTCCGTCTACCCCGAGATCCGCGACACCATCCAGGGACTGCGCACCAACGGGCAGAGCGTCTGGTTCACCGGCCACAGCCTCGGCGGCGCCCTCGCCATGCTGGCCGGCGCCTGCTGGTACTTCGAGGAGCCTCGCCAACTCCCCGACGGCGTCTACACCTTCGGCCAGCCCCGCACCTGTGAACGCCTTCTCGCCGCCGCCCACAACACGGCTTTCCGGGACCGCTGCTACCGCTTCGTCAACAACAACGACATCGTCCCCCAGCTCCCGCCCGAGCCGGCCTTCACCCACGTCAGCGCACTTCGCTACTTCGACGCCGACGGAGGGCTCCACGAGGCCATGCCGCTCATCGCCGGGTTGAAGGACCGGGCGAAGGGCTACCGCCAGGACATGTTCGCCCCCGAGACCGACGGCATCAAGGACCACCACCTGCGCAACTACCTCGCCGCGTTCGAGAAGAACCTAGCCACAACCGCCTGATCGCAGGACACCCCGGGGCCGGCCGGGTGGCCCCGGCGCGACCAGGTGGCTCAACAGCGGTCGCGCCACTTCACCCTGCTGGGACGTCAAGGAGAAGTTCAACGGCTCCGCCGTACCGGTCGGTGCGGTGCTGACGTTGCCGGAGCTGGATTCCGTCTCCGACACTGCACACCCGGCGCACGCGGATACCGGGGTCACCGCCCGTGCTCCGTCTGGAGCAAGCGGCTGCTGACGGGATCTGCCCGACTCCCCCGCATGGCGGCGTCGATACGGCCGCCGCACCGGTGCCCCGCCACGCCTGTTGACGAGTCAGCCCGCTGTCGTTTTCGGATCAGTAGTCCAGGACGCGCTGGAGATAGGCGGTCCTGGCCGCGATGGCGAGTTGCGAGACGGCCGCCTGCGGCGCGGCGGTGGCGAAGGCGTGCCAGGCTCCCGGCCACACGTGCAATTCGACCGGAACTCCGGACCGGGACAGCCGCGCGGCGTAGTCGATGGTCTCGTCCCGGAAGGTGTCGACCTGGCCGGTGTCGATGTAGGTGGCGGGCAGCCCGCTCAGGTCTGCCGCGCGGGCCGGAGCCGCGTAGGGCGAGACCTCGGGCCCGCCCCTGGCCTGCCCGAGCAGGCAGGTCCATGCCGTCAGGTTGGCCCGGCTGTCCCAGAATCCCTCGCGGTCGAGTTCCTGGCTGGACGCTGTCTGACAGCGGTCGTCGAGCATCGGCGCCTGCAGCATCTGGTGGGCCAGGGCCGGGCCGCCGCGGTCCCGAGCCAGCAGCGCCGTCGCCGCTGCGAGCCCACCGCCCGCGCTCGTGCCCCAGATGATCAGCCGTTCGGGGTCGATGGACAACTCGTCGGCGTTGGCCGCGACCCACGCCAGCCCGGCATAGCAGTCCTCGACGGGTGCGGGATGGGGATGCTCGGGAGCCAGCCGGTACTCCACCGAGATTCCGACGATGCCGAGGACGTCCACCCACTCGGCGAGCACGTGGGAGAGCTCCCACTTGTTGCCGGAGATCATGCCGCCACCGTGGGTGTGGTAGACGCACGGGCGTGAGCCCGCGCCGCGGGTAGGACGCATGATGAGCAGCGAGATCTCCGGTGCCCCGGCGGGGCCGGGCACCGTGCGTTCCTCGATCTCGACGGCCCCGTCCCGGCGCAGCGCGGCCGCGTCGGCCCCGCCGGGCACCGTCGCGTTCATTTCCCGGTAAGCGGGGATATCGGCCGGCCCGAGCCAGCCGAGTTCCCGCACCTCTTGCGGATAGGTGGCCAGGATTGCGGCCAACTCGGGGTCGAACGGTGGTCGGGAGTACATGCTCGGGTCCTTCCTTCAGTGGTTCGCCGCCCCAGTGTCCTGGCCGGTCGCCGCCCGATCCACCGCCGGATGGCTCACGTCATCCGCCATGTGGCGGATATGGTCCAGTGGTGGAAGAACTGCTCCAACGGCTCTCGGCACTGGATCCCGCCGCCGGGGACGCGGTGCGCGCCATCGCCTACTTCGACACCCTCGTCGAGCAGCGGGCCGGCCTCGATGCCTTCGTCAGGGCCGGGGCCATCCTCTCGGGCTGCACGGCGGGGCTGGCCGATCCCGACCGTCACGTCCTGGTGCGCATCCATCCCGACGGCCACCGGCTGGAACCGGCCGCGGACGTTCCCTCCTGGCCCGGCACCGCACTACGCGGTACGACCGCAGGCCGGGTCTGGCTCGAACGCACCGGCATGTCGCTGCCCACCGACGCCATCGTTCTCGAACGCCTCGCGGCCGGGGCGGGCATCGTCCTGGACCGAACCCGCGGCCGGGCCGCCACACACGACCCGGCCAGCGTGGAAGTGCTGCTCTCACCGGAGGCCACACCCGCAGCCCGCGCGCAGGGCGTGCGCAGACTCGCCCTTCCCGCAGCGAGATTCAGGGTCGCGGCCCTGCTGGGAAACCCGGATGATCCAACGATCAACCGGTGGAGCACTCGCCTCGGACGCGTGACCGCCGCCATCGTCGTCGACACCACGACCGAGCCCACCGCGAGCCTTGGACCCGGCATCGGGACCGAGCACGGGCCAAGAGCCGGGCTGGGCCCCGCCGTGGAAGCCGGTGGGCTGCCGCGATCATGGCACGGAGCGCTGACGGCGCTGCGGCTGACAGCCGAGACCCACGGTCCGCGCCACCTCAACTACGACGCGCTGGGCGGCCTGGCCCTCGTGGCCGAGCATGTCTCCCCGCACAACGCGTTGATCGAGGATGTGCGCGCGCTGCGTGCGGCGGAAAGAGCCGGCACCGGCGCGCTGGAAACCCTGGCCGCCCTCGAAGCCCACGACAGCCTGCGCCAGGCAGCCGCCGCGTTGCATCTGCACCACTCCACATTCCAGGCGCGCCTGCCCAAGCTGACCGCCGCCCTCGGCTTCGCCCCCGACACCCCGCAAGGACGCACACGCCTCCACCTCGCCCTGGCCCTCCACCGACTCAACCTCAACGGTCCCCTTCCCTAGCCCCCTTCCCTAGCCACCGAGCAGCAGTCGCAGTCCTCGGGGGGGCGGTCACGTCGAAGACCATGAGGGCGCTCTCCGCTAGATCTAGATAAGGAGTACATCGGCCATCTGGCCGACCTGGCCGGCCGGTTCGACCCGCACACCAGCGGCAGGCACTCGCCGCGTCGCTGCCCGCACTCCTCAGGACGGCCCGGCCCGCCACCCGACCGACCGACACGCCGACGGCACCATTTCCTCCTCCCCGGAAAGGAACCACGCCATGACCGCCCCGCACGCCTTCCCCCTGGAACCCGCCCCGATCCACGTGCCCGACGAGGTCCTCGACGACCTGCGCACCCGTCTCACACTGACCCGTGCCCCGCTGGACGAGGGGAACGAGGACTGGTCCTACGGCGTCCCGGACAGCTACCTCCGTGAGCTGGTCGCCTACTGGCGGGACGGCTACGACTGGCGCAAGGCCGAGGCCGCCGTCAACGCCCACGAGCACTACCGGGTGAGCGTCGGCGGTGTCCCGGTGCACTTCATGCGCAAGCCCGGCCGCGGCCCCCGCCCGATCCCGTTGATCCTCACCCACGGCTGGCCGTGGACGTTCTGGCACTGGTCGAAGGTGATCGGCCCGCTCGCCGACCCGGCCGCGTACGGCGGCGACCCCGCCGACGCGTTCGACGTCATCGTGCCGTCCCTGCCCGGCTTCGGCTTCCCCGGCCCGCTCACCGGCTTTCCCGACGTCAACTTCTGGAAGGTCTCCGACCTCTGGCACACCCTGATGACCGAGACCCTGGGATACGAGAAGTACGCCGCCGGGGGCTGCGACATCGGCGGGATCGTCTCCAGCCAGCTCGGCCACAAGTACGCCGACGAGCTGTACGGCATCCACATCGGCTCCGGGCTGCCACTCGACTTCTTCACCGGCCCCCGCGCCTGGGACTTCGCCCGGAACCGGCCCCTCACCGACGACCAGCCCGCCGACGTCCGCGCCCGCACCATCGAGCTGGACCACCGCTCGGCGTCCCACCTCGCCGTGCACACGCTCGACGGCGCCACCCTGGCCCACGGGCTGAGCGACTCCCCCGCCGGGCTGCTCGCCTGGCTGCTGGAGCGCTGGAACGCCTGGAGCGACAACGGCGGAGACGTCGAATCCGTCTTCACCAAGGACGACCTGCTCACCCACGCCACGATCTACTGGGTGAACAACTCCATCGCCACGTCGATGCGTTACTACGCCAATGCCAACCGCTACCCCTGGACCCCCGCCCACGACCGCACCCCGGTCGTCCAGGCCCCGGTCGGCCTCACTCTCGTCACGTACGAGAACCCACCCGGTATCCACACCGCCGACGAACGCGTCCGGGCGTTCAAGACCGGCCCGCAGGCCGGCTGGTTCAACCACGTCAACGTCAACGCCCACGACCGCGGCGGCCACTTCATCCCCTGGGAGAACCCCGACGCCTGGGTGGGCGACCTGCGCCGCACCTTCCACGACCGCAGGCCCTGAACAGCCCTGCCGGCTGGCCCGGCGACAGGCCGGACGAACGCTGCCCGGCGGGGGTGGTGCGGGCCGGTCGGCCCGCACCACCCACCGCACCGTCCGCCTGAGCCGCCCCCTACCGGGACCCCGCGCGGGGTCGACGGCGGGATCAGGGGTGCTGGAAGGCGACCTCCGGGTCGGCCGGTGACGGGCCGTCGAGCAGCGGCTGCGGGATGCCGCGCAGGTGCAGGTCGAAGAAGGCCCCGACGTAGGCGCGGGTGATCTCCTCCGCGCGCTGTGCCGGGATCGGCACGGCGGGGTCGGTCACGCCCAGCTGTGCGGCGAGGACGGGCAGGTCGGTGAAGCTGGAGTGGTCGGAGCCGGCGATGGTCAGCCACCGCTTCCAGCCGTCCAGGCGCGCCCAGTCGCGGTCCCAGCTGGTGTCCGCGCCGCCCGGGCTGTGGTTGGCCAGGGTGCCGAACATGAGGAAGGGGCGGCCCTGGAGGCCGGTGGCGGGAACCGGCGCGAAGAAGGTGCCGTCCATGTTCACCCCGGCTCGTACCCGGTCGTCACCGGCCATGGTCGCGGCGGCGGCGTCACCGCCGATGGAGTGCCCGGCCATGCCGATCCGTTGCGGGTCGATCATGCCGGCGTACCGCCACGGCGAATGACGGTCGGTCAACTGATCGACGACGAAGGAGAGATCCTCGGCCCGGCTCCGGGCTATCGCCTCCAGGCCGTCGAGGGTGGGCGTCTGGTCGCAGACGACGCAGGTGCGGGTCCGTCCGTCGGGGAAGGTCACACCGGTGGACTCGTAGGTGTGGTCGACCAGCGCGACGACGTACCCGCGACTGGCCAGGTCCTCGGCGAGGCCGGTGAGGGTGGCGCGCGGCAGCGTGAGGCCGGGCGAGAGCACCAGCAGGGGGAACCTGCCGCGCTCCGGCCGGGCGTCGGCGTGCGCGTAGGTGCGGGTGCCGCCGAGTGTCTCGGCCGGGACGGCGCCGCCCGGAGCCGTCTGCTGCAGCAGCAGACGGGCCTCCTCGGTGGTCATGTAGGGGGCCGGTCCGCCGGTCCCGGGCCGGGCCGGGTAGTACGTCGACACCATCAGTTCCCGGGCACCTGCGGCCGGCACCCAGGGATCCCGGCGGTGCTGGTCGACGAGGCGCAGGGTGCTGCGTCCGATCGCGTGCGGGCCCGTCGGGCGGGGCAGCTCCAGGTGGACGCCGTACCTGTCCGAGGCCGCGGAGGGGGCTGCGACGGAGGGCCCGGCTGCGGCGAACGCCGTACCCGCCCCGATGATCGGCAGCGGCAGGACGAGCGTGAGCACGGCGGCCAGGGCAGCACGACGGATTCTGGTCATGCCGGCAACGCTAGTTCGCGGGCGCAGTAGTTGACATCCCCTCAGAGGAGGACGGGGAAGGGGATGAGGCATCCCAGCGGAGGAGGGCCGGGCATCCCAGCGGAGGAGGCGGACGGGCCGGCGCAGCAGGCCGGACGGGCCGAGGCGGCGGGCCGTTCCGTCCCCCGCGCGGAACGGCCCGCCGACGGCCGCTACTTCAGCAGGAAGTCGTACACCGCCTGCCGTCCGGCCGGGTTCGCCGCCCGGTTCTGCACCGAGTGCGCCGCCCCGGGCACGATCACGATCTGCGGGTCGTGCGCCAACTTCGCCTGCTGGTACAGCACTTCGTACGGCGTGGCCAGGTCCCGGTCGCCGCCGAGCAGCAGCACCGGCACGTCCGGCAGCCTGCGGTGCTCCGACGGCGCCGGCGGCACCCGCTCGCGCGGCCAGTCGAGGCAGACCAGGAGGCTGCCGAGCCCGGTCGCGGTCGTCGGGTCGTACGGCCAGGTCTGCTCGGCCGTCAACCGCTGCCGGGTGCGCTCCAGCGCCGCCGCGCGGCCCGCGACGGGTGTGTCGGTGGTGCCCCACGGGAAGCGCGAGTCGGCGCACAGGGCGGCGGAGTGCAGCCCCTGGCTGAGCTCCTCGGCCGGGGCGGCATCGACCTGCTGGTGGACCAAGTCGAAGAAGTCCTGGAGCTTCGCGGGCTGCCCTGCGGCGGCCTCGTGCAGGATCTCCGGGACACCGCCGTAGTCCGGGTCGATGAACTCGTAGCCGGTGAGCGCACTCAGGACCTGCGCCCCGTTGCCGTACCGCCGAACCGTGGCCGCGAGGTCGGCGGCCGGGTCGGTGGTGCAGCCGGTGGACCGGCAGGCGGCCCGCAGGACCCGGGCACTCGCGGGCAGCGCGGCCAGGTCGAGGGGGTCGAAACCCTGTTGCGGCGCCACCGAGTCGAGCACCAGCCGGGCCACGCGCGCCGGGTGGGCGAGCGCGTACCGCTCGGCGACGATGGTGCCGTACGAGACGCCGTCCAGGGTGAGGCGCCGGTCGCCGAGCGCGCGGCGCAGCAGGTCGATGTCGGCGACGGTGTCCGCGGTGCTGTAGTGGCGGGCGTCGGGGCCGAGGGCGGCGGCGCAGTCGGTGATCGACTGCTTGCGCGGCGCGGCGAGGTCGGAGGAGCCCATGTCCTCCTGGAGGCCCGGGCACTGGAGCGCGCCCCGGCCGGTGCCGCGCTGGTCGTACATCACCAGGCGGTAGTCCTTGAGGACGGGTTCCAGCTTGCCCGCGATCCGCTTGATCGCCGGGACGCCGGGCTGGCCGGGGCCGCCGGTGAGGAAGAGCAGGTCGCCCTTGGGGGCCTTGGTGTTGCCGGTGATAGCCACCTGGAGGTCGAGGGTGCCGGGGGTGGCGCCGCTGTGGTCGAACGGGACGGTGAGGGTCCCGCAGGTGAACTCCGGTGCGTCCGGGCAGGGCGCCTGGCCGGTGATCCCGCCGGCGCGGGCCGGTCCGGCCGTGGCGGCGAAGCCGACTGCGGGGGTGGCCAGGGTGGTCCCGGCGGCCACCGCGGCGGCACCCAGCAGAGCGGCGATACGGCCGCGCTTGCTCGTCATGTTCGTCCTTCCGCTCGCGCCGCGCCCGGGCCGACGCGGTCACGGAAGCAGCCTGCGCCCCGCGGCACTTCGATGGCGAGCGTTCGGGCCGGATTCGACCTGGAAGGCGGACGGAACCGTGTCCGCTGCGCCCCCCACGCCCTCGTGCTGCGCCACGACGGCACGCCTCGCCGACGTCCTCAAGAACAGGTGAGGAGTTCGGTGAGGTCCGCCAGCGCGGCGTCCCACCCGTGGGCCAGCACCACGCCCGCGGGGTTCAGTACCACCTCGTCGACTCCGGCCGTCCCGTAGGCGGCGAGCTCGGTCGCCAGCTGGTCCGGTGTGCCGTAGAGGAAGACACCGGACTCGACGAGTTCGCGGGCTCCGGCCACCGGGTCGCGGGTGTCCAGGTGCAGGCCCGCGCGGCGGAGCATGTCGGCGTAGTGCGGCGCGCCCAGGTGCCGGCCGGCCCCGTGCTGGGCCAGCACCATCGGGTGGCGGCCCGGCCGGGCGACGGCGGCGTGCACCACGGTCACCACTCTCGGCGGGGCCGCCACCCGGCCCGTCGTCGCTGCGCCTTCGGCCAGGGCGGGGACGAGGACCTCGGCCACGTACCGGGGCGGGGTCATCCAGGTGATCGCGACGTCCGCGACCCGCCCGGCCGCGCGGGCCATGGCGGGTCGCAGGACGCCCGCGCCCAGCTCGACCGCCGGCGGGGGCTCCCCGTGCGGGAGCCGGAGCCCGGGCGCGGCGGAACCGGGGCCCGGTGCGGGAGGCCCGGCCGACCGGCCGTCCAGCAGCGCGCGGACGGCGCCGACGTAGTCCGCCACGGCCTCGGCCGGCCGGGCGTAGGGGGCGCCCAACAGGCGACCGACGAGCGAGGGTTCGCCCGCGCCGTAGCCGATCACCGGCCGGTGTCCGGTGAGCACGGCCAGGGACTGGGCCTGGGCGGCCGCCTCGAAGGGGTGCCGCAGAGCAGTCAGCGTGACCGAGAGCCCGACCGGGATCCGCTGCCCCGTACCGGCCAGCCAGGCCAGCGCCTGGTGGCTCTCCACCGCCAGGGACTGCCCGAGCCAGAGCCGGTCGGCCGCGCCGGCGCCCACCAGCGAGGCCAGCGCCGTCAGCGCGGTGAGGTCGGCCCGGTCGCGGAGGGCGTGCGGGAAGAGGACGGAGATCCGCATGCCGCTCAGCCGTTCCGCGAGGGGTCGGCGGGGTCGGTGGCCGCGTCGCGCAGCGATCGGGCGACGGAGGCGGCGAGCGACGGTCCGCCTGATCCGGCCGGGTCGTCCGGGGCGGCCGCGTGTCGCAGTACTCCTTCGGCCACCGCCGCCGCCCGGTGCTGGCCGAAGCTCCGGCCGCGCCACCCGGCCCTGGTGTCGCCGGGCTCGTCGGCGGTGGCGATGCCCGGCCCCAGGGGGCGGGCGAAGACCGAGGTCTGCGTGCCGAGGCCGGGCAGGCCGCGCAGCGCCGCCGCCAAGGCCGTCAACTCGTCGGCGTGGGAGCGGGGGAGGTAGAGCACGACCGCGTCGCGACGCGGGTACGACCAGGGCCGGGACAGCACCTTGGCCCGGTATCGCAGCGAGCGGGCGGCCAGCTCCCGGAGCAGCGCCGCCCAGAGCGCGGGCGCGGCGGTGGGGTCCTCGACGTGCAGGTAGAGCCGCCGCAGCGACTCGCCCTCGTGCGGCCCGCCGTGCGGCCCGTCCACCAGCAGGAAGCCGGGCGACAGCGCGGGACGGACGGCAGGCAGCTCGACGGTCACGGACGTGTCCGCCGGTCGCGGGTCGTCGCTCCGGACGGCGGCGGCCGGGACGCGGACCGTCACGCCGCCCAGCTCGACCGTGAACTCCGTGGCGGCGCCCCCGGTTCCGGTCCCGGACTCAGCTCCGGCCCCGGCTCCGGCTGCGGCCTCGGCCCCGGTCGGGACGGCGGCGCGCAGGCGGGCGGGGGCGAGCGTGTCCGCGTGCGGTGTCGCCGAGATCAGCTGCCGCTCGAACTCCACGTCACGGCGGGGCAGTCGAGTGGCGGTGCTGGATCGGTCGAGGCGCGACCGGTCGAGGCCGGCGTGCCACTGCTCGTAGAGCGCCGTGCCCAGGGCGATCCGCAGGCCGCGCGGCGAGTCGGCGCTGATGCGGTGGCCGTCCACCGTGACGGCCTGCGGGTACTCGGTGAGATCGATGCCGGTGAGTGCGGCCGCGAGCTGCTCGGACACGTACGTCATGACGCCACCAGCCCGATCGCCTCGATGAACCGGTCCGGGGCGAGCAGTGCCCCGCGTCCCACACCGGCGATGCCGCGCTGAACCGCGCTCAGGGTGGGCCGGACGCTCGCGGTGGCCATGGTGCGGTCGAAGAGGTGCCAGCCGGCGTACCCGACCACCCGCTCGGCGAGTTCGGGATCGAGCCGGTCGGCGTGCTGCCGGTAGCCCTGCCAGAAGGCGCCGATCACCGGGAGGACGGCGGCCAGTTCGCGCTCTCCGCTGCGCATGAGGGTGCCGTGGGCGTCGGCGGGTCGGCCGCCGTCGGCGTCAGCGTCAGTGAGGTCGGGGTCGGGGTCGGGATCGGTGGCGTCGACCTCCGCATCGACCTCGTCGGTGTCGACGCCGGTGAACATCCGACTCGCCGCGCGGTACAGCCACTGCCCGACGAAGCCGCCGAGGTCGATCGCCGGGTCGGCGAGCTGGAACTCCTCCCAGTCGGTCAGCTGGAGCGTGCCGTCGCAGAGCAGGAACTGGTCCAGCCGCAGGTCGCCGTGGACCGGGAGGTGGTCGGCGGCGGCCGAGCGGGCGTCCAACGCGCGCAGGGCGCCGTGCAGTCGGCGGTCCTGCTGGAGCAGGCCCCAGAGGGCCAGTTCGGCGCCGCTGCTCGCGGTGTACTCGGCCACGGTCAGCGCGGCCAGCCGGTGGCCGGTGCGCGTGCCGGGGCGGGGCTTGGGCCGGACGTCGGCCGTCGGGAAGCCGTGCAGCTCGGCGAGCGCCCGGCCGGCCCGCCGGGCGAGTCCGGTGTCGAAGCCGTCCTCGTCGGCGAGGGTGTTCCCGGTGACGGCATCCACCAGCAGGTCGAAGACCAGCACCAACCGCTTCCGATCGCCGCCGAGCAGCGCCGGCGACTCCCAGGAGAGTGCGCCGGCCCCGGTCCGGGCCGACTCGAAGGCGCAGGAGCGGTCGTAGCGGTCGGTTCCGTCGGGGGCCTGGCCGTCGAGCCGTTTGATGAAGACGCCGGTGCCGTCCGTGGTGCGTCCCGCCCACGAGTCGTTGCGGCCGAGATGGCTCACCAGGCTGTCCGGGTCCAGCGGGGCGAAGCCCAACGCGGCCAGTGCCACCGGCACTTCGGGCGCGTACTCGAAGAGGCCCGGGGTGCGGCCGGGGCCGGCCCGGTCGGCTGCCGGCGTTGCCGGTGGAGTCGAGACTGTCGCTGCCATGGCGGCCACGCTAGGGATCCCGGCCGGCGGTCACCACAGGCAGGATCCTGTCATGCCCGAGCGGGCAAGGGGGCAGGATGCCCCACTTTCCTGCTACTGGGCACTGGCATCGAACGCCTGATCTGCTGGGGGCGGTCGAGGAACCCGCTCCTCGACCGAAATCCGAAGCCGAATCCGGGCCCGATCCGGGCCCGAATCCGACGAGTCGAGAGGATGACCATGAGCTCTGCTGACCTGATGGGCGGCTACGCCGCCTACACCACCCCGAACGCGGCGATCGAGGAGCTCGCCAGCACCGGCATCACGGCCGAGTTGGAGTTCACCCCGGTCCTCACGGTCACCCCGTGGACCGAGGCGATCTCCCTGGTGGTGGTCTCCATCGCCACCCAGCTGTGATCCGCTCGCAGACATGATTTCCCTTCCATCTCAAGGGAGTTCGACATGAGTACTGCTGACCTGATGGGCGGCTACGCCGCCTACACCACGCCGAACGCCGCGATCGCGGAGCTCGCCAGCACCGGCGTCGCCGGCGTCCCGGCGGAGCTGGAGGTCACCCCGACCGTCTCGCTCGTCGTCCTCTCGCTCGTCACGATCACCATCATCGGCTGACGGACTCGTCGAGCGTCACGTCGTCCGGGCCCCGCGGCACGCTGCGGGCGGGGCCCGGCCGGCGGCCGGAGCGGTGCACCCAGCCGGCGACGCCGACCCGCGAGGAGCACTGCAACCGCCGCATCGTCTCGCGGAGGTGGTTGACCACCGTCCACTCCGAGATGCCCAGGCGGCGCGCGATCTGATGGTTGCTCAGTCCGTCGGCCACCAGGAGCGATACCTCCAGTTGGCGGCTGGTCAGTTGCCGCCCCGGCGGCGCCTCGGCGGAGTCCGGCTCGGCGAGGGGGAGGGCGAGGGAGAAGGAGCAGAGCAGGTCCAGGAGCGCGGTGGCCGCGCCGGTTGCCAGCGCGTGGGCGAACTCGTCCTCGGCGAGCCGGCGGCGGATGCCGGGCAGCAGCCGCGCGGTGGCCAGGTCGGGATCTGCGGGGTCGCCGGGAATGCCGGCTCGCCCCGGATGGAAGCTGCCCAGCAGCCGGGCGGCGTCGGTCGCCCGCGCCGGTGCGGGGCGCAGCGGACTCGCGACCAGGCCGACCAGCACGCCGAGCGTGGCGACCGCGCCGAGCGGGCGCAGGTGGGCCAGCCCCTCGACGTAGTGGGCGCGGGACGCGGAAGGATCGCCGCCGGCGGCGGCGATCAGGCCCAGGTGCAGCAGGGCCGTGCCGACCAGCAGCACGTCCCCACGGCGCCGGGCCGCGGTCAGCACCCGGCCCGCCAGTGCGGCGCCGGGCCCGGTCCGGCCGACCCGAAGCTCGACCAGGGCGGCCTCCAACTCGACGCGCAGGGCCGCCGGTTCGTCGTCGGCCGCACGGAGGAGCGCTGCTGCCCCGGTGAGGGCGGCGAGGGCTCGGTCGGGGTCCCGGTCGCATCCGGTCAGGCCCCGCAGTCGCAGGAGTCGGGCCGCCGTGGAGGGTTCGTCGGGCGTGGTCCGGGATCGCTCGGGCGCGGATGAGGCCGCCTCGGCTTCGTCCAGCAGGGCACTCGCCAACTCGTGGTCGCCGTCGAGCAGTCGGGCCTCGGCGCGGATCAGCGCGAGCCGGACCCGCGCTCGCCCGCCGGTGATGCCAGTGGGATCGGCAGGATCGGTGGGGCTGGTGGCGCCGAGCGGCACGGCGGCCCGGTCGGCCCAGTCCGGGCCGAGGCCGACGACTCGGGCGTGGGCGAGCAACTGCTCCATCAGGTCGAGGGCTTCGACAGTGAACCCGTGCCGGGTCAGCGTGTCGACCGCCAGCCGGAGGTTGGCCTCCTCGACGCGCAGGGCGAGCAGGGATGTCGTCTGGTCGCCGGCGGCCAGCCGCCGGGCGGCCCCGGCGGCGAGCCGGGCGTAGTAGCGCGCATGGCGGAGCGTGAGGACGACGAGCGGGCCGCCGGCAGGCCGGATCTCGGGCAGGTCGCCGAACGGCACGTACAGTCGCGTCTCGGCCGCACCGTCCAATCGGCCGGACGGCCGGTCCTCCAGCGTCAGCGACTGCCGATCGAGCAGGGCCTCCAGCGCCGCCGGGAAGGCGCTCGGCGCGATCCCGGACACCGCCCGGAGCGCCTCGGGCCCGAACCCGCCTGCGAACAGGGGTGTGCAGGACATCAGCCGCGCCGCGTCGGCGCCGAGCGCGCCGCACCGTCCTGGTGGTCGCCCTGCCTCCCGTTTTACCTCCCGTCCCGGCAACCGGTCCGGCGACCGTCCCGGCGCCCGGTCCGCCGGCGGGCCAGGCGGCTCGGCATAGGCGGCCACCAGGCGGCCTCCCTCCGCCCCGCCGAGTGCGGCCAGCACGGTGCCGACGCCCTCCAGCGCCGCCACCCGGGCCGCGAGCACCAACGCCCCTGGCAGGCCCCGGAGTTCCACGCAGATCCGGCCCACGGTCTGCTGGTTCCGGGAGGTCACCGTGAAGCCCGGGCTCCAGGCCCGCCGGGCAGCCGTGAAGGCCTTTACCGCGGGGGTACGGCAGAAGGCATCCAGGTCGGTCGGTGACCAGTCCACCGGAACGGCCAGTGGGTCCACCCGGTACGCCACGCCGGCGCCGGCGGGTGACAGCCGACCGGTGGCGAGCAGCTTCGCCCCACGCGGCGCACAGCGGGCCAGCAGCGCCGGGTAGTCGTCCGGCTCGACCTGATCAGCCATCAGCAGCTCGGCTGGTCCCGGAGTTCCCGCCGCCCCGCCCGCCGCCCGGTACTGCTCGGCGACCGCGAACGCCAGCCGGGTCTTGCCGCTGCCCGGTAGGCCGTGCAGCAGCACGCCGGGTACGGCGGGGTCGGCGAGCAGCCGCAGCAGCTCGGCCGTCTCACGTGCTCGCCCGAACAGTTCGCCCGTGAAGGCCCGGTGGTCCGCAGGTTCCTGCTGGGGGACGCCGGACTCGAACAAGATGGTCATGGACGGCTCCAGAGCTGGCTCCGCCCGCCTACACAGCGCGGGCGCGCCGGCGGGATCGTCCGTACTGATCCTGGACGGCGGCGCCGACCGGCGGTATCCCAGACTTCTGGGACGCCGCCGGTTCAGCATCGGCACGCGGCCAGGCTCAACCCCTCGCCCGGACCGGCCTGCCGTTCGGTTCCGGACTCACCGCAGCCCCCGGTGCCGACGGCGGCGGCCCACGTGGTGGTGCCCGTGGCGCCGTCGCCACCGCCGTCGACCGGCTCCCGCCGCCGATGCTCCGGCCGCCGACGCTCCGGTGGACCGGGACGAGTCGGCCAAGGCGTCCTCCGACTCCCGCCCGGAGTCCTTCGATCCCGCGGGCAGCACGTCGATCCGGCCCATCTGGCCGTGCGAGGAGTGCACCATGTGGTGGCAGTGGTAGACGTACTCGCCCGGGTACTGGCCCCAGGTCATGGCGATCCGGACGCTCTCCCCCGGGTGGACCGTGACGGTGTCCTTCAGCCCGGCCTCGGCCGGTCCGACCGGCACCCCGTCACGGTCCAGCACGCGGAACTGCACCAGGTGGGTGTGGAAGGAGTGGGGGGCGTGGAAGACCCCGGCCGGCTGGCGGGTGAGGTGGTTGCGGATCGTCCAGATCTCGCTGCTGCCGACGGTGGTCCGCACGTCGGTGCGCTTCGGGTCGTACTTGCGCCCGTTGATCCTGGCGTCCGGGAAGGTCGTCAGCGCGAACTCCCGGTGCACCGTCGCCTTCGGGATCGGCGGCAGGGTGGCCAGGACGTCCGGGATCCGGCTCCGGTCCTCGGCCGTCCGAGTGATGTCGAAGCGCAGCACCTCGGTCCGCTCGCTCTCCAGCGCGGCCGTGTTCTCCAGCACCACCGATCCGCCGACCGGGTAGCGGGCGAAGTCGACCACGATCTCGGCGCGCTCCGCGCCGGTCAGGGTCAGCTCGTGCACCGTCACCGGCGCGGCGAGCAGTCCGCCGTCCGAGGCGATCTGGGTGAACGGCTGGCCGTCGGCGAGACGCAGCGACACATGGCGGTTGGGCGAGACGTTGAAGACCCGCAGCCGGTACTTGCGCGCGGCCACCTGGAAGTAGGGCCGCTCCTTGCCGTTGACCAGCATGTGCGGGCACGCGTACGGGTCGGTGTAGACCAGCCTGCCGTCGGTCTCGATCCGGGCGTCCCGGATCAGCAGCGGGATGTCGAACTCGCCGTTCGGCAGCGGCAGGCCGCTCTCGTGCGGGTCGCTGAGCAGGTAGGCGCCGGCCAGGCCGCGGTAGACGTTCTCGGCCTCCAGCTCGTGCGCGTGGTCGTGGTACCAGAGCGAGGCGGCCACCTGCTCGTTGGGGTAGCGGTACTCGCGGGTCTCGCCGGGCTTGACGAGGTCCATCGGCAGGCCGTCGTAGCGCGAGTGCACATGGCCGCCGTGCAGGTGGACGGAGGTGTGCACGCGCAGGTCGTTGGTCTGCTGGACCACCACCTCCCGCCCTCTGACCGCCCGGATGGTCGGGCCGGGGAAGCAGCCGCCGAAGGTCCGGACGGTGGTCAGCAGCCCCTTGACGATCTCCGCCTGGGTGTCGGCCATCCGTAGCCGGTACAGGTCCGAGGAGTCCGTCCGCGACACCGGGCTCAGCACGGGGGGTACCGGCATGGCGTGCTCGAAGGGGGTGATCCGGGCGGCCGACCGCTTGGCCTCCGACCTGGGCGGCGCGGCTTGCGGGGCCGGGGCGGCCTGCGCGGCCGACAACGCCAGGGACGAGACCCGGGCCCCGCCCGGTGCGCGGTCCCAGGGGAAGAGGACCGCCGGACCGCCTATCGCGGCGGCTTTCAAAAGGTCTCGTCGGTTCAGCATTCCCGGTCTTTCCGTCCAGGGCCGGACGGTCGGTGCGCCGCCGGGCCAGTGGTCGCCGGTCGTGGTTTCCGGCGGCCCTGCTCGGTGGCCGCCGCGCGCACGACGGCGCGGGCCGGGCGTGTCGGACCGTAGCGCCGACGCGACGTTCCGTCACTGCCCGTTGGCTCAGTATCGGCGAGCTTCGCGCGCTCCGCAGCGCGACCGCACCTGCCCGGGCCCCGGTCGGCACTGGCGTCGGGCCCGGAACGACTGACGCGGGGGCCGGGCACCTGGTGGGCACCGGAGCGGCCGGCCGGCACTGGCGTCGGGCCGACCGGCCACGGCCACCGTTCAGGATTCGGGCGACGCCCAGGTGCCCAGGGACATCTCGGCGGTGATCCCCGGGCCGAACCCGGCCAGCAGCCCCTGGTGGCCGTCGAGGGCCGACTTCTCGTCGAACATCCGGGCCAGGGCGTCGAGCACGACCGCACTGGCGATGTTGCCGTACTGGGTGAGGGTGGCCCGGCTGAAGCGGAACGCCTCGGGCGGCACCTCCAGGAAGCGGCTGAGGTCGTCCAGGATCCGTGGGCCACCGGCGTGGACGATGTAGAAGTCCAGCGTGCCCACGTCCCACTGGTGCTGCTCCGCCACCGCGCGCAGGGCCGGGCTGAGCGGCTCCATCGTCCCCGGCACCCTCTTGTCCAGCTGGAAGTGGAATCCGGTGGGGCGGACCGCGTAGGAGATCCACTCCTCGGTGTCCGGGATGAGGTACGAGCCGTTGCGTTCCAGCCGCATTCCGGTCCCGCCCTCGCCCCGGACCACGGCGGCGGCGATCCCGTCGCCGAACAGGCCGTTGGACAGCAGCGAGCCCACGCCCAGGTCCGTGGGCTGGTAGCACAGCGAGCAGAACTCGCAGGCCACGATCAGCACGTTGGCGCCCGGGTAGGCCGAACAGAAGTCATGGGCCCGGTTCACCGCCGCGCCGCCGGCCGCACACCCCAGTTGGGCGATCGGCAGCTGCCGGGTCTCCGGCCGGAAGCCCAGCCTGTTGATCAGCCACGCCGTGAGCGACGGCATCATGAAACCGGTGCACGACACATAGACGATCAAGTCGATCTGGGACGGCTCCACTTGGGCCTGTTCGAGGGCCCTGAGCACCACCGCCGGGACGCGGGCCTTCGACTCCGTCGCGAAGACGGCGCTCCGTTCGTCCCACCCCGGGTGCTTCAGCACCACCTCGATGGGTTGGATCAGGTGCCGCTTGCGCACTCCGGTGTTCTTGATGAGACGCAGCGCCAGTTCGAGCTGTGGGTGGTCGGGGTGGAGCCTGCGCGCCAGCTCGATGGTCTCCTCGTTGGTGATGACGTGCTCGGGTACGTCTATCGCCGGTTTGCACAGAACTGCCACGGCACTTCCTCCAGACGAGCGGTGTTCCCGGTGCGACCCTGGCGGGGCGGGATTTCACCACTCGACGGCAGCCGCTGCGAGCCGGACGCGCGGAGGGCGCGGGCGGCGGGACGCACCGGGCGGGACCCAACTCAGTGGCCGACGAGCCGACCGGGCGAGGATCGGATGATCGCGGTACGGGCGGTCGTGCTGGTCGCAAGTTGGTTCAGGCCACCTAGCCCAATTTACGGAAGGCGGGCCCGTCCCGCATGTCGGCCCGCACACCCCGGGGTGTGCGGGCCGACGTGCGCGGTGTTGCCGGCGGCGGGTGGCGGCGGGCGGGCGCCGGAGCGTGGGGGCACCGTCACCAGGTGACCGGCAGCGCCAGCGGATAGCGCCAGATGGACGTGGTGTTCCACGCCAGCTCCGCGGCCGGCTTCGCCAGCGCGATCCTGGGGAAGCGCTCCAGCAGGGTCCCGAGGGCGACTTCGAGTTCGGTGATGGCCAGCGGCGCGCCGAGGCAGTGGTGCGCGCCCCAGCCGAAGGTCATGTGGGAGGGGCTGGTCCGCTCCAGGTCCAGCTCGTCGGGCCGGTCGAACCGGCGGCCGTCCCGGTTGGCCGTCAGGTAGGAGACGTGCACGATGTCCCCCGCCGGGATCGTCACCCCGCTCAGCTCCACGTCCTCAAGGGCCACCCGGGGGATGCCGACGCCCTTGCGGAAGGGGATGAAGCGCAGCAGCTCCTGGAGCGTCCGGGAGAGCGTCTCGGGCCGCTCGCGCAGTGCGGCGAGCACGTCGGGGCGGCTGAGGATGGTGTACGAGAGGTTGCCGAGCTCGTACGTCGTGGTGTCCTGGCCCGTGATCAGCAGGACCATGGCCATCACGGTGAGTTCCTTCTCGTCGAGGACCTCGTCGCCGTCGCGGGCCGTGGCCAGCACGCTGATCAGGTCGTCGCCGGGGTTCCTGCGCCGTTCGGCGGTCAGCTCGGCGAAGTACGCCCGCAGGTCGGCCTTGGCCCGTACCGCGTTCGGCTTGTTGGCCAGGCTCACGTCCATCATCGTCCGGGCGTTGGCGCGCAGCCGGGCGCTGTCGGCCTCGGGGATCTCCAGGACCTCGCAGATCGTGATCAGCGGGAGCGGGTGGGCCAGGTGCTCCATGAGGTCGGCCGGGGGCCCCTGGTCCCGCATGCGGTCCAGCAGCCCGTTCACCACGTGCTGGGTGCGGTCCCTCATCCGCTCGATGTGGTCGGGGGTGAAGCCCTTGGACACCAGGCTGCGCAGGCGGGCGCTGGCGGGAGGGTCCATGACGTTGATCGCCTCGGCCTGGACGATCGGCTCGGGGGTCATGCGCGGGAAGTCCCGGCCGACGATGGCGTGGCGGCTGAACCGCCGGTCGGTGGTGACCGTGCGCACGTCGTCGTACCCCGTGACGAGCCAGGCCTCCCCCTCGCCGTAGGGGAGGCGGATGCGGCTGACCGGTGCGTCGTTCATGAGCTGCCGGAGCGTCGGGTCGAACTCTAGGGTCTCGGCGAAGTCGAACGGGCAGTTCCGTGCGCTGGAGTCGGTGGACATGCGGACCTCCAGGTCTGGGCCGCGCGGGCCGGATGGGGGAGGCGGACGGAATGCACCGGTACCCGATCGGTCGGCCGCACACACCGGTGGAGGTGCGAGAGCGCCGGTAATTCATCCGGTCTGATCAGCGGCTCGGCTCCACCCGCGCCGGGGCCTGCCACCGGTCCGCTGGTCCGTGGCAGGCCCCGGCCCCGGGTGCCTCAGCCCTTCCCGGCGGCCCGGTTCTCCCCGGTGGCCCGATGCCCGTGCCGGAAGAGCGGGGCGCGGGTGTCGAAGGGCACGTCCTCGTGGGAGGCGGCGACGGCGGCGTCCGAGCGGGGGAGGTCGAACGGGAGCGTCGCGGTCATCGGGGCCCGGCCGAGCGCGGCGTCCAGCACGACCTCGTCCGCGGCGCCGAACTCGCCGATCAGCAGCGCCGCGTGCGGGGCGAGCGGGGTGAGCACGGCGGGCCGCTCCAGCTGGGCGGCGAACACCGTGGGCACGGTGGCGGCCAG
Organism: Kitasatospora sp. NPDC088861; assembly: GCF_044750105.1. NCBI lineage: Bacteria > Bacillati > Actinomycetota > Actinomycetes > Kitasatosporales > Streptomycetaceae > Kitasatospora > Kitasatospora sp. NPDC088861. The sequence goes on from NZ_JBIVJF010000013.1 coordinate 205,452, forward strand.
CGCGGTGAGGCGGTCGACCTCGGCCGACTCGAACTCCAGCGAGCCGCTGTGGAAGTGCTGCTCCAGCAGCCCTTCGCGCCGCTCGTACGGGGTGGCGAGGCGGATCACGGCCAGCTCGGCCCGCTCCGGCTCCTCGACGAGGGTGCCGTACCCGGCGGCGACGGCGGGGTCGATGCCCTCGACGTACAGCCGGGTGGCGGTGCGCGGCTCGCCGGCCAGGTGGACCACCGAGCGGCGCTGGACCTCGCGGCCGAGCGCCCGGCCCTCCGGGGCGCCGACCAGGTCGGCGGCGGCCTCCGGGTCGACGTACGGGTCGGCGAAGAGGCCGAGGCGGAACTTGTCGCGCAGGATGCGGCGGACCGACTCGTCGAGCCGGGCCTCGGTGACGGCGCCGGAACGGACGGCGGCCAGGATCAGCTCCGGGTCCGTCTCGCCGCCGAGCTGGTCGGCGCCCGCGTCCAGGGTGAGCACGACCTGCTCGGCGACGGACAGCTCCTCGACGCCCCAGTGCCGCGGGGGCAGCGTGACCACTCCGGGGACGTCCATGCCGGTGATGGCGTTGAAGTCGGTGCAGACCACGCCGTCGAAGCCGTAGCGCCCGCGCAGCAGGCCGGTGATGACGTCCCGGTTGAAGTTGGCGCCGACCTCGGCGAGGCCGCTGCCGGAGGGGATCGCGTAGGCGGGCATGATCTGCGCGGTGCCCGCGGCGAAGGCGGCCTCGAAGGGGCGCAGGTGAGTCTCGAACTCGCCGCCGGGGTAGACCAGTCGGCGGCCGGCGGCGAAGTGGGAGTCCTCGCCGGCGGCCTGCGGGCCGCCGCCGGGGAAGTGCTTGGTCATGCAGGCGACGCTGTCCGGGCCGATCGGCCCGCCCTGGAGACCCTCGATGTAGGCGGTGATCATCCGCGAGGCGCGCTCCGGGTCCTCCCCGAAGGTGCCGCTGATCCGGGCCCAGCGGGGCTCGGTAGCGAGGTCGGCCATCGGGTGGATGGCGACCCGGATGCCGACGGCGCACAGCTCGCGGCGGATCAGGTCGGCGTAGCGCCGCACCAGGTCGGGGTCGTCGGTGGCGGCGAGTCCGATCGGCTCGGGGCCGGTGCTGAAGCCGCCACCGGTGTGGGCGGTGGCCGGGTTGGCGGTGAAGCCGTGCCGGGGGTCGGAGGAGAGGGTGACGGGGATGCCCAGCCGGCCGACCGCGGCGAGGTCCTGGACGTGGTTGTTCCACTCGGCCATCGCGCGCGGGTCGGGGACGGCCATCATGGCAAAGTGGGTGAGGCCGCGCTCGGTGATCAGGCGGGCGCCGGAGGGGAACGGGCCCTGGTCGCCGGGGAGCATCCGGCCGTGCAGCATCAGCGCGGCCTTCTCCTGCAAGGTCATCCGGGTGAGGAGGTCCTCGACCCGCTCCTCGACGGGCAGCCGCGGGTCCTCGTAGGGCTCCATGGTGCCGTTGTGGTTGAGGTCGCGGAAGGGCGTGCCGTCGGTGTGCCGCAGCAGGGTCAGCATGCCGTCACCTCGGCGGTGTTCGACGCGGCGGTACGGGCCTCGGTGCTGGCGGCGGTACCGGCCTCGGTGCTGGCGGCGGTACCGGCCTCGGTGCTGGCGGCGGCGCGGGCGGCGGCCTTGGCGCGGAAGCCGTCCAGGGTCTCGGCGGTGACCCCGCAGGCGGTCAGGAAGCCCTCGGCGCCGCCGTGCTTGGCGCGGACCAGGTCGAGGAAGGTGCTCATCGCCCCGGCGGGCGCCTCCAGCAGCGGGGCGGGGACGACCAGCCGGCCGGCCTCGACCTCGTTGAGGGCGGCGCGGTTGCGGTCGGCGAGGCCGGCCCAGATCTGCTCGATCGCCTCGTTGGTGCGGGCGTAGTCGGCGACGATCTCCTCGGCGGGCACCCCGAGCAGCTCCAGCAGCAGCGCGGTGAGCAGCCCGGTGCGGTCCTTGCCGGCCGCGCAGTGCACCAGCACGCCGCCCGGGCGGACGGTGGCCTCGGCGGCGGCGGCCAGCCCCTGCGGCGCGGACTCGGCCATCAGCAGGTAGAAGGCGCCGAGGTCCTCGGCGGTGGTCATGGCCCGCATGGCCTGCGCCAGTTCGTCGTTGGTCGGCTCGATCCGGGCGAGGACGACGGCGATGCCGGCGGCCTCGGCGGCGGCCCAGTCCTCGGGGCGGCTCTCGGACTCGCCCCGGAGGTCGACGATGGTGGTGATGCCGTGCTCGCGCAGCTGGGCGACGACGGCCTCGTCGGCGGCGGGGAAGGGCTGGGCGGAGCGGAACAGGGTGCCGGGGCGGATCCACCGGCTCGCGGGGTCGGCGAGCGCTGCGGGGTCGCGGAAGTTGACCAGGGACATGCGGGGGGCCTTTCAGGAAGTGCGAAGCAGGTGGTGAAGGTGCGCGGCGGGCCGCGCGAAGGGGGAGAGAAAGGGCAGGGCCGGCGGCGAGAGGGCGCGCGGTGCCGTCCGGACGGCCGGCGGCACGCCCAGTGGTGACGGGGTGTAGGGGTGTAGGGGTGACGGGGTGTCGGCTCGGGTCAGCCGGTGGTGTCGAGCACGTCCCGGTAGGCCTTGTGCCAGTCGGCCACCGTGCCGGTCTCGGACGCGATCAGGACGTGGTGGCGCACCATGCCGCCGAACTGCGCGCCGAGCGCGGTCGGACGCAGGTCGGTGGCCGGGTCCACGCCGAGCCGCTCGGCCGCGATGGTGACGGTGCGTTCGGTGAAGCTGTCGATCACGACCACGGCGTAGTTGTGCACGGAACCCTGCACCTCGATCAGGCTCCGGCGCAGCCGGCGGCGGCGCTCGGTGTGCTCGACGGGCTCTTCCAGCCGGCCGCCGGTGGCGGTCAGCGCGTGGTCGAGCGCGGCCCAGAGCGGGAGTTCGGCGGGGGCGGCGGCGAAGGCGTCGAGGATGGCCTGGCCGAAGTCCCAGCCGAACAGCAGAGCCTCCTTGGCCGGGTAGTAGCGGAAGAACGTGCGGTGGGCGATGTCGGCGCGGCGGCAGATCTGGTCCACGGTGGTGCGCTCGAACCCCTGCTCCTCGAAGAGGTCGAGCGCCGCGGTGCGGATGGTGTCGCGGGTGCGCGCCTTCTTGCGGTCGCGCATGCCCTGCTCCGCCGCGGTGTCCGTCCCCTGCATGGTTCTTCCGTTTCCTCTCGGTGAGTTGAGTGTGGATGGGGCCGCCGAGGGGGCGGCTGTCAGTACCGAATCACGTCCGACCGTGCTCGCTCAAGGCGAGCGCCGACTCTTCCGGGTTCCGTCATCTGAAATTTGCACAACTGCCTTTTGGCAGTACTGCCACTTCCGGAATGGTGTGGGGCGTCGGCGGTCGCACTCCCCCAGGCCGCCCCCACTCCCCCGAACCGAGGAACCATGAAGCGGCACACCCACCTCCTGGTAGCGGCGGCCTGCACGGCCGCGCTCACCCTCACCGCCTGCTCCGCCTCCGACGACGCGGTCTCCGGCTCCGGCGCCGGGAACACCGGCGCGGCGAACGACGGGCCTGCCGTGGACGGCGGCACGCTCAAGATCGGCCTGGACCGGCCGTTCGCCAAGCTCGACCCGGCCGACGGCACCCTGACCTCGATGCCGATGATGGTCCTCGCCAACGCCCTGTACGACCCGCTGATGGTCAACGGCGACAACGGCGCCGTCCAGCCCTACCTCGCCAAGTCCTTCACCCCCAACGCGGACGCCACGGTCTGGACCCTCGACCTGCACGAGGGCGTGAAGTTCGGCGACGGCAAGCCGCTGGACGCCCAGGCCGTCGCCGACCACGTCACCCGGCTCGCCAAGCCGGAGAGCAAGTGCGCCTGCGCCATCGACGCAGCCACCATCGGCGCCACCACCGTCTCCGGCCCGACCACCCTCACCTTCACCCTCAAGGCGCCCGACGCCGCCTTCCCGAACATATTCACCCGCTCCCTCGGCTACGTCTCCGAGGCCCCGGCCGGCGACTCCCCCGCCGTCGGCTCCGGCCCGTACACCGTGGAGAGCGTGCAACCCGGAGTCTCCGTCACCCTCACCCGCAACCCCGCGTACTGGGGCGCCAAGGGCCACGCCGACAAGCTCGTCTACCGGGTGCTCACCGACACCGACAGCCGCTACCAGTCGCTGCGCTCCGGCGACACCGACCTGATCTGGACCGAGACGCCCGGCCAGCTCAAGCAGGCCGCCGCCGACGGGCTGCGCAGCGCCACCGGGCCCGGCGGCACCACCACCATGGTCTTCAACACCGCGTCGACGCCCTTCGACGACGTGCGGGTCCGCCGGGCCGTGCAGTACGCGATCGACCGCGAGGCCCTGGAGAAGGTCGTCTCCCTCGACCAGGGCAAGGTCTCGGACGGCCCGATCGGCTCCCGCTCCCCGTACCGCACCGCCGCCGGGTACCCGGCCCACGACCCGGCCAAGGCCCGGGACCTGCTCGCCGAGTCCGGCCACCCCGACCTCGCCTTCGACTACCTCGTCGACAGCCGCCCCGAGGGCCAGCAGCGCGCCACCGTGATCCAGCAGATGCTCGGTGAGGCCGGGATCAAGGTGACCATCAAGCCTCTCGACGCCGCGGGCCTGGGCACCGCGATGCTCCAGCGCAAGTTCCAGGTGATCGACTTCCCCACCAGCATGTTCGGCGACACCGACACCGCGCTCACCAATCTCTACCTGTCCAACTCGCCCTACAACTTCATGAGTTGGTCCGACCCGGAGACCTCGAAGGCGATCGCCGAGGGCCGCGCCTCGACCGACCCCGCCAAGCGTGCGGCCGCCTACCAGCAGGCCGCCCGGCGGGTCGTCGGCGAGGTGCCGATGGCCTTCCTCACCGAGAACACCGTCGGCTTCCTCGCCGGCGCCAAGGTCGGCGGACTGCCCGACCTGTCCAAGCGCACCGTCCTCAACGTCTCCCCCGCCCCCCTGTGGGTGAAGCGGTGACCCCCCGCACCCGCACCGCGCTGCGCCACGGCGGGCGGCTCGGCCGCGCCGCGGCCGTACTGCTGCTGGTCACCGTCGCCGCCCTGTACCTGCCCCACCTGATGCCGGGCTCCCCCGCCGTCGCCGCCCTCGGCCCCACCGCCACCCCCGAGCAGATCTCCGCCTACGAGGCCGGGCTCGGCCTGGACCGCAATCTGTTCGCCGCCACCTGGCAGTGGATCGCCGACGCCCTGCACGGCGACCTCGGCCACTCGCTGTCCACCGGAGCCGCCGTCACCACCGAACTCGCCGACCGCATCCCCGTCACCCTCGAACTCTTCCTCGCCGCCCAGCTGGTGGCGCTCGCCCTGGCCGTGCCCGTCGCCCTGCTCTCCGCCTGGCGGCCCGGCGGCACCTTCGACCGGATCGCCACCGCCGGCACCTTCGGCTGGCTCGCCGTCCCCGGCTTCGCCCTCGGCCTGCTGCTCATCTGGCTCGCCGCCGTCCAACTGCGCATCCTGCCCGCCACCGGCTGGACCCCGTTCACCGAGGACCCGGCCGAGAACCTGCGCCACCTGGTGCTGCCCGCCCTCACCCTCGGCCTCACCGAGGCCGCCGTGTTCACCCGCACCCTGCGCGGACAACTGCTCGACACCCTCGACCAGCCGTACATCGCCGCCGCCCGCAGCCGCGGCATGGGCACCACCCGGCTGCTGCTGCGCCGCGCCCTGCGACCGTCCAGCCTGCCGCTGGTCACCCTGGTCGGCATCGGCATCGGCACCTCGCTGGGCGGCTCGGTGCTGGTCGAGTCGCTGTTCGCGGTGCCCGGCGTCGGCAGCCTGGCCGCCGGGGCCATCTCCGGCCGGGACTTCCCCGTCGTCCAGGCCGTGGTGGTGGTCAGCGCCGTCGGCGTGGTCGCGGCCACCTTCGCGGTCGACCTGCTGTACCGCACGATCGACCCGAGGATCGCCCATGAGCACCGCTGAGACCCCAGTCGTGACCGTCGAGACGGTCGCGGCGCGCACCGCCCGCCGCCGGCCCCCCGCCGGCGTGCTCGCCGCCGGGGCCTGGCTGGCCGTCGTCGCCCTCGCCGCCCTGCTGCTGCCCCTGCTGCCCGGCTTCGACCCGCTGCACGGCGACTTCGCCCACCCCGCCGCCGCCCCCGGCCCCGGCCACTGGCTGGGCACCGACAGCGCCGGACGGGACGTCCTGCAACGCACCGTCGCCGGCGCCCGCGCCTCCTTCACCGTCGCCGCCCTCACCATCCTGGTCGGCCTACTCGGCGGCGGAACGCTCGGCCTCGCCGCCGGCTGGTTCCGCGGCCCGCTCGACAAGGCGATCGGCTTCGCGACCGACCTGCTGATGTCCGTGCCCAGCCTGATCCTGGTGATGATCGCGGTCTCGCTGCGCGGCCCCAGCCTCACCGTGATCGGCACGCTGATCGGGCTGTTCACCGTCCCGCACTTCACCCGGGTGGTGCGCGCCGTCGTGCTCTCGCTCAGCGAACGCGGCTTCGTCCAGGCCGCCCGCATGCTCGGCACCGCCCCGCTGCGCGTCCTGCGCCGCGAGATCGTCCCGCACGTCGCGCCGGCCGCCCTCACCTTCGCCTTCACCGCCACCACCGTCGCCATCGTCGCCGAGGGCTCGCTCAGCTTCCTCGGCTTCGGGCTGCGCCCGCCGGAGCCCTCCTGGGGCGGCATCATCGCCGAGGGGCGCACGGCCCTCGGCAGCGCGCCGTGGATCTCGCTGGCGCCCGCGGCCGTGCTCTGCCTGACCGTCCTCGCCCTCAACTACCTCGGGGAGCACCTGCGTTCGGGTGGTCCCGCCGGCCCGAAGGGAGCGCGCGGATGACCTCCGCCCCCGACCTCGACGAACCCGCCCTGGACGTCCCCGCCCTCGACGTCCCGGTGCTCGACGTCCGCTCGCTGGACACCGTCCTGCACACCCCCGACGGCCGTGCCCTGCACGTCCTGCACGGCGTCAGCCTCACCATCGCGGCCGGCGAGTGCCTCGGCGTGGTCGGCGAGTCCGGCTCCGGCAAGTCCGTGCTCGCCCGCGCCGTCCTCGGCGTCGAGTCGCGCACCACCAGGGCCGTCGCCACCGGCGAGATCCGGCTGAACGGCGAGGACCTGCTCACCGCCTCCCGCACCCGCCGCGCCGAACTGCTCGGCACCGGCATCGCCATGGTCCACCAGGACCCGATGACCTCGCTCAACCCGGTGGTCCGGATCGCCGACCAGGTCACCGAGTCCCTCACCAACCGGCGCCGGCTCTCCCGGCGCGAACGGCTGCGCACCGCCACCGAGTTGCTCGCCGCCGTCGACGTCCCCGACCCCGCCCGGCGGGCCCGCGCCCACCCGCACGAGCTCTCCGGCGGCCTGCGCCAGCGCGTCGGCATCGCCGCCGCCCTGGCCGGCGAACCCGCCCTGCTGCTCGCCGACGAACCCACCACCGCCCTCGACGTCACCGTCCAGCGCACCGTCCTGGACCTGCTCGACCAGCACCGGCGCAGCCGCGGCCTCGCCACCCTGCTGATCACCCACGACATCGGCCTGCTGTACGGGCGGGCCCGCCGGATCGCCGTCATGTACGGCGGCCGGATCGTGGAGACCGGCCCCACCGAGGCCGTCACCCGCCACCCCCGGCACCCCTACACCGCGGCCCTGCTGCGCTCCGTACCCCGGGTCACCGGCCCGCTGCGCCGCACCCTGCCCGCGATCCCCGGCTCGCCGCCCGACCTCACCCGGCCCACCCCCGGCTGCCCCTTCGCCCCGCGCTGCGAACTGGCGACGGACCTCTGCACCACGACCGCACCGCCCACCCACACCGCGGCGGACGGCCACACCGCCGCCTGCCACTTCCCGCTCACCGCGCCGCCTGACGCGCCGTCGCCGTCGCCCTCGCCCTCACCCGACGAACTGGAGCCCGCGGCATGACCACCGCCCCCGACGCCGCTGCCCCCGAAGCCGTCGCTCCCGGCGCCGCCGCTCCCGGAACGGCCGTCCTGGAGGCCACCGACCTCAGCGTCGTCCACCGCACCCGCTCCGGCCCGCTGCACGCCGTCAGCGGCGTCGACCTGGCCCTCCACCCGCGCCGCACCCTCGCCCTGGTCGGCGAGTCCGGCTCCGGCAAGAGCAGCATCGCCAAGGCCCTGCTGCGGCTGCCCCCACCCACCACCGGCACCGTCACCCTCGACGGCACCGACCTCGCCACCCTCTCCCCGCGCGCCCTGCGGGCCGTCCGGCCCCGCCTCCAGCTGGTGTTCCAGGACCCGCTCTCCTCCCTCAACCCGCACCGCCGGGTCCGCGACCTGGTCGCCGAACCCCTCGACGCCCACCCCGACCCGGCCCGCGACCGCGAGCAGGTCGTCACCGAGCAGCTGTCGGCCGTCGGCCTCCCGCCCGCCCTGTTCGGCGACCGCCGCCCCCACCAGCTCTCCGGCGGGCAGGCCCAACGGGTCGCCATCGCCCGGGCCCTGGCCGCCGGACCGCGCGTCCTGATCGCCGACGAGGCGGTCTCCGCCCTCGACGTCTCGGCCCAGGCCACCGTGCTCAACCTGCTGCGCGGGCTCACCGAGGAACGCGGACTGGCCGGCCTCTTCATCTCCCACGACCTCGGCGTGGTCCGCGCGGTGAGCGACGAGGTGGCTGTGCTCCAACTCGGCCGCATCTGCGAACGCGGCCCCACCGAGGCCGTCCTCGCCGCCCCGGCCCACCCCTACACCGCCGCCCTGCTCGCCGCCGTCCCCGAACCCGGCCGCCCGCTGCGCGACACCGGCCTCCTCCCCACCGACCCGCCCTCCCCCCTCGCCCCGCCCAGCGGCTGCCGCTTCCGCACCCGCTGCCCCCTGGCCGACACTCGCTGCGCCACCGAGGAACCGCAGCTGCGGGAGGTGGCACCAGGCCGCGCGGTGGCCTGCCACCGACCACTGATCGGCGCTGCCACAGCGTCCTGACCAGCCGGACGCACCACGGGCCCCCGGGCCGGGAGCCCCACTCCCGCCCCAGGGGCCCTTCCCGTTCCGGCCGCGGACGGGCGGGCGCCACGGCGGCGACGGGAAGGGTTCAAGCGCAGTGCCCGACTCGGAGCACCCGCAGGTCATCGGCACCACGGAGGCCCGACGGGACGGCGCCCCCGTCGGGCTTTCACCTGGCAGGGGCACGGCCCTCGCGCGCCGTTCGCGCCCCTTCACGCCGGTGACGATTCGCGTACGCAGCCTTACCGTTGGTTGCGATCACGGGTCGCACCTGGCGACCCGGCGTACCGGAGGTCCCATCATGCGACGCCTCGTCACGACGATCGGTACCCTCATCGCCGCAGGGACGCTGGCCGTGGCCGTCCCCACGTCCGCCCAGGCCGCCACGGGCACCCTGACGTTCTACAACGTGATCTTCCCCGGCGGGTCGGGCAGCGGCCCGGGCGTGCCGTACCTCGACCCGGCCCCCGGTTGCTACGACGTACCGAGGGAGGCACAGGGGCCCCTGTCAGGCGTGAACAACGCGACGGACAGCACGGTCCGCTTCTACTGGGGCGAGGACTGCACCGGCGGGTCGCTGTTCAGCGTGTCGGCCGGCCGTTCGGTCAGGTTCAACTCGCACCCGCGCTCCTTCATGGTCGAGAGCTGACCGCAGACCCGATCGCAGCCACACCGATCCCAGGTGGCCGAAGGACGGGCGACCCGGCCAGCGGCTATTGGGGGTCCGGCCAAGGCGCCCGCGAAACCCACCCGGGGCCATCCCGGTCTCGCTCGTCGTCGAGTAGTCGCGGGGATTTTGAACGGCGGGCGACCGCAGGCCACTTCGGCCTGTCGGCCGCCCGCCGTTCGCCGTTCGCGTTCGCGCCCACGGCGGCGCTACGACCGCGATGGCGCTACGACAGCGGCAGCGCCCGCCTGAGCGCACCGAAGGCCGCGTCCAGCAGGGCGCGATGATCGGGGTCGACCGCCGCCGCACTCTCCCCCGCCAGCATCCGGCCCGCAGAGGTGAGGCAGCCGGTGCGATAGGCGGCGACGGCGAGCGCGGCGGTCAGCCGGGGCTGCGGGTCCGGCGAGGTCTGCGCGATCACCTCGGCCAGCGCACCCTCCAGCTCCTCGACGCCCTCGCGGGCCCGCGCCCGCAGCGACGGGGAGTCCACCACGACCTGCCAGAAGGCCGTGAAGCGATCCCGCAGAGCCGCCAACGGGTAGCCCTCGTCGATGAGTTCGAGAATCAGGCGATGCAGCGCGGCGAGTGGGGACTCGGCGGCCGGGCGGTCGCGCACCGCGCTCGTGAACAGCTCGACAGCCTCCGGGATCCGGTCCAGGAAGAGGTCCTCCTTGCGCGGGAAGTAGTTGAAGACCGTCATGGTCGAGACCTCCGCCGCCTCGGCCACCTCGGCGACGGTGACCTGGTCGAACCCGCGCGCCAGGAACAGGGTGGTGGCCACGCCGGAGATCCGCTGCCGGGTCTGCACCTTCTTGCGCTGACGCATCGTGAGGTTCCGGGACTGCGGTTCGTCGCCGGCGTCTGGGGTCCTGGCTACATCCATGACCGAAATTATACCCACCACAGATTTTTAGTGACTACAGTGAAGTCATGAACACGGACATGAGCACAGACGCAGGCACCGACGTAGGCACGGACGCAGGCACGGACTACGACGTGGTGGTGGCGGGCGGCGGGCCGGTCGGGCTGATGCTGGCCTGCGAGCTCCGGCTCGCCGGAACCTCGGTGCTGGTCATCGAACGACTCACCGAGGTGGACCAGACGGTCAAGGCGGGCGCCATCAACACGCCCAGCGTGGAGGCCTTCTACCGGCGCGGGCTGCTCCCCGCGCTCGAAGAGATCCACGCGCAGGCAATGGAGAAGTTCGCCCAGTTCACCCGGCAGCGCCGCCCGGACGGGCCGCCCACCAACGGCGAAGTGCCCACCAACGGCGAGGTGCCCGCCGACAGCGCAGTGCCCACGCGGGCGCCGCAGCGGATCGCCGGGCACTTCGCCGGAATCATGCTGAGCTTCGACCGCTTCGACCCCGCCGACGACCCCGACTTCGCCGACCGCGGCCCCGTAGACAAGGCCGCCCTCGTCCCGCAGGCCGCCCTGGAGCACGTGCTCGGCGAGCGCGCGGCCGAGCTGGGCGTCGAGCTGCGCCGGGGCGTGGAGTTGACCGGCTTCGACACCGACGAGCACGGGGTGACCGTGCACACCGACGGCGGTGCGCCGATCCGAACCGGCTGGCTGGTCGGGTGCGACGGCGGCCGCAGCACGGTGCGCCGGCTCGCCGGGTTCGACTTCCCCGGCACGGCCCCGGAGATCACCGGCCACCAGGCGATAGTGGAGATGACCGGCTCCGAGGCCCTGGGCGCCGGCTGGAACCGGACCTCGGTCGGGACGTACGTGCACGGGCCGGTGCCGGGCCGGATCCTCACCGTGGAGTTCGACGGTCCGCCCGCGGACCGCCAGTCGCCGGTCACCACCGAGGAGTTGCAGGCCAGCCTGCGCAACGTCAGCGGCGTGGACGTGACGATCACCAAGGTGCACAGCGCGACCCGCTTCACGGACAACGCCCGCCAGGCGAGCACCTACCGCGCGGGCCGGGTGCTGCTGGCCGGCGACGCGGCGCACGTGCACTCCCCGTTCGGCGGCCAGGGGCTCAACCTCGGCATCGGCGACGCGATCAACCTCGGCTGGAAGCTCGCCGCCACCGTGCAGGGCTGGGCGCCGGAGGGCCTGCTGGACAGCTACACCGCCGAGCGGCACCCGATCGGCGCCTGGGTCCTGGACTGGACGAGGGCGCAGGTCGCGCTGATGCGGCCCGAGCCGGGCAGCGGCGCGCTGCGCAACGTCGTCGCCCAGCTGGCCGACACCGCGGCCGGGACGACCTACTTCGTCAAGCAGCTCTCCGGCGTGTGGCAGCGCTACGACCTGCCCGGCGAACACCCGCTGGTGGGCCGCAGCGCACCGGACCTCGCACTCGCCGACGGCAGCAAACTGGCCGACCACCTGCACGACGGCCGCGCGCTGCTGCTGGACCTCACCGACGACCCCGAGCTGCGCGCCCGCGCCGACGGCCACCGCGACCGGCTGCGGATCGTGACTTCCCCCTGCCCCGAACAGCCCACGCCGGCCGCCCTGCTGGTCCGCCCGGACGGCTTCGTCGCCTGGGCGGGCGACAGCGGTGAGGCCCCGGACGGGCTCGGCGAGGCGCTCGACAGGTGGCTCGGCGCAGCTCAGGACTGAGCTCAGGGCCGGCGCAGGACGGCGGCTGCCAGGGCGAGCCCCGGGTCAGGGTGTCGATCGCCCGGTCGAGTTCGGCGGCCTGCTGCTGGTGGCTGCCGTCGGTGACGCAGTCCTGGAAGGAAAGGTCTTCGTCCAGGACCTCCGCAAGCACATCCCCTTCACCATCACCCGCACGTGACCACCACCGCCCCGCCCACCCCGAGGGCCGCCAGGCCGGTCGCACCGCGCCCAGCGGCCTCCGGCACACCAACGGCGGACACCACCGCACCCCACTTCCCACACGGCCGCATCGCAGACGCGGCGCTCCCATCTCTCCCCCCGGCCCCCGCACATCCGCGCGACACTCACAGGTGATCTATCGTCACTTTGTGTAGGCCTCCAGGCGTACGATGTCGGGGGTTTGGGCATGGTCAGCGCCGGGGCCGTCACGGTCCCTGCGGTTCGCGTCCACTGCGGGCCGCGAGAAGGTGCCGGTCCAGCGAAGAGGAGCTTCCATGACGGGTCAGACGCCCGACGCCGCACAGCAGCAGGTGCAGTTCCCCATCACCGAGTCGTTCACCGGCACAGCCCCGGAGAATGAGCACTGGCAGTTGCTGGGTAGCGCGCGGCTGAACGAGGGCGCCCTGGAGCTGACGCCGAACACCCCCTCGAAGGCGGGTACGGCGTTCCTGGACCAACCGTTCTCCTCCTCGCTCGGGGTGAGCATCGACTTCGACTACTCCTGTGAGGGCGGCGGGGCCCAGGGTCTCGGGGACGGGTTCAGCCTCTACCTGATCGACGGGAGCCGTACCACGCAGCCCGGGGCCCGCGGCGGGGCGCTGGGCTACTCCTACATCAAGGACGGCTCGGTCAACCTTCCCGGCGTCACTGCCGGCTATGTGGGCGTCGGCTTCGACAACTTCGGGAACTTCGCCGCCCCCTCATGCGGCCCCGGCGGTCCCGGCCGCAGCCCCGACACTGTGGGTGTGCGCGGCTCCGGGGACCTGCTCACGGGCTTCGCCTGGCTGGCCGGTGTCGAGGTGCCGGGTGGGTTCCGGGGCGGCTGGGGGGTGGGGGCCCATCTGCAGGTGACCGTCATCGGCGGGCGCCTGACGGTGCGGCGCTCCAGCACCTCGGACCCCAACGGCGCGGTGCTGATCGACAATCTCGACCTGGCCGCCGGCCCGGGCCAGGTACAGATGCCCGCGACGTTCAAGCTCGGGTTCGGCGCCGGCACCGGCGGGGCCACCGCCGCCCACCGCATCCGCAACCTCACCGTCGCCCTGCCCGTCGCCATGCCGCTGGAGATGAGCGGCCCGCTGACCGCCAAGGCCGGCCATCGGATCTCCTACACCATCGGCGTCCAGAACCACGGGCCCAACGACGCCCCCGACGCCGTCGTGCGCGGCGACGTCCCCGTCCAGTTGCTCGACGTGGAGGTGACATGCCGCGGGGAGAACGGCGCGGTGTGCGGCCCGGGAACCGCTACCGACGGCGAACTCCACCAGCCGCTCAGCCTGCCCAAGGGCAGCAAGGCGGTGATCACCTTGAGGGGCACCGTCGACCCTCACCACGAAGGCGACTTCACCGCCACGAGCCGGATCACCTCCGCCACCCGCGCCAATACCGCGGCCCAGCAGTCCGGCCAGGTCACCACCACCGCCGAACTGCCGCTGATCACCGTCGGCCAGAAGATCGCCGGACAGTGGGACCAGACCTGGCCCGAGGACGCCAAGGGTTGGCTCGTCAGCTACAACCTCACCCTGGCCGCCAACGAACACCGCGTGACAGCCTGGGAGATCGCCTTCGACGTCCCCGCGCGCACCCGCGTCAACCCCCAGCAGACCCAGTGGTACCGGGTCATCAAGGACGGCCTGGAGGGAACGGTCGTCCTTGGGTCCCCCAACGACGGCTCCCACACCATCGACCCCGGCACCCCGCTGCCCGTCGACGTCCAGATCCTCTACCCCTCCCAGTCCGACGCCGGCGACGGCCGCCTCCGCGGCCTCTACGCCGTCGAGGTCGAGAACCCCTAACCCCGCAGAAGCAGCACCCGGACCGGATCCGCCTCGCGACAGTGCATCCGCCCGCGAGGCGGATCCGGCACAGCTACCCGCAGCCCGACCTGCCGGTCACGCCCGTGCGGGCCGCCATTTGCACCCGACGCTCTGCGCCAACGCGCGGTGGATTCGCCCGCCGACGCAGTCCTCCACCACTGGGGGCGGGTGGGGCTGCCGTAAGGCAGCCCCACCCGCCCGGGCCTCTGCTACATCTGGCCCTGGTCCATCAAGCCGCCGGCGCGCGTCCGTGCCTGCGTTCCGAGTGCCTGGTCGGCGGTATCCGCAATGGGGTCGGAGCCGTCGTCCTGCGGGTCTGCGACCCTGTGGACGACCAGTTCGGGCTGCTCGTCGACGTACTCTTCGGGCTCGGGCATGGGGTTCTCCTTCTTCGGGGCGTCAAGCACCTGGACCAACGAGCCGTCCGCCACCTGATGACGCCTACCGGAGGCAACTGGCTGGCAGCCGGTCTGTGCGGACTGACGGCGACCGTCCCTCGGAGAGCCCGATCGCTCTCGCGCTCCGCCGGGCGATGGCCCGCTCCTCGGCGTGAACGAGAGGCATTGACAGCCCGGCGGCCTCCAGAAGTCGGTGGAATCCGGGGACCGCGCCCGTGCTACTTGCCGACCGCGTAGACGATGTCGTCCGTGAGGTACTTGTCGCCGACGGTCGCCTCGTAGGTCCCCAGGTTCGACGTGATGGCGGCCTTGGCCTTCGCCTTGACCGGGGCGGGAGCGCCGACGGCGCGCTCCCAGTGTCCCGGAGTTGCCCAACCTGGCCCGAAGAGCAGCATCGCACCGGTCCGGCATCCGAGCTCTGGACTCCCACCCTGCACTGCCGCTGCACGATGGCAGCGCGGCCAGAGGTGGTGGTTGTCAGTGCTTGATGTCGATCTTCCCCTGTCCGCCCATGGCGCCGACTCCCATCTCCGCTCCGCCACCGACAAACGAACCGATGTACTCGCCGTCCAGGCCCCACAGGTTGATGTTGAACATGGCCGCGGTGGTGGTCGCCTCGAAGCGGGTGGTCCAGCCCGCGTAGTCGGACAGGTGGCCGTTGGTCCACAGGGTGCCCCAGACGTCTCCGCCTCCGACGCTCAGGCCGCCTCCGGCACCGGTGATCTCGTACTCGACGCCCTTCTCGTCGGTGAAGTCCCCGGAGAAACCGCCCCCGAGGACCGAGAAGGAGTGCACGGACCCGGAGTAGGAGAACTTCTTGGGGACGATCACCGCTTGCCCCGCGATCAGGTCGGGGTCGATAGCCCGCCGGGCTGTGATCAGGTCGAGGTGGGACTCGGCGGCCCGGCTGTAGTGCTCGGCCAGTTGCGGGTGGGCGGTGTCGTGAATGCTCATGGCGAGGGGTCCTCAATTCGTTTCACGGACGGCCCGGGCGCAGGTGCGCACGGCGGCTCGATCGTCCCAGCCCGCCCCGGACCCCGCTGCACCGAAAGGTGTGAACAGGCCATCGAACAGGCAAGGTTGGCTTCCGAATCACCCAGTCGACTTACCCCACGCGGCTCCCACCCAGCCAGCACGGGAGGGGACGTTCAAGGGGCCGTGACAGCACTGTCCTCGCCCGGCGCGTCCGACGCGTCGGGGCTCAACCCGAACGTCCGCGCGCACCGCGGGTGGGAGATGGGCCAGTCGGCGGCTTCCTCGACTGTGCGCAGGGTGCGGGTGGCCTTGTCGGGGTCGGGGTGGCTGTTCCATCCGCAGTCGTGACCGTCAGAGACCTCGACCTGGTGGATTCCGTACTCGCGGGCGGTGTTGAGGGTGCCGGTGTTGTGGGCGACGGCGGAGCGGGCGGCGAGGGCGGCTTCGGCCCAGGCCCGGACGGGCATGCGGGCGCCGTTGCGGTAAACGACCCGGTCGAGGCGGTAGGCGGCGGCGAGCCGGTCGAGGCGGTAGGCGGCGGCGAGCCGGTCGGCGAGGGAACGGGCTGCGGTCGTGGCGCCGGCTCGGTCAGCGGTGAGGAGGGGAGGTCGTGGCGGACGGCGACACCGCCGCCCCCTCCGGCATGCACCGGGCTCGAAATGAACTTCCGAGGGGGCGTCGCGCAGGGCGTACAGGTCGGCGATGGCGGCCAGTTCCGCGAAGCGGGCCAGTAGCCGACGGACGGCCCGGCCGTCACCGCCGGGCACGGCCTTGGTGATCGTTTCGACCAGGGCCTCCCGTCCCGCCCTCCGGGCCGTCTCCGGTCCGACGGGCGCCAGGTCTTCGACTTCTGCCTCCCCGCGCGGTGCGGCTCGCTGCTTAGGGCGCGCGGCGGCGGCTCGGGGGGTTGCCGCCGCCGCGCAGCGGAAGGTTACCTCACCCCAGAGCGTCGCAAAATCTGTGTGCGCCGGAGTAGACATTGCTCGTGGGTGGGTCTAACGTTTCTCTCGTAGACAGCAGTCGGCGATACCGGCCAGACACGAA